>CAYPWY010000053.1:0-2427 GCA_964414835.1 uncultured Butyrivibrio sp. | reverse complement strand
TGCTCCAAAGGAAAAATACCTGAAACTCCTTGAATTTAGGCACTTTGAGCGACATATACTGTTCTCCCAAAGTGACCGAAAAGAGAAGAAAAAGGCAATTTCCAACGGAGTAAATGTCCAAGTGGTTGTGAAGGTGTAGTTCGGAAACACAAAAATCTGTCGTTCATTTAATAATTCAACAACACCAAAGGAGTTTTTAAATAAATTTCAATTTGTTAAGGATATAAATGATTCTGTGATAAAAGATATTGTAGATATATGTAAAACGGAATCTGGAACTGAGAAGAGAGACTCGACTCTGGCAAGCCAAAGTGTTGTTACAGGTAAAAACAGTCAGCATAAGTTGTCTTTGTAAAAGATATGTTAAAGTACGGGCAGTTCTACGAACTGCCTATTGAAATTTTATGGTCACTGTGAAACGATGAAAACGAAGGTGGTAGATGAATGAATATATATGCAATGAGCGACATTCATGGTTGTTTACAGTCGTTTGATGAATCCCTTAAATTGGTTGATTTTTCAGGAAGTAATAAGCTTGTTCTGTGTGGAGATTATATACATGGCGGACAAGATAACTATGGTGTTCTTAATAGGATAATGGATTTGGAATGCAAGTATGGTTCTGATAAAGTAATTGTATTAGCGGGCAATCATGAGGATATGGCATGTGATGGTCGATGGCCAATTGGCGAAGATAGATTTTTGGGTTCAGGCGTGGATGAGGATGATGACGATGATAAATATATATCGTGGATGCAAAATCTCCGTAGATATTATTTCGAAGGGGATACTATTTTTGCGCATGCAGGCATAGACGAAGAAGCCGAGGATATGTGGGAATGGGGAACTGATGAATTTACTTTTACTGAAAAATTCCCGGCACAACTAGGACGATTCCATTGTGGAAATGATGATATAAGAATTGTTGCGGGACATATAGGAACTGCGGTCATAGCACAAGACAGAACATTTCATGATATTTATTTTGATGGAGAATCTCACTATTACATAGATGGAACGGTTTTAGATAGTGGTATTATTCCGGTAATAAAGGTTGATACAGAAAAGAAGAAATATTATAGAGTAACTGAAACCGGAGACTGGCTTATACTGCCATACGATGAAGATAATTAACTTTTGTAAAGGAGTCTCATTAGTAGAGGTTTGTCCCACAATGTGGTGCAAACCTCTCGGCTTTTCATTATATAACAGGGAACTTCCCTGTTTGTAGATGGACCAGGGTCTCTCGACCAGCCCGACCAGAAATATTGCTACTTGCTATTATAAGGGAACTGATAACAGCGGTCAAATAAAATATGAATATAAAGAGATTATTTTTTCTCAGAATCAGCAATCCCTTCCAATGTGTCAATACTTTTGATAAAGTCTTGTTCTACCGGAGAAATAGTGCTTTCTAAGCGGTTCTTGTACTTAGTATATTCTGCATGAGCTTTATCCAGTGCCTGTTTATGACTGATATGACCACTACTGGTAAGAATATCACGGCGGGTCATTTTCAGGTAATCATCAATGGTTTCCAGCCAGTCCTTCATATACATAGGCTCTTGATTGAGAGCGTGTACTTCTGCTATATCAAGATAGGCGGTAACTATTTTGTTTAAAGCATCCAGTTCTTGCTGGGTAAGATAGTTTTTTGCCACTTCCACATCGGAGCGACGGATAGTATCGCTAGCCCATGAGGTGAGTCCCATATTATCTTTTTCTGCATTGGCACGTTGGTAGATAACCTCTGCTGCGGTGTGCTTGTGTGCTGCCAGTGCATTTTATTCTGAACCTGCTTGAAGAACAGAAGGGAACTCTCAGCACGAGGATCATAATCGATACTGGTAGCATAGATTTCCAGAACCTTTCGCCAGAATACCTTTTCAGAGGAGCGGATGTCTCTGATGCGGGCAAGTAATTCGTCAAAGTAATTGCCGCCGCCAAGTCTTTTTAAGCGGTCATCATCTAATGCAAATCCCTTTTTCATGTATTCCTTTAATATTCCCATAGCCCAGATACGGAACTGTGTACCACGGTGGGATTTTACACGGTATCCTACGGAGATGATTACATCAAGATTGTAGAAATCAACATTGTAATCTTTGCCGTCGGAAGCAGTGTAGGCAAATTTTGCCCATACTGAATTTTTATCTCATTCGCCTTCTTTGAAGATGTTACGGACATGTTTTCCGATTACGCTACGGTCACGCTGAAACAGCTCTGCCATTTGGTCAATGGAAAGCCATACAGTATCTTCATCAAAGGTAGTTTCTATTTTCGTCAGACCGTCTTCGGTGGTGTACATAATAATATTTGAGTGGTTCATAGGCTAGTCCTCCTGTGTATCATTTTTCTTTGCTCTACTTTTATATAGAGTGTGTGAACAAAAGGGTCTGTTGACAAACTTTCACAGACTTATTTTTC
>CAYPWY010000052.1:0-2707 GCA_964414835.1 uncultured Butyrivibrio sp. | reverse complement strand
CATACCTTCACAATCTTATTTTTGACCCGCTTATTCAAACGGTAAGCAGTCTTACTACTCACATTCATTTCCTCTGCTGCCTGCTCAAGCGTATAATATTTGGAACGTAGTAAAAATAATGTCTCTTCATCCGGTGTAAAATTCGCCCATTGAAGAAACATCTCAATTTCTACTTTTGTAAAATCGTATATCTTAATTTGCTTACTTTGTGTCATTCCACGCCTCCCTTCGTGGAATTTACATAGGTATAACGCCGCTTAATAGAAATCCAATAACCGTCCCTACTACTGTTGTTATTACACAAGCAATAATTGTTTCATACCGTTTGGCAGGAGTCTCCATGAGCGTTTTGATGTTTTGATTCATCTCGTCCATGGTTTTCTTTATATGCTCTACATCACTTCCAAAACGAACATTGTCTTTTTCCAGCAGCCCGATTCGGTCATAAAATATTTTGCTGTCGCGAGAATGCTTTTCCTTCAATTCCTTTATATCCCGCTCAATGGATTCTAAACGACGATCATTTACACATCTCGTCTCGCATTCCATGTAAAATACCTCATTATCATTTTTTCTCCCAAGACAACGTGCTCACCCCTTCCACACTTAAAGAGCACCCCTACGACATAGTGGGAGGATGCTATGCCATGCACCGTCTTTTACATCAGATTATCTTTGCCACTGGAATAATCCCACGCAGATAGCTTTCCGGAGTTCCGGAATTCTCGTACGAAGCTGTTGTACCACCTTCTGAAAAACTGGTAACACCTTCGTTCCCTTGCTTATCATAATGATATTGAGCAATTTTACGTATTTTACTTTTATATCGCTTCATTGCCATGGCTTTTACACGTTCTTCTTCTTCATCGGAAGAAAAACCAAAAGGATACATCTCGTTGGCAACTTCTTCTATTGCATCTTCTATTAGTGTAAGCAAAAAAGAATCCTGCTCCGCACAATAATCATCACCAACATATTCAATTAACTGTCGAAGCAATTCTTCCATGCCAATTTCACCACCTAACTATTTTTCCTGGGTCTGCCACGTTTGACAGGTTCTGTCTCCATCTTGATCTCAGTATCCGTAAAAGGGAGAGAAAAATCTTCCTCTCCCTTATTCTCTGGAATTTCTGAACCGGCAGGATAATATACCCCGTTGGCTTTGACTACATGATTGTATTTCACGCAGATCACCTCCCATTCTCTGGTTAAGCTACTTTAATTACATAGATGCTATCCATGCCCTCAAAGGACGGAAGTACAATCTGAGATGCTGTAGTGGTATATTGTACCGGCGGGCCGTAAATGGTCTGAACGGCAATTGCAACGCCACTATCAAGTACGCTTACATCAACCTTAGAATCACCGAGAAGGGTTCTTTCCTCTGGTGTTACACCATACCAAGTATTTCCAAGGATATCGGAACCAATAATTGTGATGTAGTCGTCCGGATAAAACTTCTTGTCGGTTCCGTCATAATCTTTGAACTTGTTATCGTTAATGATCGGAGTCAGACCAGTCTTTCTGGTAAATACTTCCTTCGCAGTGGCTTTGTCCAGGAAATCAATGTTCTTTCCGGAAACAGTAATAAGCGCATTCTTGATCTGATCAGACGCAACCAGGTAATTAAGAGTCTTTGTGGTCATCATGGCATATCTCGGAATTACGCCAAGGCTAGACAGATAATCTGTTGCCTCCTGAATATCATTCAACGGTTTCGCCGTATCAGAAGCACTCCATTTGTCCGCGTCAGTAGTGATTTCCATGTAATGATCGGCTTTCCAGGTGCCGTCCTCATCATAGTTGTAGCTATACAGCGTATTATCTGCCATACCAATTGTAAGCTTCATTTCGCCGTTCTCAGGTGCCAGAAGCCCCATTCTCATGCGCTCGGCAGAAATAGCCGCGCCTTTGATGAGTTCATTAGTATCATCATAAATATGTGCCAGAACTTCATCAAGATACGGGTCATTAGATTCCTGCGCTCTCTGAATTTCCGCAATATCCTGTTCCTTAATGGTCATGCTCTCACGGAAGAACGGCATTTCCTGAGTGATTGCATGAAAACCTTTTCTGCCTCTGATAGTTGCAAGGCTATCAAGTGCGGACGGTTTCAAGGCAACACCAAGTCCCTTGTGAGTCTTAATCCATTTCAGGTCAATTCCCATCTTCTTCTTGTTCGGGAAAAATGCCAGACCTGCCATCGGCATAGAGTTAGCCGGGTCAGAAGTCTGTCTAATCGCTACCGCCTCAGCGGAAAATACATCAGTTAATCTCATATTCTCATCCTTTCCACCCCTTAATTATTCGGGGTAAGCAACTAAAATCATTTTTTTAGCCGGTTATTTGTTCCTTATGCCGTTGCTAAAATAACAGGTTCCTCAAATACAATCCGGCAACCGGCCAGATTTAATGCCGCTGCAAGTGCACCATCATAAGTAAGCCCGCTGTTGGTCTGTGCTCTGGTAACATTGATATATGCCTGTTTCAATACTGCCTGCTGCGGTCTGTCCTCATACACATCGTGAAGCAGAATACCAACCGCTCCAGTCCACGGAGTAGCGGTCACCGGGACACCATCTTTGTCTACCGGAGTACCGGCTTTAACTACTTTAGTGCCATCATCTGCCGTATCGGTCACGCTGGTAAAATCTACCGTATTCGCAACCGCCTGAAATTCTTTACGGTTAAGAATTTCTTCCTCTGC
>CAYPWY010000051.1:0-2990 GCA_964414835.1 uncultured Butyrivibrio sp. | reverse complement strand
CTTATACGATCTAATAACTCTTTCCAGTAATTACCGCCGCCCAGATTTTTCAGCCTCTCATCGTCCATCGTAAAGCCTTTTATCATATACTCTTTTAAGCGTTCAGTAGCCCATCTCCGAAAATTCGTAGCGATTTTAGATTTTACTCTATATCCAAGAGAAATAATCATATCAAGATTATAATAGGGCAGTTCTCTGGACACTTTACGATTTCCTTCTGTACGAACCTGTCGGAATTTCCGACAGGTTGAAGCTTCGTCAAGTTCATCTTCTGCATAAATATGTTTTATGTGTTCTACAATATTCGTTCTTGATGTTTGAAATAAATCTGCCATTTGCTGTTGCGACAACCATACTGTTTCATCTTGCATCTTGACTTCTATATTAGTTAATCCATCCTCTGACTGATATATCAAAATTTCTCCATAATCATCCAATTGCACTTTGCTCCCTTCCGCCTTTTTACCTTTTATGTTCCTTACATCTACATGTTCTTTTACCCCATTCATAGTCAAAACAGCTTGTAGCTATCTTCCCATATATGATTTTTACATTATTACATTAATTAGTTAAATTGCAGTATTTCTATTGCAAATTATTTCCAAAATATTTCATTGCCTTGGAAAAATAATCCATTTCCCCATCAAAATGTGGGTTCTTATATATAGATAGCTCATTATAAATGGCTCCTATATTTTTTCCTGCTCCATCTGACTTTATTGAGTCAAGTAGCACATCTAGAGTTACTCTCTTTTACCGAGAGATATGCAATGTTAGGAATGTCCCACACTGATAACTGTACAATCAGTTTTTAACGTTTTCCATAGTGGATAACAGATATTTCTACTTTTCTCATACATTGATTATTTTTGAACATCTCAATAGATATCTCTGAGAATTCATAAATAAGTCTATCAGTATTTATCTTTTTAACCTCAGAAACAAAATAATTACTGACCTTTAATCCACTATGTTCCAGTACATAATCCTTGATTTCCTCATAAGTGGCTTTGCTCTCTGCAACAGTCAAATCAGTCTCATCCATCTTCAACTCCACCTCGATTGTTGGTCTGAATGAAGTTTGGACAATAAACATACCGTCTCGATGCTTTCCGTCCACGGAAACATATCAACCGGACGGCATTTTTCCATCCGGTAGCCTCTGCCTATAAGGTACTTTACATCCCTTGCAAGTGTTTCCGGACTGCAGGATATGTATACAACCTTGCCAGGGGACAATTTGGCTATTGAATCCAGAAAAATCCTGCTGCTTCCGGCTCTTGGCGGGTCCATAAAAACCACATCGTATCGTCTGCCTGCTGCCGCCTCCTTACGCATAAATTCGCCTGCATCGCCTTTTATATATCGGGCGTTTGTGCATTTATTAAATCGTAAATTAATTTTTGCGTCGGCTACTGCGTCAGCATTAAGCTCAATGCCTGTAACAGTTTTGGCTTTTTGAGATGCCACAATTCCGATAGTTCCTATTCCGCTGTATGCGTCTATGACATTCTCTTTTCCCGTAAGTCCTGCATACTCCATGGCAAGCCCATACAGCACCTCCGTCTGAACGGAATTAATCTGGTAAAAGGATTTGGGTGAAATCTTGAAACGGCAGCCGCAAAGCTCATCCTCTATATATCCTTTTCCGTAAATCACCTGCTGCCGCTCACCTAAAATCATACTTGTATTGCGATTATTCACATTCATGACTATTGTGGTTATCTGGGGATGCTCCTTCAAAAGAGCTTTAACAAAATTATTTTTGGAAGGGAAAAACGAATCTCCCACAACAAGCACCACCATAATCTGCCCTGTAGCATGTCCGCTGCGCACAAGAATATGGCGCAGAAAGCCCCGGTGCGAGTCCTCGTTATAGGGCTTGTATTTAAAAGACTTCATCAGCTTTACAATGGTATTTATAATACTGTCCGCTGATTCATCATCAATTTGGCAGCTTTCTACCGGAACTATTCTATGACTTCCGCTTTCGTATGTTCCCGCAAAAATATTTCCCTTCCTGTCTCCGCCAACAACTGCATGGACCTTATTGCGGTAATGATACGGGTCCGCCATTCCGATAATAGGCAATACCTTGCCAAATGGTTTCATCAGTGTTGTTACAAGCTGCTGCTTTTCCTTAAGCTGCTTTTGGTAATCCTGCCCTATATATTTGCATCCGCCGCATTTGACGGCATATTTGCACTGTGATTTTATCATATTATATATTCCTCTTATATGTTCCTTCCGTCAAAATCAGGTATAAAGCTTTCCCTTGCTGTTTTGCCCTCCTGAACAAAACCATTTTCCACTCCAAGCTCTATGGCATAATCGATAAGCCTGTCATACTGGCGGGCTGTTATTCTTCTGTCAAGCTCCGGATAGCTTCTGCCTATGTCCTTCACCGGCGTATACTGGTTCATAATGCTTATGTATATTTTGTCTCCGTATGTCTCATAGAGATATTTTACAACGGCTTTGGAATCCTCAAGGCAGCCCGGAAGCATCAGATGCCTTACAATGACACCACGCACCATTATACCGTCTTCAACATCCCTGCGCCCCTTTGCAAAATCAGGTTCTCCCACCTGCCGCACCATCTCTGCGATGGCGGCTTTTGCCGCATGGGCGTAGTCCGGCGCATTTGAATAGCGTTTTGACAAATCACTGTCAATATATTTCATATCCGGAAGATATACGTCAACAAGGCCTTCAAGCATCTTAAGTGTCTCCGCCTTTTCATAGCTTCCGGTGTTGTACACAACCGGAATTGTAAGCCCCCTTTGTCTGGCAATGGTTAATCCTTCAACAAGCTGGGGGACAAAATGCGTAGGAGTCACAAGATTAATATTGTTGGCGCCCCGTTCCTGCTGCTCCATAAAGATTCCTGCAAGCCGTCCGGAAGTTATTTCTACTGCGGCTTTCCCTTGCTTTGCTATCTCCCCGTTTTGGCAGTATACGCATCCAAGAGGGCATCCTGTGAAAAACAC
>CAYPWY010000050.1:0-3302 GCA_964414835.1 uncultured Butyrivibrio sp. | reverse complement strand
AGAAATTAAGCGTAATGCTTGGTAAGATTGCAAAAGCTATTGCAGATTTTATAACCCACAAAGGCGACAAAAACATCCATATAACATCTGACGAACGTACGGCATGGAATGCAAAAAGTGAGTTTTCAGGTAACTATGGAGATTTGAGTGGTGCTCCGGATGTGCCTACATCGCTTAGCTGGACTGGTAATACTATGGCTTTATTAGATGCAGATGGAGCTATGTCTGTTGTGAGTATACCTGTTGTAGACTCTGACGGCGCCACTCCCGGTCTGGTGACATCATATCATCTTGCACAGCTGAAGTTTGTTGATGAAACTGAGCTTGACACAGCCGTTACAGCCGCGCTTAGTGAAGCGACTGCATAGATAAATTTAAGAGGTGAATGTCTATGGGATTAATAAAATCAATACGCAAGATAATGTCAAAACCTGACGGGGATGTTTCAGAAGCATCCCCATTATCAGGAGTATCATCTGATAACCTGACATTTATTGAAGCATGTGCAAGAACGGCAAAACTGACAGCCCAGTCGGTACTTGCAAAAATAAATTCCGAAGTATCGCCCGTTGGTGTGCATAGATATACCACTGTTACAGGTTCACTAGGTCAGTATGGTGCTCCGCCTCATGCTCCGCTTCCATTACCTGACGGTATAAACGTAAATAATATAAATAATTACAATATATCGTATAGATTTTGGATGTATGTAAACCCTGATGATAATTCAAAGACGGAGTTGACACTATTTAACGGAACTAGTGGAAATTGCTATGTTATATCTATAAACACTTATGACCATATCGTATACTTTGTTCCTAATGGAATATCAATATCAACCGGACAGCTTGTATGGGTGGAAGCTACGGTAACTAAGAAATAGAAAGAGGGTGTTTAATAATGAAAAATGCAGTAGTGGCAGGAATAGGAATAATAGGAAGCTTTATATCCACACTGTTAGGTGGATGGGATACAGGGCTTGCTACATTGTGCATAGTAATGGCAGTGGATTATATTACCGGCTGGATAGTTGCAGGAGTGTTTCGGAAGTCGGAAAAATCAGAAAGTGGCGGACTGAGTTCAAGCGCAGGATTTAAAGGACTTGCAAAAAAAGGCGTAATGCTGCTTTTTGTTCTTGTGGCATACCGGCTTGATTTAACAGTTGGCTCAACTTACATAAGGGATGCGGTGATAATAGCATTTATAGCTAATGAGGTTATTTCTATAACAGAAAATGCGGGTCTTATGGGAATACCAATTCCTTCAGTTATAATTAAAGCTATTGATGTTTTAAAGAATGATGATAAGAAAGGAAAAGGTGATACTGATGAATAAAATAAAAAAAGTTACAGTTCATGCCGGACATAATCCATCCGGCAGAGTGGCAGCAGGAGCAGTAGGACTTATTGATGAATCAAAAGAAAACAGGGTTATTTGCAAGAAGGTTATTAAGCTTCTAAAGAAAAATGGCATTAAAGCTGTCAACTGTACGGTAAACAGAGGGACAAGCCAGAGTGATGTATTATATAGGATATGCTCAAAATGCAATTCAGAAAAAAATGTGGACCTTAACATATCAATTCATTTTAATTCAGGAGCCGGTGACAAGAAGGGGAACGGACGTACTACCGGTACGGAGGTCTTGGTTTTTGATAATAATTCAGACAAGGCGGACATTGCGAAAAGAATATGTAATCAGATGTCCAAGCTTGGATTTAAAAATAGGGGCGTTAAGATTAATCAGGGATTGTATTTTTTGAAGCATACAAATAAACCGTCAATTCTTATTGAAGTATGTTTTGTTGATGACAAAGATGATGTAATGGTTTATAATTCTGATAAGGACGCAGTAGCAGAGGCTATTGTTAAAGCGGTATTAAATCATAATAGAGCTTGTTAAATGAAAAATGCTGTGAAAATCCATGTATAACTAACACACAACACACAAAAACCTTAAAAATGCAGTGTTTTCAGTGTCGGGAATTAACAAAGAGATAATTCAAGAGAATATTGCAAAGAAAAGATGTTCCCCGAAAACACTGTGTTTTCGGGGTTTTTCTTGTGTTTTGAAATTTTATGAGACAGCACAAAAACACACAAAATTCCAACGGTAAGTAACAAATGAAATGTGGTCTTGTGCAATACTTTTGAAATCTTGTGCAAGACATATTTTCACAATAAAAGAGGACGATTTAATCGCCCTTTTTGCAGCAGTATTCAACGATACATTCAGCACTGGTCTTTTCTAATTTACATACCATAATAATTCAGGGTCTGGATTATACTTTATGTGGTTCTTGTTGTCCTGACAAGTATATTTTACGGCAGGTGGAGTATTTCTACAAATGCGATATACTATTTGGTCAATTTCCTGATCTGATTCAATAAATGTGCGAATCCATCCATGTATGTATAATGATGTAAGCGCCTAGTTTCAGGGTGGATTTAAAACCCCTGAAAAATGTGCCATAATTACAGATGATAGATGCCAGCATTTTACTGCAGTATCGGCGCTAGATACTATGAAATGCGAGCGTTTCACTATAATTATGGAGGTTTCCTGTATGAAAGCACAAAGACGCACAGCAGATGAACAATATCAACTTATCATGGAATGCCGCAGCAGCGGTCTTAGTGATTACCAATGGTGTACAGAGCATGACATCAATTCTGGAACCTTTTACAACTGGGTCAAACGGCTGAGGAAAAAAGCCTGTTATGATATCCCATCTGCCACAGGACGCGGCGATTATAAGCCAAACCTTAAATAGGATGTCGTAAAGCTTGAGGTGATACCTGATCATCAAGGATCACTCATTCCATCAGCTGGAAGCACAATGCTTCCTGTAAAAGAGGCCAGCCCGGCCATCGAGATCATGTTCAGGAATGTTTCTATAAAAATCTCAAATGATGTTGCTCCAGGACTTTTGTCACAGATTCTTAACACTGTGGCAGGGATATGTTAGGGGACATCACTGTCGCAGATGAGATTTACGTGATCTGTGGATATACAGATATGCGTAAATCAATTGATGGATTATGCTCCATCATTCAGGATCAGTTAAAGATGAATCCTGCCAGAAATACAGCAATCTATCTGTTCTGCGGCAAACGTAGTGACCGGATAAAAGTACTGCTTCACGAGCGTGACGGTTTCGTACTTTTATATAAACGCCTGGATGCCAACGTGGGAAAATATCGTTGGCCGCGTAACCGTAATGAGGTAAAATCCATTACATGGAGGCAGTTTGACTGGCTCATGTCAGGTCTCGAAATCGAGCAGCCAAAAGCAATAAAAAGTG
>CAYPWY010000049.1:0-4130 GCA_964414835.1 uncultured Butyrivibrio sp. | reverse complement strand
AGTTTGTATCGACACTTCAAAAATAGAAATGGATTTTGACCGTAACAAAGTGCAGCGAATCATATCCAACCTTCTGTCAAATGCCATCAAGTACAATCATGATAATGGTAGTGTGATAGTTGCTATTGACAAGATATTGGCCGGTGATGGGGAACAGATACATATTCAAATAAGTGACACCGGTATCGGTATTAAAAATGAGAATAAGGATAAGATTTTCGACCGTTTCTTTCAGGAACAGCACATTTCTACTACTTATATTGGGAGTGGTATCGGTCTGCATATTGTGAAAGAATATGTTACTCTCCACGGTGGTGAGATAAAAGTAGAGGATAATCATCCCCAAGGGACTATTTTTACGGTTATCCTACCGATTACCAAGACATTAAAGCTGAATTGTACAGAAGATACATCAGCACTTGATGTGGAAGAGCAGTTTCATACTACTGATATGTCTTCAGTGAACAGAGAAAAGAGCTCTTTACTGATAGTAGAGGACAATGATGACTTTCGTAGTTTTCTTGTCGGTTGTTTGCAGGAATATTATCAGGTATATGAAGCGTCTGATGGAAAGAAAGCTCTCACAGTGCTTGCGCAACAACCCATCCATGTGGTAATCAGTGATATAATGATGCCAGTAATGGACGGAATGGAATTATGCCACAAAATAAAGACTGATATCCGCTATTCTCATATTCCTATTATTTTACTTACGGCCCGTACGGCTGAAGAACATATTCTTAGTTGTTTGAAGGAGGGAGCAGATGAATACATTACAAAGCCGTTTAACTTGGAAATACTTTTATTACGTATAAGAAAGTTGTTGATGTGGACTTTGCAGAACCATGATAAATTTAAAACGAGGGACATCTCTCCATCGGAAATAACCATTAGTTCTTTAGATGAACAACTGATAGAGAAAGCCATTCGTATAGTCGAGGAGAATATGGATAATTCAGAATTCTCAGTAGAGGAACTTAGTGCTCAAATAGGAATGAGTCGTAGTGGGTTATATAAAAAGTTAATGCAAATTACAGGAAAATCTCCTTTGGAATTCATGCGGATACTGCGCTTGAAAAGAGGTAGAAAACTTTTGGAAGGAAGTCAAATGAATATTTCACAAATATCTTATCAAGTAGGGCTTTCGCCCAAACAATTTGCCAAGTTTTTTAAAGAGGAGTTTGGATATTTGCCATCCGAATATAAGAAAAAAGAAGAAAAATGAACTTCTCAATAGCTTGGAGTATATCCATTAAGATATTCTTTGTCATTGGTAGCTTCTTATAAGTGAGTAAGAACTACTTGTGGCACTGATTTTTACTCTTGTAGGTCAAGGGAAGAATTTGTAGGAAAATGCTGTTAGATGAAAAAGAATTGTTATCTTTGTCGTGCTCAACTTAAAATAAATAAGTATGAATTGAAACGTTGTAATTTGTAAGTGTTTGATATTCAGAACGAAAGTAAATAAGCTTTTTTGCTCAAATAATAAAGCAATGTGCAATTAATCTATGACCGTATCGAAGACAAAAGCTAAATTAGTGGACGTTGCCCGTCAGCTGTTTGCAAAGATGGGCGTTGAGAATACCACGATGAATGATATTGCCCTCGCTTCGAAGAAAGGTAGGAGAACGCTCTATACCTATTTTAAGAGCAAGGAAGATATCTACTTGGCTGTTGTCGAGTCGGAGCTGGATATTCTTTCGGATATGATGAAGCACGTGGTAGAGAAAGATATTCAGCCGGACGAGAAACTGATGGAAATGATTTACACCCATCTGGATGCGGTAAAAGAGGTTGTCTTTCGGAATGGTACTCTTCGTGCCAATTTCTTTCGGGATATTTGGAGAGTGGAGAAAGTGCGCAAACGTTTCGATGCTACAGAGACCCAGCTTTTCAAGGAGGTTCTGCGTGAAGGTATGGAGAAGGGCGTTTTCCAGATAGATGACTTGGATATGACTGCCGAGATTGTGCATTACAGTGTCAAAGGTATTGAAACACCTTATATCCGCGGCCATATAGGGGCCAATCTGGACGATGCGGTACGCGATACTTACGTGACCCGTCTGGTACTTGGTGCATTGGGAAAGAAGTAAGAATACATTTTATAAATAATTTTAAAATAATATGGGATTATTAGATGGAAAAACAGCCATTGTGACAGGTGCTGCACGCGGCATCGGCAAGGCTATCGCTTTGAAGTTCGCTCAAGAAGGAGCAAACATCGCATTCACTGACTTGGTGATTGATGAAAATGCCGAGGCTACGGCAAAAGAATTGGAAGCTTTGGGAGTAAAGGCAAAAGCTTATGCCTCCAATGCAGCAAACTTTGAAGACACTGCCAAGGTAGTGGCAGAAATCCATAAGGACTTTGGACGTATTGATATTCTGGTAAACAATGCCGGTATCACACGTGACGGTCTGATGATGCGTATGAGCGAACAGCAATGGGATATGGTTATCAATGTCAACCTGAAATCGGCATTTAACTTTATCCATGCCTGCACACCCATCATGATGCGCCAGAAGGCGGGTAGCATTATCAATATGGCATCTGTGGTAGGTGTTCACGGCAATGCCGGCCAGGCCAACTATTCTGCTTCCAAAGCCGGTATGATTGCTTTGGCCAAGTCTATCGCTCAGGAGCTGGGTTCTCGTGGAATCCGTGCCAATGCCATTGCTCCGGGCTTCATCATGACAGCCATGACCGACGCCTTGTCTGAAGAGGTGAAGGCTGAATGGTGCAAGAAGATTCCTTTGCGTCGTGGCGGCACACCCGAAGACGTGGCAAATATCGCTACTTTCCTGGCTTCTGATATGTCTTCTTATGTATCCGGTCAGGTTATTCAGGTAGATGGTGGGATGAATATGTAATTTAATGATTAATGATTAGTGATTAATGTTTAATGAGAAGTTGGGTGTTAGTCATTAATCATTAATCACTAATCATTAAACATTAACAACCGATGACTGTCGTATACGAAGACAATCATATCATTATAGTCAACAAGACCGCTTCCGAGATAGTTCAGGGAGACAAAACGGGTGATACACCGCTTTCGGAAACTGTAAAGCAGTACCTGAAAGAGAAGTACAGCAAGCCTGGAAATGTCTTTATCGGTGTCGCCCACCGGCTGGACCGCCCCGTGAGCGGTCTTGTTGTTTTTGCCAAGACCAGTAAGGCACTGTCGCGCCTGAACGAGATGTTCAAGAATAGCGAGGTGAAGAAGACTTACTGGGCAGTAGTGAAGAACTTACCCCGCGAGGAAGAGGGGGAATTGGTGAACTATCTGGTGCGAAATGAGAAACAGAACAAGAGTTATGCATACGACAAGGAGGTGCCGGGCAGCAAGAAAGCGATTTTGCATTACCGGCTCATCGGGCGGTCGCAGAACTATTATCTGTTGGAAATAGATTTGAAAACCGGACGCCATCACCAGATACGTTGTCAGTTGGCAAAGATGGGCTGTCCCATCAAGGGAGATTTGAAGTATGGTTCGCCCCGCTCCAATCCCGACGGCAGCATCTGTCTGCATGCGCGGTATATCCGTTTTGTGCATCCGGTGTCCAAAGAACCGATAGAAGTGGAGGCTCCCGTCCCTCCCGGAAATTTATGGAATGGTTTTGAAACGATTTAATCTTACAGTAATGAAGAAAATCACAGTTTTGTCGGGTTTGCTGCTCCTTGCGGGATTGGCTGCCCAAGCTCAGGAAAGAGTTGCTGAGTATAATGTGCGTCCTGCCGTTACGGTGCGCACTCCCCTCCAGGGCGATAGTATCAACTTCAAGGGAGACAAGTTTACTACCGGCAATCTTCTGAAGACGAAGGTCAGTCTCGACTTCGACGGAGGTCGGTACGAACGTATGGTTGCTGATACGGCTGGATATGTAACTGTGGCAAAGGCAGACAAGGACAATCTGTTCTATCTGTTTGCTACCAATCTGCGTGCGGAGCGTTTCATGAAGGGCAAGCTGAATGTATATTCTCCTGCCCGTTTTGAGGTGTTTGTAAACGGTGAATCCAAGCAAGTCAAGGAGACAGCGGAGGACAGCTTGTCGCAGGTCCGTCCTACGGCTGTCAGTCTGCGTATGGACCCCGAAGCGGATTATGAGATTGTCATCAAGTTGCTTTC
>CAYPWY010000048.1:0-4431 GCA_964414835.1 uncultured Butyrivibrio sp. | reverse complement strand
CATTTTTTCAATTGTCTACTTGACGGGGAGCGGTTCAATCCTGCGGGTATTCTGATTATTCCAATATGACACCATTGCTTTTGACCATGGAGCGTATTACCGAATCCTTAGCGTTATACCACGGTTCATCCTGATATTTATAGTCGAATTTGTTGATGAACCATGCGACATCATCGCGTACACGTTCCAAATTGGTAATATACAGTTCATTAATTACATTGATGAATTCTTCAAGGTCACTTCCCTTAAGAAAATCCACGGATTTCTTTAACAGCATAACGTAGTGCTCATTGCAGAACCCCTTGCAGGAATTAAAGCGTGACTTGAAATCTCCGTCTGATTTCCACAGATAAAAGATAGTGTCCACATATCTGTCAAAAAAATCATTGATTCTTTTGCAGACAAAGCAGGAGTTATTGAGCTTATCCAGATATTTTACAACCGGAGATGTCTCTATGCCCTTCTTAAGCATCTTGGCCGAACCTGACGGCAGGGCTTTGCGCACTTCGTCAATAGTCTTGTCAAAATGAGTCTTCATAACCCACGCCATGCCAAGACGGTTATCCTTGTGATATACCATTTTGATGTGTTTGTGACAAAATCCCAAAGCATCAGTCATGGCTCTGGTGTCATCCTCCATGTAGCTGGGACCCATTGTGTAATCCACCGCATCATCCTCCAGCTTCTTGAACATGGTGCAGACAGGACATTCACAGTCACCGCTAAAAGCATCATTAACAGGTATTGAATATAATTTTTCCTTCATATAAACTCCGTTCTGCCGTCTGATTGCGACATTCATTTCTATATATAATTATACCAAAAAAAGCACTATTGTACAACGATATTAAATATGGTATGATTAAAAATGTTTCTAAATACTAAATTAACCAATCCAGAGGAATATATATGAAAGAACTTGCAGTATTTATTGATAATAATTCTAAGGTGCCTGCCTATGAGCAGATATACATGTATATACGTGAGGAGATTAAACGCGGAAATCTTAAAACGGGAGAGGCGCTGCCATCGTCAAGGGCGTTTGCCGAATATCTGCAGTTCAGCCGCAGCACCATACTTATGGCATATGACCAGCTTGTGGCGGAGGGCTATGTAGAATCAGTTCCCCAGAAGGGCTATTTTGTCATGGAAATAGAGCGTGAATTTGGGAGAAAAAAAGAAGAAGCCATGCCAATCAGTCATAGCGGCAGCCAATCTGATGATTACAGTATTGATTTTACACCGGATGGCATTGAAGCAGATAACTTTCCTTATGCAGAATGGAGAAGAATTAACAGACAGGTTCTTACAGCTGAAAATTCATGGCTTTTTAACAGTGGGGATTCAAGAGGCGATGCCGGTTTAAGAGAGGTTATAGCCGAATATCTTATGAAGTCCCGTGGCGTAAAGGCTGACTCAGAGCATATTGTGCTTGGAGCAGGCAATGAAAGCCTTCTTATGATAATTAATATGGTAATGGGACAAAATGCTGTTTTTGCTATGGAAAATCCTGCTTATACTAAATCATATAAGCTTCTTGCAGGACTTGGAAGGCAGGTCTTGCCGGTGCCGATGGATGACAACGGGATGCTGGTTGGAGAACTTGAGAAAACATCGGCAAATATTGCATATGTAACGCCTTCCCACCAATATCCTCTTGGGACAATTATGGGAATAAAAAGGAGAATGGAGCTTCTGGCATGGGCAAAGCAGGTCGAAGAGCGATATATAATAGAAGATGATTATGACAGTGAATTTCGCTATAAAGGAAAACCAATCCCGTCTCTTCAGGGGAACGATACGGAAGGTAAGGTAATATATATAGGTACCTTTTCCAAGTCCATATCACCTGCAATGAGAATAAGCTATATGGTGCTTCCTGATATACTTTACGGGAAATATGTTGAAATCAGCCGTTTTTACAGCAACACAGTATCCAGAATTGACCAGAAGACTGTGGAAATTTTCATAAAAAGCGGCGGGTATGAGCGCCATCTTAACCGTATGCGTAAAATATATAAGAATAAGCATGACGTTATGTTAGCGGAGCTTAAGAACTGGAAGAACACCAAAGTTTCCGGTGAAAATTCAGGGGCACATATGCTTTTACATATCAGCAACGGAATGAGCGAACAGGAATTGGTAAAATTGGCTTCGGATAATGGAATACGTGTATATCCGCTTTCATCATATTATATAGGAGAACAGAATTATCATGTTCCTTCCGTATTGCTTGGATATGCAAGGCTTGATGCCGAAAAAATCACACAGGGGCTTAGCATCCTGAGAAAAATATGGAGGCTGTATTGAAATTATATGGACTGTACATAAATAAACTGAAAGCAAAAGCCGGGGACTTAGTCCTCGGCTTCTTCCTTACTGTCTTCTGATGTGTCTTCAGCCGGAGTCTCTATATTGACATAGCTGCGTTCTTCTGTATCATCCTCGTCATCGGAGAAATCATCATCATAGTCATCATCGAAATCATCATCATAAGCGTCTTTATTTTCTTTATATTTATTATATAAGAAAAGACCACCTACAACACCTGCTCCGATTGCAGCTACAGCTCCGATAAATTTTAAAAATTTCTTCATTATTACCTCTCCTTTCAAAATTTCCTATTCACTATTTTAATACTAAATGTTAAAATTGAAAAGTACTTAATACAAGTTTATAAAAAATTAACAACTTTTATACGTTGGAGATAAATCGGGAGGTTACAAAGGTGAATGTTAATGAAGTAGAAAATGATGTTGTGGTAAGCGGAATTAAGGATTTTTTGCTGAGCCAGACCTTAGAGTGCGGTCAATGCTTCCACTTTGTTAAAACCGGTCAGGAGAGATATTTTGTATCGGCTATGGGGCGCTGCCTTGAAATAAGCCAGTATGAAGATACGCTGACATTCCATAATACCACATTGGAGGACTATGAGGGCATATGGAAAAAATATTTTGACCTTGACAGGGATTACGGTGCCATAAAAGCGGCTCTTCTTAAAAAAGATGATGCGCTCAAACCTGCTATTGATGCCATGTGGGGAGTACGCATACTCAATCAGGACTTTTTTGAGACGCTTATATCTTTTATAATTTCTCAAAATCAGCAGATTGTCAGGATAAAACAGATTGTGGCAAGCATATCATATAATTATGGCAGACAGCTTATAGGAACAGAAGATACTCCGTCAGGAACAGTGTGTACACAGGATGCCATTTATGCTTTTCCGGATGCCGACGCGATACTTGCCGCAGGAGTTGACGGAATACGTCAGTGCAAAGCAGGTTTCAGAAGTCCATACATAATTGACGCCTGTGAAAAATATAAAGCAGGAATTATCAATGAGAAAGACCTACGTGAAGCAGATTACGGCCAATGCATTGAAATGCTTAAACAGATAAAGGGCGTTGGGGATAAGGTTGCCAACTGTGTAGCCCTTTTTTCTCTTGGTAAAAGAAATGCTTTTCCTGTTGATGTATGGATAAAGCGCATAATGGAAAGCCTTTATTTCGGAAAGGACACCCCTATTCCGCGTATACAGGAGCTTGCCGGAGAAAAGTACGGAGAGTACGGAGGATATGCACAGCAGTATCTTTTTTATTTCGGTAAAGTTAATGAAATAGGCAAAAATGCTAAAAAATAAGAGCAAAATAAAGAAAATACGAGAAAATATGAGAAAAATGGCAAAAATCGAGCCTATAAAATACTTGCATACTTTTGGCAAAATGACTAATATATAGTCAATGGTTAGCACTCGATTAAGGAGAGTGCTAACAAAACAAGGATGATATTAATTTAAGGAGGATTTTATATTATGATTATGAAGTTAACACCTTTAGGAGACAGAGTAGTATTAAAGCAGCTTGTAGCTGAGGAGACCACCAAATCAGGAATTGTTCTTCCGGGTCAGGCAAAAGAGAAACCGCAGCAGGCAGAGGTTGTTGCAGTAGGTCCGGGCGGAGTGATAGATGGCAAGGAAGTAACTATGCAGGTTAAAGTGGGACAGCAGGTTATTTTCTCAAAATATTCCGGAACAGAAGTTAAGCTTGATGATGAGGAATTTATTATTGTAAAGCAGAACGATATTCTTGCGGTTATTGAATAATTTATAATATATTTATTGGAGGTAATATATAATGGCAAAAGAAATCAAATACGGAGCTGAAGCCAGAGAAGCACTTGGCGCAGGCGTTAACAAATTAGCAAACACAGTAAGAGTAACATTGGGACCTAAAGGAAGAAACGTAGTTCTTGACAAGTCATATGGAGCACCGCTTATAACTAATGACGGTGTGACAATAGCTAAGGAAATTGAACTTGAAGACGCTTTTGAAAATATGGGCGCACAGCTTGTTAAAGAAGTAGCCACCAAGACTAATGATGTTGCCGGTTACGGTACAACAACGGCTACGGTTCTTGCACAGGCAATGG
>CAYPWY010000047.1:0-4783 GCA_964414835.1 uncultured Butyrivibrio sp. | reverse complement strand
ACCTCCATTCGCCACAAGGTTATTGTATCACCAAGGTGACAGCAGGTCAATAGATACTTCCCTGCGTTCGTTGTCACCGCAGGACTTAATTCTTTTTAACTCTGTAAATAATTTTTTTATAAGCTTTATTGTATCTCAACACACCTATTCCTTATATGTCATATTAAATGCCGGCGCCATTTCTTCTGAATACTTAGGTTGCAGCGCCGCTTAATGTTGAAATAGCAGTTCCCATTGATGCAACTCCGAAAGTTGTAGCAACTCAATCCCATTATATAGTCATCAACAATAATCTTTTCTCTTCTACAGGTATAGCCTGCGCGCTCTGAAATCTTGCATCATATCCCTCTTAATTCAAAGTTTCCATCAGCTTCTTCAAGCGATTTTAATTCTCCGCCTGAAACAAAATGCGATGTATTATTAAACTGCTCCACATGTTGCTGCCAGTATATAATCTGTTTTATCGCACTCTGGAGTGAGATTCTTTACAGTCTCAACACTCTCAGCAAGTTTCTCTTCTATACTTTGAAGCTCATTCTCTGCTTTAGACAATGCACTTGCAATGCCTGATGCAAATTCAAACCCATCCTCACTTACGCTTAGGTCAAGAATTTGTACTCTATAGCTAATCGTCGAGAGAGCAGCAAGAATAAATCCTGCTGCTCTTTGTAAACTAATATTTTTATACTGCTCTAAACATATTTTGTGTTGTCAACAATGCATTTACATAGTTAAAATTACATCTTCCCAATTCGATACTCGCATTTCTCTTATCTCGAAATACCAGAAAACACCCAGTTTTGAGTTGGTTTAGTCAGTTAATTTCGGTCTTTTTTACTTCTTCATAAGTCCTGCACCTGCATTCCATGCCTTACCAACCTGTTCACCAGATACATAATATCCATGCTGGAACTGGTCAAAGATAAGTGCATCAAGCTTAGTAGGGTTCACCTTACCATTTTCGTCAAGTACACTTTCCTCAGCAGCCGTATTTACAATTTTACCAACAATACAATACATACTCTCTGTTTCAACAACTTCAGCAAGTTCACATTCCATAACAACAGGAAACTCTTCAACAATCGGTGCATCAACATGACTGCTCTTTGTTGCTGTATAGCCCGTCCTCTCAAATTTATCTGCCATCTTATTTCCCGTAGCAATTCCAAAGAAATCTGCCACATCCATATGCTTTCTATCCGAAATACTTACCGTAAATGCTTTTCTATTAAGAATATTCTGTGTTGTCTTATGGTCTTCATCAATGAATAACGCAATTCTGTCCTCATTACAAATCATACCCCATGCTGCATTCATTACATTTACCTTGTCATTCTCTCCATATGCCGCAACCATAAGAACCGGCATTGGATATACTGCCTGCACTACACCTAAATCTTGTTTCATAACAAACTCTCCTTTTCATTTTTATATTGAAGTTCCAAATTCATATGCTTCATCTAATTCTTTTTTGCCATATTTGTAATTGACTTTGTAAATATTCATCACTATAATTTTAACAAGAATTTACTTTTATAACAAGTACGCACATTAAAGATATATACTATCTCGGAGGAAAGTATCTATGATAAAAGAATGTATTGCAAACTGCAAGCTCGAAGACACCGGATTTAATTATACTATGTCGCTTACCCAGGGAAAATATAAAATGTTCATCCTGTACACTCTTATGGAATTTGAAGTTGTCCGTTTTAACGAAATGCAAAAGTATATCGGTGGAATCACATACAAAACACTCAGTTCCACTCTAAAACAGTTAGAGGCATCTGGTCTTATCAATCGTAAGGAATATCCACAGATTCCACCAAAGGTTGAATACAGTCTAACCGAACGTGGAAAATCACTTATTCCGATTCTGGACCAAATGTGTGACTGGGGTGATAAACACCGTAAATAATGTAAAAACACCCCATATTTTAGCTACTTCATCATATCCGAGTGACATCATATAGAAATAACCATCTCTTCTGCTTCTATTCTAGTTGGTAACATTATTGTTCTCCTCTACAACTTCAAATTCTTCTTCCTATATATCTACAAACCTTTTTCTTATACGCAAGATACTCTTCTCCAAAGGCTTCTATTAAAAATTCCTCTTCCACATTTACAATCTGCAAATGAAAAAACACAACTGCAAAAATTGTAGCACCGCAAAGATACCAATTAAAGAATACCAACAAGATGCCTATATACATTAATTCAAATCCTAAAAAAGCCGGATTTCTGCTGATGGAATAAATTCCTGTTGTTATAAGATTTGTTTTCTCTTCTCTTTGAACCCCCGCTCTCCAATTATCCTTCATCTGTAATACTGATACAATAAACGCAAGTATGCCTAAAACTGTTATAATAACTCCTGCAACACGCATAGATATATGTATGGAACCATCATATAATACAATGCTTACCACCTGAACCACTGGAAGCAAATATGTTATAATTTTGAGAGTTATCTCTATAAACTTTACAACCCCCTCTTTCCCTTTTCCGAGTTGGTCTGTGCTTATGCCTTGCTTTCTCTGACTTATCATTTTCGCAAAATAGCAAGCATAAAACGCTACCATTAAGATAAGTATTATTATTTTAAATCCCATTGTTACTGAAACACCTCGCTATCAACATCAAATTTCACACTTTATTTTGTGTAACAGTGGTGTATTTTAAAATCAAATATTTTTCAAAGGAGTTTTTACCAATTCTGAATATTTACGGATTAACTTTGTTATAATGGTATTATCTATATCAGAAATGAAGACATGATATCATCACATCCAGTATAAAGTTTCCATTCTCTGTATAACAAAGCATTTCCCCATCAAGCCTCTGTGCGGCCTCCTGTATCGTCGCAAGGCCAAAACCATGTTCATGTCCTTCTTTGTCTGTAATGGGTATCGTACCCTTTTCCACATGCAGATCATTGCGACAGGAGTTCCTGATTCGTATAAGAAGATAATTCCTGTTATACTTCATCTGCACCGAAGCCTCCCTCTCCTTCGTATGAAGTCTGCTCATCTCCTCCCATGCATTTTCCAGTCCATTAGAAAGAATCTGGCATAGCTCCATATGCGGAAGCTCTTCCTCGCCTACCTGAATATCCATCTTTAATTCCACACCCAGCTTCTGAAACCTTTGATAATAGTAGCTAAACACAGAATTAAGGTAATGATTAGCGCAAATGGGACGAAGCACCGTTTCCGTCTCAGATAAAATGTTCTTGATATATAATATTGCTTCATCTGTTTTCTTGGCTGATAAAAGCCCCGACAGGGTAACTGCATGCCCTTTCAGGTCATGCTTTAATTTCCGTATCTGCTGCTGGTTCTCAATCTGCATCTCCAAAGAATGTTTCTGCTCTGACAGCATAATCTCATTATGCTGCTTCTTGTACAGAAGGAGCTGCCTGTAAAGAGAAATAAACATAGTTGCATATGTAAAGAACATTAAAATCAAAATCAGCACACACAGCGGAGCATCTTCCGGACGTTCATTGATATTGGTTGGAAAACACGTCACCACCACTACCAACACATAATACAGCATGGTCATTCCTGCAAAAACGCCCCAGCCTTTATCTACCGTCTCCTGAAGCTCCAAATATGGCTTCCTGAAATACCGATACACCAAATATTCCAAAAGAGGGAACAGAATCAGCCTGCTTACAAACATCAGCACATACTGCCCGCCTCCCAAAAAAGTGTCCAGAATATTTGTTGCCGCCAACACCCACAGACAGCTTGTATCCGCAAGACAGAAAGTAAGCAGGAATTTTCCATTCCTGTCTTTTGAAAGAATCCAAAAATAAACGAGACTTGGCAGCGAACAGGTAAAAAGCAATAGTTTTCCCATCTGTTCATGTCCCAACACCACCAAACCGATTCCGTTCAGTATCATCAGAGTTCCGAAACCAACTCCCGATAATATCAGTGTTATTTTTTTGTTAAAGCGAGACCTAAAAAGTATAACAAATATCAGTGCCAGATGAAACATACACCAATAAAGGGACAAATCACGAAGCAGTGTATTTCCCATCACTCCACCTCCTCAAACAGTATTTTCCGGTAGCGTTTTCTAACCTTGTCATAATAGCGTCTGGACACCGGAATCTCCTCTCCGGCAACTATCAGATTGGTTCCGTTTAACCCCTCAACATGGTATATATTGACGATAAAGCTCTGGTGGCAGCGTATGAATATATCGTCGCACACCTGATGTTCCAAATCGTTTAACTTTCCTATACTTTCCTGTATTTTCCCATTCGTACAATAAATATAAAGCGTATGCCCCCTGCTGCTGATATAACGAATTTTTCCGTATGGAATCAATCCATTTTTCCCCCACCATGAATATATTAGTTTTTTCTCACCTTCACGCTCAAGAATTTTCTGTACTTTCCGAAGAAGATTTTTAAGACTTTCTTCCTGCACGGGCTTTATAAGATATTGAACGGCATAGAGGTCGTATGCTTCCCTGTAAAAATCATCGCTGGTAGAGATAAAACAAATGACTGCTTCTTCCTGTACTTTACGCAGTCTCCCTGCCAATTCAAGACCGTTCATGGATTCCTCTATGAATATATCCAGCAGATACAAGTCATACTGTATCATTCTATTATCTATGTCTGCTAAAAGGCTGTCTGCATCGGAGTATACGCTAACCTTATGCCCTTCCAGAAGTTTTTTAAGAGACAAGACATCCTCCATACAGTCGTCACAGACCGCTATCTGCATAATCATCTCTCCTTTGTAAACTTTCATACCAAAAA
>CAYPWY010000046.1:0-6025 GCA_964414835.1 uncultured Butyrivibrio sp. | reverse complement strand
AGGGTTGTAAGGAATGTCTCATTTTAAATTGTGCTAATTAGATGCTAACACTAATTTGGTAAAAAAATGCGGAAATTGTTATATTGAATGATTTGTAAAAATTGTGAAAATTTGTAATGTAGTGTGAATAAAACTTTACTCAGATTTTACATTGATACTATCCATATTTTACTTAATGCTTATATTATACATACATAAAATGTAAAAGTGAGGTAAAGTATGGATTTTTTTAATATACTTTCAATGCTTGGGGGACTGGCGCTGTTTCTATTCGGAATGAATGCAATGGGTGACGGGCTGGCCAAATTATCCGGCGGAAAAATGGAGAGAGTGCTTGAAAAGCTTACTACAAACAGATTTAAGGGAGTGGCGCTGGGTGCGGGAGTCACGACAGTAATCCAGTCATCATCTGCTACAACTGTAATGGTTGTGGGATTCGTCAATTCGGGAATTATGAAGCTCAGTCAGGCAGTGGGTATAATTTTCGGTGCAAATATCGGAACCACAATAACATCATGGATATTGAGCCTTACAGGAATCGAAAGCAGCAATTTTTTTGTTAAGATGCTGAAACCAAGCTCTTTTTCACCTATATTGGCTATCATAGGCGTGGTTATGCTGCTTTTTTCCAAGAGAGATAAGAGAAAAGACATCGGCACAATACTTATAAGCTTTGCGGTGCTGATGTTTGGTATGGAGATGATGAGCAGTGCGGTTGCCCCTCTTAAAGATGTGCCTGAGTTTACAAAATTTTTTACCATGTTCTCCAACCCTGTGTTAGGACTTATAGTAGGTGCGGTGCTGACTGCAATTATTCAAAGCTCTTCAGCGTCAGTAGGTATTTTGCAGGCGCTGTGCAGTACCGGAGCAATAAATTACGCCAGTGCGCTTCCGATTATTCTGGGACAAAATATAGGAACCTGTGTGACGGCTCTTATATCAGGTATAGGAGCCAGCAAGAATGCAAAACGTGCGGCATTTGTACACTTGTATTTTAATATTATAGGAACGGTTATTTTTATGGCTGTATTCTATGGAATCAACGCATTTGTGCATTTTGCATTTCTTGATATTGCTGCAAATAAGCTTGGAATAGCAGTAGTTCATACAGTATTCAATGTGCTTGCAACAACCGTATTGCTTCCGTTTGCAAACGGACTGGAGAAGCTTGCCACAATTACTGTCAGGGATAAAAAGACCGACATCAGAGAGGAGAATGAATTTAAGCTTCTTGATGAGCGTTTTCTTGAAAAACCTGCTTTTGCAGTGGAGCAGTGCATTAAGACAACATCAAATATGGCTAATATAGTCCGAGACAGCATAGAAAATGCTATAGCGCTGCTTACAAATTATGATGAAGAGCTTGCAGGGAAAATCGTGGAAGCGGAGGATTTGGCTGACAGGTATGAGGATGAGCTTGGTACTTATCTTGTAAAGCTCAGCACTAAAAGCATAAGTGAACAGGATTCCACAATAGTGTCAAAGCTGCTGCATTGTATAGGCGATTTTGAGAGAATTTCCGACCACGCACTTAACCTTAAGGAAGCAGCTGCGGAGATGCAGGCCAAGAACCTTACATTTTCCAAGGAAGCCAAGGCGGAGCTTTCAGTGCTTGAGAACGCAGTAAAACAGGTGCTTTCAGAGGCAGTTGAAAGCTTTGATAATGAC
The DNA here is from genome assembly GCA_964414835.1 of uncultured Butyrivibrio sp. Classification (GTDB taxonomy): domain Bacteria; phylum Bacillota; class Clostridia; order Lachnospirales; family Lachnospiraceae; genus Eshraghiella. Next base: position 4,357 of record CAYPWY010000046.1, on the reverse strand, counting down.
GATAAAATGCTTGCTTTGGAGGTTGAACCTTTAGAGGAAGTAATAGATGAATTGAAGGATGAACTGAAGCTTCGTCACATAGCAAGACTAAGGGCGGGTCAGTGTACAATTGAGCTTGGTTTTATTTTATCGGATATAACAACCAATTATGAAAGGATTGCGGACCATTGTTCCAATATAGCGGTTTGTGTACTTCAGTTTGAGGACAGGGATATGGAAGCCCATGATTATCTCGGTAAAATGAAGGCGGACAATGAAGAGTTTAAGCAGAAGTATAAGAGATATAAAAATTTGTATATTTTGCCTTAAGGTGCTACAATAAATACGATTATGAAAGGTCGGTAGTTATGGCTAATATTTTTATAGTTGAGGATGACAGCAACATACGGGAAATAGAGATGTTTGCTTTGAGAAACAGCGGATATGTGGTGGAAGGCTTTGAGAATGCCAAAGATTTTTTTAAGCGTATATCAGAGAAAAAGCCTAACCTTGTAATTTTGGACATAATGCTTCCGGATATTGACGGGATGGAAATTCTGGGAAGACTTAAAAGCGTCCCTGAAACTAAACGCATACCTATAATTATGGTCACGGCCAAAACTACGGAAATAGATAAGGTAAAGGGGCTTGATACGGGAGCGGATGATTATGTGACTAAGCCCTTTGGAGTCATGGAGCTTATATCAAGGGTTAAGGCTCTTTTGCGGAGAAGCAATGATATGAATCAGGATAAAATACTTATTCTCGGTGAGATAATAATGGATTTGGATAAAAGAAGCGTAAAAACGGAAGATAACATGGTTGAGCTTACATACAAGGAATTTGAGCTTTTACGACTTCTTATGCAGAATGCAGGTATCGTCCTTCGCCGTGATGTTATAATGGAGCGCATATGGGGCGCGGATTTTGAAGGTGAATCAAGAACCCTTGATATGCACATCAAAACCTTGCGTCATAAGCTTGGGGTGGCAGGAGCGCATATTAAAACTGTTCGTAACGTGGGGTATCAGGCAGAATAGCAGACCAAGGTGTATTATGAAGAAAAAAATAAATTTACAAGTGTTAATAATAGTTGCAGTCGCAATTATCCTGACATCTGTGTTGTCGATATTGGCGTATTATGATGTGTTTAAGCGGGAGATGGCAAACAACCTTGCAACATATGCGGAACTGCTGGGCAGTACTATAAAATCGGGTGATGATTTTGAGGCATTGGATATTTCGGTGAGTAATGAAGAATATATCAAGCTTCGTGTGACGGTGGTTGATGCTGACGGAACGGTTGTATATGACAATAATGTGGAGGCGGAAGAGCTTTCCAATCACAGTGACCGCCCGGAGATAGCGGAGGCTTTTGCTGTGGGCAGCGGGCAGGCGGTACGTCATTCCGACACTATGGAGAAAAATACTTTTTATTATGCAGTTCTTATTGATAATGGTATGGTTATCCGTGTTTCCAAAGAAGCAAGCAGTATATGGAGTATTTTTAAATCGGCTTTTCCAATATTCGGAGGAGTTATTGTTCTTACCTTCGGGGCGTGCTTTGTGTTGACTAATTTTTTGGCAAAAAGCCTTATCAAGCCCATAGAGAATGTTGCAAATAATATGGATCACCTTGATGATGTGGCGGTATATAAAGAATTACAGCCGTTTGTAACCACTATCAAAAAGCAGCATGAGGATATTTTGAAAAGTGTAATGATGCGTCAGGAATTTACCGCAAATGTATCACACGAGCTAAAAACGCCCTTGACCTCTATATCCGGTTATTCGGAGCTTATTGAAAACGGGATGGCGGTAGGCGAGGATGTAAGCAGATTTGCAGGGGAGATACACATGAGCTCCAAACGTCTTCTTTCGCTGATAAATGATATATTGCGGCTGTCCGAGCTTGACTCAGGTGAGCAGGAGGATGCATTTGAGGATGTGGATTTATATGAAGTTGCCCACAACTGTACCAATATGTTGAATTTCTATGCTTTAGAGCATGATGTGACGCTGCACATAAAGGGAGAAGAATGTCACATATCAGCCAACAAGAGTATGTTGGAGGAATTGGTGTATAACCTTTGTGATAATGCAATAAGGTACAATATTGAAGGCGGCAATGTGTGGATTGTCGTTGATGCCGAGGAACATTCCATCCTTGTTTCCGATGATGGAATAGGAATATCGGAGGAGAATCAAAAGCGCATATTTGAGCGGTTTTATCGTGTGGATAAAAGCCGTTCCAAGAAAACAGGGGGAACGGGGCTTGGCTTAGCGATTGTCAAGCATATCGTTGAGCATCATAATGCTGAAATAGAAGTTACAAGCGCTGAAAAAGTAGGTACTACAATCAAGGTTATCTTTAGATAATATTACATACTTTTTACTTGGCATGTGTATATTTTTTACCTGCACATGATAATCTAACCTCATAAGAGAGGTGTTGATTATGGGAATTATTCTTAAATTGAGCAGGAAAATATCAAATGGTAATATTAAATATCTGAGGGGGATTTTTCTTATTATAAATATGTTGGCAGCAGCATTGGCAGGCTTTACGGCGTGGACCGTTGTCAATGCCTTCGTGGGCGCATCAATCATTGCACTTGTGTGTGCAGTGGGCTATCCTGTGATTTTTGCAGGTCTTATAGGCGGAGTGCTTTATCTTATGAACCGGAATCTTTGGTAAAAATTTTTCCCAAAATTGCAAAGCCGGTTGAAAACCTTCTGTTGTTAGTGTAATATAGTGAATATGGTAATTAGCACTACTTTGCATAAATATCAGGAGGAACAGTAATGAACAGAGAATTAGTTGTGGTTATAGACTTTGGCGGACAGTACAACCAGTTGGTTGCACGCCGCGTCAGGGAATGTAACGTATACTGTGAGATATATTCTTACAAGACAGATATTGCCAAAATCAAAGCTATGAATCCTAAGGGAATTATTCTTACGGGAGGACCTAACAGTTGTTATGAGGAGGGTGCACCTTCCTGTACCGAGGAGCTTTTTAATCTTGGAATACCTGTTCTTGGATTGTGCTACGGCGCACAGCTTATGATGCATGTACTTGGCGGTAAGGTTGAAAAGGCACCTGTGCGTGAGTACGGTAAAACCCATGTTTTCGTAAATACAGAGTCGGCACTTTTTGATGGTGTTTCGTCGTCAACCATATGCTGGATGAGCCATTTTGATTACATATCAAAAGCTGCACAGGGCTTTGAAATCTGCGCTCATACGGCGGACTGTCCGGTGGCGGCAGCGGAAAATCTTGAGAAAAATCTTTATGCAATACAATTCCATCCTGAGGTTCTCCACACACAGGAGGGTACTAAAATGCTTTACAATTATGTGCGTGGAATCTGTGGCTGCACAGGTGATTGGAAGATGGATTCTTTTGTTGAAAATTCTATCAAAGCCATCCGTGAAAAGGTAGGGAGCGGTAAGGTTCTCTGCGCACTTTCAGGCGGCGTTGATTCGTCAGTTGCTGCAGTTCTTCTTTCAAAGGCAATCGGAAAGCAGCTTACATGCGTATTTGTAGATCATGGTCTTCTCCGCAAAAATGAGGGGGATGAGGTTGAGGCTGTGTTTGGTCCTGACGGTCCGTATGACCTTAACTTTATTCGTGTCAATGCCCAAGAGCGTTATTACAGTAAGCTTGCGGGAGTTACTGAGCCTGAAGCGAAGCGTAAAATAATAGGTGAGGAATTTATCCGCGTATTTGAGGAGGAAGCCAAAAAAATCGGTGCTGTGGATTATCTTGTACAGGGAACAATCTACCCTGATGTAGTAGAGAGCGGACTTGGCGGAGAGTCAGCCGTTATCAAGAGTCATCACAATGTGGGAGGTCTTCCTGATTGTGTTGATTTCAAGGAAATAATTGAGCCGTTGCGTGATTTGTTTAAGGATGAGGTTCGCAAAGCCGGCCTTGAGCTTGGTATTCCGGAGTATCTTGTATTTCGTCAGCCTTTCCCCGGACCGGGTCTTGGCATCCGTATCATAGGCGAGGTTACAGCGGACAAGGTCCGTATCGTTCAGGACGCAGACGCAATTTACCGTGAAGAGATTGCCAAAGCCGGCCTTGATAAATCAATCGGACAGTATTTTGCTGCATTGACCAATATGAGGTCGGTGGGTGTCATGGGTGATGAGAGAACTTATGACTATGCCGTGGCGCTTCGTGCCGTAAATACCATTGATTTTATGACGGCGGAGAGCGCAGAGATTCCGTTTGCGGTGCTGCAGAAGGTTATGAGCAGGGTGATTAACGAGGTTAAAGGGGTTAATAGAGTGTTCTATGATTTGACCAGTAAGCCGCCGGGAACGATTGAGTTCGAATAGTAGCATAAAGTCTGGGAAACCTTGTAAA
>CAYPWY010000045.1:0-6376 GCA_964414835.1 uncultured Butyrivibrio sp. | reverse complement strand
AGAATCTTCGCTATGGATACTTTTTTACTATTGCAACTTCATTTTACAATCCGCGTAATAATTAATTATAATTTTTTGGTATTTCTTTTTCAACACATAAACGCATAAATTTGTCCGATTTTCACATACTAAATCTATGCGGAGTGTGCTTCTGCATAAAATAACTGATTTTGGAGGTATGCAAATGACAGATTTAGGATGTTGTGTGGAAAACTGCGTTCACAATGAAGACAATATGTGCTGCCGCGGAAACATTAAGGTGGGAGGAAAATCCGCCAAGGATTCAAGCGGTACCTGTTGTTCATCATTTCAGGATTGCGGATGCGGCGGTACAGCAAAAAACTCAACCCATAACCCGGACAGAAAAATAGAGATTGTCTGCGATGCAACTAACTGTATGTATAATTCAAATATGAAGTGCAGTGCCGGACATATTGATGTAAAACATTCTTCTGATACAATTCACGGACAGACTGAGTGTTCCACATTCAAGATGAACTAGAATCAGAAAGGGCAAAGCGTCATAGGCGCTTTGTTCTTTTTTTTGGGTAAAAAAAATAATGCTTGCAAAAAACTTGTTTTACTGTAAAATTAAATATGGAAAATTATGTGTGATAATAAGAAAGGCAATTAAAATGATTTGTGCAAATAACGTAACACTGAGAATAGGTAAAAAAGCATTATTTGAAGATGTGAACATAAAGTTTTCGCCGGGCAACTGCTATGGTCTTATAGGAGCTAACGGTGCCGGTAAGTCTACTTTTCTTAAAATTTTGTCAGGGCAGCTTGAGCCAAGCAAAGGTGATGTTACTATGTCGCCGGGAGAAAGACTTTCTTTTCTTGAGCAGGACCATTTTAAATATGATGGATATACGGTTCTTGACACGGTAATAATGGGCAATGAGAGACTTTACCAGATTATGAAAGAGAAAGATGCCATATATGCCAAGGAGGATTTTTCCGAGGAGGACGGTATAAGAGCAAGTGAGCTTGAGGGCGAGTTTGCAGAGATGAACGGATGGGAGGCGGAATCTGACGCAGCAATGCTTCTCAACGGACTGGGAATAGAGACCGACCTTCATTACAAGCTTATGTCAGAGCTTAACGGCAGCCAGAAGGTTAAGGTGCTGCTGGCAAAAGCGCTTTTCGGTAATCCTGACATTCTTCTTCTTGATGAGCCCACAAACCACCTTGATTTGGACGCTATTGCATGGCTTGAGGAATTTTTGATTGATTTTGAGAATACTGTAATTGTGGTATCACATGACCGTTATTTTCTTAATAAGGTCTGTACACAGATAGCAGATATAGACTACGCCAAAATCCAGCTCTATGCCGGTAATTACGATTTCTGGTATGAATCAAGCCAGTTGATGATTAGGCAGATGAAGGAAGCCAATAAGAAGAAAGAAGAGAAGATTAAGGAATTGCAGGAATTTATACAGAGATTCTCCGCCAACGCTTCCAAATCAAAGCAGGCTACCTCACGTAAGAGAGCGCTTGAGAAAATTGAGCTTGATGATATCAGACCTTCAAGCCGTAAATACCCGTATATTGATTTCAGACCTTTCAGGGAAATCGGCAATGAGGTTCTCACCGTAGAAGGGCTGACTAAGACTGTTGATGGTGTTAAGGTTCTTGACAATGTATCATTTATTGTTAACCATGATGATAAAATAGCATTTGTGGGTGCCGATGAGCTTGCCAAGACGACGCTTTTCAAAATTCTTGCGGGAGAGCTTGAACCTGACGAGGGCAGTTATAAATGGGGAATTACCACATCTCAGGCATATTTCCCGAAGGACAATACATCGGAATTTGACTGCGAGGATACTATTGTGGACTGGCTTATGCAATTTTCACCGGAGAAGGATGTCACTTATGTACGTGGATTCCTTGGAAGAATGCTTTTTGCAGGCGATGACGGCGTCAAAAAAGTGAAGGTGCTTTCGGGTGGAGAAAAGGTGAGATGTCTTTTGTCCAAGATGATGATTATGGGTGCCAACGTGCTTATACTTGATGAACCGACGAACCATCTTGATATGGAATCAATTACGGCACTTAACAATGGGCTTATGAAATTTCCGGGGGTTGCGCTTTTTGCCTGCCATGACCATCAGTTTGTGCAGACAACAGCCAACAGAATTATGGAGTTTGTTAACGGTAAATTGATAGACAAAATTACTACCTATGATGAGTATCTTGCCAGTGATGAGATGGCTCGTAAGAGACAGGTATATAATGCGTTTGATGAGGAAGAGATATGATAAATACTTCACATTACAAAGTGGAGGGTACTGCAGCTAATGTATGCAGGATAACCCTGGAGCATACAGACAGCTATAATCTTGGGACGAGAAAGAAAGCTTCAGGTCAGGAATTTTTGTATGCTTGTAAAGAGGATTATATCAGGCTTTTGCTTTTTAAGGAGAGAGATTGTAAAAATACGTCGCCTGACGGGAAAAAGCCTGAACCGCTGTACAGCATATATATAGACAGCACATTCAAAACCGGAGATGTATTTTCTTTTACGGTAAAAGGTATTGACCTTGACGGATATGTATACTGTTATGAGGAAGATAATGAATGGAAGCTTGACTCTTATGCAAAGCGTGTTTTGAAATTCATCAAAGAGGATGGCAGCACCATTTATTTTGGCAGACTTACGGAAAGCCAATATGACTGGGAAGATGATACGCCTTTGCATATTCCTGCTGATGAGCTGATAATGTACAAGCTTCACGTTAAAGGATTTACCAGAAACCGTTTTTCCAAGGTTGACAATAAGGGTACATTTCTTGGACTTACTGCCAAAATACCTTATTTACAGGATTTGGGCATTAATGCCGTTGAGTTAATGCCGGCATATGAGTTTGTCAACACAGGAATCAACCTGAATTATTGGGGATATGACAGGGGCTTCTATATGGCACCATGCAGCGGTTACTGCGCCACATATGGCAGGCGAGGTGACTATACTCATGAATTCAGGGACATGGTTAAGGAATTTCATAAAAACGGCATAGAAGTGTATATGGAAATGTTTTTTCCGGCAGATATATCGGCAGGATTTATAGATGATTGTGTCCGTTATTGGAAAAAAGAATACCATATAGACGGGGGCCATCTGATATGTGACAGAGGAGCCGTACAGATACTTGCAGGAGATGTGTTTCTGAAGGATACAAAGCTTTTTTATGCAGATTGGAATCAGGATTGCAGCGGCGGAAATCTTCTTGAATATAATAACGGATATTTGGAAATTGCAAGACGCATAATAAAAGGTGATGAAGACCAGCTTCAAAATTTTTTGTATGCGATGCGCAAGCATCCTAAGCACGCACATACAGTTAATTATGTGGCATCCAATGACGGATTCACATTAGCCGACGTGTATTCTTATGACCGCAAGCATAATGAGGCAAACGGAGAGCATAACAGGGATGGAGCCGACTACAACTTAAGCTGGAACTGCGGAGTTGAGGGCGCCACTAAAAAGCGTAAGGTTAATGAGCTTAGAACATTGCTGATGAAGAATGCAATGGCGCTGCTGTTTACGGCACAGGGTGTACCTATGATTTATGCCGGAGATGAGTTTGGCAACAGTCAGGGCGGCAACAATAACGCATATTGTCAGGATAATGATACAGGCTGGATTGATTGGAGTGCACTTAACCGTAACAGGAAATTTAATGAGTTTGTTAAGAGTATGATAGCTTTCCGAAAAGAACATAGAAGCCTTCATATGATTGAAGAACCGTATCTTACGGATTATAAATATTACGGAATGCCGGATATGTCATATCATGGCAGCAAGGCATGGTATCCGGAGCTTGAACATTACAACAGGCAGGCGGGGATAATGCTTTGCGGAAAATATGCAGAAGAAGAGGAAAATATTTATATTGCCTTTAATATGCATTGGGAACCACATGAACTGGCGTTGCCTAATATATCCGGGCATGTATGGAAACCGGTTATAACAACGGGAGCGGAAAGCCTGCCTGACATAAGTCAGATTAATGAGGACAGGCTGGTAAAGGTTCCTGCCAGAACGGTAATTATACTGGTAGATGAAAAAAACAGTTGAAATAAATATAATATTATTATAAAATGGTGTGAGACACATTCTAAGGAGGTATACCAATATATGGTAACAGCAGGCGATTTTAAAAATGGCATTACAATCGAGATGGATAATAACATCTGGCAGATAATTGAATTTCAGCATGTTAAGCCTGGCAAAGGTGCTGCTTTTGTCAGAACTAAGTTAAAAAATATCAAGAGCGGCGGTGTGGTTGAGAAATCTTTCAGACCTACTGAGAAGTTCCAGCTGGCACATATTGATAAGTCCGCATATATGTATCTCTATAAGGACGGAGATATGTATGTATTTATGAATCAGGAAAATTATGAGCAGATTACTCTTTCAGAGGATAATGTAGGAGATGCGCTTAAATTTGTTAAGGAGAATGACGAATGTAAGCTTTGCTCATATCAGGGAGAGGTATTTGCGATTGAGCCTCCTATGTTTGCTGAGCTTGAGGTTACGGAGACTGAGCCGGGTGTTAAGGGTGATACGGCAACAGGTGCTACTAAGCCTGCAACTGTTGAGACAGGTGCTATGGTTATGGTTCCTCTTTTTGTCAACCTTGGTGACAGAATTAAGATTGATACAAGAACAGGAGAGTATCTCTCCAGAGTTTAATTTCGGTCATTGTGCAGTCTTTGCACTTGATAATCAGATTATTTCCGGTACCGCATGGTTGTGTGGCTTTTGCGGTACCGTATTCTTTTTTCACTATTATTATCACGTTTATAATAAAATAAGCATAATCCTTTGCCTGCCGGGGTTGAAATATATGAAAGGATTATTATGAAATATACGGAATTTATATCTAAAGTATGCCGGAAAGTGCAGGAGCTTTGTGAAGAAAACGGCAAAGCGACAATACAAAGGGTGGTAAAGAATAACTCTGTTGAATTGGATGGGCTTGTGATCAGGAGAGAAGGCAGGAAAGCCTCTCCCACCATATATCTTGACGAGTATTACAGAAGATTTATTGACGGAGAGGATTTTGAGTGTATTGTCAGGAAAATACTGGAAGCAGATGAAACTGCCGGGGACAATTTTAATATTGCCCTGCCCGAACTTTCTGATGCCGGTCAGATGAGGGACAAAATAGTATGTAAAATAATAAATACAAACAAAAACATTCTCTTGCTGGAAAAAATACCACATAGGGAGTATCTGGATTTTTCTCTTGTATATTACTGTGTTATTGACAACACTCTGAATGCCAGCGCAACATTCCTAATAAATAACATGCATATGAGTATGTGGGGGTTTGATGAGTCAATGCTTTATGATATTGCAATGAAAAATACATTAACAATGATGCCGCCTGTAATAGTCAGAATAGAAGATATTTTGTGGGAACTTATGGAAGGAGACTGTACGGAAAATATGGGAACGGAAACAAATGGACATTCGGAAGAAAATGATGATGTGCCGATGTACGTTCTCAGCAATAAAAAAAGGATATTCGGAGCAGTGTACATACTGGATGAAAATATAATGCGGGAATTTGCCAAAGAACATGGCAGCTTCTATATACTTCCAAGCAGTGTCCATGAGCTGATACTTATTCCTGTGGAGAAAAGCATAGACCGGTCAAAGCTTTGCAGTATTGTCCGGGAGATTAACGAAACACAGGTCCCGGCAGATGAAATTCTCTCAGATGATGTGTACATTTATGATGAAAGCGACGGCAAAGTATCAAAACTTAATTTTATTAATGAAAATTCTTAGTATACATAATAAAATTAAGAAAAAATGCGATATTAAAAAATTTCTTGCGGTCATAGCAAAACTTTATTATAATGATATACGAATATATGATATTTCATTGTTAAGGAGGATATTTCAATGTCGTATGTTGATGAAGTCTTAGAACTTGTAATTGCCAAGAATCCTGCACAGCCTGAATTTCATCAGGCAGCCAAGGAAGTTTTGGAGTCACTTCGTGTTGTTATCGAGGCTAATGAGGAGGAGTATCGTAAGGATGCCTTACTTGAGAGACTGGTAACACCTGAGAGAGTAGTTATGTTCCGTGTACCTTGGGTAGATGATAAGGGACAGGTTCAGGTTAACAATGGTTTCAGAGTGCAGTTCAACAGTGCAATCGGACCATACAAGGGAGGATTACGTTTCCATCCGTCAGTTAATCTTGGAATTATCAAATTCCTTGGATTCGAGCAGATTTTTAAGAACTCACTTACAGGCCTTCCTATAGGCGGCGGTAAGGGTGGTTCTGATTTTGATCCTAAGGGCAAATCAGATAGAGAAGTTATGGCATTCTGCCAGAGCTTTATG
>CAYPWY010000044.1:0-8407 GCA_964414835.1 uncultured Butyrivibrio sp. | reverse complement strand
TGCGGCAGGAGCTAATCCTATTATCTTAAGACGCGGTATGAAAAAAGCGACAGACTGTGCAGTAGACGCAATCGCTAAGATGAGTGCCAAGGTTACAGGTAAAGACCAGATTGCCAAAGTTGCATCTATCTCAGCCGGTGATGAAGAGGTAGGACAGCTGGTGGCTGACGCAATGGAAAAAGTTTCCAACGACGGCGTAATCACAATTGAAGAGTCTAAGACAATGAAGACAGAGCTTGATGTGGTAGAAGGTATGCAGTTTGACAGAGGCTATATCTCAGCTTACATGGCAACAGATATGGATAAGATGGAGGCAGTTCTTGACAATCCGTATATCCTTATTACAGATAAAAAGATTTCCAACATTCAGGAAATTCTTCCGCTTCTTGAGCAGATTGTACAGAGCGGAGCAAAGCTTCTGATTATCGCAGAGGATGTTGAGGGCGAGGCTCTTACAACTCTCATTGTAAATAAGCTTAGAGGAACCTTCAACGTAGTTGCTGTAAAGGCTCCGGGTTATGGTGACAGACGTAAAGAGATGCTTAAGGATATTGCAATCCTTACAGGCGGTCAGGTTATTTCAGAGGAGCTTGGGCTTGAGCTTAAGGATGCCACACTTGACCAGCTCGGACGTGCAAAGTCAGTTAAGGTTCAGAAAGAAAATACAGTTATCGTTGACGGCGAGGGAACAAAGGCTGACATCGATGCAAGAATAAATCAGATTAAGGCTCAGATTGAAGAGACAACATCTGAATTTGATAAAGAGAAATTGCAGGAAAGACTTGCTAAGCTTTCAGGCGGTGTTGCAGTTATCCGCGTAGGTGCAGCAACAGAGACAGAGATGAAAGAAAATAAGCTTCGTCTTGAGGATGCTCTTGCGGCTACAAAGGCAGCAGTAGAAGAGGGAATTATTGCAGGCGGCGGTTCTGCTTATATCCACGCATCCAAAGAGGTTGCTAAGCTTGCAGATACACTTTCAGGAGATGAGAAGACAGGTGCCAACCTTATTCTTAAGGCTCTTGAAGCTCCTCTTTTCCATATTGCTTACAATGCAGGTCTTGAAGGCGCAGTAATAATCAATAAGGTAAAAGAGTCAGAAGTAGGAACGGGATTTGATGCACTCAATGAGGAATATGTTGATATGGTTAAGGCAGGTATTCTCGACCCTGCTAAGGTAACAAGAAGTGCACTTCAGAATGCAACGAGCGTTGCTTCAACACTTCTCACTACAGAATCAGTTGTAGCCAATATTAAAGAAGACGCTCCTGCAATGCCTGCCGGAGGAATGGGCGGCATGGGCGGAATGATGTAGTATACACCAACAATGCACCATAAAACACTGCGGAAAGCACAATTACGCTTGTAGCTGTCCGCAGTGTTTTTTTAAATCAAAAAAACATTTACATAACTCACACTTTAGTGTATACTATTTTCGTGTGTTTTGAATATAAAACATAACTTAACTCAATCACAACATTTAAGCAACAATCAGGAGGAAAAAGCATGGTTAGAGCAATAGTTGGAGCCAATTGGGGCGATGAAGGCAAGGGTAAAATCACAGATATGCTTGCCGAGAAATCAGACATTATCGTAAGATTTCAGGGAGGAAGTAATGCCGGTCATACAATTATTAATGATTATGGCAAATTTGCACTGCATTTGCTTCCGTCAGGTGTGTTCTATGACCACACAACAAGCATTATCGGTAATGGTGTGGCTCTTAATATTCCTTATCTTCTTAATGAGATTAAAGGACTTGAGGAAAGAGGCGTTCCTACACCTAAGATTCTTGTATCAGACAGAGCACAGATTCTTATGCCATACCATGTTGATTTTGATGCATATGAGGAGGAAAGACTTGGAGGCAAGGCATTTGGTTCAACTAAGTCAGGTATAGCGCCTTTTTATTCGGACAAGTATGCTAAAATAGGATTTCAGGTAAGCGAGCTTTTTGATGAGGAGACTTTGAGAGATAAAGTAGAGCGCGTGGTTGCATACAAGAATATTCTTCTTGAGCATTTGTATCATAAGCCTGTTATGAATCCTGATGATATATATGAAACCCTTTTATCATACAGAGATATGATTAAGCCATATGTGGCAGATGTGTCGCTTTTTATTAATCAGGCACTTAAGGAGGGCAAGACGGTTCTTCTTGAGGGACAGCTCGGAACCCTTAAAGACCCTGACCATGGTATATATCCTATGGTTACATCCTCCTCAACACTTGCGGCTTACGGCGCAATCGGAGCAGGTATAGCACCATATGAGATTAAAGATATAGTAACTGTAGTTAAGGCATATTCTTCAGCGGTAGGTGCAGGTGCATTTGTAAGCGAGATTTTCGGTGAAGAAGCGGACGAGCTCAGAAAACGCGGCGGTGACGGCGGAGAGTTTGGTGCCACAACAGGGCGCCCTAGAAGAATGGGATGGTTTGATGCAGTTGCGACTCGTTATGGTTGTCGTATGCAGGGCGCAACGGAGGTTGCATTGACCGTACTTGATGTTCTTGGTTATCTTGATGAGATTCCTATGTGCGTAGGCTATGAGATAGACGGCGAGATTATAAAGGACTTCCCTGTAACATATAAGCTTGAGAAGGCTAAGCCTGTTCTTAAGAAATTCAAGGGGTGGAAAACCGATATTAAGGGAATAAAGAATTATGATGAGCTTCCTAAAGAGTGCCGGGATTACATTGAGGCAATCGAGGAAGAAATCGGAGTACCTATTACTATGGTTTCCAACGGTCCGAAAAGACATGACATAATTATTAGGGAAAGTAAGCTTAGCAAATAACACTTTTCAGTATGATACATACTGCCACGGTATTATAGCCTTGGCAGTATTTTTTCAAAAACAGATACAAGTCTGTTGGAAATAAATTGTGTACAAATTACCGTTTTAAGATAACAATAAATGCAGGCATTTTTAATAATATTCATGAAATGTGACAGGTAACTGCACAGGGAATAAGAGGAGGTTTTTATAATGAGAAAAGGCTGGATAAAAGCAAAAAGCCGATTGTGTGCCGGATGTGTATTGATGCTGATGGTAAGCTTGGGACTTGCAGGGTGTACAGATGAAGAAAATACAACTGTTCAGCCTGCCGAAAATACGTCAGAGCTTAATGGGTCTCTTATTGTGATTGGTGGTGACAGCGAACATACATACAATGTAATATCGGAAGAAACCATTAAGTCCGCAGATATACATTTTAATGATGTATATGATGATTACCGCAATGAAGTATATCAGGAAGTCGTGGATACGTTATCTGATAGTGACAATAAAGATATATATGAGACTTTTTTTAAAAGCAATGGTGTTTATGTGTCGAAAACGGCAATATACGAGTATTCCCTTAGAGAAAACAATATAAGAACAGGTTATTTTATTGTGCCGCTGTTTTCGGAGGATATGAGCGTTATGGCGGCAGCAGATGTAACCATAGAGAATGGCAAACTGCATATTTATACACGATTGGACCAGTCCTATGATTGGATGTCAGATATAAAAAATATGCCGGATGAAAGCTTTGTTAATTTAAGCGGAATGAAAAATACATTATTTTCAGTGGTGCTTTCCCAAGAGAATGAAATCTACCGATGGTCAACAAGGGTTAACTTCGATATCACAATTGAGGGTGACCCTTATCACGCTCTGCCTTACGAAGACATATCATTTTCATATGAAGAACTGACTGATAAGGGCAACCTTGTGTGGCTGGAATTTTAACCCCGTGACAGATAACTGTTGCAATATTCCTTACGCTCACTTACATCCTCGCCAAACCATTCCGGCGGGGTGTAAGAAAGAGCCGCCTCTTCTGTCTCAAACTCAACCTCAGCAAGAATAAGTCCATTATACTTTCCCTCAAAAACATCAAGCTCTATTGTAAGATTGTCTTTTTCGGGAATTTCATAGCGGTTTTTCGTTATTACTATTCCGTCAGCCTTGGAAAGCAGATGGGCATAAGCTTCGGCAGTCAGCAAAAGATTATACTCCTCACGTACGATAAATCCCTTTGATTTGTAGGTGAGATAATAATCATCATTGTCGCATCGTATGCGCACCGTAGGGTCAGTGCATAGGTAAGCCTGCTGTATTCTGCGCCTTTTGAAGCCGGTAAGGTCAAAAGGTATTTTTTTAATTAAAAATTTTCTCTCGATTTCCATTGAATAATCACTCCTATAAGGATAAAATAACACATAAGAGAAAAAATAACCATAGAAAGGATAAAATTTATGAAATTATATGCATTTTTGGCAGATGGCTTTGAGACAGTTGAGGCGCTTGGAGTGATTGATATTTTAAGAAGAGGCGGTGTGGACGTTTGCACTGTGTCCATTAAGCCGGAGAGAACCGTAACAACTTCACACAAAATACCTGTTATTGCTGATGTTACATTTGATGAGGCGGATTTTGGCGATGGAGATGCGCTGTTTTTGCCTGGCGGACTTCCGGGAACGACTAATCTTGAAGCACACGAAGGTCTGTCTAAGCTGATTGACCAATATGATGCTGAAGGCAAGATACTTTCCGCAATATGTGCTGCACCAAGTATATTGGGACACCACAACATATTGAACGGTAAAAATGCTACATGTTTTCCGGGCTATGAAAGTGACTTGTACGGAGCCAATGCCACAGGAGAAGGAGTTGTAAAAGACGGCAGAATCGTTACCGGAAAAGGTATGGGGAAAACAGTAGATATGGGGCTTGTTCTCCTTGAAATGCTTACAGATAAGGATAATGCAGACCTTATTAAAAATAAAATCCAATATTAAATCGGTAAGAGTTTAAGTATTGTACGGTTAGACACGTAATGAAGAAGACCGTAAATACAAATGCTTAAAAATTCTGCCACACATTTCCATAATAATAAAATCCTCTGTGCACATAATAATACCACAACAGCAAATAACTGTTGAATAAAAAAAGAGCTTTTTGAAAATAAAAACTCTGATAACCAGAATCACGCATGGAGGTGAACAATCATGGCAAGTAATTCAAATTCTAGCAACAGAATGAGCGTTCCTGAAGCAAAAGGTGCAATGGACAGATTTAAAATGGAAGTTGCTTCTGAGCTTGGAGTACCTTTGAAAGAGGGTTACAACGGTGACTTAACATCTCGTCAGGCCGGTTCAATCGGTGGAGAAATGGTAAGAAAGATGATTAAGAAGCAGGAAGAACAGATGTCATCTAACTCATAATCTTGAGTAACTGCTAAAAAGAAAATCCGCCGTAAGCGTGGTACAAAACCTTGCTTGCAGCGGATTTTCATCATTACATAAACAGTTCCAGATAATAGTACGGAACAAAAATTTTCTCTATAAATCTTGCTGCCGGCACATAATTTCCGGCATTTATGAACACAGGACAGAATATAAGACAGCCAAGAAGCAGAATAGGCAGGCACGCTGTAAATATTTTGCTGGTGCGGGTTATTTTTGTCATGATAATGGCAAAAACAACAGTCAGGACAACAAGAATGAGCATAGCGTAAAGCTCCGAACCGATGCTGTAAAACTGTCCTAAAACAGCAAGTGATATAAGGGATACTGCGCCGAATGCCACAGTAGGAATCACAGTGTAAAGCACAGAGCACAGCCGGCGGTAATTATTTGCAAGAGAAGCAAACACACCTCTTTCGCGGTCGCGCATATATGTTATTGCACCGAAAAGTCCCGCCAGAAATATCAGTATTGCAAGAATACCCCTCACAGGGAACGATAGTGTTCCTATGGTATCATCGCTTTCCTTTAATCCGTCAATGCCATATGTGTTATATATCAGATGAAAAGTAACATCACTGTTAAGGTACTGTTCATAGTAAGTCAGAAGCCTGTCAATATATTCAGTGTCATTTTCATCAAAAATGTTAAGTGAATCAATGTGGTTTGTTATGATAAATCTGCCTTGAACAGCAATCAGTTCGGAATACACAATTTCATTCATGGAACCCTGAATAGTGCTGGAGGGCTGTGAAAGAACCTTGATACTTCTTTCGCAATCCGAGTCGGCTGTGCGCCTGCTCAGGTCATCCGGCAAAATATAACCGCTGACTAAGGTTGTATTTTTTACATCTCTGTAAAGCAGGTCAAGGTCAGTATATTCCGTAAAAGTATAGTAACCCTCGTAGGCGTAAAGTCTGTTGGCAAGCTCAACGGAGGTTTCATCATTGCCATCCACATACACGCCGATTTTATATACTGCATCAGGAGAAGAAGCGCGATTGACGTTTATAATCGCACAAATTACAGGGAGCAATATTAAAAGAGCAATAAGCAAAGGATTTTTAAGCTGACGCTTGCCGATAATTGTCAGCCATGTCATAAATTTTTTCATCAGCGTTCCCTCCCCTTTATAATAGTTGTCAGTATGCTTGCCGCAATAAAACCTATAGTATACAGAAGGCTTATCAGAACAGCGGAGGAATAGGATGCACCGTAAAAAGCGGACTCAATCAATGCGCACCAGCTGCGTGCCGGAAGTATGGCTCCGATTTTTTCTATAGTCTGTGGAAGATACGAGCCGGGAACAATTCTTCCGCCTGCATAGAGCATAAATGCACTTGTGAGAAATATAAGTAAAATGCTGACAAGTCCACAGTCTCCTATACAGCATATGAACATTATAAAACTTATTACCGATGCCGTAACAAGGAGCAAGGCACCCAAAGCATGTATGTCCGGATTAATATAATCAGATAACGGAGTGTGGGAGCATATGGCTATAATCACTACGAACAGAACAAAAAACATCAACACTACACCAATATACTCACATAGCCTGACATATGTTTTGGATATTCCTCCGGTTTTTAAAGATTCCATAACCGCAGCGGGGCGGTTTGAAAAACGGTCAACGGTTACCATAGCGCAAAGCAGAAGGATAAGAACCAGACCGGTGCAGATATAATATCCTGCAGTTGACGTCTGACCTGTGGCAGATACCGTTTCGGGTTCAAAGAAGTATCCCCTGTTAAACGCATATTTCATATAAAAATCATACAGTTCGTCCTGTGAAGCAGTGACATAATCATTAAAACGGTATTCTCTCAACAAATCACTTACAGCATAAATTCCGGATTCGGAGGTTGCAAGAGATTTGGCACCGGCACTCATTATGGAACGTAAGATAAGGCTTTCCATTCCGGCGCTTTCAGGAATTGTTATTGTGGCAGGTGTGTTCTCGCCGTACATCAAATCATCAACAAAGTTTTCGGGAATTTCAATGACTGCGGATATTTTGCCGCTTTTCAGAGCAGAGAGTGCCTCGTCACGGTCCATAACAATGAAATTGCACATTGAGCTTAAGCTGTCCATATTTGAAATAACATGTAAACCCATTTCTACAAGGGGGTCGTTTTCCGGAATTACGGCAGCTACATTGATATTTACGGGGTTCTCCGAATTATCGCTTAAAAGCTTGCTGCCGCAAAGCCCCATTACAAGTACGGCTATGAAAAATACAGCGGTACATAAAACAAGTCTGGGAATAACCCTGAAGGTTGATTTTATCTGGAAAAAAGCGAAAAGCATATGTTTTTTAACCATTGTATGCAATCCTTTCCATAAGCACTGACAGTCCGGTACGCGGATTTACGTTTGTGAGAGAGCCTTCCTCCATAATAAACATTTTGCTGCATACCGAAAGCTCGCCTTCTTCATGGCTGGCGATTATTATGATTCCATCGTCTGCAATGTATTTGCGCATATAACGCTTTATGTCTTCCTTGCAGACAATATCAAGAGAAGCTCCGGGCTCGTCAAGTATGAGAATAACAGGCTCTTTGGCAATAGAACAGGCTATGCTGAGACGCTTTTTCATACCACCTGAAAGGTTGCGTACAACCGATTTCAGGTATCTGTCAATTCCAAATTCCGCAATTATACCGTTCTGTATATCTTTTTTGAGGCTGCGGCGGCTGTCGCAGTACCATAGTTTAAGATTATCAAGCACCGTAAGATTGTCAAAAAGGGGATTCTCCTGAGGCACATAACCTACATATCTGGAGAAAACAGATTTGCGCGCAAGCGGATTTTCACCGTTATATGCCAGTGTGCCGCTGTCAGGCTTGTGTGCTCCGGAAAGTATTTTTAAAAGGGTGGATTTGCCGCATCCGTTAGCCCCTATGATTCCTATACATTCCCCGGCATTGGCTGAAAAAGTGATGTCAGTAAGCACTTTCTTTCTGCCGTAACTTTTAGTAATATTTGAAACTTCGATTAATGACATAATATACCTCTTAAAAGCTGAAATTTAAAATAATTTTACTATATCTAAAAAGAATGTGCAATAATATTGTTTGATGAATTCCAATTTGTTGACATTTTCATTTACTATATGTTATAATCCTGTCTTTGACAGTTTGCAGAAAAGAAAATCGCTGTAACCTCAGTAA
>CAYPWY010000043.1:0-9491 GCA_964414835.1 uncultured Butyrivibrio sp. | reverse complement strand
GTACTTTTATCTTACATCAGTTTAGAGGTTTACACAAACTTTGGGATACTCCCATCAATTGGCGAATGCGGTATTAGACTGAAAATACGTACTCCTGAATTGATTGTAAAGGGGAAATTATTTTTTGGACCACTGACTCCTTTAAAATACCATATTATGGGTCCTTTTGCATTGGTACCGTTTATGGAATGTCGTCACAGTGTGATGAGTATGCAGCATTCCATATTCGGAACAGTGCAGATTAATGAACAGAATTATTTTTTTAATAATGACCAGGGATACTGGGAAGGTGACTGTGGACGGTCGTTTCCAAAAGAATACGCATGGACTCAGTGTTTTTTACCACATGGGTCATTGATGCTGTCTGTAGCTGATATTCCCATTGCCGGAATACATTTTACCGGTATCATAGGTAACGTATTATGGAAGGGTAAACAGTACAGACTGGCAACCTATCTTGGAGCCAGAGTGGTTAAAATACAAAACGGAATGCTTCGTATAATTCAAGGCGATTTGGAATTGGATGCCTGCCTTCTGGAGCCTTCCGGGCATCCTCTCAAGGCACCTGCAGCCGGAAATATGGTCAGAACAATACACGAAAGTGCATCCTGCAGGGCTTTCTATAAATTTCAGAAAAACAAGCATACTCTTTTTGCTTTTGAAACAGCACAGGCTTCATTTGAATACGAATATCCAATAAATTAAATTTCAAGCTCCTCTTTTAACTGCGCTGCCGTTTTCATCAATCTGGGATTGTAGGCATATGGGGCTATTTCACATAACGGCACCAGAACAAAGCTTCGGTTTGCCATATCAATATGGGGAACGGTTAATCGTTCACTGTTTATAATTTCATTATCATATAATATTATGTCCAAATCAAGTGTCCTTGGTCCCCAGTGTATGCAGCGTGTTCTTCCGGCTTCTTTCTCTAGCAAATTAAGATATTCCAGCAGTTTATCAGGCTCAAGGTATGTTTCAATTTCTGCTGCCCCGTTAATAAAATCCGGCTGTTCTACTCCTCCATAGGGCTTTGTGACTATAAGTGAAGATTTTTTTACTAATCGTGTTGATGGATTGCTTTCTATTTTATTAAAAGCCGATTCTATTATTGAATAAGAATCCCCCATATTGGAACCGACGGCAATATAAGCGCGGTGCCATTTCCGGTGTATTGCTACGGATACATTCTCAAAAGGCAGTCCGATGGGTGCTTCCGGCTTGCTTATTTTCAAGTCAAGTCCTCTTATCAAGGGCGAATACTTAAGTATGTATGCGGCAAGGTTTTCGGCAACCGCTTCAATAAGATTATATCTGTTATTTTTCATAAAATCTGTAATTGAATGACAAAGCTCGGCATAGTTTACCGATTTGTCAAGGTCATCTGTAATTCCTGCCGGATAGGTATCAATATAAAGTGCGGCAGAGACATAGAAGTTCTGTCCGTTTTGTTTTTCTTCCTCGTATACACCGTGATTACAGAATATTTTAAGATTGTCAATTATTATTTTATCCATAAAAAATCCTTTAAGCTCCCATAACAGCTTCCGTCATTTTAACTGCCCGGTAATTTTCTTTTACATCATGAACACGGACAAACATACAGTGGTTTAATGCGCCTATTACCGATGTTGCCACAGTTCCCTCCACTCTCTCATCTTTAGGCAAATCAAGGGTAAGACCTACCACTGACTTACGTGAAGTACCCAGCAATACAGGATAACCAAGCTCGTTAAGCCTGTCAAGGTGTTTGATAACCAGAAGATTTTGTCCGTAATCCTTGCCAAAGCCCACTCCCGGGTCAAGAATTATTTTTTGAAGGCTGATTCCTGCGTCCAAAGCCAGCTCTACACAGTCTTTCATATCCGCAATATAGTCGCTGAGAAAATCATTATATGGATTTTCATTGAGATTGCGGTTGTGCATCAGACAGCAAGGTACATTATATGCAGCTATAACATTTGCCATATTGCTGTCATACTTCAGTCCCCATATATCATTGAGCAAATCAGCACCGCAGGAAAGACCTGCATCTGCCACCTTGCTTTTGTATGTATCAAGTGATACAGGCACATCCGTTTCCCTTTTGATAAGTTCAATGATAGGACATACACGTTCAATCTCTTCGTTGTCGGAAATCATTGTGTATCCGGGACGTGTTGACTCGCCGCCTATATCTATTATATCAGCGCCCTCTTCTATCATAGTTATGGCATGGCGCAATGCAGACTCCTTGTTGTTGTATTTTCCGCCGTCTGAAAAGGAATCGGGAGTAACATTAAGTATTCCCATTATATGTGTATGATTTTCATTAAAATCTTTATTTCCTATAATCATTATTTTACTCCTGTAAGTGATAAAAACATGTTGCGAAGCTGGGCGTCATCAGCAAAAGCACCCTTTGAAGATATTGTTATTGTTCGGCTTCCCGGCTTTTTAATGCCGCGCATAGTCATACATGTATGCTCAGCTTCAAGAATCACCATTGCCCCTTTGGCATCAAGATATTCCATAAGTGCATCTGCAATCTGAACCGTCATACGCTCCTGAAGCTGAGGCCTTTTGGCATATACCTCCACTGTACGTGCAAGCTTACTTAAGCCTGCCACTTTGCCGTTGGGAATATATGCAATATGAGCTTTGCCGTAAAAAGGAAGCAGATGATGCTCGCACATTGAATAAAAGCTTATATCTTTTTCGATAATCATATCGGTATTCTGTGTGGTAAAGGTCTTTTTCAAATGTGTTGACGCATCCTCATTAAGACCTGCAAAAATCTCCTCATACATACGTGCAATTCTGTCAGGGGTGTCAACCAGACCCTCTCTGGTCAGGTCTTCTCCCATTCCCTCTATTAAAAGCTTTACGCCCTGTTTTATTTTTTCTCTGTCCATAATGTCCGGTATGCCTCCTCAATTAGTGCCAAATGTGCAAGTGAACCGCATGCAATTACTGCATTTGGGCTGCCTGTATATAGTGCATGATTTACTGCCGTATTAATCTGCTGACAGCACTTAACATCTATATCATAATATGTTTCAATGTATTCTGCAAGCTTTTTGGCAGGAAGTGCCCTTGGATTGTCAGGTGTGGCAGTTGCAATAATATGTGAAGCATAAGGCACTATGTGTTTCAATATTCCTGACAAATCCTTGTCTGCAAAAATACCGATAATAAAAGTAATTCCGCCCTCAGGATAATATGTTTTTATGCAGTCTTCAAGGGCTTTTGCTCCGTCAGGATTGTGGGCTCCATCAATTATAAAATCGGGATTATGCCCTATAAACTGGAATCTGCCCCGCCAGACGGCTTTCAAAAGGCCATTCCGTATGTGGACATCGCTTATATTAAATCCGCATTTTACAAGCTCCATAGATGTCTCAACTGCCAATGCCCCGTTGACAGGCTGATATGTGCCCATAAGGCGTATCTGTAAATCTTTTAAATCTTTATAATCAAATGTTATGTGCCCTTTGTTTTTTTCACAAAGCATGTTCGTTATATCCGAATTGTTTACATATGATATGGGATTACCCAGTTCTGACGCTTTGTGGCTTATGACTTCCTGATATTTTTTATCATAAAGACACACTACACGTCCGCCTGCTTTGATGATGCCTGCTTTATGTGAGGCAATCTCCTGAATCGTACTTCCAAGGTATGCTGTATGGTCAATGGATATTGATGTTATGACAGAGCAAAGCGTATTATTAATAATATTGGTTGCGTCCAGACTGCCGCCCATGCCACATTCCAAAACAACTATGTCGCACTGCTTCTGAATAAAATACATAAATGCCGCTGCCGTCTCTATCTCAAATCTTGTAGGATGTGCAAGGTCTTCAGAAACCATAATGTCACATGTATTTTTAATTACGGTTATTATTTTTGAAAAATTATCCGGAGATATAATTTCCCCGGAGCCTGTCGTTATAATTTCAAGGGGGGTAAATACTGCCGGTGAGCTGTATCGCCCTGCATTTAAGCCTGCTTCCGTCAAAATTGACGTTAAGAAAGCACCGACGGAACCTTTACCGTTGGTGCCTGCAATATGTACAAAACGAAGCTTATCCTGTGGATTGCCAAGCTTTGAAAGAAGCGCCGAAATTGTATCAAGCCCCGGTTTGCTTCCAAGTGAATTTAACCCGTTAAGATAAGTAGTTGTCTCTCTGTAATCCATTATAATTCCTCAATTTCAACCGCTTTGCCATCGCTCCATATTCTTTCTAAGTCATAGAAAAACCTGTCCTCTTTTGAAAAAATATGAACTATGATACTGCCAAAGTCCATTAAAATCCATCCTGCTGTGTTATAACCTTCGGTTTGTCTGAGTCTGACACCTTCCGCCAGCATTTTTTCTTCAACACTGTCGGCAATTGCCTGAACCTGATTCACATTATTTCCGTTAGTAACAATAAAATAATCCGCAATAACAGATACTTCGGAAATATCAATTATTCTTGTGTTTTCTCCCTTTTTGTCTGCGATAGCATCATATACTGCTTTGAGAATTTCTCTATTATCCATAAAATACCTTTAAAACATCCTTTCAAGTGTCATACTTTTTATAAAAATCCCTGGTCTTTACCGTCATTTCATCTATACAGCGTTTTCTTCCGGATAGATAATTCAATGTATCATCGGATATGACATACACGCATTTGTCAATATCCGTAAAAGCAAGCTGCCTTATGGCATCAAGATTGGGCTGTTTTTTACGGCCCGGTTCAATATAATCTGCCACAAAAATGATTTTTTCAAGCAGCGTCATATCCGGCTTTCCGGTAGTATGCCATTTGATTGCTTCAAGGACAGCTTCGTCCTCAACACAGTATCTTTTGGTCGCATAATATGCTCCCAGTTTACCATGAAGTAAAAAGGGATTGTCCCTTTCACTTTGGGTGATTTCAATGCCATGCTTAACGGATTTTTCAAGCATATCTTTCTCACTGAGACATTTAGCATTGTCATGCAAAAGTCCGGCAATCATGGCCTGTTCCATAAGCTCCGTTGAATTTGAAATATCGGCATATCTCATGGCAAGTGCCGCTGCCGTATACTGTACTCCTATTGTATGGGCAAGCCTGTCATTATCAATCCGTTTGCTTAATTTGGATTTTATTTTGTCAAAGTCATATTTTCCCATATTAACACTCTTTATATATATAATTTGTTTTTTTGAATATAATCATACACTGCTTTCGGTAAAAATTCAGATGCATCCATTCCGGCAGCTATAAGCTCTCTTATATGAGAAGAGCTTATTTCCGTATCCGGCATTCTAAGAATATGGGTTATGGCATTGTATCTGTCTTTATACTGCACTGAACGCTCTAAAAGTGTATTATATGATATGTCATCGCGACATGCACAGGCAATTTCTGCTTTTTCCATGATAATCTCAGGATGGTACCATGTGTCCAGTGCCATATATGAATCCGCTCCCAGTATAAAAACAAGTCTTTCCTGTTGTTCCCTCAATATACTAAGCGTTCTTGCAGTGTAGGATGCTCCGTCCATATGAAGCTCTAAATCGGATACCGTAAAACGAGGATTGCCGGCGACGGCAAGCTCTGTCATTTTAAGGCGATGCTTTTCATCGGTGATATTTTGATGCAATTTATGAGGCGGAATAAATGCAGGCATAAAAATAACCTTGTCAAGCCACAGCTCTGTCAATGCATATTCTGCCAGTTTTAAGTGAGCCAGATGTATGGGGTCAAATGTTCCGCCCAGAACACCCAATGCTAAATCCTTTTCTGCCATATTACCTCTGCTTTTTATCCTTAGGAAGCTCTATTTTACGATGCTTTTCATCTTTGGCTTCCTTATAAAGAACAATCTTTTTTCCAATAACCTGGACAAGCTGTGAACGTGTTCTTTCTGCCAGAACAATGCCAAGCTCCTTCGGGTCATCAGCACAGTTTTGAAGCACACTGACCTTGATAAGTTCTCTTTTTTCCAAGGCTTCAGACACTGCATTTACAAATTCGGGAGTGATTGAGCTTTTCCCACACTGGAAAACAGGCTCCATAGTCATTGCAAGACTTTTAAGGTAAGCCCTTTGCTTTGTTGTCATATTATTTCCTCCAAACATATTTTATCTGTAATAGTCAAATTCCAAATCGCCGAGATATACTGTATCGCCCTCTTCTATCTCAAGCTCTTCCAATTTGTCAATGATACCCTGTTCCTTCATAAATTTCTGGAAAAAGGCGAAGCCCTTCTCATCGTCTAAATTGGTATAGCCCAACATTCTGTCAACACGGGGACCTTCAACAACAAATGCGTGTTCATCAGCCTTATACACCTCAATAGGTTCGCTTGCGTCATACATTTCCTCAGGAAAATATTCTCGTTCATATACGATTGGCTCTGACTGACAGGTATCAAGAATATTTCTGACGCCATACAAAAGCTCACGCAGTCCCTTCTTGGCAGCCGCAGATATAGGAAAAACCTTGATTCCCTTAGGTTCAAATTCATCGCGAAGCCTCTGGACAGGGTCTTCGTCATCTGTATATATCAAATCAATCTTATTGGCAGCAATCACCTGCGGTTTGGCAGCTAATTCTGCATTATAAGCTTTTAATTCCGAATTAATTTTGTTAATGTCGTCTATTGGGTCACGTCCTTCAGATGAGGCGGCATCAACCATATGGATAATAACCTTTGTTCTTTCAATATGCTTTAAAAATTCATGACCGAGACCTATGCCTTCCGAAGCTCCTTCAATCAGTCCCGGAATATCCGCTATTACAAAGCCGTCAGCACCTTCAAGGTCCACCACTCCCAGGTTAGGGTTAAGCGTTGTAAAATGATAGTTGGCTATTTTAGGCTTGGCATTGCTGACCATGGAAAGCAAGGTTGATTTTCCTACATTAGGAAAACCAACAAGACCTACATCGGCTATAACCTTAAGCTCAAGTCGAACCCAAAGCTCCTTTGCCTGCTGACCCGGCTGTGCATATTTGGGAACCTGCATTGTGGCGGTGGCATAGTTTTTATTGCCTTTTCCTCCGCGCCCGCCCTTTAAAATTGTCACGCGCATATTATCACCTGACATATCGGCTATTACTTTTCCTGATACATCATCCTTGATAATTGTGCCTTCAGGCACTTTAATAATTAAATCGGCCCCGTCTTTACCGTGGCAAAGTCTTTTACCGCCTTCTTCTCCGCTTTCGGCAACATATTTGCGGATATGTCTGAATTCTCCAAGAGTGTTTAAACCCTTGTCCACTTCAAAGATAATATCACCGCCGCGTCCGCCGTCGCCGCCGTCGGGACCGCCTGCCGCAACAAAAAGCTCACGTCTGAAGCTTACGTGTCCGTCACCGCCTTTTCCGGATTTTATAAAAATTTTTGCGCTGTCAGCGAACATTGCGTTACCTCCTGCAATAAATAATAAACTTAAAGCTCCAAATCCAAGGATTCGGAGCTTAGTTAAAAACTACCTGCGTAGTCCGTTCTTTACTCTTGTGCTGCAACCGGATATACAGAAACCTGCTTCTTGTCTCTGCCTTTTCTCTCGAATCTTACAATGCCGTCTGCTGTAGCAAACAATGTGTCATCGCCGCCACGTCCAACGTTAACACCTGGAAGAATCTTTGTTCCACGCTGTCTGTAAAGAATGTTACCTGCTAATACGAACTGTCCGTCAGCTCTCTTAGCACCTAATCTCTTAGATTCTGAGTCTCTGCCGTTCTTAGTAGAACCAACACCTTTTTTATGAGCGAAAAACTGAAGGTTAAGTTTTAACATGAGTGTTACACCTCCTTGAATGTCTTATGCAGCCATGATATTAACAATCACGGTATTTAATCGATACATTTCCGGGATACGTTCTGGCAATCTCTTTAAGACCTAATTCCAATGAGTTAAAAAGCAATTCTGTCTGTTCACTTACCGGACCGTCAACCTGAAAATCGATAGTTGCTCTTCTGTCATTAACATTCTCATCATATTTATCATGCGTAAGCTGTTCAATAGAATTGATTGTGTTAATGATAAGTGCAGAAACCGAAGCGCATACAACGTCGGTTCCCTTCATGCCGTAACCGGCATGTCCCTTTGACTGAAAACCGATAATCTTATCAGTCTTCCTGTAAAAAACTATATTTGTCATAGAGTGTCCTTATTAAGCGTTGATTTTCTCAATCTTAACCTTAGTGAACAACTGTCTGTGACCGTTTTTCTTGTGGTATCCTGTTTTTCTCTTGTATTTGTAAACAATGACTTTCTTGTCCTTGCCTTCGCCTACAACAGAAGCAGTAACTGAAGCGCCAGCTACTGTTGGATTACCAACAACTGCTTCTCCATCGCTAATGAGAAGAACCTTATCGAATGTTACAGATTCACCTTCTGCAACTCCCAGCTTCTCAACTTTGATAACGTCGCCCTCAGATACCTTGTACTGCTTACCACATGCTGCAATAATTGCGTACTTCATCTTGGTTTCCTCCTATTATCAATACTCGCCAGCTATGGTGGTTTGGAAATAAACACTTATAACCTCGCTGTGCGGCACACTAGATTAGTTTAATATATACACAGTAATTTGTCAAATGTTTTTTTGGAAAACATTATCAAAAAAATCTCAAAATAAATTCATCAAAAGACAGTTAATCCACAGGCTGCGGTGCTCCGTCACAGCTGTCATAAAAATTGTCAATGTACTGGTTCTCTTCATCTGAAAATCCGGTACGTTCCATCTCTTTAATTGTATTGTACCATGCGTTATCGGTACCCTGCCATTCAATATTTTTGAAAAATGCGCTTGCATAGTATAAAACATATGCTTCCTCTGCAATGCGCCTTTGTGCATTGCAAGCTATTTGTTTTACAAGCTCTTTCTGCCGGGATTCACTAAGCTGACTGCATGCACTATCCTGTGAAAGCATTACCTCTTCAAATTCCATCATTCTGAAATCCTGAAGATTGGAATCTGTGGCTTCATACGGCGGAAGCTCCGAATCCATATAAATATCCATTATCAGTTCTGCATAATCATCTCTTTCAATCAGTTCCGATACTGCATCACAGTTTTTAACCCAGTAATCTAATGCAAATTCCGCCTGTTCCCAAACATCCACACTCATCGGTTCATCCTTGACATATTGCAATGCCTCATCAATCAACTGGGATGTGGGAATGGTGTTGGCATCTGTTTCTCCGTTTCCTGCCGCATCCGTCTCATTTGTAACGGTGCTTTCATCCGTTTTTGAACCTGTAACTCCGCTGTTTTTCGTGCATGCGGACATTAAACACATAATTGCAACAATAACCAGTAAATATTTTGACTTTTTTCTCATTAATTATTCCTCCTCTTTTCCGTATGATAATAATGAAGTGTTCCTTTAAATCCCTCTCATTTTCCAAGTTGATTTTATTATTTTAGCACGTTGTAGCTGAATTGTAAATAAATTTATTTTAAGAATTAATTTCGCTGTAACCTTTCCTTCCGTCAAAACAGTTCTTTTTTACATCCA
>CAYPWY010000042.1:0-11073 GCA_964414835.1 uncultured Butyrivibrio sp. | reverse complement strand
ATTCACGTATCTTATGTTAGTTTTTTCAGTTTACACAAAACTTGAAACGGTCTCTATTGCTTTTGAATATATCGTCCCATGTGAAGAAGCCTCATTATAAACCGTAGGATATTAATCCGGCTGTTCAGCCCATTCTGCTTCCCTAAATCCGGCAACAACAACATTGCCATTCACAAGCAGTGGTCTTTTCACAAGCATTCCGTCGGAAGGCAAAAGCTGCTGCTGTTCTTCCAGACTCAGCGACTTCATCCAGTGCATAATTTGAGCTGTCTCTTTTAAAAATACAGGCATCCCATGACAATCTAATGAATCCTCATCCACTTTCATCTTTTTGGCAGGTGAGATGATAATTCTCATGACAATTCCTCAATCATCTGTGACGGATTCTCAGCCGCCTTTACTTTTCCAAAGGCTTTTACAATAATGCCGTTTTCATCAATCAGATACGTTGTGCGGACTACTCCAACAGATATTTTGCCGAAGCTCTTTTTTTCCTGCCATACATCATATGCCTTAATCGCTGTCAATTCCGGGTCTGACAGCAATGTAAATCCCAAATCGTATTTTTCTTTAAATTTCTTGTGGGACGCCACCGAATCCTTACTTACTCCAAGTACCACAGCTCCTTTTTCCCTGAACTGCGGGTACAACTGGCTGAAGCCGCACGCCTGCTTTGTACAGCCCGGTGTATTATCCTTCGGGTAAAAATACAAAATTACTTTCTTTCCTGCATACTCACCTAATGTATGAATATCACCATTCTCATCAGGTAATGAAAATTCCGGTGCTTTTGTTCCAATCTCTAACATATCAGTCTCCTTATAAATAATATTTTTACTTTCCATTATATTTTCCGACATTCCTGCGGCTTTGTCAATATATCACATTGGGCTGCAGGCTGCAGCCTGCAGCCCTTCCTGCACCAAAGCGGTCTCAACTATACAAACAGTCGTGCTTAAAACGATACAAGCAGCTATGTGCTTTTATTCACAGGCAATATAAATATCCATGCTGTCCCCGTCTGTTTCAAAACAAGGGATAACATCTTTATTTACTTGATTCAACCCATTAATACTCATATATTCCATCAGTGTTTTATAGCCGTTTGGAATTATCACAAATGGATTGTCACAAGGCTTTTCAATGTGTATTGCCGCATATTTATGCGCTGCCTGATAATGTATTTCCAAGTCCTTCGGAGAAATATCCTTGGGCAGAATCCACGCAGCCGTATATCCATGCATATTGAACACATTAATCTGCTCCTGAGACAAATGAGGGAAATCCCAGCCTATAATCTGCGGATTTTCTACTCCGTTTTCCCTTGCAATCCCGATTATCCGGTCAATAGAGTCACTTTCCGGGTCAGTACTTATAACAGTGTACTTTACATAGCGAAAATCCGGAACTGTCTCAACCCGCAAATTAGAATATGCATCATCGCAAGCTCCTAATTCCTCCCTGAATAGATTGTCGAGAGAGCAGTTGAATAAATTGCAAAGCTCTATAGCTTTCTCAATTTCCGGATTACACTCATCCAGTTCCCATTTAGAAACTGTCTGGCGGCTTACATTCAACTTTTCAGCAAGTGTTTCCTGAGTCATAACATGACTAAGTTTGCGTAAATGCTGAAGATTTTTACCAAAACTCATAATCATAACGTCCTTTCTGTTTTTAATGTAAGCTTACATTTCCAGTATAGCATAAACGTTATTGAACACAACCACATGATACTTGCTTTTTATTCTTTTCCGGCAACTTTAAGTTGCGACTATCAGATAAAGGTCCTTATTCCGCTTTAAATCCAGCCTGCAATTGGCACATCGGGATATATTCTTTATTTACAATCTGATACCAAAATTCTATATTTTGAGGGATGGCGGTATTTGTTTCCCATTATCTCGTGCGCACGATATTCCCGAAGCAAATCCAAATCAATGTCCGCAACATAGATTCCTTCTTCTTCCTGTGCCTCCAGAATACACATATCCCGTACTCCCGGCTCATCACGCAGCCACGCAACTCCATCAAAGACCGTAGAATGTCCGTTACAGTCCGGTTGTCCGTCAGGATAATTGCAGGTAGCAATGGCAAGCATATTCTCATATGCTCTGGTGCGAAGGGCTGATAATCGGTTTATTTCCATAGGACAGGCATTCGGCGCAAGAATCACCTCTGCACCTTTCAGCATCAAAATCCTTGCGCTTTCGGGAAACTCTCTGTCAAAGCATATCATAGAACCAAGCTTTACAGTGTCTCTGCCGATATTTAAGTCTGCAACAAAAAAGTCCTCGCCGGGTGACAGCATCTTTTCCAAATCAAAGGCACAAGTATGTACCTTTGAATAGTGTAAAACCTCCTTACCCATTCGGTCAAAAAGTATCATGGAATTCAGCGGCTTCGGCTCATGACTTTCAAGAAACGTGATGCCGATTGCCATCTGTAATTTTGCCGCCAGCTTTCCAAAGCCCTGTATGAAATCACTGTCTGCGGTAATGGACAAGCCTTTTATAGATTTTTCATCCTGTGGAATGGCATACCCATCGCTCCACATCTCCGGGAATATTGCAATATCCGCATCCATAGCTTTTGCCTTTTCACAGGCTGCTTTTCCTATTTGAAACTGTTCCTCTAACCCATTTCCCGGAAGAAGCTGAAGCAATGCAATTTTTAAATTCATATATTTCGTATCCTTTCTTTCCTGAAATTCTTCCCACATCTCCGTCACCATCTTCTGCAGATTTTCTCTGTCTTCCAGAATGGTACTGAACTATCCGGCTCTTTTATGTGCCTGTCTTGAGATTTAAAACTATCTATACAATCTATTAAGAACGTTTTTTATGATTTGCTGCCACAATACCTGCTTATGAGAATACCGTAAAGAAGTATTCCAATGTGCCCACAAACACTTTTTGCTCAAATAGTTCCTTAATTTGTTCCCTGCTCATCCAAGCAGCCTGTGCCACCTCATCCGTTGTGGCATTTCCTAAATCAACCTGCCCATCATATTCAAACAGCCAAACATCCATAATATCATTATAAATCTTGCCATCTATGATTTTGCGTGTTTTTGTAAAAATAACTTGTCCGTTTTCCGGTGTCAAATCCACACCAACTTCTTCTTTCGCTTCTCTGATTGCTCCCAGCAAACTATCTTCGCCTTTCACAACCGAACCACCTACACATTCCCACATCAGCGGATGTGTTGGTCTGTTCTCAGAACGCTGTGAAATCAAATACTCTCCCTTGGAATTACGAATCCACACATGCACCACCAGATGGTATCCGTCTATGGGTAATTGCTCACCTCTTACATGGTCTTTTCCAAGCAGTTCTCTGTTCTCGTTGTACAAATCCCAAATTTCTGCATCCGGCACATACTCCACAATATCAGCTCCATTTCATCCTGCATTTTCACAAATCCATACTTCTCATATAATGGTCATCCCATATCCGTTGCTTCAAGTGCAAGCTATGTCCGGTCGTAAGATTTCCTTTCTACTTGCATATACTTTTCAATCAGCTTCGGCTGTATTAACGGATATGTCCAATTCTCCGGCAATTCTTCCATAAGTTCAACCTTCTCCATCTCACTTTCCAGCCTTCCTGAAAATTCCCTTATCTCTGCAAAGCATAACAGTCCAAAGGTTTCCTCTCCCGTTTCATTTACTCTTGTCTTACCTGTAACAGAATACACACACAGTGGCTTAATATCAAACTTTACAGCCCCTGTTTCTTCCTGTAGCTCTCTTTTAGCAGTCTCTAAAATATTTTCTCCTGCTTCGCGATGACCGCCCGGCACCTCATAGGTATCGCGTTCCTTATGCTTACAAAATACCCACTTGCCATTGCTCTGTGAAATTATAACTGCGAATTTCAACAATGCATCGTCAACTGTATCATAAAAATTCACTTCCAACATATCACTGTTCTCCCTGCCACTCTGCCAAAAATTCTTCAAGATATTTCTCCATAACAGCCTGCACTGATTTTATATTATTCATATTTACCTGTTATTTCCAACGTGTTTCCGTCGGGATCAAATATATTAAAATACCAATAAGGCCTATGCACATTGACATACATTAGTTCAGAGACTTCTCCTATGTTTATCGCCTTTAAACGTTCATATTCTTTCCTTAAATCCTCAGTCACAAAATTGAAAACAACAATATTATTCTTTGGATTACCTGTATCTCTGTAGAAATCATTTATATAGGCTTGGTTAAATCTGATGCTTGGTTCTTTTCCTATTATTCTGACATCATAATTCTTATTATATAAAGCAATTTTATTACTAAACTGCACTCATCTGTCATCATTGGCATATAGTGGTTCTTCTTGCAGTAATTCCTTATAGAAGCTCACAGACTTATCCATATCGCTTGCAAAAATATACATTGTGCCAAGTGTCATAATTACCTCCATAGTGCCAAATCGTTCTTTATTTATCATATCAATTCATCAATAAACTCTATCAATATTAGAATACCACAATATATCTACGCTTCCAAGAAATATTCGCAATTTATTGCCTTTTTTCTTGAAAAATTCAACTTAAAATATATTCTCAATCGGTCTAAACTCCATCCTTTTGTCTCCGCTTTTGGAAAAAATCATGCCGACTGCATGAAATAAGCTGGCGCTTCGAGGTATTAAAATTGATAATTTTTATTTTTTGCAGAATACAGATTTAGAAGTGCTGAGGATTCTATGGGCAAGT
This sequence comes from uncultured Butyrivibrio sp., assembly GCA_964414835.1. Lineage (GTDB taxonomy): Bacteria > Bacillota > Clostridia > Lachnospirales > Lachnospiraceae > Eshraghiella. Next base: position 6,350 of record CAYPWY010000042.1, on the reverse strand, counting down.
GTTGAAGATATGAACAGCCTGGCCGTATTAAAGAAGCTGAAGCAGCTTGAGCTTTGGCGCATCCCCAAATTAGACGATATTTCTGTGATACGACAATTAAAAAATTTAGAAGTTTTAAAGCTTCAGGATTTGAAACATGTCACTGCGCTTCCAGATGTTTCGGAACTGCCGGCATTAAGGGAATTGATTTTATGGAATACTCCGATTGCTCCTGAAAGTGTCCCCGAGGGATTTTTAGGAGGATGATTATGCTTCAGTGAATTATTTTGAAAATGATAACGGGAATATGTGGCTGTCATTTAATGAGGATAATAGCAAGAAAATTACTTTTATTGCAGGTGGTGAGGAATGGACACCTGATGCCAATGCGGTAATCTCTCTGGATTTGGCATTCTCTTGTATAGATGAATTTTTGTCCAAATATAAAAGACCATCATGTATTGGCTGGCAGGAATTATAAGTTAAAGTTTAACTATCAGCCAATACCCACCCAATTATAACAACCTAATACATCAACCAAGAACAGCTGTTTCAACTTTGAAATGCTGTTCCTTTTTATGCCCACAGGCATAAAAGAGCAAACCATGCAGAATAAAAAACTATCGACTGCCATCGGGGAATGTAACGCCAAATCAGGGCAACTACAACGGAAAACGCTTCTTCACTTTATTATCTAATTTCAAGCTTATATGCCATTCGTATTTTATTGCAATACTCATGGAACACTTTGTCTGCCTCGCCGTCTGAATCAATACAGCTGATATGCTTTTCCAAATATTCCCTTACGATTTTGGGAAGATTGTTCAGTCCCCATTTACTCATTGCCGAGAAAATAAGCTCCATCCGTTCCTTTCCTCCGGCTGTGTTTATACTTAAGATAAACTCAAAATATCTGCCGGGCGTGTCATAATAATGAATCGGGCTTGAAAAAAGTATACCGTCATTTTTATAAAGCTTTATAAACTCATCCAACGAGTGAAGCGAATCCATTTCCGGTAGCAGACCGTTTACAATACTGCTTTTCAGCTTTTTAAATCTGGGAAGAAACTGGCACTCATAATTTTTCAATCTTACGGAAGAATCTTTCATATAGCAGCCGTCAAAAAAGCACCAGCCAAATCCGCTGTATGGATTCATGCTATCCTTAACAGGAATGGAGTCTCTGCCAAAAGACACGATACATCGCGAGTCAAATACAGGGCGGCAGCTTACCCATGGACGCAGTTTGCCTGTCTGAACGCTCCATTCTACTGCAAAACCGGCTTCACTGCTACGCGGCTGCCGTTAGACTTTGCGGTGACTGTGCCCCACCCCTGCCTCTTCCAGAGAACAGAGCCGCCAAACTGTGATTGCTCACAAGTTCACCAGCTCTGCGTCTATATATCCGGCTCTTTGATGACGATTATTCGTAAATTTCTTGCTTCAATCAATACTTCCTGTTTGCAATGCGCCCTTTTTTAATTCAAGGACAACATCAGATTCGGAAGCCACTTTTTTTGAATGGGTAACTAAAATTACACATTTTTTTTCTTCGTGCGCAAGTTTCTTGAATATGTCTATAATTGCCGATTCATTATTAACATCTAAATTGCCGGTTGGTTCATCTGCAATCAAAATCGGAGAACCATTGGCAACCGCTCTTGCGATTGCAACTCGCTGCTGCTCACCGCCGGATAATTTCAAAATCCTTCTATCAGCTTTCTCGTGGTCGATACCTACTTTTTCAAGGATTGCATAAGCGTCTTTAGATGTCTGTTTTCCTTGCTTCCCGGCAATATTCATGGAGAGTATAATGTTTTCAGCTGCGGTTGCATTTTGGAGCAAATTATAGCTTTGAAAAACCACACCAACCTTTTTTGAGCGATATTCATCACGATTTACCAATGCAATATCTTGTTCCTCGCAATAAATTCTTCCCGACGAACACAAGTCAAGTCCTGCCAACAAAGAAAGAAGCGTAGTTTTTCCCTCGCCAGACGCACCGGTAATACAATACAGCTTGTGGGCTTCAAAGGCATACGAAATTTGATTAAGAACGACCTTTTCCGTTCCATTATAATGGTAAGATATATTTTTTAATGTTAAAATACTCATATTGTCACCTAATTCCTTTCCGAAAGAATCTGCATTGGCTCATGGCGCATAACCGCAAATACAGAACAAAGCCCTGCAAGTACACTAAAGAGGAACGCCATAACAGCACCGAACAGAATGGCAGCAGACGGCAGCATTGCGTTTATCCCCGTTAAATCTCCAAGTAAAGCCGCAGCGATTGGCTTTGTAAGTACAAGTCCTAAAATGGCACTTAAAGTAAAGCTGATAAGCATAATTGTAAGCGTTTCATAAACCATTCCTCTTGCAACATTGGTTTTTTTCATACCCATTGCTCTAAGTACGCCAATTTCATATTTTCTTTCCCTAATATTGAAGAAAGAAATCAAAAGAAGAATTGCAACACCGATTATGCTTGCTGCCAAGGTGAAAATCTCTGCAATATGCGAGATGTTTTTGAGCGGTTTGGTATTTGCCTCATAATCTTCTATGGAATAAGTCAATGTGTAGTATTCATTGAGACCCTTATCGTGAATCTCATTTAGAAATAACTCAGCGGCATCCGGGTCATTCAATATAAATGTTGCGTCATTTATGGATATATCATGAAATCCACTGTTCATTACAGTGTCAAAGGTAGTTACCACATCAGCATAGACCATGCCAAATTCTGCGGCGGTAACTTCCGAAAAATAGTCGGCGTATATTCCTGTAACCTTTAATGTGATTTCTTGTGTATCTACCTTATTCGGACCAGAAATCGAAAGAGTATCACCAATATTCAATTCATTCTGTTTTGCGAATACAGTGCTAACCATACACTCGCCTTGTTCTTTTGGGAACTCGCCCTGTTCAAGTTTTCTTTTTCCTTCGGTAAAATCCGTCAAGAGTGACGGGTCGCTAACCCCCCATAATGTACCAATACAGTTGCTTTTCGTATCCATGACCTTTTGCAATTCATCAGCACCACCAAAGATTTCTTCAAGGCCGGCTTCATCTTCATGGAAAAACTCTTTAAGCTCTTCTAAAGTCATACCACCAATTTCAACGATTTCGTCATCAGGCCTCAGATTGTCGGGAACCGGAGTCAGCGTATCCGATGCAAAAGCAACAGAGGCATCATAAAGCGTCCTTTTTACATACTCGGAATCGGCATATTCTAAGTAATCATCCATATCCGGCGCAGGCAGCTCATAATTTTGCTCAATTGTTCTATGACCATCCTCATTTACCGTTTCAACAGGGGGTATCTCATTATTGAATTTTTCCCAATCTACGGAAATATTTGCTTGTACGCCAAAGCTGCTTTTATAGCGTGCGATAGCAAGCTCTGATATGGTCTTAATAGAAAACGAGAGGATTACCGATGTGAGCGTAAGTAAGGCAATCATCAGAACCATAAAATTTCTGCCTTTATTGCGCCCAAGATTTTTTACTGCATTTTTCAAAATGTACATAGTCTGTACCTCCTTTGCTTTTGTATTCTACAGAAGCAAAATGGATCTGGTATGGAGTTGGAAAAAGAGAACCGATAAATCTATGAGTAGTTATAGATTTATCGGTTAAGGTCAGTTTATTCAAAATATAAAATAAACCGCATTCCGTTTTCATACGGTGCAAAATCATAAGACAGCTCACAGGCACTTAGGATTCTGTCTGTCAGATACAAACCAAGTCCTGTACTGCCTTTGTCTTGATTGGAATCGGTAGGATGATAAAATGGCTCTCCGATATGGGCAAGCTCATCATTAGACAGCGATTGACATTCGTTCTCCACAACCACCGTCCGATTTTTCATAAATATTCGGATAGCCTTATCGGTATCTGTGTACTTAACTGCATTGGAAAGAACATTTGAGAATGCTTTTTTAATAAGTTCTGCGGAAACGACAGCCGAAAAACTATCTTCCAGAGAAAGTGTCATTTCCACATTACGGCTCTTTGCGATAATAAAATATGGGGAAGCAGTTTCTTCCAACAGATTTCCTATGTCCGTCTGTTTTTTATCCTTCGCCGCAATACTTGCATCCAGCTTTGATGTTTCTAAGATATGACAAATCAGTTCTGTCAGTTCTTCCAACCCTTTCTGACATTCCGCCAAATAGGTATCTCTGTCTTTATATACACCTACATTATAGAGCATTCCATCAACCATACCACGAACGGCGGTGATAGGTGTTTTCAGCTCGTGAGAAGCAAGTAGAAGAAAGTCCAGTTTTTCCCGCTCGGATTTGCTTACCGTTTCAATCTGCCGTTCTAAATCGGAAATCGTGGAAAGCAGCTTTTGATACATCTCGTCTATATTTTGAGATAATACACCAATTTCATCACCTCTATTGATAGAACATGAGGTGTTCGGAGAAAGTGATTTCATTTGAGTGGTTGCATCGGTAATTTCCTGTATCGGCTTAACAATAGATTTTGCATAAAAATAAGCAACTATGGCAGATAGAAGAATACATACAATAAATACCACAGGAAGAATCAGCAGAAGTACCGATACTGCATCTCTGATTGGTTGCAGCGATACACTGAGTGTTAAATATACCGTTTTCCCGTCAGCGGTTTTGAAGCTCGCTTCGCTCGTAGCGGAATCTACATCAAAGCTGATTGTACTTTTCTCATTCTCTTCTGCTGAATCACCTCCAACCATTTCATAGCTGATTCCAACACCGGCGGAACAGATGATTTCTCCATTTCCATATTTAGCAGTATATCCATATCCCTTTGAAACGGCATAAGAAATCACAGCGGCAGATATATCCTTTGAATTCAGCTCTTGCAGCTCTTCTGTAAGCTGTGTGGTATCCAAATTTAGTTCTCGTTGTTTATACGATTGATAGAATGTGGGCAAAAAGCTGTAAATCAGTAAAAAGGAAATCAATATTACGCCAACCATCAAGCCAAGGCAATGTAAAAAGGTTTTTGGAAATAATTTCATATTCTTCATTCTGCCACCTCAAAACGATAGCCAATGCCTTTGACCGTATGAATGGATGTGCAATCTAATTTTTTACGAAGATTCTTAATATGCGTATCCACAATGCGGTCGGCAACGTCGCTGTCAAAGCCCCATGCCGCATCTAAAATTTGCATACGAGAAAGTACATTGCCTTGATTTTCAATCAGCACTTTCAATATCTCAAATTCCTTTGTTGTCAGCGAAACCTGTTCACCCTTTTTGGTAATCGTATAGGCAGAAAAGTCGGCTGCAATATCCTCAAAACATACGGTTGTTTTGTTAATAGGGTGGCTTCTGCGAAGAAGCGCAGATACTCGTTTTACAAGAACAACTGGCGAAAACGGCTTCGTTACATATTCGTCTGCCTGTAGGTCAAAACTTTTTATCTGTGTATATTCATCGCCCAAAGCTGTCAGCATAATAACAGGCGTATCAGACAAAGAGCGAATTTCCTGCAAAACCTCCATGCCGTTTTTCTTTGGCATCATAATATCCAATACAACCAAATCAAAGCGTCCCTCATAAAAGCGAGTGATTGCTTCCTCTCCGTCATATGCATCGGTTACAGCATATCCTGCTTCTTTTAAGAATTCACAAATAACCTGATGTGTGTTCCTGTCATCTTCCACAACTAAAATCTGATACATAAGTACTCCAATCTAAATATAAAATAGCATATCACGGGTATGTGGAGTTTGTGTGAAGAATATTCTAATTTGGGAGGAAAGCATTCTCAATTCAGAGTTACAAAAGAAGGTACTTTTAAGACCCAAGCTCTTGACATCAATACTACTGTCTAAACATAGCACGATTGGTATATATGTGTGCATCTTAACTATGAGTTTGTCTCCTGTTTTTTGTCGTCATAATACGGTTTCAATGGTAAATCACTGAATGTTATTTATATTTTTGTATACTGATGAGCATGCAATACAAAATTAATTCCTCATCAAAATGAAATAATCCATTTAATGCCTTTAAAATAGCTGTTTTTCCAGAATTATTTTCTCCTACAATTGCATTCATATCATCTAATCGAATGCTACGTTTTTTAAAGCCCTAAATTTTTCTATTTGTATTTCATCAATTCTCATTACGCAACTATTCCTCTCTTGATTTATTCTCTTGATTATCTTGTATGTGTTTCAATATTCTGTTCTCTGTTCCAAATGGATTCCAGTATATTGCTTTTGATTCATATGCAAACTTCACCTCTGCATAAGTTGCCTTTATTCGATTAAGATTACTTAAACCACCAAATTCATTCTCACAAAGCAGCTTTTTAGTGTTAGCATCTAATTAGCACAATTTAAAATGAGACATTCCTTACAACCCT
>CAYPWY010000041.1:0-11085 GCA_964414835.1 uncultured Butyrivibrio sp. | reverse complement strand
GTATTTCTGACGCCAATCGGCATAACGGTATGGGAATACGGTATGCCATAATCCTTCTCCAATGTTTTCATAAACTCATCAGCAAAAACCTTGCATATAGAGGTAGACGCCGCTGCTGCAGGAATTTTCTGTATTTTTTCCAAAGAGCTGTAGAACGGAATGTAGTTTGTTTCAATTCCTATTAATTCCAGCATACGCTGCATTTCCCTTTGATCGGCGTAACTTATAGAAACCGGTGCAAAAAGATTTACAAGATTTTTCTGCGTCTGAAGTTTTTGTCCTTTCAGTATATATTTGTTAATTGCAATAAAAGCAGCGTCAAATCCGGATGCACATATCTTAGACTTGAAACCCTCACAATGAATCGGAATGATAAGCGCATCATTTTCTTTCTGCAAATCGGCGGCTATGGCATCAATATCATCTCCAATAACTCCGGATGCGCAGGAAGCAAAAATAAAAATCAGCTTCGGATAATATCTTTCTACCGCCTTTTTTACGGATTGCCTGAGTTTTTCTTCCCCGCCGAATATAACACTTTTCTGATCCAGATTAGATACAATTATGTGAGGATTTTTAATATGCTTAACGCCCCTGTGCGCCTGTCCGACGCGATACTGGTCTACTGCAAGCGTTGTGCAGCCAACACAGCCTTGAGGCGCATGTGCGATAAATACGGCATCCTCCAAAGACATGAGCGCTGCCATACTGTTTATCTGCTGGCACTGCAGTCCCTGTGCAAAACTTCTGTCAGCTTTTTTCAGGCACCTCTTGGCATATTGGCGAGAAGCCTCCAGCCCTGTGCCTCCATAATCATTTACCCTGTCCTCTTTACTCTCTCTTACTCCTGAATATGTAACAGGCATATATTCACCTTCCTTCTTCTAAATTATATTCAAGACCCACTTGCGGATCCTGCTGCGCTTTCAGTTCATTGATATAGCTCATTGCTATTTCTGAAAGGTTTACAGCTTTTCTTACAACATATCCGATGACCATTATTTCTTTTTCTTCCAATGGTACAGAGACATAATCCTTTGCATTTATGCTGTCCTGCAGCAATCCTGTGCCGATAGCGTAACCATTTACGCCAACCATACACTCCATAGACGTCGCCCTGTCATTGCTCACAATCAATTTAGGATATTGATAAGTTCCAAATGCTTCCTCTGTAAAATAAAAAGACGCATTATCCTCCTGTTCAAAAATCAGGCATGGATATTCTTCCAAATCTGCAAACGTCAAAATTTTTCTTTCCGCTAAGGGGTGATTTTTCCATAAATACACACAGTTCTCTCTCTGCATTAATTCGTGGAAAACAAGGTTTGATTCCTGTATAAGCTTCATCAATATCTTCTTGTTAAAACTGTTGACCCCTATAATTCCTACATCGCTCTTCCAATTTTTCACATTTTCAATCACGTTTCTCGTCTGTGTCTCAATAATGGAAAATCTGTACATACCATCGCCATGCTTATGAATTGTTCTGATAAATGCATTTACTGCAAATGTATAATGCTGTGTAGAAACATGAAATTCTTTCTTGTTGGACTGCTTTTTTATGTATTTGCTCTCCAGCAACTCATACTGGTCTATCACCTGCTTTGCATATTTAATAAACTCACGGCCTTCCGAAGTAAGTGTTACGCCTGTCCTTGAGCGGAAAAAAATCCGTATTCCTATTTCCTCCTCCAATGCTTTCACTACTTCTGAAAGATTGGGCTGTGATATAAACGCTTTTCTTGCCGCTTCCTGCATGGATTTAGATTCTGAAACAAGAATCGCATATTTCATTTGTATTATTGTCATTCCACACCTCCCATTATGCCAAAAGCCGGCGGTTTACCTGCCAAAGCCTTTCGTATCACATTTTAACCTATATCTATTCCGCACAGCTTCATAGATATAAGAATCAAGCAATTCCAAATATTTTTCAATCCTTAAGTCTGCGAAGTGACTGATGTGAATCAATCTTATCAAAATAATTTACAATCTTTGTAAGTGCTTCCTCGACACTGATCTCAACATCAAAACCGGAGACCGCTTTCTTTTCCAGTTGTTTTGCAGCCTGAAACCCTATTTTTTTGCAAATAACCGAACGGCAGTCTGCTATCCGATCAACCTTTGGCATTATACTTACACCGCCGCCACAGCCGGAACCGCCGCAGCTGCTGTCAGACTCTCCACAGCCATTATTCTGCTCACATTTGCCAGGAAGTTCTTCCTGCTTCGGCAGACTGCGTTTTTCCAACAGATGATATTCTTTTCCTGATACCTCATATATATCAAAAAAAGCCGCACCGCCAAAACTTACGTCAACACTCACGCCATCCGAGGAAGCTACTGCTATTTTATATGACATAGACCTTCCCTCCTAATTAAACCGCTGGACTGCAACGGTATAAATGTCCTCTATCAGCCGGATACCACCCGTATAGCCTGCGTAAAAATCATCAAAAACAACCTTATCCTGCACAGGCCACGCAATATTCAGGTAATTGCCCTTTAAGCTTTCCGTCAGCTCCTTCTCATAGTAGCTGCCAAGAATCAGCGGATAACCATGATAATCATGTGCCTTAATCTCATTATGTATCTTATAACTGTCCGTCTCAAAGGAAACATCCGCCTGTAAGCCGTAATTCAGCTTCTTAAATTCCTCCCTGATTGCGTTCTGGTATTCCTTCGGCGTATCATCCGTAATGAACTGCTTTGCCGGAATCAGTCCTAGATCATTTGCCAGGAACTTTGTGATTGCAAGGGCATATTGCGCATCTGCAACAACGGAAAATTCTTTGTTAATTACCCGGTTTTCAAGGAACAAATCTGCATATCTCTCAATCAGGTAGTAATAGTAATTTTCATGCTCAGTGATAACAGCTTCCACGCAGTCCTTATCCAATCCTGCAAAGGCCCCCACTTCCCGCAAGAATTTGCTTGTCTCATACGCTCCAATCGGGAGTGTTGAATAATGAAGATACGGTATTCCAAGTTTTTTCTCCATTTTCTTTATGTTTTTTGCGGACACCCAAGGAGAAACAAGCAGATTAAACTCTGCCTCCGGAATTTTATTGATATTCTCAATTCCCCTGTTATACCCAAAGATTGTATTTGGCTTAAGACCTATCTCTGTGAGCAGCTTTTCAAGCTCTCTGATATTTCCCAGCCAAAACAAATCCTGATACGGAACATCCGCCCATATATTCACAAGACCTTTTTGCCTGCAATCTGATTTTTTTAAATACTGATCGATAATCGCATCAACAACCTGCTCGTGTCCTTTGTAGTTATTCCCCTTGAATCCTGCTGTTGAAGCATAAATGACCGGTTTATATACAAAATCCTCCGGATTGCCGCCTGCCTCCTCAAATCTCTCCTCCTGACTGAAACGGTCATACTCAGACACCACTTCACCTGTATCATCACCTACAATTTCAGGGATACAGCCCGTAAGCACCACATAAAGGTCTGCATCAATCACCTTTAACGCGTTCTCTATTGTAGAATGTAATTTTTTCACGCCGCCAAACACAACATCCTTTTCGTTAATGCTGGTGCATGGGAAAATATTCGGTGAAAAATAACCCGAACTACCCGTACCGTCTGAAAGCTTCTGGGCACATCCCGGACCCGAGTGAAGAATTGGGATTGCCCTTGTGATTGCCTGTACTGTCTGCATTGCGCCAAGTGCACATTTATATCTCTGCTTATCTAATAACTTTGCCATTTACTTCGTCTCCTCTAAGTTTCATCAAAGTGTGTGTACACACTTTGTTGTGCAAAATTCAGGCTACCTTTGGCAGCCACCCTTCCTTACGAATTTTTGTACATCTACGGTGCTTTTTTACTCTTGTAAAAAAGCACCCACATTCTGCTGATACCACCAGTCTGTATACGGAAGCTTCACTCTTTTTGCAAGATTCTGTTCAAAGCTTCTGTTTCGGATGCTATTCAGGATAGCATGGGCGAACTCCAATGTATGCTTATATCCGAATATCATATACTCATCGGCCACATATACCGCAGGCGTACCATTTTTGATTGCCCATACTGTAGAACCCGGATGTCTGGACAAGTATAAATCCGGCTGATATTTGTGCAGCACATTCATAACCTCAAAGTTCTGCTGATCCGCTACGCTAGCCTCAAAATCAATGTCATTGTCAAGCAGATACTTCATAGATGGCGGCACATCCCCATTTTCATATTTCTTGTCATAGTGCCATGCAAGGGCCCATACCACTTCAATACCAAGCTCATTTAAAACTCTTGAAACCTCAAAAGTATACCCCGGTCCCATGCCGATGACAGCCCGAAGTCCCTTTAACTCCTTTTTGACCTCCTCAATCTGCGGCATATAGATTGCCCTCTGCTCTTCAAGATATTTTTCTATTTTGTCACTTCTGTCTGTCACCTTGCCAATTTCACGAAGCCATGTCTCAAATCCGACAATTCCACACTGATTAATGCTTCTTACGTACGGAACCCCGTACTTTTCCTCAAGGGCATTTCCAAGATAATTACCGAGTGTACCGCAAATACAGGTTGTCGCAACAGACTCAGAAATATGTGAAAGCTCCTCCACCGTAGAATTGCAGTATAAAAATACCGGTTCCAGATCAAACCGCTGAAACATTTCCATGATTTCAGGTCTGGCGCTCTCATAAAAATTCTTGAAATTAATCGTATTTCGTTTTTCCTTTGGCGGCTTCACAATGGATGATAATACGGCATGGTCAGCAATATCAAAACCGGTTGCCCAAATACGCGACTTGAAGCCCTCACAATGTACCGCTGCGATTGGTACGCCGACCTCCTTTCTTACATCATCAACTACGCTGTCAATGTCCTCTCCTATAATACCCGTCGCACAGGAGCTTGTGACAAATATTGCTTTCGGAGAGTATCGTTTATTTACCTCAAGAATAATCTTTCTGAGGCTTTCCGTCGAACCAAAAATCGTATCGTTTTCGTCCATATCAGTTCCGACATAAACAGTATCATTTGTCACACCGCGTTTCTTCGCCATGACCTTATCAAGATAATATGCTCCTGCGCTTGCCACAGAACACCCTGCCGGTCCATGATGAATAATTGCAACATCACGAATTGCTGAAAGCTGACCCAACGCACAGCTCGACAGGCAAGTGCTTGACTGTGAAAAACATCTGGAACAGCCTTTTAATGTGCCACATTCACTCTTGCCCGCCAAATCTTTCAACGAACCAATATAACCTGTGATTGAACCTATACGGTTTTCTCTCGTTGCTACATTGGAATTATTTAAATTGATTGCCATTTTGTAACACCACCTTGCCTTTTTTAAAACGAAACTGTATTTTCAACTTCCGGTCTGATTCTCTGCAGATTTTCAGAAAGATATCTTTCTCCACTGTCCGGAAGGAGCGGGACGATAAGCTTTCCTTCATTTTCCGTAAGAAGTGCCTGTTTAATTGCCACTGCAAGTGATGCACCCGCCGATGCGCCCACAAATATACCTTCATATTTTGCAAGCAGATGAATTGCCCTTAATGTCTCTGCATATGTAACAAATTCGTATTGATCCGTAAGCTCATCACTAAAATTAGCAGGTGCCATCTTTGTAATCCCGTTATCATCATGGACCTGATGAATTCCATGAAATCCCCCATCTTCTGCACCTTCAACAAGAGGATTTAATACATCTTCCGGAGATGGCTGCGTTATAATAACCTTGATACTCTTATTTTTTTCTTTCAGGTACTTGCTGATTCCATGTGTTGAGCCGCCGGTTCCGACACTGCCTACAAATATATTTATTTTACCCTCTGTATCATCCCATATCTCAGGACCCGTAAACTTATAATGGGCATTTATATTATCTGTATTGTCAAGCTGTCTTGTAGCGTATGAATCCTCAATATCTTTTGTCATATAGTCCAGGACATCCTCAAATGCTTTAATACCTTTTTCAAAAACACCATCTGTTAATTCCTTCGGAATGTCAGCTATTTCCGCCTGATATGCCTCCAGCAGTTTAAGCCTTTCCTCCGACACACCGTTCTGAAGTCCGATTTTAAATTTATATCCCTTTGCAGCAGCAAATGCTGCCATAGCAATGCCGGTATTTCCGCTTGTAAACTCAACCAGAGTGGTTTTATCCGGACTTATCTCGCCTCTTCTTTCCGCCGCCTCAATTATCTCAAGCGCCATTCGGTCCTTGTGAGAACCGGCGGGATTGAAATATTCCAGTTTTCCTGCAATCCTACCCTTTAAACCAAGAAACTGCTCTAATCTTTTAAATTCTACAATAGGCGTTCTGCCCACAAGCTCAGTTATTGAATTGTATATCTTTGCCATATCATACTTCTCCTTAAATTTTGTAATCATCTGCCAGATCCATCATTCCGTATTCCATGAGGATCTCTTCCAACCGTTCCTGCTTCATCGGCGTCGGGATTACGAAATCCTGATTGTCAATGACAGCCTGCGCAAGATTTCGGTACTCCTGCGCCTGATTGGAATCCGGCTTGTACTCTATTACTGTTTTCTTATGTATCTCGGCATGCTGGACCACATTATCCCTGGGTACAAAATACAAAAGCTTTGTTCCCAGCTCACTTGCAAAAGCACGGAGCAGGTCAAGCTCCCTGTCCACATTTCTCGAATTGCATATGATACCGCCAAGTCTGACGCCGCCTGTTCTTGCATATCTTTGGATTCCTTTTGAAATGTTGTTCGCCGCATAAAGCGCCATCATCTCGCCGCTGGCAACGATATAGATCTCCTTAGCCTTTCCCTCCCTGATGGGCATTGCAAAACCGCCGCAGACAACATCGCCTAATACGTCATAAAATACATAATCCAAATCATCCGTATATGCCCCGAGATTTTCAAGCATATTGATGGAAGTAATGATTCCCCGTCCGGCACAGCCTACTCCCGGCTCCGGTCCGCCTGACTCCACGCACTTAGTCCCGCCATAGCCCTCTTTCATGATTCGGTCGAGCGAAATATCCTCCCCCTCTTCCCGAATCGTATCAAGAACGGTTTTCTGTGCCAATCCTCCCAATAATAATCTTGTGGAGTCAGCTTTCGGATCACATCCCACAACCATTACCTTCTTTCCATGTTCACATAAGCCTGCTGTCAGGTTCTGCGTTGTGGTAGATTTTCCGATTCCACCCTTTCCATATATTGCAATTTGTCTCAATTCGCCCATTTGTTTTGTCTCCTTTTGAAATATTTATTTGAATAAGGCCTGCACTTTTCTGTAGCGCACAAGCTTATCGACGGATTCTTCAATGATTCCGGGTATCTCGAATACTTCTATTCCCAATTCTTCAAGCTCGTTCCTTGCCCTGCTGCCAATCTTTCCTGCCAAAATAATGTCACAATCAGCAAATTTAGAAGCAGCCTCCTTCATCCGGTTTTCATCATGGTCGCCTCTTTTGCACACAGGAACGACTATTCTTATTTCTGCAAGCTCATATTCTGATGTTTTTTCATCTGCATTCAGTATGTAAAAGGTATCTGCCCTTCCAAAATGCTGGTTCACCAGCTTTCCGTCTGTAGATGCCACTGCTATTTTAACCATGTGAAAATGTCTCCTTTATCCCAAGCCTCCTTTGATATATCATGTCGCCAACATCCTTTTTGCCGGGAACGCCAATCGCATCTGCCCTGCACCGCTGGCAGTGTCTGAATACATCCACATACTTTCCTGCTTTACTCCTCGCCGCATCTATTTCCATGCAGGTAGGTTCCCTGTAATCTTTTAATTCATATTGAGGAATGAGCGGGATGATGTTATAGATACTTACTCCAAGCTCTCCCATTTTCTTCGCAATTTCTTCTATGTGTTCCCCATTTATCTCCGGCACGAGCACCGTATTGACCTTAACTGTAATTCCGGCATTTACAACTTTTTCAATACCCTTTAGCTGATTTTCAATTAATATCCCTGCACCTTCTATTCCCTCAATCTTTTCGCCATGATATAGGATAAACTTATTCAGTTTTGCCTCTATCTCAGGGATAACCGCATTCACCGTTACTGTCAAAGTATCTATCCCCACTTCAATAATCTCATCCGCCCTCTCATATAACAATAGTCCATTCGTACTCATACATTTTATAAGCTTTGGAAAATGCTCTTTTATCAGTCTGAATGTTTCCAGTGCATAATCCGTTGCCAAAGTGTCGCCCGGACCGGCAATTCCTGCCACTGTAATCTCCGGACAAAGCTCCAATGATTTCCGGATAATTTCTATGGTTTCCTCCGGTTTTAGGATCTTGCCGGTTACCCCCGGGCGCTGTTCTACATCATTGATTGTTCTGTCACAAAATCGACAGGCAATATTACAGCCGGGACTGACCGGCAAATGAATTCTTCCGGCATTATTTTTCCTGCCGCCAAAGCATGGATGGGAATTTTGCAAATCCTTATAATTGTTACTCACATAATCACCTCCTAAACATCAGATGCCACGCTCTGCAAGCGTCCTTATTCCAAGGACAAAGCGTACAACTGTAGATTTGCTTTGTTTTCAAAACCTCCAGTCGCCTAGTCAGTTTCTTAACCTTATTTTCTTGTTTTGTTCAATCTGTATGACATTTCCGTCCTGTACGATGACAGAAATGCTTCCAAACTTTATTTCTTCCACCATCTGCCTTATAATCTGCAAATAACCATTTTCTGCTTTATCAGATTGCTTGTCTGCCATATTTTCACCGCCTTTAACACTGCCGGCAGATACCATAAGGATAACTGCCGGCAGCTTTTTTCCTCCCAATGTAAAATTTCCACTGAAAGAAATACTTCTTGTACTTTAATTGCTAAACAACGGGGTTGAAAGATACCTGTCACCTGAATCCGGCAAAAGCGCGACAATGTTTTTTCCCTTATTTTCCGGCCTTGCCGCCAAAATTATTGCCGCTTTTAATGCCGCGCCTGATGAAATGCCAACTAAAATACCTTCCGCTAATGCAAATGCTTTTCCTTCGGCAAAAGCATCCTCATTCTCAACGGCAATCACTTCATCATAAATCTTCGTATTAAGAACATCCGGCACAAATCCGGCTCCAATGCCCTGAATCTTATGCGCTCCCGGCGTTCCCTTTGAAAGAACAGGACTTGTTGCCGGCTCAACCGCTACTATCTTCACATCAGGATTTTGCTCCTTTAAATACTCTCCAACACCGGTTATCGTACCGCCTGTTCCGACACCTGCTACAAAAATGTCCACCTTACCGTCTGTCTGTTTCCAGATCTCCGGTCCCGTTGTCGCCTTATGAACTGCCGGATTTGCCGGATTCACAAACTGTCCAAGAATAATAGAGCCTTCTATTTCCTTATTCAGCTCCTCCGCTTTTGCAATGGCTCCCTTCATTCCCTTTGCGCCCTCGGTAAGCACAAGCTCCGCTCCATAAGCCTTGAGCAGATTTCTTCTCTCCACGCTCATCGTGTCTGGCAGGGTAAGAATCGCTTTATACCCTTTTGCTGCCGCAACAGCCGCAAGTCCGATACCTGTATTACCGCTTGTCGGCTCAATAATCGTTGCTCCCGGTTTTAACTTTCCTGCCTTTTCTGCATCCTCAATCATTGCTAAAGCAATCCTGTCTTTCACAGATCCGGCCGGATTCAAATACTCCAGCTTTGCCAAAATCGTAGCTTCTTTCACTCCTGCTTTTTCACTGTAGCGTGAAATTTCAAGAATCGGAGTTCCTCCAATCAGTTCCAATGCGCTTTTTTTAATTTCTGACATAAACATTCACCTCAATTTTCTAAATTTTTTGGTTAAAAAATAAGCAGCTGCCAAATTACGCTTACGCACCTGCTCTATTACCATATTTTAGGTTCATAATACGCATGATAATTAAACTGTATTCATCTTATACATAATACAGCAGCAACAATCATCTGAATAAAACTTATTTATTGCCATCATGATATCATCCCCTTTCCATTGCCTATCTTTTATATAGGTATTATAAGTTGTTAAGATTATTATATGTTACCCCACTATCCTTGTCAATCATTATTTCCCATTTTATATATAGATTATTTTTATCGCTAATTATAAGTATTTTTTATAGCATTTTTCAGAATTGGTTATAAATGAAAATTATATTGAATACCTATTAATTCTATGGTATGATAGGTTTTGAGATTAGAAAGGATGGACAGCACTATGAAAATATCTACTCGCGGCAGATACTCCCTGCGCATTATGATAGACTTAGCCCAGCATTATAACGAGGGCTTCATCGCCCTAAAGGATATATCCGCAAGGCAAAATATATCTAAAAAATATTTAGAACAAATTATTCCTTTTTTAAACCGAAACAATCTACTATTGGCTAATAAAGGACATATGGGTGGTTATAAGCTGCCAAAACATCCATCCGAAATTACGGTATGGGAAATTTTGGAAAGCGCTGAAGGCAGCCTTGCTCCGGTAAGCTGCATGGACAACACTACAAATTTATGCGAGAATGTCAATAACTGTCTTACACTGCCTATCTATCAGGGGCTTTACGAGGTCATTCAAAATTATCTGAAGGGTATCACGCTTTGGGATATTATCAGCCGTGTTCCTGACAGCTGTGAATATTACATTTAGTTCTCACGTTTCCGGTTCCTTGACTGCGCCTGACAATGCAGGCTGTGAAACAAACAATTCTGCTACCGCCTTATTCATGGACTTTGTATCTGCAATCTTCACAACATAGACAAGCTGCGTTAATGTTATAACCATTCCTCCATTATCCGCTCTATACGGTCAAGCTCAATCACTTAATAATACACGCTTTCTTTCTATCATTTCCCCGATTCTGTCCATATACCCCGCAACATCCTTCACATTCTCACACCGTTCAATCCGCCCGTCCGGGTACACCCTTTTGGTGCTGCTTCCTGCCCCAAGCGCCACTATTGTCTGCTTCTCCTCCATAATAATACTAAATCGAGTATTACGTTATATTATCGTGTATTACTTGAATTTTTCACTTTTTCAAAATTCTATTATGGTTCAGCTTGCGCCGAACCATGCGGCATACGCTTCTCCCATACCGCCGCTTCCATTTCCTCATTCAGATTGCCGTCTA
>CAYPWY010000040.1:0-11683 GCA_964414835.1 uncultured Butyrivibrio sp. | reverse complement strand
ATCAGTTTCCCGATTTTTTCCGTCTCCAGAAAAGCATTAGATTTTTGTTCCATTAAAACTACCTCCTATTTTTTTGATAACAAAAAAACGCATACCTTCCGTATGCGCAAAAAAAACGATACAAACGGCAAAGCAATCTGTATCGTATCAGTTTGCATAAATGCACTTCTTGTATCGTGTCGAATCAATATTTAATTCCAAAAGATTATACCATAACAAAATCCGAAAACGCAAGAGCAAAATTCTTTTTTTTTCATTCTTCATTACAGTAAATTATACTGCTGAAATATGAATAAATCTACCGTTAGTTTTCCTGCGGACAAATCTCCGCCGGCAGCTCCGGGAAGTGCCGGCCATTGACGGTATTTATTAAAACCCTGTGAGGATTAATAACCACTTATAAAATTGCGGTTTTCAAATTACTATTTAATTTTACTATTTCATGCCGGACAGCAGTCCATGCTTTTCATATTCGGTAATCCTGACAATATGGTTTTGGTCATTCACAAACACAACTTTCGGTTTATGCTGCTGCGCTTCATGTGGTGTCATAGATGCATAGCACATAATTATTACATGGTCTCCTAATTGAACCATCCGCGCTGCTGCCCCGTTAAGGCATATCATTCCGCTTCCCCGTTCTCCGGCTATGACATATGTTTCAAAGCGGCTGCCGTTTTCCACATCCACAATCTGCACCTGCTCATATTCTAAAATGCCGGCAGCTTCCATTAAGTCTTCATCTATGGTTATACTGCCAACATAGTTTAATTCTGCCTGAGATACCACTGCACGGTGAATCTTTCCTTTTAACATCTTTAACTCCATGTCAGTATTTTCCCTTCTGCTTTATTCAATGACCGGACAATCAGCTTTATTTATCCGGAACAATTTCACTCCGTAATGAAATTATCAATAAGTCTTGTGGTTCCTATGTATACAGCTATGGCAACAAGAACAGGACAGTCAACGATGTGATGTACTTCTATTGTGTCCCATCTGACCATTTCCACATAGTCAATCCTGGCTAAAGGCTCCTGCTCTATAAGCTTACGCATCTCACCAAGAACCTTCTCACCGTCTGTTTCCCCTGACTGTACCATGGTTTTGCCTTTCATAATTGCCCGGCTCAGCACAAGAGCTGCCTTGCGCTCTTCATCTGACAGATATGTGTTTCTGGAGCTTTTTGCCAATCCGTCTTCTTCCCTGACAATCGGACATCCGATAATTTCAACTGACATATTCAAATCTCTGACCATATGGCGGATAACAGCAAGCTGCTGAGCATCCTTTTCCCCAAAATATGCCCTGTCAGGCGTCACAATATTAAACAATTTATTTACAACGGTGCATACGCCACGGAAATGAACAGGACGGCTTTTTCCGCAAAGCTCCGCTGTCACTCCGTCCATATCTACATATGTGGAAAATCCTTCTCCATACATTTCGGAAACCTCAGGACAGAATACCAATGAAGCCCCTGTACATTCACATAATGCGCAGTCCGCTTCCAAATCTCTCGGATAACTCTCCAAATCTTCTTTCGGTCCGAACTGGATAGGATTGACAAATACACTGACAACAACCCTGTCATTGTCCTGAACCGCTTTCTTTATCAAGCTTTGATGTCCTTCATGGAGATACCCCATAGTTGGCACAAGTCCTACCTTTAATCCCTGCTTTTTCCATTGGCTGACCTGTTGTTTAACACCTGCAATTGTTTTTTCTATCTGTAATTTCCCGTTCATGCTTATTCACGCTTCCTTCCGGCTTATTATTTTAACTCTTTATATCAGTAAAGCTTCTGGATTATCTCGTCAGCTATTTTGTAGCCGTTTTCCTCTGCCGGAAATGCTCCGTTTTCCACTTCCTCTATGTACGACTTAAAGGCTTCTTTCATTGCTGCCCCGATTTCCGCATACCGTTTCACAAATTTAGGTTTGAAGTCTGAAAACATACCCAGCATATCCTGATATACAAGTATCTGTCCGTCACAGCCTGCACCTGCTCCGATTCCTATGGTCGGAATGGAAATTTCCTGTGACACAAACTCCGCCAGTGCTGACGGAACACATTCCAAAACTATCCCAAATGCCCCTGCCGCTTCCACGGCTTTTGCGTCCTCCACAAGCTTTCTTGCCGCAGCTTCATCCTTCCCCTGCACTTTATAGCCGCCAAGGGCGTTGATTGATTGGGGAGTCAGTCCTAAGTGTCCCATAACAGGGATTCCCGCACTGACAATAGCCTGTATCTGCGCTGTAACTTCACCGCCGCCTTCCAGCTTTACAGCATTGGCACGCCCTTCTTTCATAAGCCTGCCTGCGTTTACCACTGCATCATAAACCGATGTCTGATATGACATAAAAGGCATATCAATTACTACCAATGCGTTCTTGGCACCTCTTGCTACTGCTGCGCCGTGATGTATCATATCCTCCATGGTTACCGATATTGTGTCCTCATATCCAAGGACCACATTTGCCAATGAATCTCCCACAAGTATTCCGTCTATGCCGACTTCGTCAAGAAGCACCGCCGTAGAGTAATCGTAAGCTGTCAGCATGGAAATTTTTCTGCCTTCTGCCTTTGCTTTTCTGAATGTTTCAACCGTGTTTTTCATATGATTATTCCCTTTCTGCCTCCGGTTCCCATTGACGCAATAATACATCATTTCCGCAGATTTCCCAATATACAATCCATTATTGTGGCTTTTGTGACTGCGCAAAAAACAAGTGTCCGGCTGCGTTTATAATTATAAAATTAAAATATTATTGAAAGTTCCCTGCAGAACCGCAATCAGTCGTTGTCACTGACTGCAATACAGGACGGATAGAATAACCAACTCCCATTGGTAAATCCAGGAAATGCGGCAGAAATCGCAGTACCGCAATGAAAATAATTTAATGTTGTGCAATATCCCCCATATGTGACCTGTTAAAATGTAATGCCTGTGGAATCTCATTTGATTACAATATAAGTTCCACCATGATTGCTCTGTCAGATTGGGCGAATCTATATACAAAATTTATCCCGGTATAGTTTCCTTGGGAATACTATCCGGGAATTATTATAACACAAATTGCTTTTTTGGCAAGATGCAGATTGAAATTCTTCCTTGTCTATAAACCGCTTTCCCAGTGTCCGATAATTTCCTCGCAGGAATCCACGTCTATTTCATCCACGGAATTTTTCAACTGCATGAACATTTCTTTATGCTGTCCTTCGTAACGGTATTTCTCCATCTTTGCAATGACGGATTCCATACTGTCAATATCCAGATTGTCCAGTGCGTCACGCATATCCGCAAAAAATTCATGGAGCTTATCTGCGGAAACCTTCTCCTTACCATCCTCGCTTTCATGTTCTTCTTCAAAGAAGGGTTTCAATACAGAAATATAACCGCGATACTGCTGCAGCATAGCACCGGTACATCTGCGTATTGCATCCGCATCTCTTGCATTGCCTGCTTTCTCCATCTCAGCCGCCTTATCAGACAGGGAGACGGCACCGATTTGTTTTGAAGAGCTTTTCAAGGCATGTACTTCTATGGTATAACCCGGCCAGTCCTGTTTTTCCATCAATTCTTCTATTAGCTTCGACTTTTTATCGATAACACGATAGTAATCTTTCAGAACAGACCAAAACAATTTTTCGGTTCCTAAAAGTCTTATTGCCGATTTGGTATCCAAATCACCTACAACTATTTCCCTGTCAGGCTCTTTCTTTGAAAGTGCGCTTCCGTTAATATCTGCCTTTTTGATTTTTTCCACAGGAAGCCATTGTTTCACTTTAGATATAAGTGTTCTAAGTTCAACAGGCTTGGCGACAAAATCATTCATTCCCTCACTGAGAAACATTTCCCTTACTCCTTCAACTGCATTTGCAGTCAAGGCTATAATAGGTATTTCATCATATTCCTTATGGAAACGCCTGATGATATGTGTCGTCTCAATGCCATCCAGTTCAGGCATCATGTGGTCCATAAACACAATGTCATACTTATGTACTGAAATCTTGCCGACAGCCTCTTTTCCGCTTAATGCGGTGTCTATTTTCATCTTTAAGGGTTCAAGCAGACCTTCCGCCACGGTCAGATTTATGGCATTATCATCCACAATAAGAACCTCTGCCGTCGGTGCAGTAAAATCAATATCGACAGAATCTGATTCCTCATCAAAATAATGTATTTTTTCCCTGTTAAATATCATTGCTTCATTTAAAGTGTAGACAGGTTTTCTCAGCAGAAGCAGATTGGGAAGGTTATATCCATCAGTGCTATAGTAGTTTAAAATAAGAACCGTTGTAACGTCAGGATTCTTCCTGACAAAGTCCAGTTTATTATCATCAAACAGTCCTTCTTCTATAAACAGAAATACATCTTTGGCAGACGAATCATCCAGACATTCCTCTATGGACGCAGCTTCCCTGTATTCCACCCCAAGATACTTACAATCAGTCCGTAACTGCCGATTGATAAAATAATTGCCTATCATTCCATATGCCAAAACTGAATCGGGATTTTTTACTTTAATACAGCAGGAGGAATCTACAACTTCCTGCGGCATGGAAAAAGAAAAAATACTTCCCTTTTCATATTCGCTTTCCACCTGTAATGTACCATTCATAAGCTTCATAAGCTGCTGTGAAATAGCCAGTCCCAGACCGGTTCCTTCTATATTGCGGTTACGTTTACTGTCAACCTGCTGAAATGACTTGAAAAGCTTTCCTAAATCTTCTTTTTTAATGCCGATACCTGTATCCTCCACAGAAAAATGCAGATTGACGCTGTTATCTGACAACAGGGAATGATACATATGTATAACCACCTGTCCGTGCGGGGTGAACTTCACCGCATTATTGGCAATATTTAAAAGTACCTGCTTGATTCTGATATTGTCTCCCAACAGCTTGTTGGGAATATCCGGCGATACATCCAGAATAAACTCAACATCCTTATCCTTCACTCTGGTAACCAAAATGTTGCTGACATCATTTATGATGGACATAGGTTCGTATTTTACAGGAATAATATCCATTTTACCGGACTCAATTTTGGAATAGTCTAAAATATCATTTATTATAGTCAAAAGAGCTTTTCCTGACGATTTTATTTGATGGATATAGTCTCTGGCAACAGGCGGAAGTTCCTCCCTTAATGCCATTTCTGCCATACCTATAACCGCATTCATGGGAGTTCTGATTTCATGGCTCATATTTGCAAGAAAGTCCGATTTCATATTTGCAGCGCACTCTATTTCATGGTTAGCCTGTAATGCCAGATATTTTCCGTATGCTATGTCGGACAGAATATTAGCTATGGTAAAAAGAAATTGGGCAGCATTATCAATATCCTCTTTATCAAGTATATTTACCTTTTCAGCCGCTGCCAGCAATTTGTCGGGATCCACGCCTATTTCTTCTGCTGTATTTTTAATCTGCTCCGCATCAGGCTCCCTGTCAAGCACCTGTCCTCCTATAAAACACCCTACCAGTTCGCCATCTGCAATGATTGGCGCAGCATAATCTATCAAACCTGCGTGACAGTAATATGTACTTGGCTTTCCGTTTTTCCACGTTGTGTGAGCGCCGAATTTGTCACATTTTTCGCACCTTTTTCGTCCTGTCTCTGTATTTCTGGTATATCCCATGCAAAACTCCGTAAAGTTAGAGCCTTTTGTGACAGGAATCCCGTCCACATCAGTAGTCAGAGACGCCATGCCGGTCAGTGTCGAGAAAGCATCCTGAAACCGCTGCAGCACTTCAGCGTCAACCAAGTCCGTCAAATGCACTTCTTTTTCCATAGAAATCACCTCGTTTTCTATTCTTGCGCCTTAAAGCATCATCACATACCCGTTATCCGATTAATTTTGAGATGGCCTCCAACAGCTTGTCACGGTCAATAGGTTTCAGCAGGTATCCCTGCGGGTTCTGCACCAATGCTTTCTGGATTTTTTCACGCTGGCTGATACCTGTCAGGAATACCACAGGTATATCCTTGGTCTCGTCATTTGCATGAATTTTCTCCAATATGGCAGGACCGTCCTCTAGGGGCATCTGATAATCCAAGAGAATTAAATCCGTTTTCTTTTTTTCTAAAAATCTCAATGCGGTTTTGCCGCTGTTTGCCGTGGCAACGTCATATTTATCATGAAGATGCTCTTTAATTAATTTCAGCATAAGCGGGTCATCATCCACAACAAGTACATGCCTTCTGCGGGAAGCCTCCTCCAGACGACGGCGTTCCGTCTCTATACGCTCCGCCTCAATTCTGGCTTCCTCTTTCAAGTGCTGCCATTCTTTCAGGAATCCACTAACTTTCTCCAAAATTGTGCTTACCGTAATAGGTTTGATTAGAACCAAATCTGCCGCAATTACCGAATACTGTGAAAAATTATTGCAGTCTTCCTCGGAACCGATAATCGCAAACGGAATTTTATTATCATCAAGCCATTGTTTTACCTTAAACATTTCATTCATATAGCTCTTAACTCTTCGGTCCATGCAATACACAAAAATATCCGGTTGAAAGTATTTCAGATGGTTTATCATGTCCTCGCTGCGGCCCGAAGTAGTCATGGCTTCAAAATCCCCACTAAGATGTGTAAAAAAGTCATTAATGATAGTGTCATTTTTACCGGTTAAAAGTACCTTATACTTCATAAAACCTCCTCCTTCACTGATTATTCCTTAAGATTTTTCAGATATATTTCAATATTTTCATTATATCACGATTCACATCTTCGATTCCTACTGCTGCTTTGCAGCTAATCGTGATCCAAATTCGCCGCTCGCGATGAATAGGCTGTCGCCTGCTCCCGCTCGCTTGCGCTCATTATATCACGATTCACATCTTCGATTCCTACTGCTGCTTTGCAGCTAATCGTGATCCAAATTCGCCGCTCGAGATGAATAGGCTCTCGCCTGCTCCCGCTCGCTTGCGCTCATTATATCATAAATTTGGCATTGGGTCATCTAATATATGATATATTTTATTATTTTATTTGACAGAACCTTTTCATGTTTGTCTGTAGGACTTACTGTCTGCGTATGTAAAACGGGAGTATCCCGAAAATACGGGGTACTCCCTGTCAATCCAGCTATAAAATCAGAAATTCCTTCCGTTCCATCCCCAGTCATTAACTCCATGGTAAGTAACATAAACAGCGTTTCCGGGAATCTCAAGCTCCTCCGACAAAATCCTGCATATTTCTCCCGTCATCTTGTCATATGAGGAGGATGATGCATTTCCATAAAGACTGACCGAAACGTAAGCTCCCTTATCCAGCTTCTTACCTGCCATATAAAGGTCATAATTATCCTCAATACCAACCATCAGGTATGTCTCTGACTTATTCAGCAGGCTTATCGCCTTGCCCAGTTTCGCCTTAATGTTATCTTTCTTGTCCTCTGTTATCGGCAGTGTTATCTTTGAATCAATAAACGGCATTGTGTATGTTCCTCCTATTTATTTTCTGCTTATTCACAACAATCAGAATGTCCGTCATAGTCAAAAACTGCATAGTAGTTTCTCCCTATGCCAAAAGCAGCTATAAAACTGTTTTAAATGACGGACAAAATGTCTTTTTCCTTGCTAAAATTATACTATCATTTTGAAATATTGTCCATTGTTTATTGCTTATAATTTTTACAAAAGCAGGTAAAACATATACCGGAATATCAGTTCCTTATCTACAATTCATGGTAATACGGGCATATATCTTCATAGTGCCCGTCTTTCATCCTGAAGCCTTTCGGAATTGTGCCTAATTGGATAAATCCCAGACGCTCATACAAGTGCCTTGCATGAATATTGTCCGCCACTACGGCATTAAACTGCAGTATCCTGAAGCCATGCAGCCTGCCCTGTTCCAGACAATCGGAAACTAGCTTCTCCCCTATATGAATACCTCTGATTTCCGGGGCAACAGCATAGCTGGCATTGCATATATACCCGCATCTTCCCACATTATTGGGATGCAGTATGTATAAACCGCATATTTTTCCGGTATCTGTATCTGCCGCAACTGCACTATATGTCTGAGATGCAAAAAACTGCTTTCCCGTCACTTCACCGAGAAGCTCTTCCTGTGGAAAGGCAATCCCTTCTTCCACAACCTGATTCCATATTTTAATCATTTCAGGTAAGTCCTGCTCCTTATAAGCTCTTATCTCAATCATTATGCGCTCCTTTATATGTCTTCACAGTCAAACATAAGCTTACAGATTTGTCTGCCGCTTTGTGTGCGGAATATTTTTTCGCAGGCTGATGCTGCCTCACTTTTGCCTAAATTATCCTCATACAGATTTACCAGAAAATCCGCCTCTATTAAAATCCGGTAGTCAATGCCATCCACATGGTTATATGTATGATGATGTCCCACAAGATAACATACACGCTCTATAAATTTTTCCTGAAATCCCAGTCTTTCCAGCATTTCCCTTGCCGCAGGCGGCCCTTCCTGCTCCTGTAATTTGCCGCCGCATTTACCGTATTTGCTTTCGGCAGGTTTAATCCCGATGTCATGTACATAAGCAGCCGCCTCAAGTATTTTCATTGTTTCATTGTCAACTCCCTCAGTCTCCCCAATCAGCTTTGCAAAGGAATGCACTTTCACAAAATGCTGTATACGTTTCGCATCTCCCTTGTAATAATTTATCATTTCCATAAAAAGTTTATTAAGCATATAGACTTCTGCCTTTCATATTTGGTTTCGCGGATATTATTTGTAATATCCTATGTATTTTATTTGTAAATCGGCAAATGCTAACCAATGAGGTGATTTATTATGAAATACGAAAATTTGCAGGATTTAATAACAAAAAGCAGCAGCACACGACAGTATTTTCTTTCACTGCCGGTTTCGCTGCAAATCGCACTGCACAAGCGTGATGCTTACATTCACACCGCCGCCGAACTGCATTTTCACGCAGATATTCTACGAAAAACCAATGAAGAAGAATATTAAACCGGATTTTTCTTTGTTGATTTATCGCCTTTTACCGCTAAGCTGCTCCACTACAAGCTTGAAGACCGTTGTATGCGCCATCACTGCTTTATTGAAAGCAAAATCCGCTTTGTGATAATGCTTCATCAAGATACACAAAGCTTCATATTTTTCATCATCAGGAATCATTTGAATCCTTCCTCGTCCTATTACACTTTCATATTCCATAGTGCAGCTTCCTTTGGATATGTCTGTAACCAGCTTATGTGAGCAATCCATTTCAAAGCTTGCCCGGTTGTCCTTGGCAATCAATTCATATTTTTTACCTTCGTTTGCCCCATGAAAATATAACACGACCTGTCCGTCATCTGTCTTCATACCAAAGTTAAGGGGCAGGATATATGGATACTCCTCATCATTAAATGCCAGACGGCACACATCACATCTTTCCATAACCTGAACTATGTCATTAAAATCTTTAATCTCTCTGTCACTGCGTCTCATTACTTTGTCTTCATCCTTTCTGAAATATCTGATTTAGATTTTTCGCATTTTATATCTCTTTCTCAAGGAACAGATGTTCACTGTGCTCTATTGCGTTGCCCACTTTCATAGAAGCAGCTGCAGCAATTCGGAAACCTAATTTTTTATAAAGTGACACAGCAGGAATATTTTGTTTACCGGTATCAAGCCTTAACGCCTTACATGAGCTATTTTTTGCTAATTCCACAGCATACTTCACCAGCGATGACGCAACTCCTTTTCCTGCCATGCTTGGACGTACCATAAGCAAATGAATAACCATTACTTCATCACTTTCAAGATTTTTTCCCCATGCAACTCCTTTATATTCTTCAGGCTGCACCCCATCTGCAATTATACTTCCTGCAATATTGCTGTTTTCTTCATACACATATAATGTTCCATCACTGATGGCTTTTTCTGCATCTTTTACAGTTGGATATATGCCCTTTTTGAATACCGTAAACGCTCCATGCTCCATTTCATACCTGAAATGCTCATTATATGTATCTTCAATCAATTCAACATCATCAAAAGCCGCTTTCCTAATCATATGCCATCGCCTCCTCAAGTTGCGCTTTTTCTACTTGTTCACATTTCAACTTAATTATAGCGCTTTTGTACATAGCGTCAAGCACAGTGCAAAATCATGATATAAAATATACTTGCATCCGCGCCGCGATTATGATGTCCATCATTGTGTCATAAACGGGAGTATATCCTTCCGCAGTAGCTGCCAGATAAATATTCTCAATATATCCTGCTACTATAATTTTTTCAACAATATTTGTTGGCATTGACGCAGCTTTGCTCTCCGCAGAGGTTGAATCCATTCAATCCATTTTAAGGTCCGTCTATATATGTTGGTCTGAATGAAGTTTGGATAATAAACATACCGTTTCAACGGTATTACCAGATTCCCACAAAAATCACTTTTTCATTTTTCTTCTAATTCTTTTAGTGATATCCCATTTTTATTCTTCCATGCATTTCTGCCATTAATACTATACCCTACAACTATGGCTGCTGCAAGAGAAGGACTCGTAAATGCCCAATCCTGAGTAAAAGTAAAGTTTTCATCAATAATACCCTTATCAAATAATGCTTGACGTTTATCAATAACGGATTTTGATAGGGATGTCGCTACATTATCAGCAACTTTAGAACCTTTTAACACCGCAAAACCTTCTGAAATTGGTTTACCACTCGCCTTAATTCCAGAACGTTCTTGCAAAATATAAAGAATCTCCTTCTCATTATTTTTACTCTTTATAGACGGTTCTAAAATTTTATGCCCCAATACTCCCAATATCAAACGCATATTGTCAATAAATTCATCCATTTCAGCACGATCCATCTCTGAAATAGATATTTCTGCTGGTATATTACTATTTACTAAATCATATCTTTTAGATTTATTTGCCAGAATATAAAGATGATTTTCAAGGTATTTTATATGCTTTTCCTGTCCAATTAGAAAGTTCGCTTGACCATCTTCCATCTGCTTCTCCATCAATTAAAAATTGTCGAATTGTTTTTCCTCTCATTACTGTCTCCTCTACTACTCTTTCATAATTACACAATACGAAGTTCAGAATTATTATCTTACTGCGAGTCCGTTCCTAGTTTCGGCAAATTATTTAAACTTACTGTTTCCAATGTCTGTAACTGCTGTACTGCCAACAGTCGAAGTAATTCCATTCGCTCTTTTTGATTCTTTCCCTGATTAATCAGAACAGCGTTATAACTTTCCAAATTTGCAAGCACTAACAATTGGTTGAGCGTTGCCACATCTCTCATATTTCCTGTTGCTGTTGAATCTTCATCCTTCCACTGCTTCGCCGTCTTGCCAAATAAAACAACATTTAACATATCTGCTTCATTAGCATAGGTATACGCCACCTGTGCAGGTGTCAATTCCGGTGGAATCAAATTATCCTTAATTGCATCTGT
Organism: uncultured Butyrivibrio sp.; assembly: GCA_964414835.1. Classification (GTDB taxonomy): domain Bacteria; phylum Bacillota; class Clostridia; order Lachnospirales; family Lachnospiraceae; genus Eshraghiella. The sequence goes on along the minus strand of CAYPWY010000040.1, from coordinate 263 downwards.
ATGTATCCTGTAATTCAGTTTGGAAATTTCTCTGTTTAAATTCCAATTCAAAGACAAACGACTGTTCTCGTCCGTCTTTAATCTCCTGTAGTCGTTCATAATGTATAACTGAAATTCGGGAGAAATCCAAGTTGCAAAAGACATGGCAATATCACTATGAGCATATGTTCCACCATAACGTCCTGCTTTTGAAGAAATACCAATTGCATTCATCTGTGTAATCCATTTTGTTGGTGTCATTACAAAACGATTTAGACCCGCCT
>CAYPWY010000039.1:0-12049 GCA_964414835.1 uncultured Butyrivibrio sp. | reverse complement strand
TGGATGTAAAAAAGAACTGTTTTGACGGAAGGAAAGGTTACAGCGAAATTAATTCAAGAATAGATTCTCTTGACAGGGGGAGAACTGGCAGAGTATAATTAATTAAAGGGTAGTGTTGTATTTGATATATTAGGGGATGCTTATAGTTTTTAATACGTAATCAATATATGGAGCCGGTAATTGGAACACACAATTCTTGTATTGTGTGTTCTGTTTTTTTGAGGAGGAGAACAGATATGAAAAATTAATACTAAATTAGTAAGAATTTCTGGTATTGGTGGGGAAGCTGCAGCGAAAATATACTCCTGTTCAGTAGTCAAGCTATATAAAAAACAAAAGACCACAAACGCTTAGGGGTATTGAATCACAATATTAAGAAGAAAGGAATTTATGGTGTTTTGCTTCTTAGACATCATATGAGGAATAATTTATGAAGGAAAAACTGAAAAGGATTTTGTTGGCTATTGTTGCACTTACAGTAGCTAACTATTGTGTAATTATTTGTACATCAAACATATATGCCGCATCAAATGAGTATATTGAACAAATAAAGAAAAATTATATAAGTGAGTATGTGGCTTATAATATTGCACAAAGGTTTATTGTTAATGCAGTAGAGAATAAAATTGCAGAGAATTGGAATGAATATACGGAAGCTAAACTGTTATGTAAATGTTATGATACAAATGGAAATGTATCGGCTTATGTATATAATATAATGGATACTTATTTGGATATATTTTAATAGGTGGAAGCAAAGTGTACAGTCCTGTGATTGAATTTGCAGAAAAGGGGCAATTTGCCTATGAAGATTATCTTGATGCAGATGATATACTCATATATGAAGGTGGTATTGATTATTATGGATATAATGAAGAAGAGAATATATATTATCACTGCAATGATGAACAAACAGAGATATCTATTGAGAATATTAATAAATGTATTACCGTATCTGAAGAAATAGAAAAACAGTGGGATTACATATCTGGAATTATTGATGCACAGGTTGAGGAAATATTAATTGATGGTGTTGAAGAGGTATACTATGGTTCGTCAAGTGAACCATTGGGGTCTGTAGCTACTAATATACGGGAAGGAGAATCAGGTGATGACACAATAAAGTTGAAAAATTTGCCTAGTGCGTTTTACCTGATGTCTAAATTTACTAATCTGGCTAAAAATGATTCAACCTTTTATTGCGTAGAGAGTTGTTGTTCACCAACTGCAGCAATAAATCTTTTGTATTATTATTATAATAAGAATTCAACCTATTACTCAACGCTTGATGTTGGAAGCAATATGTATAGTAGATTTAAGCTTATGTATAGTCTGATGAAAACCGGTGAAAGTGGAACTTCAGATACCAATTTGATTAATGGTTTAACACAGTTTCTTTATAATTATACAAGGTTCAGACACTCTGTGGTAACTTATATAAGCTTAGCTGCGTTGGATGCGGATGAAATTATTGCAGATTTAAAAGCTGACAGACCTGTAATATTAAACACAAAAAACCATACTTATTATGGAAATCACACAATGGTTTGTGTGGGCATTAGAACTTATAGTAATGGCTCAATTTATTATGCGGTTGCAGATGGTCATGATACAATTATTAGATATATGAACTGTTATACAGGAAATGCAGTGTATACTGATGCTATACTGGTGCATTTATATAAATAGGAGGGGTTATGAAAAAAACACAAAAAATAATTGTCACAATATGCGGAATTGCTGTACTGTGTATAGTTGTCTTCGCTGTTCTTAAAGTTACAGTATTGCAAAAACATCAGGTGTGGAGCATAAAAAACAGCGATGGATATATTTATTGGCTTCAGATTTATGACGATAAGCTGTATTATGTACAGTCACCATGGGGAAGTGATGATGAAATTTTGTATTGTTACGATGACGAAAACGGACTGCGTCAGATTGATTCAGATGACAGGGATAAAATTATATCGGATTTAAAAAACGAGTATTATAAAGTAAAAATCAAGACAAATAATGCAGGAATGGAATGTACATATGAAGACTATACCACAGGATATGTTTTGACAAATCAGATGACTATATATTCAAATGCAGAATACAGATATGTAGATGAGCGCTTAGACTCAGAACCATTTCCGTATGAAAATTATGAATTGGAGAAGCATTATTATGGATTGGTTGATGAATATATAGTAGGTAAAATGCATACAGTTGAATCTGACCCGGAAGGATATGACAAAGCTTTTATTGCGTTGATAGATAAGACAGGAAATATATCTGTAATACCTGATTATGTTATTTATGATTCAGATTCCAGTTTCCTGCTCTGTAATAACAACTGTATATATTTCTGGGGTGCTGGTGAAAATGATGACATTCTGGAAACAGGAGGATTGTCGTTATATACATATATAGTGGATACCGGAGAAGTAAGAAAGCTATGTGATTACAAAAATCTGTGCAGGTCGTCGGATTTATATACTATATATGCTTCCGTATGGAGTAGTGGCGGTGAAGAAGAGGTGTTTATAGACCAACAATATCTTTATTCATACAGCATTAACGGCGATACAGACATTATAAGATTCAAGCTGACATATGATGAGAATGGCTATCCGGTCAAATGTGAGTATGATACTTGCATATATGCCAATCCGTACATTAATTAATTGGGTTTTGTAGTATAGACTCACTTGACAGGGTGAGAACCGGCAGGGTATAATTAATTAAAGGGTAGTGTTGTATTTAATATGTCGGGGGATGCTTATAGTTTTTAATACTTAATCAATATATGGAGCCGGTAATTGGAACACACAATTCTTGTATTGTGTGTTCTGTTTTTTTTGAGGAGGAATTATGAAAAAAAGATTTATGTCATTAATAATGGCAGTTATGATGGTTGTAATTACAATAAATATTAATAAAGTAAATGCAGATGAGACACAGGATGAAAGATTAGTGTATGCCTCATCAGTACTTGGCGCATATCTTTCAATAAATTCTATTGAAATGGATGATGTAAAAATAAGTAATCCTATACCTGTCATTACATTGCATAATAATGACCTTATAGATAAAACAGTATTTTTTGTTATGGAAGATGATGCTATAAAGGGTAAGCTTATAGTTGAAGAGATAGATGGAAAATATTACTCTTGTTTTGATTGTGATATTGATGAATTTCAGGATATGAGCCAGATTGCTGTGTATCAAAAAGAGACTTCGCTGATATATTATGTTGATGGACAGCAGTTGATATATAATGACGGAGATAATATATTGAATCAAAATCTAGTATATAAGGAATATCCATCATATGTTGAAGTGAAATTCTATGATTTAGTGTTGACTGGTCTGAAAACAAGAGGAACTCCTGAAGTTGTTTCATTAAGTGTTCCGTATGTTGCTAATAGTACATATAGCGGAAAAGGAATATGTTGGGCAGCATGTGTAGCAATGGATTATGGTTACAGAACAGGATACTCAGTAACAGCTGTTCAGGTAGTGGATAAATGTATAAGGTCTTCTTATTTTCAGGGAACGTTACCATCTGGTGACAGCTATTGGACCACATCTGCTTATGCGCTGTATAATCGTTCTGTGTCATACAATTCAGGAGGACTTATTTATGCCAGAGTCTATTCACTGCTGTCAAGTGGAAAGACGGTTCATGTTTCGTTATCAAATATGAGCAACCCAAGTGATGAAAACGCCATAAACCATGCAGTGCTGATTACTGGTTCATACTATGATGGAAATACATTAGTTTATAATTTAAGAGATCCTAATCGCTCAACCGTTGTGTCTGTGTCACAGTCACTTAGTGTAGCTGATAATGCTTCACAGTTTGTTTATGTTACATCTGGTGGAACGAAATATATTAATTGGTACAGAACATTTTATTAATTCAGAAGGAGGTAAATAATTATGAAAAAAATCATATTAATAACAGGAATCCTAGTGGCGGGTATGCTTGTAGGCTGCGCCAAGTATGGCGGGAAAGGTGATTCGGTTACAGCGGAGGCGGAAACATCGTCGAAATATGATAATGTGGTTGATGATGCGGTTCCATATATGGTTGTATATAATGATGAGGCATATATATGCCGGGAAATAGGTTCATATACTGATTATGAATATGAGAAAATGCTTGAAGATGGCGAATTGGTTATTGAGAACGAGGCGGGAACAGTAAAATATATTTATAATGCAGTTCCAACAAAAAATCTGGAATGCAACTTCATAACTAACGGAACTATGTATGCGGCAAAATATAATGACAAAAATGTATTCTGTTTTGTTATGCCGGACGCATCAGCGATATTTGAATATACAGAATACGCTGATATTGATATAACAAACGCTGCAGCAGCAGGAAATGTTGCGGCGTGCATGATATTTCTTGATTATGATGCAGAAAATGATATGGTCGTAACGCAAAATCAGCCTGTATACTCGATAGAACCGGCAGGCTGGAGCCGGTTATAACAAAACTGCGCAATAAAAGTATAAACAAATCACTTTTATATTTGACAAATCTAACCACTTATGTCTATAATAATTGTGTTTAAGACGATGATGGAGACAGTAGTCTTTTTCTGAACATCCAAGAGAGCCGCGTTGCTGGGAAGCGGTATCAGTAGGATTTAGATGAATATCACTCCGGAGTTTCTATCCGAAAACCACGCATGTCAGTGCATGGTAAGTAAGAGATGACGGTTTTCTCCCGTTACAGAGAACGCATATGTTGGTATGCCGAATGAAGGCTGTATTTTCAGCCGCTCTGATTATTATTGATTTTCAGGCCTCTGCCAATTAATGGTGGGGGCTTTTTGGTGTTATTTTACGTATACCCCTGCTGTTTTAACAATCCATAATTGAGAAAGGACGATAATCATGTACGAAAAAGTATCTACGGATTTGAAGCTTGTTGAGAGAGAAAAACAAGTTCAGAAATTCTGGAAGGACAATAAGATTTTTGAAAAAAGTATGAAGATGCGTGAAAACTGTCCATCTTATACTTTTTATGACGGACCGCCTACCGCTAACGGTAAGCCCCATATTGGACACGTACTGACGCGTGTTATCAAGGATTTGATTCCGAGATACAGAACTATGAAGGGCTTTATGGTTCCGCGTAAGGCAGGATGGGATACCCACGGACTGCCTGTTGAGCTTGAGGTCGAGAAAAAGCTTGGTCTTGACGGCAAGGAGCAGATAGAAGAATACGGACTTGAATCGTTTATCGGTTTTTGTAAGGAAAGTGTATGGAAATACAAAGGTATGTGGGAGAATTTCTCAGATACTGTCGGTTTCTGGGCTGATATGGATAATCCGTATGTAACCTACGAAAATAATTTTATTGAATCTGAATGGTGGGCACTGAAGGAAATCTGGAACAAAGGACTTTTGTACAAGGGCTTTAAGATTGTTCCTTATTGTCCGAGATGCGGAACGCCTCTTTCGTCACATGAGGTTGCTCAGGGCTATAAGAATGTTAAAGAACGCTCTGCAATCGTAAGATTTAAGGTTATAGGCGAGGATGCTTATTTCCTTGCATGGACAACAACGCCTTGGACGCTGCCTTCCAACGTTGCACTTTGTGTTAATCCTGATGAGACATACTGCAAGGTTAATGCTGTTGACGGTTATACTTATTATATGGCGCAGCAGCTTCTTGATAAGGTTCTTGGCGGAATTGACAGAGAAGAAGGAACTCCTGCATATGATATTATTGAGACATATAAGGGCAAAGACCTTGAATATAAAGAATATGAACCGCTTTTTGCATGTGCCGGAGAAAGCGCTGTAAAGCAGAACAAAAAGGGACATTTTGTTACATGCGACGGGTATGTAACAATGTCAGACGGTACAGGTATCGTTCATATTGCTCCTGCTTTTGGTGAAGATGATGCAAGAGTCGGACGCAATTATGACCTTCCGTTTGTACAGTTTGTGGACGGAAAGGGTAATATGACGGAGGAAACCCCTTATGCCGGACTTTTCGTGAAAAAAGCAGACCCGGAGGTATTAAAAGACCTTGATGCAAAAGGGCAGCTTTTTGATGCGCCTAAGTTTGAGCATGATTATCCTTTCTGCTGGAGATGTGACACACCGCTTATCTATTATGCAAGAGAATCATGGTTTATAAAAATGACAGCGGTTAAGGATGACCTTATCCGCAACAATAATACAATTAACTGGATTCCGGAAACTATCGGAACGGGACGTTTCGGTGCATGGCTTGAGAATGTTCAGGACTGGGGTATCAGCCGTAACAGATATTGGGGAACGCCTCTGAATATCTGGCAGTGTGAAGGCTGCGGCAAGATGCATTCAATCGGAAGTATTGCCGAGCTGAAAGAGCTGTCTGATAATTGTCCTGAGGACATTGAGATTCACCGTCCTTTTATAGATGCAGTCACAATCAAATGTCCTGACTGCGGAAAGACCATGAAGAGAGTGCCGGAGGTTATTGACTGCTGGTTTGACTCAGGTGCGATGCCTTTTGCACAGCATCATTATCCTTTTGAAAATAAGGAGCTTTTTGAAAAGCAGTTCCCTGCTGATTTTATATCTGAGGCAGTTGACCAGACAAGAGGATGGTTCTATTCGCTTCTGGCAGAGTCCACGCTTCTTTTTAACAAAGCACCATACAAAAACGTTATTGTTCTGGGACTTGTACAGGATGAAAACGGTCAGAAGATGAGCAAGAGCAAGGGCAATGCGGTAGATCCTTTTGATGCGCTTGAAACTCACGGGGCGGATGCCATCAGATGGTATTTTTACTCCAATTCAGCGCCGTGGCTTCCTAACAGATTTTATGACAAGGCGGTTACGGAAGGACAGCGTAAGTTCTTGGGAACAATCTGGAACACATATGCGTTCTTTGTACTGTACGCCAATATAGATGAATTTGATGCAACTAAATATACACTTGAGTATGACAAACTTCCTGTAATGGATAAGTGGATTCTTAGCAAGCTGAATTCGCTTGTAAAGGCAGTGGACACTTATCTTAACGACTACAAGATTCCTGAGACCACAAGAGTGCTTGAGGAGTTTGTGGATGACCTGAGCAACTGGTATGTAAGACGTTCAAGGGAGCGTTTCTGGGCCAAAGGAATGGAACAGGATAAAATAAATGCGTATATGACGCTTTATACATCACTTGTGACACTTTGCAAGGCGGCGGCTCCGATGATTCCTTTTATGACAGAGGCTATTTATCTTAATCTTGTTAAGAGCATTGACAAGGATGCACCTGAAAGCATTCATTTGTGTGATTTTCCTGTTGTCAATGAGGATTGGATTGATAAAGAGCTTGAGCAGAATATGGATGAAGTTCTTAAGACTGTTGTTATCGGCCGTGCGTGCCGTAATGCAGCCAACATTAAAAACAGGCAGCCAATAGGCAAAATGTATGTAAAGGCACCTTTTGAGCTTTCAGAGTTTTTTAAGGAAATCATTGAGGATGAGCTTAATGTAAAAGAGGTTGAATTTACGGATGATGTGAGAGCATACAGTTCATACAGCTTCAAACCGCAGCTTAAGACAGTAGGACCTAAATACGGCAGGCTTCTGGGTCAGATTCGTCAGGCTCTTTCGGAGATTGACGGAAATGCAGCAATGGATGAGCTTAACGCCAACGGAAAGCTGGTATTTGACTTTGGCGGTGAAAAAGTTGAACTTACAAAAGAAGATTTGCTTATTGAAATTGCCCAGACAGAGGGTTATGAGTCGGCAAGCGACTACGGTGTAACAGTAGTTCTTGACACCAGCCTTTCAGAAGAGCTTATTGAGGAAGGCTTTGTAAGAGAAATAATCAGTAAAATTCAGACTATGAGAAAAGAGGCAGGATTTGAGGTAATGGATAAAATTACCGTTTACTCCAAAGGTAATGACAAGATTGCTGCTCTTTTAAATAAAAATTCCGATACTATTAAAACAGAGGTTCTTGCCACCGGAATAGTGCCGGACAGAACAGAGGGATATTCTAAACAGTGGAATATTAACGGTGAGAATGTTGAATTTGGTGTTTCAAAGAATTAAACAAAGGGAGAAATGAGAATGGAAAAAATGAATTTTGACAAAGAAGATTTTAAGAAACAGGTAGTTACAAATGTCAAGAATATGTACAGAAAGACTCTTGACGAAGCAAGTAAACAGCAGATTTTTCAGGCTGTGGCTTATACCGTCAAGGATTACATCATAGACAGATGGATTGCCACACATAAGGAATTTGAGAAGCAGGATGCAAAGACAGTTTACTATATGTCGATGGAGTTTTTGATGGGTCGTGCTCTGGGTAACAATATGATTAACCTTACATGTTATAAAGAGGTTAAAGAGGCCCTTGAGGAGCTTGGTTTTGACATAAATGTAATTGAAGATGAGGAGCCGGATGCAGCGCTTGGAAACGGCGGTCTCGGACGTCTTGCGGCATGTTTTCTTGATTCGCTTTCAACATTGGGATATCCGGCATATGGATGCGGTATCAGATATAGGTATGGTATGTTCGCACAGAAAATTGAGAACGGTTATCAGATAGAGATTCCTGATGACTGGCTCAGAGACGGCAACCCATTTGAAATCAAAAGACCTGAGTATGCTGTTGAGGTTAAGTTTGGCGGATATGTAAAAGTGTATGTGGATGAGAATGGCAGAGACCGTTATGTTCAGGAAGGCTGCCAGAGTGTTCGTGCTGTTCCGTATGACCTTCCGGTTGTAGGTTATGGCAACAATGTGGTTAATACATTGAGAATATGGGATGCAGAGCCGATTCAGCAGTTTAACCTTGATTCCTTTGACAAGGGTGACTATCATAAGGCAGTAGAGCAGGAGAATCTTGCAAAGACTATCTGCGAGGTGCTTTATCCTTGCGACGACCATTATGCAGGTAAGGAGCTTAGACTTAAACAGCAGTATTTCTTTGTTTCCGCCAGTGTTCAGAGAGCTGTTGCCAAGTATAAAGAAACACATGATGACATTAAGAAATTATATGAAAAAGTATGCTTTCAGTTAAATGATACACATCCTACAGTAACGGTTGCAGAGCTTATGAGAATCCTTATGGACGAAGAAATGCTTACATGGGATGAAGCATGGGACGTTACAAGCAAGGCATGTGCATATACGAACCATACAATTATGGCTGAAGCACTTGAAAAGTGGCCGATTGAGCTTTTCTCAAGACTTTTACCTAGAATTTACCAGATTGTAGAGGAAATTAACAGACGCTTTGTTGAGCAGATTAAAGTGCAGTATCCGGGCAATCAGGACAAAATCGCCAAGATGGCAATCGTATACGACGGACAGGTTAAGATGGCAAATCTTGCTATTGTGGCAGGCTATTCGGTTAACGGTGTTGCAGCTCTTCATACAGAGATACTTAAGAAGCAGGAGCTTAAGGACTTTTATGAGATGATGCCTGAGAAGTTTAACAACAAAACCAATGGTATCACACAGAGAAGATTCCTTCTTCATGGAAATCCGCTTCTTGCCGACTGGGTAACACGCAAAATCGGTGATGAATGGATTACGGATTTGTCACAGATTAAGAAGCTTGCCGTATATGCAGATGATGAACTGAGCCGTCAGGAGTTTATGCAGATTAAATATCAGAATAAATTGAGACTTGCTGAGTATATTAAGGAGCATAACGGAGTTGAGATTGACCCACGTTCAATCTTTGATGTACAGGTTAAGCGTCTCCATGAGTATAAGAGACAGCTGCTTAACATTCTCCATGTAATGTATCTTTACAATCAGATTAAGGCACATCCGGAAATGGATTTTTATCCGCGGACATTTATTTTCGGAGCAAAGGCAGCAGCAGGCTACAAACGGGCTAAGCTGACAATCAAGCTTATCAACAGTGTAGCGAATATTGTTAATAACGACAAGTCTATTGACGGTAAGCTTAAGGTTGTATTCATTGAGAACTACCGCGTATCTAATGCCGAGATGATTTTTGCGGCAGCAGATGTAAGTGAGCAGATTTCAACTGCCAGCAAAGAGGCTTCAGGCACAGGTAATATGAAGTTTATGCTTAACGGTGCAATGACTCTTGGTACTATGGATGGAGCCAATGTGGAAATCGTCAAAGAAGTTGGCGAGGATAATGCCGTGATTTTCGGACTTAGCGCTGATGAGGTTATTAAATACCAGAATGAGGGCGGTTATCACCCACAGGATATTTTCAATAATGATCAGGAAATAAGACAGGTGCTTATGCAGCTTATTAACGGCTTCTATGCTCCTGAAGACCCTGAATTATTCAGAGATATATACAACTCACTTCTCTATGATAAGAAGCCGGATGTATATTTTATCCTTAAGGACTTCCGTTCATATGCAGATGCACAGAAAAAGATTGAGGAAAAATATCGTGACAGCGATGGCTGGGCACGTTCGGTTATCCTGAACACCGCATGCAGCGGTAAGTTCTCATCGGACAGAACTATTGAAGAGTATGTACAGGAAATCTGGAAGCTGAACAAGGTTAAGGTTGAACTGTAAGATTGTTTAGTATTATTTTGACTTTATTATAAAATGAGCAGAGGATTCCTTATCTTTTATATATTCCCTGAGGGTAATCGCGGACTGCTTGTCAGCCTTGGGATTGAAGTGATATTGTAGGAGGTCAATAATGCAGTACGATTATTTAATAGTTGGGTCCGGACTTTTCGGGTCGGTATTTGCTTATGAGGCAAAAAAGAGAGGCAAAAAATGTCTTGTCATTGACAAAAGGGAACATATAGGAGGCAATATATATACTGAAAATATTGAAGGAATCAATGTACATCGGTACGGTGCCCATATTTTTCACACCAGTGATAAGCGGATATGGGAATATATGAACCGGTTTGCCGGATTCAATAACTATATTAATTCGCCTGTGGCAGTGTATAAAGATGAGTTATATAATCTGCCGTTTAATATGAATACTTTCAGCAGAATGTGGGGAATCCGCACACCGGAAGAGGCAAAAGCCATAATCTCCCGTCAGATTGCAGATTTGGGAATCACAGAACCCAAGAATTTGGAGGAACAGGCGCTTTCTCTTGTGGGCAAGGATGTATACGAAAAGCTTATCAAGGGCTATACGGAGAAACAGTGGGGCAGAGATTGTAAAGAGCTTCCGCCTTTTATTATAAAAAGACTGCCCATACGTTTCATATATGATAACAATTATTTTAACGATAGTTATCAGGGAATCCCTATTGGAGGATACACTGCCATTATCGAGAAAATGCTTGAGGGAATCAAGGTTATTACAGGAACGGATTACTTTGAATTTATCAAGGATAATAAAGATATTGCCGATAAAGCACTTTTTACGGGGATGATTGATGAATTTTATGATTATTGTTATGGACCATTGCAATACCGTTCTGTAATGTTTGAGACGGAAGTGATGGATTGTGATAATTATCAGGGAAATGCTGTAGTAAATTACACTGATATAAAGGTTCCTTATACCAGAATAATTGAACACAAGCATTTTGAATTTGGCAATCAGAAAAAAACCGTGATTTCCAGAGAGTATTCTTCTGAGTGGAGAAAGGGAATGGAGCCATATTACCCTGTCAATGATGAAGAAAATAACGCATTATATCATAAGTACAAGGAGCTTGCAGACCAAGAGAATAAAGTTATTTTTGGCGGAAGGCTTGGTCAGTACAAATATTACGATATGGACAAGGTTGTGGCTGCGGCATTGGAGCTATGTGAAAAAGAATTGGCATAATTAAGATATTTTTTACAGGCATTATAGAAAATAAGAAGCAATTTAATGGCCTTGTAGAGAGGAATTATCCTTTCTATGAGGTCGTTTTAATTGTGAAGAAATAGAAGAGAGAAAGCCTTGAAAATAGAGGGATAAAGGGGCAGGATAATGTAGTAAGTGGGAGTGGGAAGCTACTCCGCTTTTGCATTATATGAAGGGCTGACTTGAAAAAGTAAATTCCAGTGCAGGACTAAATTCCACATCCCCTTTAAAAGTTGCCTGTTTTATTTATTTTTATGGTGCAACTGGATGTAAATC
>CAYPWY010000038.1:0-13620 GCA_964414835.1 uncultured Butyrivibrio sp. | reverse complement strand
TACTGTATCTTTCATCAAAAGGCGCCAGCTTTATCCGTTCATAGGCACTGTCGCTTACTTTTCCTGCCAGAATTTCATCTATTCGGTAATCTTTTTTATACTTATTATACAAATCATAGTAGTTGGCAAAATCCATGGCAATTTCAGGGTGCTGCAAATACTCAAGAATAAACTCCGAATCAACCTTGTAGTTAAGACGCTCATAAGCTTTAATCATCTCAGACAGGTCTTCCCAGCCCCTTGCTGTCACAAATATTTTGCCGTCAACGGTGGTGCGCACATCATAGAAATTATCGCGTTTAAGTTCAAGATATGACATAATCGCACCATGTATTTTGCTTTGATAAGCATACTTTTTCCATACATCATAATCCGCCTGCACATCTATTCTCTTGACACGGTCCAAGGTAACTATGTCAAAATCACGCACCGATTTGTTGTATTCAGGCGGGTTGCCTGCCGCAACAATAATCCAGCCCTCCGGCACCTTATGATTTCCGAATTTTTTGCACTGTAAAAACTGAAGCATAGTTGGTGCAAGAGTCTCTGACACACAGTTGATTTCATCTATAAAAAGTATGCCTTCCGCAAGTCCCGTCTGATTTATTTTTTCATATACAGAAGCAATAATTTCACTGAGAGTATATTCCGTAACAGAATATGCAGTCTTGTTATAATACATTTTTTCTATAAAGGGAAGTCCCACAGCGCTCTGCCTTGTATGGTGAGTTATCGTATATGATACTAAGTCAATATGGCACTCACGGGCGACCTGCTCCATAATAGCGGTTTTGCCTATTCCCGGAGGTCCAATAAGAAGTATGGGACGCTGGCGCACTGCCGGAATCGCATACTCTCCCTGAGCATTGCGGTCAAGATATGCTTTCACGCTTTTTTTGATTTCATCCTTGGCTCTCTTTATATTCATGGTAAATCCTTTCTATATTTCTAACTTGATTGCCCAAGCCGGTACGCCTGCATCAGTATAGTCTTCCCTGAGAAAGACAAACGCAACATCATACGGCGGCTTATTTTTCGGGTACCGGCCTCTGCCGTCGGTAAAATATATCATTCCCTTAAGTCCGTTAAATTCACCTTTTTCAATAAGCTGCTCCACATATTCAAAAGCAGGACAAAAATCGGTACCTCCCCTTCCCGAAACAGTCAGATGATTAATGTAATCCTTCATCTGGCTGTGGCTTGTTATTACATCATCCTTCTGCACCCGCATATCGCACTGAAGAATCCTTATATTAACTTTCTTAAAAAAGCTCTCCGTACTGAAAAGTATCTGGCAGGTTTCGCTCAGGAAATCACGCACCTGTTCCTCTGAGCAGGAAAATGACGTGTCTATCACTATGACAAAATCCTGTATTTTCTTAGCTTCACGCTGCTCAACAGGCTCTATAAGCGGCATATTGCCGTATTGTCTCAAGCCATAAGTATAAAAATTATAATCAAACTCATCAGGGTCAATCTGCATTTCCTCACGGTACACTGCAAATTTCCTGAGAAATTCCTTATAATCATACCTCTTTCTGTTCTCAATTTCAACACTGTCATACAGCGCCTTGTCCTCTTTGCCTGCCCCTTTTTCCACAGTTTCCATGGAGGTCTGCATCTTTCGGCTTATGTCCTCCCACTTCTGTTGGCGCTGCATACGGCTTTTGGGATTATTGTCTTTATGATACCAGTAATTATGGTCGTCTACCAGAAATTCATGCTCCCATGCAGTCAAAATCTCCGGTTCCATTGGATTTTTCGCCAAATAATCATATATTAAATCACAATTTAATATTTTGCATTGACTTCTTAATTGTCTGTAACAGGCATCTCTGAACGCCGGCATACGCATTTTTACGCAGGAATAATCCAGCCCGTCAATCACTGATTCAACAGCAATGTCACAGGCAAGATTCCACAAGCGCACATCACGTTTTTCCACCCTGAATATATGCCTGTATATGCAATGCAGAGTCATGTGCAGATACAGTCTGTTCACAAGCCTTTGTTCAAGCTCATACCGTTCCATCAGATAATCCGGATAGAAATATATAATATTCCCGTCGGTTCCTGCATAATGATTTCCTTCATCCACCTTGTATTCAAAAGCACACAGCGCAATATCCATAAAGCGCATGGCAAAATACAGGCTGCTTCTTGAAGCGCCCAGTATCCGACTGCATATATTGGCTTTTTTTATCAAAGTTTCCGTATTCATAACCAATCTCTCACAATTCAAAGTGTCTTCTTTGCGTCTTGAAATGCTCGCTCCTATATGCCATCATAACTCCCACAAGCTGCGGATTATTTTTCTCAGAAGCCAGACTTAGCGCTGCGGCTATTCCCTCTTTGGAAAAACACTGCATCCGGCACATAAGACGAAGCCCTTCCACATCCTCCAAATCAATAAGAACCTGCGCCGCCTGAATTTCATTGTCTTTCAGAAACTGTACATACCGTTCTCTCGCCGACTGAAAAAGCTTATAAGGAAACATAATTCTTCCTATGCAGTTAAAAAGGGCCGCCTCAAAGCGGTCTTCCCTGACGGAACGCTCAAAAAGTCTGTCAAACTCCCTGTAATCGATAGTTCCCACCTGCATACACTGTCGGTATGCTCCTCCGCTTCCGTAGCTGACTGCCTGAAAAATTCTGGCAGGGGTATTTTCCACATAATCATCCTCAAATGTGGGAAATGTCAGCCTGCTCCTTTCGCCGTTATCATATATGATCTCAAGTGTCAATTCCTGAATATTATCGCTCATAAGGTTCCTTATGCAGCCCTCACGCCCATTGTGGCAGTGCAGGATAACATTGGTCAGCTTATGGCAGTTTTTAAAGGCTCCGTCCTCAAGCTCTCTTATCCCATCATGAAGCTCCACAGTCTTAAGATTTTTACAGTTATAAAAGGCATGTGCACCTATTCTCACCACATCCCTTGG
Source organism: uncultured Butyrivibrio sp. (assembly GCA_964414835.1). Taxonomy (GTDB): domain Bacteria; phylum Bacillota; class Clostridia; order Lachnospirales; family Lachnospiraceae; genus Eshraghiella. The sequence continues at coordinate 10,678 of CAYPWY010000038.1, read as the reverse complement.
CAGAATAACCTCTGTAAGCTCCAGCCTGTCCGCAAAAGCGTACTTGTCAACAGCCGTTACAGGCGCTCCGTCAATAATGTCAGGTATATCTATAACACCTGCACAGTCCTTATTCCCTGTTATTGTTATTCCTTTTTCGGTTAAAATATATTCCATAGCTAAAATTATATCACTTTTTATTATTATAGAAAAGTTCTAATTGCCCCTTAAACTTCCTTGTGTTAAGATTACTATTAATAATACCATATTTTAGGAGGTCTCAAATGGGCAACAATAACAACGATGGCATATATGATGCCAGAAAGCTTGGCGTTCCGAAAACTCTGCTTCTCGGAATACAGCACATGTTCGCCATGTTCGGCGCAACCGTTCTCGTCCCTATTCTGACAGGACTGAGCATTTCAACAACCTTACTTTTTGCAGGTCTGGGTACACTTCTTTTCCATTTGATTACCAAAAGAAAAGTGCCTGCATTCTTAGGTTCATCCTTTGCATTCTTAGGCGGATATGCGGCAGTGGCACCGCTTACCGACCAAGCCGGAAATCCTCTCAACAACTCGGCGCTTTTACCATACGCATGTGTGGGCGTGGCATTTGCCGGACTTTTGTATTTTGTACTGGCAGGACTTATCAAGGCATTTGGCGTCAGGAAGGTTATGCGTTTCTTCCCTCCGATTGTCACAGGACCTATTATTATTGCAATCGGACTTACCCTTTCACAGTCGGCTATAGATAGCTGTGCCGCCAACTGGTGGGTTGCCCTTATTGCAATTCTGGTTGTTGTAGTTTGTAATATATTCGGTAAGGGTATGATTAAAATAATACCTATCCTTATCGGTGTTATAGTATCTTATATTGCAGGCATTTTCTTTGGAGATGTCAATTTCGACACAATCAAGGAAGCGGCATGGTTTGGTCTTCCTGTTGCCAAAGAAGCCACCGTTTTCTCAATATTCGGTGCCAACTTTGACTCCTCCAAGTTTGTGACTGCAATTATCACAATTGTTCCTATCGCTCTTGCCACAATCGTTGAGCACATCGGTGACATTTCAGCCATCTCCTCAACAACCGGCAAAAACTACATCAAAGACCCGGGACTCCACAGAACACTTCTGGGTGACGGTTCGGCAACCATTCTCGCCGCTCTCTTCGGCGCTCCTGCCAACACCACATACGGCGAGAACACAGGCGTCCTTTCACTGTCGAAGGTGTATGACCCGTTGGTAATTGAGATTGCCGCAGGCTTTGCCATTCTTTTCTCGTTCTGCCCGAAATTCGCAGCAGTCATAAGCGCTATGCCGACAGCCACAATCGGCGGTATATCACTTATACTTTACGGAATGATTTCTGCGGTGGGTGTCCGTAACGTGGTAGAGCACAAGGTTAATTTTTCCAAGTCACGCAATATAATTATTGCCGCACTCATACTTGTACTTTCAATCGGTATTAAATACAGTGCAGCAGGCAGCATCGCTTTCACAATCGGCAAAGTGACAATTGAGTTCTCAGGACTTGCCGTAGGTGCCCTTGTAGGTATAATTCTCAATGCGATACTTCCGGGAAAAGATTACAATTTTGATGATGAGGATGTGTCCGAAAACCCTAACATAAAAGCCAAGAACACCTGAATTAAATTATGATTTAACATTTAAAAGGCACAATCCATATGGATTGTGCCTTATTTAATATGGCATTTCCGTATCTACTTTAAATATTCCGGCGTCACATCACGCCCAAGATTTTCCAGCATTTTCTTATCGCTTTGAATGGTGGCACATGCCACTGTGGTCAGCATATCTCCCGTAATAGTGGCAGATGCACCGGATGTAAATGCGTATTCTCCGTCATTGGTCAGCAATGCCCTGCCTGCCGCCAGACGTATATTGGCGTCGGGATTAATATACCGGAACATAGCAACCGTTCTCAATATTTCCTCTTCCGATAATTGCCCCATATTCTCTAATGGTGTGCCTTTTATGGGCATCAGCGCATTGATTGGAATGGAATCTATTCCCAGCTCAGCCAGACTTACCGCCATGTCAATTCTGTCTTCCCATGTTTCTCCCATACCGATAATTCCTCCGGAACAGGCACACATCCCCTCTGCCTTTACTTTCTTCAGGGTTTCGATTTTCTGTTCATATGTATGTGTTGTGCATATATTGGGAAAATTCCGTCTTGATGTTTCAATGTTGTGATGATAACTGGTTACTCCGGCTTCATGCAGCCTGTGTAATTGTTCCTCGTTCAAAAATCCCATGGACGCACATAAATCTATTTTGCACTCTCTGTGCATAGTCTCAAATGCATGTATTGCCTTCTCAAATTCCTCGCCGGTCAGTGCTTTACCTGCCGTAACTATGGAAAACCTGTCAACTCCCTGACTTTCATTAAATTTGCAGGCGTCTACGATTTCCTTTTCCGGAAGGAATTCATACACTTCACAGTTCGTATGGTTATGGGCGGATTGAGCACAATATTTACAATCCTCAGGGCATTTTCCGCTGCGCCCGTTTATAATTGAGCACAAATCCACCTTGTCTCCCACAAAATATTCACGTATTCTATCTGCACCCTGACATAATTCCTTTAAATCACACTCCAGAAATACAGAATAGTCGTCTCCTCTTTTCAGTCTTTTTCCTTCTATTATTTGTTGTGCAAGCTTCAGCATATCCATAGTAAGTCGTCTCTTTCATTATAATAATTTCCGGGCAGTTCCTTTGTTTTATCTGCATCGTTATGCTCCACGAAATATTATACATAATTTTTGCATTTGTTTCAACGCCAATTTATTATAGCCAAAATCCGGCTTGATTCCATAGATGTCTGCGCCCAAATCCATCACAAGGCTTCTGCCTGTTTTACTGTCTGTTGTCCTTGAGACTTTCCACCATATCCACCTTCGATGTTTTTCTGCGTATAAACGACAGTGAGAGAAAATAGCACCCACATACAATTAACGCTGTAATGACAACGCTTACAGGCTTTAATATAGCAGGTACAATCATACCCATTATCTCTGCAAAGGATTCAAAATAAAGTTTGACGGAAAAATATGACACTACAACGCCTACGGCAATTCCAACAGGCAGCAGGACATTGTTTGCGTTCAGAACCATTCTGTTAATCTCCCTGTCACGATAACCCAGCACTTTAAGCATTGAAATATTTAATCTGTTTTCCGAAACCAGCATATTCACAGATACGTAGATTGCCGCAATGCATATAATTCCTCCGATTACAACAAGCGCATAAATGATTGCACCCATTTCATTCATCATTGAATCCATCTGGTCATCAATGGATGAGGTATTAATCTCCGATGCCACAAGCGAAGAATCAATATCCAATGACCCGTCTGCAAGAATGGAATTGTACAATCCTGAATCAATCCCAAGTATTTCTGCCACATTTTCCTTGGAGCTTATGAGATATTTCTGCATATCAGTCTCAATAATTCCTGCGACAGTTATATGATATTCTTCCAAGGTAATCCTGTTTACAAAAGTAAAGGTGTCCCCAGTCTTTACACCGCATATATACGCAAGCAGATTTGTTATATACCATCCGTCTTCCAAATCCGCCCTTCCATCTGCCGTCTCCATGTTAAGCATACTTACATCCGCCTCTGCACCTATCAGTGTAAAAGCAGTTCCGTTATGCTCATAGCTTGCAGCAAGCAGCGTTTCACCATCCTGACGCTCATCAGACAGAAAAGTATTCAAAACATACTGTGTCTTAAAGTTTCCCACCTGTTCCTTATAGACATCAGGCAGACCTTTAATTGCATCAATAGTCAAAAAGGCAAACATAATTATAAAAGTACCAAGAAAAACACCTAAAAATACCACAAAGCTTCTTCCCGGACTGGCAATGAGTGCGCGGAACGCAAATTTCGTTCTGACCTTCTTCGGTTTGTCCGCCCAAAGCTTTTTCGTTTTTCCGGTATTGCCTGCGGTTCCGTTCAGCAGCAGTACCGTATCCTTTTTCAGCAGCTTCCCGGTTGCCCTTGCCGCAGCTAAAGCATAAAGCAGTGTAGGAATCAATATTGCCGCAGCTGCCGCAACAGGTGAAATATGAAAATTAATATGCAAAGGCTCATAATCTGCAAGCCCCAATTCACCATAAGGCTGCGCCGTAACCGCCGCAGCTGCTACAGATAAAACGCCGCCTAAGATTCCCGGAATTATTCCCATAACCACATAGTGCATAATAAGCATCGGCTTTTTATATCCAAGTGCGGACAGGGTTCCAAGCATTTTCTGCTCATCCTTTACCTTGCGCTTAATGATGATGCTGATTAAAGCCACCGTAATAAGCGGCACCACAACAAGAAGAATCCATGAGCAAACCAAAAACAGCTGCGCCTGCTCCAACACCATGGAGATTCTCGTGTTGTCCTCCGCACTTACATACTCTCTTGTCATATAATCATTATAAACTTTTGCTCTGAATTCCTGCTGATTGTCCTCATGAAAGACAACCATATACAGGCAGTTTCCTGCCGGAAGACGCCCAAACTCCTCATCCGACATATATACAAGCACAAATCCGGTATCATTTTTGTAGCTGTCATCAAGCTCTTCAAGCATATAGAGATAATCCGGTCTCTGGAAAAATCCGCATATTGTGTAATCTTTTTCACTAATCGTGAACTTATCACCTATTTTCAATCCGTTGTTTACTGCAAAGCCCTCGGACAGAATAACCTCATCATCCGAAACAATATCCGAGCCTGCCGTTATCTCAGCCACATTTATTTTTCTGTTTCTGCCGAATACTCTGGCAGTGTAATCTTCATTTTCAATATTTATGTAATACTGGGCTTCCAGTTCCACATTAAATTCTTTCTCAAGAGCTGTCAAATCCTCATCCGGTATGGGATTATATGTTGTAAATGAAGCATCCTCTACATTATGCTCTTCAAAAAATTCCTTTCCGAAATCGTAAATTCCGCTGCCTGCAATATTCATAACAAAAAACAGAAAAATTGAAACAATGGTAAGTACGGTGGATGCCACATAAAATGAAAGGTTTTCTTTGATATTCCGGGCATATCGTCTGTTAATTTTCATAACAATTTCCTCCTAAAGCTCCAAATCCTGTGCCGGCAGCTTATTGCTATTTTCTTTGTTGGAAGCAATTTTTCCGTCCTTAATACGCACTATATAGTCTGCCATGCCTGCAATGGCTTCGTTGTGGGTAATTATTACGATGGTGGTTCCAAACTGTCTGTTGACCTTTTCTATAAATTTCAACACCTGACGGGATGATTTGGTATCCAATGCACCTGTCAGCTCATCACACAACAGCAGCTTGGGATTTTTGATTAAGGCTCTGGCTATGGCAACTCTCTGCTGCTGTCCGCCGGACAACTCCTTAGGGAATCTGCGCCTGTATTTTTCAATATCAAGGGCTTCCAAGACCTCCTCTATATCCAACGGGTTATCCGATATATCCGAAACAACTTCTATATTTTCCTGAACAGTCAGGTCGGGAATCAGGTTATAAAACTGGAATACAAATCCCACCGACTCCCGCCTGTAATTGGTCAGTTCCTTTTTCCCCGCCTTGCTTATATCCTGTCCTGCCACGGAAATAGTGCCGGAGTCCAAAGAGTCCAAACCTCCAATCATATTTAATAAAGTACTTTTTCCTGAGCCGGAAGGGCCGAGAATCACATAAATCTTCCCCTGCCCCACAGACAACTCGGCGCCATCCAGCGCATACACTGCTGCCTCGCCTGTACCATACTGCTTCTTTGCGTTTTTTAGTTGTATAAACATACTATTCCCTCCAGTCCGGCGGCTTTGGTACCGGATTACATTTCATCTTTTAGGTTAGTCATAACTAACCTCATTGTTTAATTATAGTACTGCGGCAGCAGAAAATCAAGAACCTTTAACACTTATGTTTTACAAATTACAAAATTGAGTTTTAACGGCAGCCCAGACACTTCAGAAGTCTCTGCATCTGCATAATTCCCTTTTTCTGTGATTCAATGATTGCATTAAGAATAGGTACAAGCCCGTCACAAATATTATACTTCAAGGTAGTTTCTGACATACGAACCGCACCCATATGATGAGGTATCATCTCCCACAGGAAATTGCAGTTAATGCTGTTGGTTGAACGGGCATCATTCATCCCAGCAAACATAACCTGCATAATACACTCCATTTCATTCTGGAATTTACACAGCTCATTATCTGAATTGCCTAACTCCATGCACTTACATTCTATCGCCTGCATATTCTCAATGCTCTTTGTCTGGGATTCAATAATCCCCAGCGCAATATTCTGAAGCTGTATGTCAGTTGTATATTTCAAAATGTTCTGTGACATTTCGATTGCACCGCGGTGGTGGGGAATCATTTGAATCATAAAATTGTAGGATATGCTGTCGGTAAGTTCAACATCTGTCATTCCTTTAATCATTTCATCGAGAATACAGTAAAAAGTATCAAGATAATTTTTTGATACGATACTCAATTCATTACATGGGTTCATAGCAATACCTCCTCATATAATATATTCAATACTTAGGCAAGGTTGAATGGTTTATGTCAGTCAGTTTTTTTGACATATCTGTTTTCATATGTCTTATCATATGTCCTAATATGTGCTATACTTGCAGAAATGCAAAGGCTGCGGCTATGCTGCAGCAGAATCGAGGCAAACAATGACAATACAGGAAGAGATACAAAACCTAAAGCAGCAGAAAGACGCAGTTATTCTGGCACACTACTATGTGCGTCCTGAGGTTCAGGCACTTGCAGACTACATAGGCGACTCATTCTATCTCAGCAAAATAGCAAAAAACCTGCCCAACAAAACCATCGTTTTCTGCGGTGTTTCCTTTATGGGCGAAAGCGCAACAATGTTAAGCCCTGACAAGCAGGTATTGATACCGGATGCCGATGCTGACTGCTTTATGGCACATATGGTGACACGTGAAGAAGTTGAAGAAGCCAGAAAAAACTACGAAGACCTGGCAGTTGTATGCTACATCAACTCCACCGCACAAATAAAAACATGGTCGAATGTCTGCGTCACTTCATCCAATGCAGTGCGCATCATAAAAAATATGCCTAACAAGAATATTCTTTTTATCCCCGACAGAAATCTGGGACGTTACGTGGCTGAGCAGGTTCCTGAGAAAAATATTATTCTGGTAAAGGGGTTCTGTCCGGTTCATGAGCTTATTGCGGAAAATGAAATACTTACCCTCAAAAAAAGGTATCCTCAGGCAGAGGTTCTCGCCCACCCTGAATGCCGGGAGGTAATTCTGAAGCTGGCAGATTACATAGGTTCAACATCAGGTATTATTTCCTATGCAACCGAAAGCGAAAAAAAACAGTTTATTATTGCAACGGAAACCGGTATACTTTATGAATGGGAGGTATTCAAATGAATTTACAGGAAAAATTACAGCTTTTAAGAAAACAAAACGGCTATTCGCAGGAACAGCTTGCAGATAAAATAGGTATCGTCGAGAGCAAAGTCACCGTAAAAGATTACCTGACAAAATCAACTCTTCCTGCAAGCGATTATGTAATCAACCCATATGTGGGGTGTCCTCACGCATGCAAATACTGTTACGCCTGCTTTATGAAAAGATTTACAAAACATAATGAAAAATGGGGCTGTTTTATCGACATAAAAGAATGCATCAAACCCATCAATATTCAGAAACTTCAGGGCAAATCGGTTTTTATATCATCGGTAACAGACTGTTATAATCGTTTTGAAGAAAAATATATGACAACCAGAAAGATACTTGAACAGCTTATTAATGCGGACTGTCAGATTACAATATCCACAAAATCAAGCTTGATATTAAGGGATTTGGATTTACTGAAAAAACTTCCCAATCTTAAAGCTGCCTTTTCAATCAACACATTGGACGAAGCTTTCCGAAAAGACATGGACAGCGCAGATACAATTCAGGAACGTTTATCGGCGATGGCGCAGTTGTATGATTCCGGCATATATACGGTTTTATTTATGTCGCCTATTTTCCCGTACATCACTGATTGCAAAGGAATAATAGATGCCTCCCGGAATATTACCTGCGAATATTGGTTTGAAAATCTGAATCTTAGGGGCTCATACAAAAAAGAAATTCTTGATTACATCAGTGTAAATTATCCTGAGTTAGCACCTAAATACGCACAAATATATCTCCGTAAGGATAACACATATTGGAATAAGCTTGCGGCTTATCTTGATGATTACTGCAGAAAAATAGATGTAAAATATACCAACTATTTTTTTCATGAAAGCATCAAAACTTAATCCGGTGGCTTTATTTCTCTGTTTTATCACAATCGGCTTTTTCCAAAGTCTCGTTCTTTTCAATTACATCCTTGACCTTCTCCATACGGACGTCAAGCAGTGCGCTGTTGTCCGCACACTCTTTCAATTCGGCAAACAGATAATCGGTCAACTGCGGATTTAATTCTTTTTTGTAACGCATCCGGTGTTCAAGGCTCGCCCAGAAATCCATTGCGATTGTACGAAGCTGTACCTCAACTTTCATCATACGTTTTTCATCTTTCAGAAAAATCGGCGTTTCGACGATGAGATGAAGACTGCGGTATCCATTCTCTTTGGGATTTTTAATATAATCTTTTCTCTGAATCAAAAAAACATCATCCTGTTCCAGAAGGCAGTCTGCCAGCATATATATGTCCTGAATAAACGGACATATAACCCTGATTCCTGCTACATCATATAAATTCTTTTCAACCGACTCTGCCGTAAAAGGAAGGTTTTTCGATTTTAACTTATTAACAATACTCTCCACGGATTTCAATCTGGTTTTTATGGTTTCAATAGGATTATGCTCCTGTTCCAGCGAAAACTGACGGTTCAGGACTTTAAATTTTGTCTCAATCTCCATAATGGCACAGGAATAATATGTCATCAGAAGTCTTGAAGGTTCCATAGCCGACTTAAATGTTTTCATTATTTCATCCGTCAAACCGTCATCCAATATCATTGTGTTTTCCATAAATGCTGCTCCAATTTTCCTTCGTCTTTAAGATACTTCAAAAATGCTTTACATCCGGTTACTATATCCTCATATGTTTCATCAAAATGTCCTGAATACCATGGGTCACGGATGCCGGCACTGCTTCCCGCATATTCCAGAAGCATACGAATCTTGCCTTTGCAATGCCCCGTTATTTTTTCCATATTTCTTATATTCATTGCATCCATACCGATAAGATAATCATAATAATCATAATCGGTACTTCTTAACTGAACCGCCCGTTTTCCCTGACAACCGATACCATGTCGGGCAAGCTCCTCCCTTGCCGGCGGATATACCGGATTGCCTATCCCATTCCAGATTTCCTCCGTACTGGTTGCCGCCGAGGCAATCTCAAACTGATCAGCGATACCCTGCTTTTGTACCATATCCTTTAATATGAACTCAGCCATAGGGCTTCTGCAAATATTGCCGTGGCAAACGAATAATACTTTTATCATAAACGAAAATCCTCCTAAAATACCGTATTCTGCCCCGGTTTGCCGCAGTTTGCCGACTATAATTTTTGCTCAAAGATTGTTAAATTTGTCACAGAATAAGCAAAATGCGGCAAAACGAGGCAAGTTGAGGACATGAAACGTAGTAAAATCGTAGTAAGAACGGGGGTGTTTTACTACTGCGAATATTCTACCATAAACCACAGGATTTTGGGAGTGGGGAATGTAGAAAAAACGCCCTGCCGAAGCAGAGCGCCAAGTGTTCTTTCTATATTAAATTGCCCGGAACATTTTTTGTGATACCGGATTCTCACCCTTGACCTTTTCCAGTTCCTTTCTGGCATCTGCCAGCTCTTCCACCCGTTTCAATTCCTCGGCAGCGTCCTCCAAACCAAGATGCGTGTAGGTGTTCAGCGTTACTCCAATGTCTGAATCTCCCTTTGCCGTAAACAAGGAAAATACACTATCTGCATTACTCAGTATCTGCTCCCACATCATATCTTTTGATAACGGATTCAAATATAGTGACTTTTCCCCGTTTAACTGCCTGTGCAATTCTACATAATCGCTTCTGTCCTCATTAGCTATAGCACATATTGTAAATTCGTCATCTGCAGCAAAAATTTCCCGTTTCATCATTCGGACTACCCTCTTATCTGTAAATTCGGAGACATTTCAACAAATGATTTTTTAATCTATATTCTTATCTTTAGCCGCAATATATTTCTGATTTTTACTTTTAGGTTTATCTGGGATTGACATTTTCAGCTTTCCTTTCTTCAGTAAAAATTCTACTTCCGGCTTTATGCTCTTTATTGTTCTGTATCCCATAAGATTTGCAATCTCCTGTTTACTTTTTTCTTCTTTACATATACTAAGAATTTGCCATTCCTTATTTGTCAAATTCTTATCTTGGATACTATCTTGGGTACTATCTTGGATACTATCTTGGGTACTTTTATTATACGTTCTGCATCCAGTTCCTTCTCCATCTGCGTTTCCGGTGTTTCGTCCGTTCCATAATCGCTGCCTTCAAATTCGGCGGCGTCCATTGAATAGCAATGGTACCTCTCCTTGCGGTCAAGGTTGTCCTCCAGCCGTCTGTCCTCAATGATGACGGCACCGATTATCAACTGTTTGGAAAATATTAATTCGCAATTGTTTCACTTGAAAGGTCTGG
>CAYPWY010000037.1:0-13731 GCA_964414835.1 uncultured Butyrivibrio sp. | reverse complement strand
GAATCTTCGCTATGGATACTTTTTTACTATTGCAACTTCATTTTACAATCCGCGAAAATATTTTATTGAAAGCCTGTGAATAGATTAAAACACCAAAGCCACAATATTAGTATCAGGAGGTGCGAAATGATTAGTCAAAATGTTAAAATTGTAAACAGGAATGGTTTGAATATGCGTCAGGCGGGTCTTTTTACTAAAACCATGACGGGCTTTGAGTCAGATGTATATGTTAAAAAGGATGATTTGCGCATAAATGCAAAAAGCATTTTAAATGTGCTGGCATCGGGAATACAATGCGGCGACGAGGTGGAGCTGATATGTGACGGTCCTGATGAGAAGGAAGCGCTTAATACGGCAGTTAATCTTATAGAAAGCGGAATAGATGAAAAACCTGTATAACCTGTATAAAAAGGAGGGCCCGACGAATGTTAAACTCGCCGGGCTTTATGAAAAAGAAAAAGAATTCGATAATGTCTGTCTGTTATCTTTTGATAAATTTAGTATACTGTTGATTTATTGATAATCTGTGATAAAATAATTAATAATTTGTGAACAAATTTTTATTTTTAGAGGCAAATTTATGAACAAAATCAATTATCAGAGGGAACTGGACAAAATAATCAGCCGTATACAGGAGAATGGGAAGCCGAAAACGCTTTTGCTTCACAGCTGCTGTGCGCCATGCAGCAGTTATGTATTGAAATATTTGTCAGAATGTTTTAAAATTACATTGTTATATTTTAATCCCAATATAAGTCCAAAGGATGAATATGATAAGCGTGTGGCAGAGCAAAAAAGACTTATAGAGGAGCTTCCTGTCAGGTATCCCGTAACATTTATTGCAGGGCGTTATGAGCCTGATGAGTTCTATGAAGCGGTGCGGGGTCTTGAAAAAGAGCCTGAGGGCGGAGCACGCTGCTTTGTCTGTTACGAACTGAGACTTCGCGAGGCAGCTAAGTATGCAAGGGACGGCGGGTTTGATTATTTTACTACTACACTGTCCATAAGTCCTCTTAAGAATGCTGCAAAGATTAATCAAATCGGTGAGACAGTAGGAGCAGAGTACGGTGTTGCACATCTGCCGTCGGATTTTAAGAAAAAAGAAGGCTACAAGCAGTCAGTGGAGCTTTCAAGGGAATACAATTTGTACAGACAGAATTTTTGCGGCTGTGTGTATTCGAGAGGCGGCTGCGGACAGGAGGAAAACAATGATTTATAAATACCGGAGACTTGTAAAATATTACGAAACTGATAAAATGGGTGTTGTACATCACTCAAATTACATAAGATGGTTTGAGGAAGCACGTGTGGAGTTTATGCGTGAAGCGGATATTTCATATAGGAGTATGGAAGAAGAGGGAGTTATGGTTCCGGTGGTGACTGTGGACTGTAAATATAAAATTCCCGCAACATTTGATGATGAAGTGATTATTTATACCAAGGTACGCAAGTATAACGGAATAGTGATTGAGCTTGAATATGAGGTAAAAAGAGTATCTGATGACGCAGTTATCGTTACAGGTTCCAGCTCCCACTGCTTTGTGGATTCAAATAATTTTAAACCTGTCAATCTTAAGCGTACAAGAGAAGATATACACAATAAATTTATGGCAATATTGGAGGTAGAACAGTAATGTGGGCATTTGAAAGCGTTTTTTATCAGATATATCCGTTAGGATTCACAGGAGTTCCGTTCGAGAATGACGGAGAGCAGCGTCATGGCATTTTGAAGGTTATAGACTGGATTCCCCATATCAAAAAAGTAGGCTGCAATGCAATATATTTTTCACCGGTATTTGAATCGGACACTCACGGCTATAATACCAGAGATTACAAAAAAATAGATGTGCGCCTTGGAACCAATGAGGATTTCAAAGCAGTATGCGATGCCTTACATAATGCCGGAATCAAGGTTGTGCTTGATGGTGTTTTTAACCATGTGGGACGCGGACATTTTGCTTTTCTGGATGTGCTTGCCAATCGTGAAAATTCAAGGTATCTTGGATGGTTCAATATAAACCTCGGCGGCAACAGTCCGTACAATGACGGTCTGTGGTATGAGGGCTGGGAAGGTAATTACGATCTTGTAAAGCTTAATCTCAAAAATAATGAGGTTGTGGAATATCTTTTTGACTGTGTAAAATACTGGATTGAATATTTTGATATAGACGGAATAAGGCTGGATGTGGCTTACTGTCTTGATGAAGAGTATATGAGAAGACTGAGGGGATTTACCGACAGCCTCAAGGCGGATTTCTTTCTGCTTGGAGAGACGGTTCATGGTGATTATAACAGACTTGTCAATGATGCCATGCTTCATTCCGCTACCAACTACGAGTGCTATAAGGGAATACATTCCGCTCTCAACAGCATGAATTTGTTTGAGATAATACATTCACTTTTAAGGCAGTTCGGACCTGAGCAGTGGACCCTTTATAGGGGAAAGCATATGCTTTCGTTTGTGGACAATCATGATGTGTCAAGGATTGCCAGCGTGATTAATAATGAAAAACATGTTCCCCTTGCCTACGGACTTGCATTTGGTATGCCGGGAATACCTTGCGTGTATTATGGAAGCGAATGGGGCTTTAAAGCAGATAAAAGTCAGGGGGACCCTGCCCTGAGACCTTGTTTTGAAAATTATCAGGAAAATGAGCTTACAGACTTTATAGGAAGGCTGGCAGAGATTAAGAAAAACAGTCATGCACTCAATTACGGAGACTTTTATTCGTTGGTTTTAACCAACCGTCAGTGTGTTTTTAAGCGTGCCGCAGGTGATAGCGTAATGTTTGTGGCAATAAATGCAGATGATAACCAATACACCGCACATTTTGACGCCGGAGCGCAGAGCGTTACTGATTTGATTACAGGCAAGGAATATGATATGTCAAAGGGCGTTGAAATGGCAGGCTGCAGTGTACTTTTCTTAGAGCCTAAGAGGTAATCATATGTCAAAGAACAAAGACATAAAAACCAATGCAATGCGCATTTTGGATAAAGAAAAAATTCCATATAAAGCGCGTTTTTATGAGTGTGATGAGTTTATAGACGGCGTTCATACTGCGGATTTGCTGGGAATATCCCACGAAATCGTTTATAAGACAATTGTAACCGTAGGACATTCCGGGAATTATTATGTGTTTGTAATTCCTATTGAGAAGTCAATTGATTTTAAGAAAGCTGCACGTTCGGTTGGGGAAAAATCAGTAGAACTGCTTCCGCTTAAGGATGTGACAGCTGTTACAGGCTATGTCCGTGGAGGATGTACTGCAATCGGCATGAAAAAGCAGTATGTTACAAGAATTGATGACAGCGCGGCGTTGCTCGATTCGATGGTGGTGAGTGGAGGGAAAATAGGCGTACAGCTTACCCTTAAACCGCAGGATTTGAGACAGGCGTCACAGGCTGAATTTGCGGATGTGACAGAGTGAACAAATACAGGAAGGAGGCTTTTTTATGAAGAAAAACATTTTTACGGCTGCGGTACTTATTGCGGCTGCTGCAACTGCAATTTTTACGTCAGGGTGCGGTTCTAACACAAGTGATAATTCGGAAACCAAATATTCGGACAATATAGTCGACCCTCAAACAGAATATGATGCATATGCGGATATGGACATTGATGACTACTGTGTGGAGGTAGGGCTGGTATGCGTTGGAAGTGAAATTCTCACAACAGGTGGTGTTACATCATACTCTGTAACTCTTGTGGACACAGAGGACGGAGTAATCTGTGAAAGCAACAAAGAAAGCATCAAAGAGCGAATAATGAAGGATTTGAATATCAGCAATCTGGAGGTCATAATTGAGATTATTCCAAGAGTTGATAAAGATGATAAAGGCTCTCTGTGTATACGGTATGGAGAAAGAACGCTGTATTTCAGTGATGAACAGATAGCGAAAAAGTTTAATAATGATGAAACACGAGTGGATAAAATGGATGCCAACGGTGACGGATTAGAGGATGTATACATATATAATACTGTGTACAACGGAATACAGATAGGTATTTTTATACAGAATGAAGACGGAAGCTTTACGGATACATACATCTGCTGTGATGATTCATATCTTTCACCGGATGGAGCATATATATATGAAGGTGAGCTGCATACAGGGATATACTTTGAAGGCAGTGAGTATACTTATGTGCTGCCGGATAGTTCTTTGCAGAAGCTGTCAGCGGCAGGTTTGATATCCGGTGATGCCCCATATCAATGGAATGATAAAATAAATGCCCAACTGGAATATGAGTATATGAAAATCATGCAGGATGAAGAAGATGAAGAAAAGGATATATTCCTGATAAAATATTTGTACAATGTTGACGGAGTTAAGAACAGTGTAGCTTCATTGTATCTTAAATATAGTGTTGATTATGATGCCTTATCGTCAGAAGGAGAGGCTGCCCCGGAATTTGTACTGCAAAGTGTTGAGGGAGGAAGATAGTCACAAACAGTCAGAGCCTGTAATCGGTTCTGACTGTTTTAAATTATTGAGATAAATCGGATTTAATTGTCCTAGCGGTCTGTATACAGCCTAAAAGATATTGATTAAAACAGCTTGCTAATTCTGAGCAAATTCCGTAAGCCGTAAATCCTTATTTCTGTCAAGAACCATTCCTACACTCCATTCATTGACAAACAGCAGCAGTGGTCTGTCTTTCAGGTCTTTAATTTTCTTCATGTCCGAGGTCCCCACGATTCTGTCAAGATTTATTTCCTGAGGATTCTCAATCCAGCGTATATATTCGTAAGGCAAAGGTTCAAGCCTTATATCAACACCGTATTCCGATTCCAACCGGAACTTAAGCACATCAAATTGGAGAACGCCAACCACGCCTACGATAATTTCCTCCATGCCGGTATTGTATTCCTGAAAAATCTGTATGGCACCCTCCTGGGCAATTTGGTTGATTCCCTTTATAAACTGCTTACGTTTCATAGTGTCAAGCTGCCTCACTCTTGCAAAATGCTCCGGCGCAAACGTTGGGATTCCTTCGTAAGCAAATTTTTTGTTGGATAATTCCAAGGTATCCCCGATTGAGAAAATGCCGGGGTCAAAGACACCGATTATATCGCCTGCATATGCTTCTTCAATTATTTTCCGTTCAGATGCCATCAGCTGCTGAGGCTGTGACAGCTTGACTTTTCTGCCGCCTTGAACGTGATTGACTTCCATTCCTGCTGTAAATTTGCCGGAGCAGATACGCATAAATGCGATTCTGTCACGGTGGGCTTTGTTCATATTAGCCTGTATTTTAAATACAAATGCGGAAAAATCCTCCGTAAAAGGGTCAATTATTCCTTCAGATGATTTTCTGGGAAGTGGGGAAGTAGTCATGGCGAGGAAATGCTTTAAAAATGTTTCCACGCCGAAATTGGTAAGAGCTGAGCCGAAAAACACGGGAGAAAGCTCGCCTGCGCTTACCAAATCCATATCAAATTCCGCACTTGCGCCGTCAAGAAGCTCTATATCTTCAAGAAGCTTTTCCTTAAAATGAGAACCTATTTCCGCCTCAAGTTCAGGGGAGGTGATGTCAAGGTCACGCTCGGCAACCTCCTTCTGCCCGTTCATAGCCGCAGTAAATGTAGATACTGTGTGGGTGTTACGGTCATATACGCCCTTAAATTCCTTGCCTGAGCCGATAGGCCAGTTAATAGGACATGTGGCAATACCGAGGATTTTTTCAATCTCGTCACAAAGTTCAAAAGGGTCGTTGGCATCTCTGTCCATCTTATTTATAAATGTAAAAATAGGTATATGTCTCATAACGCATACCTTAAAAAGCTTGATTGTCTGTTTTTCAACACCTTTTGAGCCGTCAATGACCATCACTGCCGAATCAGCAGCCATAAGCGTACGGTAGGTGTCCTCGGAAAAGTCCTCATGTCCCGGAGTGTCAAGAATATTGATGCAGTAGCCGTCATAGTTAAACTGCAGAACAGAGGATGTAACGGATATACCTCGTTCCTTTTCTATTTCCATCCAGTCAGAAACGGCGTGCTTGGCAGTCTTTTTACCTTTTACCGAGCCGGCAAGATTAATAGCGCCGCCGTAGAGAAGGAATTTCTCGGTTAAGGTTGTTTTACCTGCATCAGGATGGGAGATTATCGCAAAGGTGCGTCTTTTTTTTATTTCATCATTTAAACCAGCCAAAATATGTTCCTCGCAATCTGTTTCATTATTATGCATAAAGCGTCCGCAGACAGGTGCTTTGCCGCTGCGGAACTATGCATTGTTTATTATTTTGTATATAGTATAACATGAATATTGTTTGTTTTTCAATAGAAGGGATGGTATAATTTAACAAAAGAATTTAATTCAGGATAAGTGAGTTTATGGTTGTAGTAGTAGTTTTTGGAATATTAGCAGTGATGTGTATGGCTTATTATATTGTAATGATAAGCTACGCAGGAGTGAGTACGTCTTTTTCGCCTGTGTGGCTGGCGGCGGCTGTAATCTGTGCGATAATTGCAGTGGCGGCATTTGTCATTCACAAAAAGTGTATAAAGCTCCCGTTGGGACTTCGTGTGACGCTTATCTCCATTCTGGGAATTGCGGTGGCATTTTTTATTGCCGTAGAGGCGGTGATAGTATCCGGTATGGTGCGTAAACCATCTGATAACCTTGATTATATAATTGTACTTGGAGCGCAGGTGCGGGGAACAAGAATCACCAAATCTCTCAAAAAGAGGCTTGAGACCGCCTGCGATTATCTTGAGCGCAATCCGGACACCGTTGCTGTCGTTTCAGGCGGTCAGGGAATAGGAGAGGACATATCGGAAGCACAGGCAATGTATGACTATCTGATAGAGCATGGAATAAATGAAGAACGCATAATTATTGAGGATAAATCAACAAGTACTCAGGAAAATATAGAGCTTTCCATGGATATAATTTATAATACGGAAAATGCCGTTCAACCGGACATAGGAATCGTTACCAATAATTTTCACGTATACAGGGCAACGGCTGTATGTGAGAAAATGGGGTATCAGGTGCAGGGAGTATCTGCCGGTTCAGATGAGATATTATTTGGCAATTATATGCTGAGAGAGTTTTTTGCTGTAGTGCAGTATAGGGTGACGGGAAAAATATAATGCAATTTATAATATGATGTCTGTAAATAATAAGGCTTGAAATCCCATGAATTTTGTGATATGTTAAATACATACAGATAATACGCTGACGAGACGAGTAGCATAGTGAGAAGCTTCAGAGAGGAATCGGATGGTGTGAGATTTCGCGGACATTATGTGAAGACTACCTCTGAGTGACCCCAATCCGGTCCGTTGATTACGTTATAATCACATGAGATGTTTTTTCGTTGCATTTTGTGATGGAAGAATAATTAGGGTGGAACCGCGATTATATCGCCCCTTGCCGACAGGCAGGGGGCGTTTTTGTGATATGAGAACTATTCGCATTTCATGTATCACAGGAAATATTACTCAGTGATTTACCACGGCGTATTTGGCAATAATGCTAATAATAATGAATATGGAGGAATGTATTATGACACTTAAAGGAAGAACCGGAGATGTTATCAAAATGCTTGACGAGGAGACAACACGCTCTAATAAGGAGCTGCTTATTGCGGCTGCTGTATGCACATTTGTCGGAATGATTATCGGATTTTTTGTAGGCAAGGCTGCTACAAGCAAAAACACCATAAAGAAATACAATAAATGCTATTCCTATGATTTCGGTGACGAAGAGGAATAAAAGGAAAGGGTTTTAGCAATGAAGATTACATTAAAGGATGGCTCCGTTAAGGAATATTCATCTGCAATGTCTGTATATGACATCGCACTTGATATAAGTGAAGGACTTGCAAGAGCAGCATGCGCAGGCGAAGTTGACGGCAAGGTAGTGGATTTGAGAACTGTTGTGGACAGCGACTGTACCCTTAATATACTGACCTTCAATGATGATGCGGGAAAAAGAGCATACAGGCATACTGCGTCACATATACTTGCAGAGGCTGTAAAGCGCCTTTATCCTGATGCCAAGCTTACAATAGGACCATCAATAGAAGAAGGCTTTTACTATGATTTCGACTGCCAGTCATTTGACAGGGCGGCACTTGATGAGATTGAAGCCGAGATGAAAAAAATTATTAAGGAAGGCCGTAAATTCCAGCGTTTTGAGCTTCCGAGGGCAGAAGCAATCAAGTTTATGGAAGACAGAGACGAGCCTTATAAGGTAGAGCTTATCAATGATTTGCCGGAGGATGCGGTAATATCATTTTACAGACAGGGTGATGGTGATGATGCATTTGTTGACCTTTGCGCAGGTCCTCATCTTATGAATGCCAAGCAGATTAAGGCAATCAAGCTTATATCATCATCCGGTGCTTATTGGAGAGGCAGCTCTGACAATAAGATGCTTACGAGAATTTACGGTACTGCCTACACCAAGAAAGAGGACCTTGCGGCTTATCTTGAGCATCTTGAGGATATTAAGCTCCGTGACCACAATAAGCTAGGACGTGAGATGGAGCTTTTTACCACTGTTGATGTAGTCGGGCAGGGACTTCCGCTGATTATGCCTAAGGGTGAACGCATAATCAGAACCATGCAGCGTTGGATTGAGGATTTGGAGGATTCCCGTGGATATGTGAGAACCAAGACACCACTTATGGCAAAAAGCGATTTATACAAAATTTCAGGACATTGGGACCATTATACGGACGGAATGTTTGTACTTGGAGATGAAGAAAAGGATAAGGAAGTGTTTGCGCTTCGTCCGATGACATGTCCGTTCCAGTATTATGTATATAAAGCAAGTCAGAAGTCATACAGGGATTTGCCTTGCAGATACGGTGAGACTTCCACACTTTTCCGTAACGAAGATTCAGGTGAGATGCACGGTCTTACAAGGGTGCGCCAGTTCACAATCTCAGAGGGGCATCTCATAGTAAGACCTGACCAGATGGTTCAGGAATTTAAGGATTGTATTGCACTTGCACAGTATTGTCTCCAGACATTGGGACTTGAGGAGGATGTGACATATCATCTTTCAAAGTGGGACCCGGACAACAGGAAGAAATACATCGGTGAACCGGAAGTATGGGAAGAAACAGAGGCAAGCATCCGCAGGATACTGACAGAGCTTAACATCCCATTTACAGAGGATGTGGGCGAGGCTGCATTTTACGGACCTAAGGTAGACATTAATGCCAAGAATGTTTACGGCAAAGAGGATACGATGATTACAATCCAGTGGGATGCTCTTCTTGCCGCTCAGTTTGATATGTATTATATTGATGAAAACGGAGATAAGAAACGACCTTACATCATACACCGTACCAGTATGGGATGCTATGAAAGAACCTTGGCATGGCTTATTGAGAAATATGCGGGAATGTTTCCTACATGGCTTTGTCCTGAGCAGGTTCGTGTGCTTCCTATTTCAGACAAGTATTATGACTATGCCGAAAAGGTCAAAGCTGAGCTTGCGGCCAATCATATATATGTGGAAGTTGACCACCGTGCTGAGAAAATCGGTTATAAAATTCGTGAGGCGAGACTTGCCAGAGTTCCTTATATGCTTGTGGTTGGTGAAAAAGAGCAGGATGCAGGACTTGTGTCTGTAAGAAGCAGATTTCTGGGTGATGAGGGACAGAAGCCTCTCAGCCAATTCATAGATGATATATGTAAGGAAATCAGCACAAAAGAAATCCGTAAAATACAAGTGACGGAAGATAAATAGAGTAATAGTAACGGTTATATGTGCTGCCTAAGACAGCAAAAAAATGCATCAGCTCAGGTCTGTGGGCTGATGCATTTTTGATGGTATCAGGGATGTCTGTCTGATGATTTCTTATGGGACATCTGTGAGCATATTATGCTTTTGACTCGCAATATTTGCATCTGTAAATATGATTTTTCTCGTCTGTTAGAATAAATACATTGTCAAGCTCCTGCTCAATCTGGGTTATGCAGCGCGGATTTTTGCACTTGATTACATTGGTAACGGTGTGAGGTAGGCATAAAGTCTTTTTTTCCGTGATTTCACCGTTCTTGATAACATTAATTGTTATGTCGTTGTCAATAAAACCAAGAATATTCAGGTCTACAAGATCCAATCCTCCGTCTATTTTGATAATATCCTTCTTGCCCATTTTGTTGCTTCTGGCGTTTTTGATTATAGCTACACAGCAGTCAAGCTTGCCCAGACCTAGATATTTGTATATATCCATACTTTTACCTGCTTTGATGTGGTCTATAACAAAGCCGTTTTCCAATTTTCCTACATTTAACATGGTAAATCCACCTCCAAAAGCTTAAGAATCAGAGCCATGCGCACATATACGCCAAACTGCACCTGTTTAAAATAGCAGGCGCGAGGATCATCATCCACCTCCACAGAAATTTCATTGACACGGGGAAGCGGGTGAAGAACTATCATATCGTCTTTTGCAAGGGACATCTTGGCATTGTCCAGAATGTAATATCCCTTCATTCTCATATACTCTTCTTCATTAAAAAAGCGTTCTTTCTGTACTCTTGTCATATAAAGAATATCAAGTCCGGGGATGGCATCCTCCAGCTTCTCAACCTCTTCAAACTGATGACCGCCTGCTTTCAGCACATCATTGCGTATATAACCCGGAACCTGAAGCTCCTTTGGTGATATAAGCACAAACTTTATATTATTGTATCTTACAAGTGATTCTATAAGTGAATGAACTGTTCTGCCGAATTTAAGGTCGCCGCAGAGACCTATGGTAAGATTATCAAATCCGCCTTTTAATTTTTTGATTGTCATAAGGTCGGTTAATGTCTGAGTTGGATGCTGATGACCTCCGTCACCTGCGTTGATTACCGGAATTGAGGAATGCATTGATGCCACAAGAGGAGCACCCTCCTTAGGATGACGCATGGCACATATATCTGCATAGCATGAAATAACACGTATTGTGTCGGAAACACTTTCTCCCTTGGCAGCAGAGCTGGAATCGGCAGAAGAAAAACCGAGAACAGAACCGCCGAGATTCAACATTGCGGCCTCAAAACTGAGTCGTGTTCGTGTGCTTGGTTCATAGAAAAGCGTTGCGAGCTTTTTGCCGTTACAGCATTGGGAATAGCGGGCAGGGTTGTCTGCTATGTCTGAGGCAAGACTTAAAAGCTCATCAAGCTCGGAAACCGATAAATCAAGCGGACTAAGTAGATGATTCATAATGACCTCCAAAATATGTATCGCCGTTTTGGCATTTTTTCTATTTTATTACATTAACGAATTCTTTTCAATATATTTATGTTTTTTATTGACAAAATAAAAATCCAATGATAATATCATAAGCGGAATTTATGGTTTATTTCAGGTGTTTATACACCACACATAGGAGGGATAATATGAAAGGTTTTATGAAGAAAGCCGCTGCGTTATTTTTAATAGCAGTAATGGCGGTAACAGCATTCGTAGGATGTAGTAAGGATTCAGGAAAGAAGACATCCGGCAATAATGCAGATTCTATGTTTGCACTTCTTAAGGAGGCCGGTGAACTTGAGAAAAAGAGTTTTGAGACAACTATGGAGCTTGATGCTGACGGAACTAAGATTCAGCTCACACTCAGCGGAGTTTCAGACGGCAAGGCTACATCAGTGGATATTAAGGCAAGTGCCAGCGGAATGACATATGAATTTACGGATGTTATAGTCTTCACAGACGATGTACTTTACATCAATGCAGGCTCTATACTGGAACAGGTAAGCCCGTTTTTGACAGCTTACGGAATAGATGCCAGCACATTCGGAGATTTAGGATGGGTATACTTGGAGTTAGAAGGAGCTTTCACAACTACATCTTATGATAAGGTATTTGACATTTTAGACGAGGCATATGCCGACCTTATCAAGAATGAAGACTCTGAGTTCAAAATTGCTATTTCAGAAAAGGATGATATACAGGCTTTTGTTGATGCAACTACTAAGATGTTAAAGGACAATAAGGATACATTCGTAGATATGTATCTGGACACATACAACAAAGTGGATGTTGAAGCTATATTGAATAATTTCGCAGATGAGCTTGTAGATGCCATTGCAGCTATATATAGTAGTGAAATAACAGATGATATGAAGGAAGAACTGAAGGAAGAGCTTCTTGCGGATACTGATTTCTCGGAATTAGAGGTTAGTGAGTCAGATATTGAGGAGATGCTTGACGAGCTTATAACAGAACTTCAGGCAGTAGAGATTACAGAAGACTTAGGCGGTACGGTTAATGTTAAGGTATCAAAATCAGGAGATTCTTATGTAACAGCTGTGGACTTCGATTTTGAAGATGCCGGAGAAAGCGTAGGAGCTTCAATTAAGTCTACGGTTACAGCTGATAAGAATGCTTCTGTTGAGATTCCATCAGATGCCAAGTCAATTGTGGATGTTATTGTGGATGTTATTGTGGATATATATATTTCACTTGAAATGTAATAGCGGTATAATCTATCGGCTATTTAACTGATTTGTCAGTTTAACGATTTCCAAGGCTCTGGATTCCCATGTATGGGATTTCAGGGCCTTTTTGTGTCCTGCGCTGCAAATGCATGTAAGATTGGCAGGGTTGTCAAGCAATTCAAAAATACACGATACAAGTCCGTCTGTATCCTTTAAATCATAGAAACATATATCAGTCATATTGTTAAAATTTTCACAAAGCCATATTGAATTATCGGTAAGAGCAACAGCTCCGCACATCATAGAGCTTAAAATTCTGTCATGACTGCCATCGCGGAACCATGGCATCACATTCAGTGATATTTTAGAAAGGGCGGTTTCCTTGTGACAGTAGCCTGTGGGCATAAGAGGAGTGCCGGAAAGTGTTTTGCCATTGTCGAGCCTGATTGCCTCAAAACCCTTTCCCACAAGGCGGAGATTTATTCCTGCATTGCTGACGGCACGTATAACCTTTTCCCTCATATAGAAACGCACGTACAAATCAATAAAAATCATGTTGTTCATAACTTGGCGAATATCCTTGTATCCGGCATCGGGGATTTCATCCAGAATATGGGAAATGCAGACTTCTTCTATAGACCGTTGGGTGTTGGAAAGCAAATCATCTATTATTCCATGGTAAAATTCTGTGTATTCACTGCCGTTTCTCTCTATGTATTTATCAAAATGAGAGCAGGGGGTAAAATTTCCGGTGAAAATGACATCATATTTTTTCTTATTGAGGGAGCAGGCATATTCGCTTCCTGAACCTGCTAACGGCATAAAATATGAATTTTTGACTTCAGGATAATATGAATTAAGATATTTTAAATGATACCTGTCTATGCATATCACAAGATACTTATCTGCGTTTGTGCCGTATTTTTCCGGATTGCTCAGTTGGGAATGGTAGTAAAGCGGGTGGTCAACAAGAATATTTATTATGGATATATTGTGAGCACGCCAGAAAGACACATCGCTGTTTACCATATATTCTTCTTCCCCTGAAACACCTATGCAGTTAAAGGTTATGAGTATGGTATTATTTGTATCGATATGTTTTGCGAGACCGCTGATACCGTTATAAAATTCGTGGATATATGTACTATGTCCCATATCTGACAGCCTGTCTGCCAGTTGTTTTGAGAAAAAAGACAATGTTTCGATTTTGCCGTTAATAAAAATAAAATTCATAAGAACCTCTGAATATGCAAATAATATTATAATAATTAATTACGCAAATTGCAATAGCAAGTTGCAATAGTTAGCAAAAATTTATGGTAGAACG
>CAYPWY010000036.1:0-15907 GCA_964414835.1 uncultured Butyrivibrio sp. | reverse complement strand
GTTCTACCATAAATTTTTGCTAACTATTGCAACTTGCTATTGCAATTTGCGATTATTTATCAATAGAAAAATAGATAGGAAAAACTCTGCTTGATAAATTTGGAGTAACTGAAAAACTTGGTGGAATCACAAATGCTGCCGTCAATATAATTACTAAAGTTGAAGAGACTGAACTAGATGAACTTAAAAAAGACATTCAAGGCTGCAATACCACAGCACAAGTAGATGTTGTTATAAAAGAACATGGATTATCTGACATTAAAGGACTTCCAGAACACATCAAAGAGCTTTATAAAAAAGGTGAAATTGAAAAATTAGAAACTGGTGATATTAATGGTTTTATCCAAACTCAAAACTACCAAAACATAGCCGATGCCGCCCACGGATATAGTGGTGTAAAACAAGCCATTGATGCATATAATGAAAGTTTGCAGACAGCTTAAAAAAAAGTACAGTACCAAATATCGGCATACCCGGTATTTCGTAGTGTACTTTTTAGTATACTTTATTCCATAATTATATTTTGAAAGGATGTGATGTATTATGATTTGTTTACCACTCGTAACCACAGTTATTACAGTGGAAGGTCTTGTGTCTCTTTGTCCCAAATATGCCAAATAATGCAGTATTGGCAGCCTTGGCTGTTGTTGATATTTTACGCAGATTGGTACTTTGGCAAGTTGGACATTTAGGTACATTGCTGCTTCTTATAGTTCCTGCATATTTTGTCATCGCTTCATTAAAACGCTTATGGGCCTCCTTTTTGTGATAAAGTTCGTTCTCCTTGGTAAATGCTTTTTCGCCAGATAGTTGCTCATACTTATCAAAACGGAAAGTATAGTACCAATTTCTTAAATTGCTATGTTCTTTTTTATAAGTGGTTTCATCAAAAAACTCAGATTGCTTGCACAAATCATATATTTTCAATTCATACTTGTCTTTTTCAGAATCAGATAATTGTAAAAATTGTTCTTCTTTCATATCAACATCTTCAATGAGTTTGAAACCGCAACCGCTACATTCTTCATTTTCATAATATATATATGACTCAGCATATATACAACCACAATGTAAACAGTACTTCATAATTAAATTGCCTTCTCTCACATTTTTGATTTAATTATATCAACATTAACAAACTAAATCAAGCAAGAAAAATTGATAGGAAAAATTCTTGCTGACCGTTGGAGTTGGACTGAAAAACTTGGTGGTACTAAAAATGCGACAGTCAAAATAACTACTGAAGTTGCTAAAGAAGAATTAGATAAACTCAAACAGGTCATTCAAGATTGCAATACCACAGCACAAGTAGATGTTGTTATAAAAAAACATGGATTGTCTGATATTGAAGGATTACCAGAACACATCAAAGAGCTTTATGAAAAAGGTGAAATTGGCAAATTAAAAACTGGTGATATTAATGGTTTTATCCAAACTCAAAACTACCAAAATATAGCCGATGCCGCCCACGGATATAGTGGTGTAAAACAAGCCATTGATGCATACAATGAAAGTTTGCAGACAAATACTGACGGTACGGTTACGGCTACTGCCAATACCGAGGAATTAGTAACGGCAATTGGTTCAGCCAATTCATCACTTGGCAAATATCTTACAGGTTTAAATGGTACAACTGCAGAACTTGGCAACTATGTGGGTTCTCTCGTTACTGCCACCCTCAAAACATTTGCTCTGCAAGCCGCCACCATGGCTTTAAATGCCGCTGTAAGTTTTGGTGTTTCTTTTGCAATAAACGGGATTATATCACTTATACAGTATTTAGCCTCAGCAGATAAAAGATACCTTGAATCACAGCAAAACATCATCGATAAGTCAGATGAATTAATTCAGAAAAATGAAGATGAAATCACTTCTCTTAAAGAATTGCAGACAGCTTTAAAAGAAGCCGGCACCAATAAACAGAAATTAGCTGAAATATCCCAAGACTTAAATAAATCCATTGGTGACACAAAAGGATTATTAAATGGAGAATCCGAAGCATGGGATAAAGCTAATCTGAAATTGAAAGACCGTATTGAGCTGTTAGATAAACAAAACCAAAAAGCTCTAGACGACAAAATTCAGGCACAGGAAAATATTTACAGCAACGCCAAGATTTCTAATTCAGGCGGAGTGGATGTTACATTAGATAAGGTCAGAAATAAAGCTGTTCTTCTAACCTCAGCGAACATATACGGGAAAGATTCATACTACAGGCAAAAGCTTTTATCTTATCTTTCACAACAGGGTGTCTACGATGAAACATTTGACGAAATTAAGGATTATCTGTATTCCGGCAAAACGACAACGGTAGGGCAATTGTTTGATTATATTAATGAAAAAGCCCCGGAACTGGATTCCGCTACATTGTATGAACTTATAACTCGCTGTTCCCAATATGGCTATTTCATTGATGCAGATGAGTTTCAGGAATATTTTAATTCACAGACACAGCTTTCACAGGAATTGCTGGAAGATTTTGTTGCATCTTCAACAGGCGCATTTGATGAAACTTCCTTAAATAATATGATTGCAGATTTTGTCGAATCAGGCTTTTCTTTGACGGAAATCAAAGATGCCATAGATGAAATTGCCAACAATCAAGAGCTTGAAAATGCAATTGACAGCTTCTATGATTCCTTACTGGACCCTGAAGCAGATTCTGAAGCGGCCGCGGAGGAAGTTCACGCAATTCTCGACGGACTTAGCGAATCTTATCCTCAATTAGAATCATTTTTTAATGATTACTACTGGTCTTTATTTAACGATATTAAAGAAAAAGATGAAAGTATTGGCAACTCACTCACTTCTGCTCTTGCAGACTCTATTTCCGATATTACTGATGAAAGTTCTCTGGAAACTTTATCTGATTTTAAAAATGAGCTGGAATCGCTTGGCGATACTTACTCAAAAGTTCTGGAGGGTAATTATTCATCCGGCGAATTAATAGATATGCTTTATGATCTGAAAGAAGCCGGAATTGATATAAGCAATATAGACCTGACAAACCTTGAAAATATCGGAAATATAATAGAAGAATCATTGACCGATAAGGTTGAATCTCTTATCTCAACTTTGAATGTGGAACCGGAATCAGGACTGGCAGATTATCTGCGCAATGTAGCAGCTGAAGCTGTTAAAGTCACTTCAGCCATTGAAGGTGTTACAACTGCCCTTGATAATATACAAGGCGGTTATGATACTGTTACAAAGGCAATAGAAGAATACAACACCAACGGTTATCTTACAATTGATACGCTTAACGATATATTGTCACTTGAGCCTGAATATTTATCGGTTCTCAGAGATGAAAACGGTCAACTGTCAATAAATAAAGATGCCTATATTCAGCTTGCAAAGGCACAGATTGAAAATGCAAAACAGGCAGTTGTAGATGAGGCTATGGTAAAATTCAACCAGCTGGCATATGAAAATCTTGCAACAAGCACCGATAAAGCAGCTGAATCTGAAAACATTTTCATTAATCTAATCAACACCAGCCTTGGTAAATTAAAAAATTACAATCTGAAACTATATTCCGTAATCTCTGCAAAACTCGGCTTGTCAAAAGCCAATATTGTGTCTAATGTTGCATCTCAATATGCAGAAGCTATTGCCAATAATCAAAATCTCACAGATGAGCAGAAAGAACAGCTTAACAATAGTTACAAAGAAGCCTTTGAAGTAAACGAGGAAGCCGCCGAAGAAATTTTCTCTGATATGAATACCAAGCTCTCTTTCATTTCTGATTTTGAACGTAATATAGGAAATGCTTTGGAATCGGATTCATCATCATCTTCATCTTCTTCTTCATCAACTACCGCCCAGACCTTCGACTGGATAGAAACCGCATTATCACGCACAGATGAAGCCCTGTCCCGCCTCGACCAAAAAATATCCGACACCTATTCCTCATGGACAGAACGCAATAAATCACTGGCACAGTCAATGGAAAAAACCAAAGAAGCCATCTCCCTTCAGGAACAGGCTTACAGCTCCTACATAAAAGAAGCTGACGCCATAGGATTGTCAGACACATATAAAAGACTTGTCCAAAACGGCACCCTTCGGATTGAAGACATTACCGACAGCAGCCTTGCTGATAAGATAAGCGAATATCAGGATTTGTATGCTAAAGCAATAAGTTGTCTGGATACTGCCCAAGAGCTTAAACAGACATTAAATGAGATTTCTACCAGCGATAAATGGAATAACATTAAAACAGAATCAGACGCTGTGATAACCTCTTTTGATTCGGATATTAATTCTTTACAAACAAAAATTGACCAATTGGAATTAAAAGGATTATTCGCTGATTCTGCTTATTACGCGGATATGGCATCTCTTACCCAAAAGAAAATCAGTACTCTTACATCCGAAGCCAGTCAACTGCAATCCATTTTGAATACAATGACTTCCGGCACCGAGGCATATGATACGATGTTCTCTGAGCTTATGGATATTCGTCAGGAAATTGCCGAACTGGAAAATGATTGTATAGAATTCAACAACACCATCCGAAGCCTTGACTGGGAAATATTCGAATACCTTGAAGAAGCCATAAACCGCATCACCGATGAAACAGAATACCTTACGGGACTGCTGGAAAACAAAGACATGTATGATGACGACGGCAGCCTGACAAAATACGCCGATGCGGCAATCGCCCTCCATGCAGCCGCTTATGATACCTACAGACAACAGGCACAGGATTACTACGACGAAGTTCAGGATTTACAGCGGCAACTTATAAACGGCGCCGGACAGGAAGTTCTTGAACAGTACAACGAAATGGCAGAAGCCCACAGAGACGCAGTCAATGCCGCTGAAGATGAAAAAGAAGCCATCCTTGACCTGATTGAAAACGGCTATGATGCCCAGTTGGATGCCATTCAGGAGCTTATCGACAGGAAAAAGGAAGCTTTGAGCGCTGAAAAAGATTTATATTCATATCAAAAATCAATTTCTGAGCAGACAGCCAATATTTCATCTCTCGAAAAACAAAAACTTGCTTACGAAAACGATACCTCAGAAGAAGCAATGTCCAAAATCCAGCAGATAAAAGTTGAACTGGAAGAAGCAAAAGCTGACCTTCAGGAAACAGAATACGAACAATACTTGAGTGATACCGAGGATATGCTTGACCAGCTTGCAGAAGCTTATGAAAACTGGATGAATGACCGTCTTGACAATTCAGATGCGCTTCTTGCGGAAATCGTAAGCGCAGTTGCCGGAAAGGGCGACCAAATCAATGCCACCCTGAACGAAGTTGCGGAGGAATATGGTACTTTTATCAGCGACACCATCACTTCCGTATTTGATTCCGCTTCCCCATTTACGAATGCACTGACGAACGGACTGAATACCGTAAGCACAACTATTGCAGGAACAACCGCCGCTATTGACAAGCTGGTGTCATATGTGGCAGGCCTGACAAATGCAGGTGCAGGTAAAACAAATGCCGGAAGCGGTACTGCCGGCAGTTCTTCCTCCGGTACGTCAAGCAGTACAAAAACTGCAGGTTCCGGCAACTCCGGTAGCACCAAAACAAGTATTGCCTCCGGCAGTTTACAGTTATCTGCGAAAACAAACAGCTCTTCCAACAATTCATCCAACAGCAGCAATCCATCATGGGGAAGCTGGTTTATAAAAAAGACCGATACATACCCGAAGGATAAACTGAATAAAGACACCAGCATCGTGGACAGGCTGAAATACAACAACCTTGACAGCTCCTTTTCGGCACGGGCACAATACTATTCCGCAATGGGCGGTTCAGGCACCTATACAGGTTCGGCCGCACAGAATATATGGATGCTCAGCCAGATGAAATCCCATGGCTACAGAAGCGGTACTTCAAATGCACCGGGCGGTTATCACTGGACACAGGAAGACGGCACCGAATTCATCTTAAGGAAATCAGACGGAGCCATACTGACGCCTCTTGGCAAGGGAGATATGGTATTCACCAGCGAAATGAGCAGACGCCTTTGGGAAATGGCACAGGGAAATTTTGCTCCCGGCATCAGCATTCCTGACTTCACCTCTTCCCTTGACAATATTCCGCTGCCTGCAAACAGTAGCGGAAACGGTGACGTAAATTTTGGTGATATTAATATAAATATGGAGCTTTCAAATGTACACGATTACACAGATTTCAGGAAGGCACTTGTACAGGACGGAACATTTAAAAATGCTTTGTGGAATGAATTATCCGGTTTACCGATTAAAAAGAACGGTGTAACAAATTGGAGTGCCCTCAGCAGCAATAACGGTGTTCCGACTTCCGTTAAAAACAAATAAAATAATTTGTGCATTTAGAATATTACATAATCCACTTATGAAACAACTGAAATCACTTTAACTAAAAGCCCACTGTCTTAGACAGTGGGTAATTTTTATTTACAAGGAGGAAAAATTATGGCAACTTTAACGGCAGCTACAGTAGGAAAGAAAACCATGCAGGATGTATGGAATTACTATCAAAGCCTTATTAAAACAGACAACACCGTGTATTGTAACGGAAAGTGGGGACAGTTTAATGCTGGCGGCAGGCAGCAGTTTGACTGTGTATGCACAATTAAGGCCTGCGGCTGGGGAGTTCCGGTCAATGTAGACATTACAGCTAACCAATATGACTATATTTCAAAAAATAAGTCAACTATGCCCGATGTGAGTATTGCATATTTTTATAACAATGCAACTCGCAAAAGTACAGATATGGCACAGATACCAGCTGACATTATTACATTTGTTTATCAGAATACCGGACATATAGGCATTTACAACCCTGCAACCGGAACGGTATGCGAGACTTGCGCAGGTAATACAATGAAAACAAGGGAGCTTGCCCTTTCCAAATATCCTTCAGGCTACTGGAACAGATGGAGCAATGGATATTATTTTACGGATTCTGTGGTTTCTTCATCTTCTGCTTCATCAACAGCTGCATCTGCCTCAAAACCGACAGCTTCCACTTCATCAAATATCAAGGTTTATAATTATCAGGGCTATCTGGATGTGGCTTCAGCAAATACCGTAGGCGGATGGTGCTGGAACGGCACTGATGACTCTTCCTGCGCTGTGACAATTAAAATATACTGCGGTACGACACTTAAGAAAACCGTCACTGTCACTGCCGATGTATACAGAGCTGATTTAAAGGCTGCAGCAAAAGGCAATGGTTATCATGGTTTTAGTACAAATGTTGACTTGTGTACGCTTGGCAGCGGTACATACACCATCAAGACCTATGCACCTGACGGCACACAGCTCATTAATACTAAGACTGTTACCGTACAGGCTGCACAGGTATCTGTTCTGACTGCCGCATCCTATCCGGATTATACCGCTTCGGCAGATTATTATAGGGTAAGAAAATCATTTAACGATAGTTTATCTTCCAAGGGAAGTTTTAAAGTATGGAAATATGCTTACTCTGCATGGAATACATACAAAGATGCCGGATACCATGTCTATGACAAAAACGGTAAGCAGCTTGATTAATTTTTAAGCTGCAAATCTGCTTATATATGGCAAATGGGTAGAAGAACTAAATTTCTTCTACCCATTTTTTTGCGTTCTGGCTTAAGCTGATGACGGGAATTGAACCCGTGACCCCTTCCTTACCAAGGAAGTGCTCTACCTCTGAGCCACATCAGCACATCCGAATAATAATTTATCACAAGTCAGAGAATTTATCAACTGTTTTTTGAGATAATCTTTAGAGATAATTCTTATTATATTTACTGCCACCTGAAACTATTCGCGGATTGCACTGAACTTAGTACGTATTCGCTGTATCGCATTGTCAACGGCTTTAGGCGTTTTTTCAAGATATACGGCTATCTCGGCATAGCTTAAGCCCTCCTTATAAAGCTCAAGAACCTGCCATTCCATTTTGCTTAAGCTTTTGTACAGCTTACTTATAAGTCTGTCCGCCTGCTCCCTGTCAATAATAAGCGCCTCCGGATTCATCTCGTATTCCGATGCGATTACATCCTTAAGGCTTGCATCATCTCCCTGCTCATCAGTGACAGGCATATCGAGAGAAATATATGTGTTGAGGGGCGCATTTTTCTGGCGGTTGTAAGCAGTTATTGCAGTCCTTATCTGTCTTCCGATACACAGCGATGCAAAGGTCATAAAAACCGCATCCTTTTCGGGATTGTAGTCTCTGATTGCCTTATAAAGTCCAATCATTCCTTCCTGTACAAGGTCTTCACTGTCGGCACCCATAAGAAAGTAAGCTCTTGCTTTCATTCTCACAAGATTTTTATATTTTTCCACAAGTATATCAGCAGCCCCTTCGTTTCCTGTACGATAGGTCAAAACAAGCTCCTCATCAGACATCTTACTGTAATCTTTTTTGCCTGCACCTGATTTCTGATTTGACATACTCTAACACATCCTCTGTCTTACTATCTCATATGCCATAACACCTGCCGCTACCGAGGCATTGAGAGAATCTATATTGCCCTTCATAGGAATAGATGCCACAAAGTCGCATTTTTCTTTGACCAGACGGCTTACGCCCTCACCTTCATTGCCTATTACCAAGCCGATTGGACCCTTTAAATCAAGATTATACATAAGTTCCCCGCTCATATTGGCACACACAAACCACAAGCCTTCTTTTTTCAGGTCTTCGATAGTGCTTACAATGTTAGTTACCTTGGCAACAGGAGTATAATTAAGCGCCCCCGCAGATGTTCTTGCCACAGCTGCAGTAAGTCCCACTGCACGATGCTTAGGTATTATAACCCCATGTGCACCGCATAAATTGGCAGTCCTTATTATTGCTCCCAGATTGTGCGGGTCTTCAATCCCGTCAAGCACAAATATAAAAGGTGGTTCGTTTTGCGCTCTGGCCGCATCTAAAATATCATCAACTTCAGCATACTCATATGCGGCTACATTGGCTATCACCCCCTGATGATGCCCTGTCCCGGACATATGGTCAAGCCTGTCCTTGGTTACATAATTAATAATGGCTCCTGCTTTTTTGGCTTCTCTTATTATTGTCATAACCGGGCCGTCCTTACAGCCATCAAGCACATACAGCTTATCTATTGTCTTGCCGCTTCTAAATGCCTCAATTACGGAGTTTCTTCCTTCTATTGTAAATTCATTGTATTTCATAAAAGCATCCTTTTCATAAATTCTTACACAACTCCGCAATGGTTCCTTTGCGCTGCTTCGCAGCTATTCCACTGACTCAAAGCCTGCTTTAACTATTTCCATAATCCTGTCAAATCTTTGTTCCAGATACAAATAACCAATAAGAGCTTCAAAGCCTGTGGCACGCCTGTAATCGCCTGCCGTGGCATTTTTGGCTCTGGTGTATGAATGTGCATTTCTTCCTCGTCTGTAAACGGACTGCTCCTCGTCCGTAAGCTGTTCCATAATCGCCTCAATCATCGCCGACTGTGTTGCTGCTTTTGCAAGATTACTGGCCTTGCGGTTCAATTTATCAACAGGCGCATTGCCTCTGTACACAAGACGGGTTCTTATTATAAGTTCATAAACACAGTCGCCTATATAGGCAAGCGTCAGGGGAGAATAATTTGCCAAATCCACCTTCTGCAGTTCAAAAGCTTTTGCCATCTCCTCAAACATATTTTACACCAGTTCCCAAACTACACCTTCTCTTGTATCTTTAATGCGCACACCTTTGGCAAGAAGCTCATCCCTGATTGCATCTGCCTTGGCAAAATCCTTTTCTTTCTTGGCAGCTTTACGCTCCTCAATCTTGGCCTCCACATATGCTGCAAGCTCATTGTCTATATTCTGTGTATCATTTTCCGCTCCCTGCATCCTTGTAAGATTCAGTGACAAAACATAGTCAAAGCTCTTAATAAGCTCAAGCTTTGTAACATCATTAAGTCCGCTTCTGAGAACATCATATATTACGGTAATTGCCGATGAAGTGTTTATGTCGTTTGAAAGGGCTGCCTCAAATTTGGCTCTGTATTCATCAAAGCCATTCTTATCTATATCACCATCGCATTTAAGCTCGCCAATCTTCTTAACCAGTTTATCATAGGCTGACTTCATATTGTCCATTACTTCATATGAAAACTCAAGCGGCTTTCTGTAATGTGACTGCAGGCAGAAAAGCCTGTACACAAGCGGATCATATCCCTTTTCCTCAAGAAGCGATACCGTCAGGAACTCACCGTTAGACTTGCTCATCTTGCCTGACTTGTCGTTAAGATGATGTACATGGAACCAATAGTTACACCACTTATGTCCCAAAAACGACTCACTTTGGGCAATCTCATTGGTATGATGCGGGAAAATATTATCCACGCCGCCGCAGTGAATATCCATATATTCACCAAGATGCTTTATGCTGATGCATGAACACTCAATATGCCATCCCGGATAGCCTACACCCCATGGACTGTCCCACTTAAGCTCCTGATTGTCGAATTTGGATTTTGTAAACCACAACACAAAATCCGCTTTATTTTTCTTATTGGTGTCTTCGCTTACATCATCCCGTACTCCCACCATAAGTTCTTTTTCATTCTGACTGGAGAAAACATAGTAGTCCTTAAGCTTTGAGGTATCAAAATACACGTTGCCGCCTGCTATATATGCATAATCTTTTTCCAAAAGCACCTTGACCATATTTATAAACTCGGAAATACAGTTAGTGGCCGGCTCCACAACATCCGGAGTCTTTATATTAAGCTTTGCGCAGTCCGCAAAAAATGAATCCGTATAAAATTTGGCAATCTCCATAACGGTCTTATGCTCTCTCTTGGCACCTTTAAGCATCTTGTCTTCGCCTGTGTCCGCATCGCTTGTGAGATGCCCCACATCGGTAATATTCATTACACGCTTAACATCATATCCTACATAACGGAGTGTTTTTTCAAGAATGTCTTCCATAATATAGCTTCTCAAATTTCCGATATGGGCATAATGATATACGGTAGGTCCGCATGTATACATAGCAACCTTACCGTCCTCATTTGGAACAAACTGCTCCACTTTTCTGGTAAGAGTGTTAAATAAATTTACCTTGTTCTCCATTGCTATTTATCTCCAATCTTTTCTATAATCTCATCCATGAGTGTTCTGAGCCTCTCATTTTCCTCTTTGAGAGTATTAATATCATTAAGCACAGGGTCGGGAAGATTAATCTGGTCCAAATCATTATTAGGAAGCTTAACATCATTACTCTTGACAATTCTTCCCGGAATACCCACAACTGTAGAATTAGGAGGAACCTCATCCAATACCACTGAGCCTGCTCCTATCTTAGAGCCTGAACCTATGGTAAAGGAACCCAGAACTTTAGCTCCGGTACTAATCATAACATTATCCTCGATAGTCGGATGGCGCTTACCCTGTTCCTTACCGGTTCCGCCCAGCGTAACTCCCTGATAAAGTGTCACATTGTCACCTATAATAGTGGTCTCCCCAATTACAACACCGTGACCGTGGTCTATAAAAAATCCCTTGCCGATAACTGCTCCCGGATGAATCTCTATACCGGTGCGTCTTGCCGCACGCTGTGATATTTTTCTGGCACGGTAATATTTCCCCTGCTGGTATAATCTATGTGCCTTACGGTATTTCCATATTGCCCAAAAGCAAGGATACAGAAAAACCTCCTTATCCTGCTTTATAGCAGGGTCTCTGTCTTTTATTACTTCTATCTGTTCCTTAACGTATTTTCTGAATCTCATTATGAATGAAACCTCCGTACACAGGGCTGCCACCTGCGATTTTCTATGTTATAGAATATGCATTTACGCTTTGTTTGTCAAGAAATATCAACCTTTAATTTATATCCTGACCCCTACAGCAGCCGCTACAGCCTGCACATCCCCGTGTTGCAGAGCAATCATTCATAATATCATCATACACATAATTCTGAACAGTAGTTATAAGCGCTGCAGCCTGTGCTGCAATGCCTTCCCCTGCTCCGGTAAAACCTAAACCTTCCTCTGTGGTTGCTTTGACACTTACCCTTCCCACATCTATACCAAGCGCATCGGCGATATTGCTCCTCATAGCTTCAATATAAGGAGCCAGCTTAGGTTTCTGTGCAATCACAGTACTGTCAACATTTTCAATCACATAGTTGTTGTCTGAAAGTATCTCTGAAACCTTTTTCATAAGCTCCATACTTGACACACCCTCATAAGCCGCATCGCTGTCTGGAAAATGTTTACCGATGTCTCCCAGTGCCGCCGCACCTAAAAGAGCATCCATCACAGCATGCAGCAAAACATCCGCATCGGAATGACCTAAAAGTCCCTTCTCATACGGAATTTCCACACCACCCAAAATGAGTCTGCGGTTATCTGTTAATTTATGAACATCATATCCCGTTCCTATTCTCATAACGACCTCCGAATTATATCGCAAAAACCCTCAATGTACTAACATTAAGGGTTTTACAAAGTAGCGGAGAAGGGAATCGAACCCCTGACACCATGGGTATGAACCATGTGCTCTAGCCATCTGAGCTACTCCGCCATATAATATAATGAAAAATGGGACCTACAGGGCTCGAACCTGTGACCCTCTGCTTGTAAGGCAGATGCTCTCCCAGCTGAGCTAAGATCCCATATTCAATTTAGGGTCATTTTTAACCCGCTTGTCCATTATAGTATTATAGCTGCCTAAATGTCAATACTTTTTTTAATTTATTTTAATTTCTAACTTACTATACTGCTTATAGCCTCAACATCCCAAATTACCGCTCCTGCTTCACCGTCTGCATTAACGGTGGTAAAACAGAAGGCCTGTATATCCTTCATGAAGCTTACCCTGATTATCTCATAATCTGACGGCAAAGATACCCAGTTTTCCATAATACCTCCTGCCACATTATAAAAACGTAAAATACTCTCACTGTCAGCTTCAACCATTGTAAAAATATATGGTCCGTCCTGATATACAAAAATGTTATCAAGCTCAGCAGCCTCCTCAAGGTCAAACTTCATAAAGGTTCTCGGCTTCAATTCATTATATATGCATACGGACTCCGGGTAATCCTTGGAAGTGTATATATAATCACTTCCCGTATAATACAAAGCTCCGTCAAAATCATTCAACCTGTCCAGCTGCTGCATCTCTATGCTGAGCTTTGCATATCCCTCGTAATCACCCTCAAAAATTTTGACAATCAATGTGCTGTCATCATCATTAATGCTTTCCAGTGTCAGCCAATCGGCCTCGCCGGATGCGTCATATGCTATAGCTGACTGCTCCGTTTCCGTTATATACTGATATACACAGGCATCATCCTTAAGTGTATAGTATATTCTGTTACCGCTGTCAGATACCAGCATATCCTCCGGCACAAAACCAAACTGATATGATGTATATTTCTCGTTTTTTACACTGAGTGTGCAGAAAATACTGTCAGATTTATCATATATATAAGGAAGTCCGCTGCCTGCCGTATCAACATATGCCATATCAGATAAAACAGTATCCAGCTTTATGCTTTTATATATGTCCCCGTCTGAAATATCATATATCACAGCTTCAGATTGTTCCTCACCTGAATACAGGGCAATTACACACTCATCCTTATACGCACACAGCGACAAAAGCCTGTAACCATCTTCCTTCACCATTGCGCTTATGTCATATAATGATATTTCATCCCCGATATACTCACCGTCAATGATTTTATCAAAAATGGTTACATCCTGCTCTTTAGAAGGGCTGTTGACATTAGGGTCATCTGCCGTGCTTTTATTTTGACTGCACCCCGTTAAGGCTAACGCAACAAATCCCAAAGCACACAGCAATCTGAATTTACCTCTCATATTAAACCTCCTGACTTTTTATTTAAGCCTGAATGTTTTATTACCAAGCTGTCCAACCAGCGTCACCGAAACCGCCATAATCACCGCAAGGGCAAGTCCTACCCCAAGAGTAAAAAACAAAGTGGTCGAATTAATATATATAAACGCTGCACAGCATATATACATAATTATACTTATAAAGGTATATGTTATATTCCCTTTTTTGGCATCTGACTTATATGGTTGTATAATATAATACAATCCAAGCTGAAGAACCGTAAAAAAGCAGCTTAGCAGGATTATACCTGCGCATACCGATACAACAGTAGCTGCATTGCTTTCAGCTCCGGTGACGGCGCCGACTATCCCATATACTGCCGACAGAAACACCGCCGGAACCAAATCAACTATAATAAGATACTTTAATCTTATGAAAAAGGTTTCAAGTATGTCATTCCTGCGTCTGTAGCTTTCACTTTTAAGAAGCTCACAATCGCACTGGTAAAATAATGATTTGCAAATCCAAAATGTATTGGAAAATGCACACATAACAAAAACCATAACCGGCATTGAGTAGGATATAACTTTAGCCACAACATCCTTATGTCCGTTAAACGCAATAATCAAAGCCGCTGCAAGTACGATTATCACAAAGACAAGCCTTATTTCCATTGCACCCGATATTTTGGAACGGTTTCTTATGAAAAATTCTCTGTTAATCTTCCTGTAACTGTCTAAGTCATAGCCCTCCATGTCCTCAACAGTCACCGCAGGTTTATCAGGTATATTCATACCATCTGCATCCCCTGCTTCCGGCATAAGACTGCTTCTCTTAAACACTTGTGCCGCAACCCTATTATATCCGCTGTAATTCCATACATAATATATAAACACTGCCACCGCTGCAAGTATTACCATGAGCCATATTGTGTTAAATATAAGCTCATATGCGCCGGGAACACATCCCCGCAGATAAGGCAAAAAATACGCCATAAACAATGACACCAGCATTATAACCACATTTCCGCCCTTATGGGACGCAAAGGATTTACCGGTAGCCCTGAATACAAGTATGTTAAACGCCTCGCCGACATATCTTGAGCCGATTATCACTATTGTAAGATAGAAGGATTTTACAAGGTTCATCCCGAATATTGAAAACACTGCCCAGAATGAAATAAGCTCAGTTATATTTTTTCTTAACAAAACCATTCTGAAATAATCAACAGGACTGCACTTGGCATCACGGAGTGCCACATATGCATTCTCATCCGTATCAAATAAGGCGGAGTTATTGATTGAACCGCAGAAGCATATCATAACAACCGTAAAATATACAAAACAGTTTTCAAGCCCGAATCCGTTTTGTCCCGTTGCACTGAATCTTCCCAGTAAATAGCGTGGCAGAAGCATAAACACTGCCACAAATGCCGCCTTTTTAATTATTTCCCATATAAGCCTGAAAATAACGCCTGCAATGCCAAACCCTATATGTGTCCTGCCTGCCGACCTGACGGCTGCCGCCTTTTTGCCTGCCACCGGAAAATGTTCAAGTATATAAGCCACCTTATTGGCATCGGAGGCATATGAAATATATCCGCTTTGAATAATTTTTTTTAACATATCAATCCTCCTAAACCTTATTACCGTACAGGCAGCCGTTCTCAAGATAAATCATCTCATCCGCTATCTCTTCTAATTGTGCATAACTATAAGATGCGATTAATATTATATGGGACTTTTTCATATTGTTAACAAATTCCTTGATTGCCGCATACATTTTCCCTTTAATATCCGGCTCATCTATGAGTATAACTGCCGGAGATGTTATCATAATACTGACAAGCTGGAGTCTCTGTTTCTCCTCATCGGAATAATCACCGATGTATTCGTTCATAAGCTCGTCCGCTATGCCTGCCTGTTTAAAATATTCTGCTTCGTTATCTTCATCAGGCTTATGCAGATTAATCAGATACCTGACATACTGGCGCCCGGTAAGTGACTCAGGCAGTACCGGCTCATTATGCACTATTCCGAAATCCATATAGTCTGTCTTAAGAAAATGTCCGTCAGTATCAAGCCTGACATATCCGCAATCCGGCACACATTCTCCGCATATACAGTTT
>CAYPWY010000035.1:0-16255 GCA_964414835.1 uncultured Butyrivibrio sp. | reverse complement strand
GCGCTAGACTAAGGATCTAGTCCATATTGCTTGGGTGCGGGTTCAAGTCCCGCCGGCTGCATTTTTTATACCGTAAACACAGTTTACGGTGTTTTTGTTATTTTACATTCATAGGAAGCTGACATACTGAAGCCGTGCCCTGCGCAGCGTCAGATTACGAAGCTGGTACAGGAGAATTATGTCTGGTAAGAGAAAACAGAAATCCTATAAGCCGCTGGTGATTTTTATGCTCATAACAATTATTGCGGTGCTGGGAATAGCGTATTATGTACTTAAGGATGATGTGTATTTTTTACAGAAAAAATCACAGTCGCCGGATAAAAAAATAACGTTGTACATAAAAGAAATTCAGATAGACGGAAGAGATGGCTACAGAGTTTCCCAGAAGGTTGATGATAACCGCATGATGTATTATGAATGGACAACCCCCGGTATTGAGATAATATGGGCGCCGGACAGCACCAAATGCGTGATTTTGTACGAATCGTCATCGGGACAGGTGGCGGAGGTTCTTGAATGTTATCAGGACAAGCTTGTACAGGCATCGGCAATAAGCTCCTTAAGTCTCAGATATTATATGGAGGAGCAGGGCTATGAATTATTTGATGAGATTCCTATAAATATGCATTTTACGGGATGGAAGGATGAAAATCAGATGATGTACAGCTTTGACACGGAGAATACATCAGGCGTTAAAATCTCAGGGCAGTGCATAACGGACTATTCAGATAACTTCAAGGTCATTTCTTTTCAAAAA
This sequence comes from uncultured Butyrivibrio sp., assembly GCA_964414835.1. Lineage (GTDB taxonomy): Bacteria > Bacillota > Clostridia > Lachnospirales > Lachnospiraceae > Eshraghiella. The sequence continues at coordinate 15,498 of CAYPWY010000035.1, read as the reverse complement.
GACCAATAGATTGAACAATTTGATAAAAAATACTTTTACAATTCAAGTATTTATGATATAATCAGCTAAACACAATTCAGAATAGGTTTGTGGAGCTTCATAAGGAGGATATACATAATGAAACACATCAAGACTATCAACACTAAGAATCTTAAGGAAACAGCTAAGAAGGGCGGATGCGGTGAGTGCCAGACATCATGCCAGTCAGCATGTAAGACATCATGTACAGTAGGAAACCAGAGCTGCGAGAACAAATAGTTTTATTTAGAATATTCAGAGCCATAAGAGAGTGTGAGGACAAGGACACCGGCACTCTCTTCTTAGTGTGGAAGCGCAGAGGCTTTGTAAGGAGGATATTTTGATACATCAGTACAAAAATAACGGTTACAATATAGTCCTTGACATAAATAGCGGTTCAGTACACGTTGTGGATGAAATCGTATATGATATGATACCTCTATTTTTGGATAATACTGAGGAAGAGATTACGGATAAGCTTTCCGGCAGATATTCTTTGGAGGATATTGAAGAAGCATATAACGAGATAAAGGCACTTAAAGAAGACGAGGTGCTTTTTACCGATGACATATATGAGGCATGTATAGAGCAGTTTACGGAGCAGAAGGCAAAGGACAATATTGTTAAGGCTATGTGTCTTCATATTGCCCACGACTGCAATCTTGCCTGCAAATACTGTTTCGCCGAGGAGGGCGAATACCATGGAAGACGTGCGCTTATGAGCGCCGAGGTCGGGAAAAAGGCACTTGATTTTCTGGTTGCCAATTCCGGACACAGACGTAATCTTGAGGTGGATTTTTTTGGCGGCGAGCCGCTTATGAATTTTCAGGTAGTCAAGGAAATTGTGGAGTACGGAAGACAGCTGGAAAAGACTAACGATAAAAAATTCCGTTTTACAATGACAACCAACGGTGTGCTGCTTAATGATGAAATTCTTGATTTTGTCAACAGGGAGTGCGGAAATCTTGTACTCAGCGTAGACGGACGAAGGGAAATCCACGATATGATGAGACCTTTCCGCAACGGAGCGGGAAGCTATGACCTTATAATGCCTAAATTCCAAAAGGCGGCACAGTCACGCAATCAGACCAATTACTATGTCAGGGGAACTTTTACCCGCAATAATCTTGATTTTTCAAAGGATGTGCTTGATTTGGCGGACAAAGGCTTTAAGCAGATATCAGTGGAGCCGGTTGTGGCAGAGGACAGTGAAGACTATGCATTGAGACCGGAGGATTTGCCTAAGATATACGAAGAGTATGACAAGCTTGCCGTTGAGATGATTAAAAGGGAGAAAGCGGGAAATGGCTTTAATTTCTTTCATTTTATGGTAGATTTGACGGGAGGTCCATGTGTGTACAAGCGTCTGTCGGGCTGCGGCTGCGGAACGGAGTATCTTGCGGTTACGCCGTGGGGGGACTTTTATCCGTGTCATCAGTTCGTGGGTCATGAGGAGTTTTTAATGGGTAATGTCTATGAGGGCATTAAGACACAAGATATAAGAACTAAGTTTAATTACAGCAATGTATATACTAAGGATAAGTGCAAGGACTGTTTTTGCAAGTTCTACTGCAGCGGCGGATGTTCCGCCAATGCGTATAATTTCAATAAGGACATAGATGAACCTTATGAGATAGCCTGCAAATTACAGCAGAAGAGAGTTGAGTGCGCAATTATGATTAAATGCGCATTGGCAGAGGAAGGCGTTGAAGCTGAGGATTATGGTGATATTCAGGTACACTGCTAAACGGATTGCCATGACAATATCGGTTATGCTCATACTTTATCTGATGTTTGCGGCAGCAGTCCGATGATGAGGAAGCGCCGTTATGACATAAATTATTAAATATTCTTAATAATAAACAATATTTTAGGAGGAATTATGAAAGCTTGGAAAAAAATCATATCCATAATTGTTTTATTGGCAGTTTTGGGATTAATGTGCTACACCGTAATAATCGGATGGGGCAACGGCGGCAAGGGTAAGGCGGAAAATATTACTTTAGGTCTTGACCTTGCAGGAGGTGTCAGCATCACCTATCGTGCATTGGGAGATGTAACATCACAGGATTTATCTGATACAGTGTATAAGATGCAGGCGCGTCTTTCACAGTATGACGGAGCACAGGTTTATTCAGAAGGCTCTGACAGAATTACAATTGAAATTCCGGGAGCGGATGACGCTGAAGCGGTTCTTGAGAATCTTGGTAAACCGGGTTCGATATATTTCATACTGCAGTATGGAAGTGACGGAACGACTGCCAACTATGAACTGGGAACATATGAGGACGAAGACGGAAACACCGTTTATGGCTATCACCTTCTCAAAACACTTGAGGAGCTTGAAGCAGATGGAAGTATAGTCCTTACGGGTGAGGATATTAAGGATTGTCAGGGTGTTTACCAGAAAGATGAGACTACCGGTTCAAATGACCCTGTTGTTGCCTTTGAACTTAACAGCGAGGGTACCAATAAGTTTGCTGAAGCCACAGCCAGAGCCGTTGAAGCTACAACTCATTGGTCAATCGGTGTATATTATGACGGAAGCTTCATAAGCGTTCCTACAGTAAGCAATAAAATTACAACAGGTTCAGGTGTAATCAGCGGTATGTCATCATTGGATGAAGCCAAAAATATCGCTTCATATATCAGAATCGGAGCACTTCCGGTTGAACTTGAGGAAATCAGTTCAAAGGTGGTGGGAGCCACACTTGGTCAGGAGGCAATCAGGACAAGCGTTCTTGCAGGTATAATCGGATTTATACTTTTGTTCATATTTATGATTGCATATTACAGAATACCGGGAGTTGCAGCAAGCCTCTCACTTGTCATATATACGGCGGCAATGCTTCTTATACTTAATGTGTTTAATCTTACACTTACGCTTCCGGGTATTGCAGGTATCGTCCTGTCAATAGGTATGGCGGTTGATGCCAATGTAATTATATTTGCCAGAATCAGGGAGGAGCTTGCATCAGGTATATCTGTCCGCAACGCAATTAAAATAGGTTTCCAGAAAGCTCTTTCTGCTATTGTTGATGGTAATGTGACAACGCTTATTGCGGCAGTTGTGCTTGGTATTATCGGAACCGGTACGGTAAGAGGCTTTGCACTTACTCTTGGAATCGGTATTGTTTTATCAATGCTCACATCGCTTCTTGTGGCAAGATGGGTGCTTCTCCTTCTTTTCAACTGCGGTTGCAATAAGGTTTCCATGTATGGAATTGCCAGAGAAAGAAAGTCAGTAAGTTTCTTAAGCAAAAGAAAAATATGGTTCTCGCTTTCAGGACTTCTTATCGCAACGGGAGTTGTGTTCCTTGTGGTACATGGCGCCAAAGGCGAGGGAATATTCAATTTTGACCTTGAGTTTTCAGGCGGTACATCTACAAGTGTTACATTTAACGAGGAATATACACTGGAACAGGTTGAGTCTGATATTATCCCTTTGATTAAAGAGGTTACAGGAACCAAGACCGTTCAGCAGCAGCAGGTCAAGGGAAGCAACACAATAGTGTTTAAGACACAGATGCTTGATTCCGACCAGCGTAGGGCGCTTAATGAAGCCTTGGCGGAGAACTTCGGAATCGATACGACAGATAATGATATAGTAAATTCTGAAAATATCAGTGCCACAGTAAGCTCGGAGATGAGAAGAGATGCCGTTATTGCTGTCATTGTAGCCACAGTATGTATGCTTATCTATATCTGGATTCGATTCAGGGATGTTAAGTTTGCCACAAGCGCAATAATTGCACTTGTGCATGATGTGCTTATAGTACTTGGTTTCTATGCCATATCAAGAACCAATGTGGGCAACACATTTATTGCATGTATGCTTACTATAGTCGGTTACTCAATTAACGCAACAATCGTTATTTTTGACCGAATAAGAGAGAATATGAAAGCAATGCAGAAGGAATCTCTTGCAGAGGTTGTCAACAAGAGTATAACGGCAACGCTTTCACGAAGCATTAACACATCACTCACAACATTTATTATGGTGCTTATCCTTTTCATAATCGGCGTATCATCAATCAGAGAATTTGCCGCGCCTATTATGGTAGGTATTGTAATCGGTGCATACTCATCAGTATGCATATCAGGAGCGCTTTGGTTTACAATGAAGAAGGCTTCATATAAGAGAGCACTTAAGAAAGAACTATAATATGCAGGAATGGCGGGTATATTCTAAGAAAGCCGATTTTAAGGCAATAGGCAGCCGCTTCGAAATTGACCCGGTGGTTGCCAGAGTTATCCGTAACCGCGATATAGATGGCGATGAGAATATTAATATGTATCTTAACGGTACGCTGGAGTCACTGCACAAGCCTTTGCTTATGAAGGATATGGAAAAAGCAGTGGGGATTATATCAGAATCCATCGCTCATGGTAAAAAAATCCGCATTATAGGTGATTATGATATAGATGGAATTTGTTCCATCTATATCTTGTTTAAAGGGCTGAAAGCCTGCGGCGCCAGTGTGGATTATGAAGTGCCTGACAGAATTGCGGACGGCTACGGAATTAATGAAAATCTAATAAAGACAGCATATGATTCAGGTGTGGATACAATTATAACCTGTGACAATGGTATTGCGGCAGTGGAGCAGATTGCATATGCAAAAGAGCTTGGGATTACGGTTGTGGTTACAGACCATCATGATGTACAGTATGATGAAGTGGAGGGCAGGAGAATTTATAAGCTTCCGCCTGCTGACGCCATTGTGGATCCAAAACAAAATGCTTGTGAATATCCCTTTAAAATGCTGTGCGGTGCCGGAATAGCATATAAGTTCATTATTTGTATGCTTGAGAAGCATAATGGGGATAAGACGCTTCTTAAAGAGCTTTTGCAGTTCGCCGCCATAGCCACAGTTGGTGATATAGTGGATTTGCTGGATGAAAACCGGATAATCGTCCGTGAGGGACTAAAGCTTATGGCACACACAGACAATTATGGTCTTAAAGCTTTGATGACTGTTACAGGTGTCAATAAGGATGCTGTCAGCGCATATCATATAGGCTTTGTGCTGGGACCATGTCTTAATGCAAGCGGAAGGCTTGATACTGCAAAAAGGGCATTGGAAATGCTGCTGACCGACAACAGGGAGGAAGCCGAACGCCATGCCGGAGAACTTAAGGACCTTAATGACCAGCGCAAAAAGCTTACCAATGAGGCGGTAAAAAAGGCGGTGGAGCTTGTGGAAGACGGAGAACTTAAAGATGACAAGGTTCTTGTTATTTTTCTCCCTGACTGTCATGAAAGTATTGCGGGAATTGTAGCGGGAAGGATAAGAGAGCGATATTATAAGCCTGTTATTGTGCTGACTCGTGCGGAAGAAGGGGTTAAAGGCTCCGGGCGGTCTGTTGAGTGCTATAATATGTTTGAGAAGCTGTCACAGTGCAGTGAGCTTTTTACCAGATTCGGAGGCCATCCCATGGCGGCAGGTTTATCGCTTCCTGAAAAAAATATCGGGCTGCTCCGTGAAAAGCTTAATGAGCTCTGCGGTCTTACAGATGAGGACTTGACTGAAAAAATATGGATAGACGTACCTATGCCTATAGAATACATAAATGAATCTTTGGTGAGACAGCTGGAATTGCTGGCGCCTTTTGGGAAAGCCAATACTAAGCCTGTTTTTGCCGACAAAAATCTTACAATCCGCAATATTAAAGCAATCGGCAGGGAAGGAAATTTTACAAGGCTTGTGCTTGGCAAGGATAACGGCGCAGCTATTGATGCGGTGGGATTTTTCCCTTGTACTGAGCTTGAAAAGGTTTATAATAGAAAAGGTAAAATATCCTGTACATATTACCCTGAGATTAATGAGTTTCACGGAAATATGCGGCTGCAGATATGTGTAACGGGATACCGCATTGATGAGTAGACAGGAGGAACTTAAATTATGAAAAAAATAGAAGAATATGTAAGAACGATACCTGATTTTCCGGAAGAGGGAATAATGTTCCGTGATGTAACAAGCGTCATTCAGGATGCCGACGGACTTTCGCTTGCAGTGGACAGTATTGATGAACTTTTGAAGGGAACGGATTATGATGTTGTTGTGGGACCTGAGTCAAGAGGCTTCATATTCGGCGTTCCCATTGCGTATAAGAATCATAAAGCTTTTGTGCCTGTACGCAAGAAGGGTAAGCTGCCATGTGATACTGTAGAGGCAGAATATGAGCTGGAGTATGGAAAGGCAGTAATTGAGATGCATAAGGATTCTGTTAAGCCGGGGCAGAAGGTTGTAATTGTTGATGACCTGATTGCAACAGGAGGTACAACGGAAGCAATGATAAGCATGGTGGAGCAGCTTGGAGGAAAGGTTGTAAAGATTGCGTTTCTTATTGAGCTTGCAGGACTTGAAGGCAGAAATAAACTTTCGGGATATGATGTTGTTTCAGTTATAAAATATCCGGGGAAGTGATGATGCGCACAAGAGCTATTCCCCGGATTTCCTGAAAGTATTTATGACCTGAATAACCGTATTTTTCTCACATTCACTCAGCCCTGACACATCAATAGTGTCAAGGTCATCTATTCCCAGAATATAATCAGTTGTTACATGAAATATTCTGGAATATTTTATAAGAACCTCATATGACGGATATCTGCTGCCGGATTCGTAAGATGATATAGCGCTTGGAGCAAGTCCTATTTGGCTTGCGAGCTGCTGCTGTGTCATCCTGCGGCCGGTTCTTAATTTTTTAAGACGTTTACCCATAGTAACTAACATAGTCATACCACCTGAAAAAATCTTTACTGACAGTGTAGTTTAATTAACTACACTTATGGTGCAATTCTGTACACAATTATAGAAATTTATACCTTATATAAACTGTTTATTGCTTTTTTTGGCGGATAGTTTTAAAATAAAATAGATTAAACCCTGATTGGGTAATTGGAGAGTGCTATGCCTGAAGATGAAAATTTCAAACAACGACGTAAAATAGATGAAACACCGCTTTATCCGCCGACCAGTAATGAACCCGATAAGCTTTTTGAGGAACTTAAGACAAGTATTCTTAAGTATCATCCGTCCACCGACCTTTCACTGGTAGAGAAAGCTTACAGGGTTGCCAATGAGGCACATAAGGATCAGAAGCGTAAATCGGGTGAACCATACATTATTCACCCTCTTTGTGTTGCCATAATTCTTGCACAGCTTGAGCTTGACAAGGAGACGATTATGGCAGGGCTTCTCCATGATGTCATAGAGGACACGGATGTCACCGGAGAAATGATAATAAAAGAATTTGGTGAAGAGGTTTTTCTGCTGGTGGATGGTGTCACTAAGTTGACACAGCTCAATTATGAGCATGATAAGATAGACAAACAGGCGGAGAATCTCCGTAAAATGTTCCTTGCTATGGCTAAGGACATAAGGGTTATACTGATTAAGCTTGCGGACAGACTCCATAACCAGAGGACCATGCAGTTCCAGACACCTGAGAAGCAGATTGAGAAATCCCGTGAGACCATGGAGATATACTCGCCAATCGCACAGCGTCTTGGTATATCCAAAATTAAAGTAGAGCTGGATGATTTGTCGCTGAAGTTTTTGCAGCCGGAGGTTTACAATGATTTGGAACGGCAGCTGAAGCTTGGCAAAGAGGCAAGAGAAAAGTTTGTCAAGGATATTGTGGCAGAGGTAAAACAGCATATAGATAATGCGGGAATCGCCTGTGAGATTGACGGAAGGGTTAAGCACTTTTTCAGTATATATAAGAAGATGGTCAATCAGGATAAAACACTTGACCAGATATACGATTTGTTTGCAGTACGAATTATAGTTGATACAGTAAAGGACTGTTATGCAGCACTGGGTGTGATACATGAAATGTACAAGCCTATTCCGGGACGTTTTAAGGATTATATTGCCATGCCTAAGCAGAATATGTACCAGTCATTGCATACTACGCTTATAGCGCCTACCGGTCAGCCCTTTGAAATTCAGATAAGAACCTATGAGATGCATAGAACTGCCGAGTACGGTATTGCGGCTCACTGGAAATATAAAGAAAATATAGACGGTACCAAGGGAGATGACAGGGAAGAAGCTAAACTGACATGGCTTCGCCAGATTCTTGAATGGCAGAGGGATATGTCGGATAACAAGGAATTTTTAAGTCTCATTAAAAGCGACTTAGATTTGTTCTCTGACAGTGTATATTGTTTTACTCCTAAGGGTGATGTCAAGAATCTTCCTGCAGGCTCCACACCGATAGATTTTGCATACAGTATACATTCGGCAGTGGGAAACAAAATGGTGGGTGCCAAGGTTAACGGCAAGCTTGTAACTATTGATTACCATATTAAAAACGGTGACAGAATAGATATAATTACTTCCCAGAACTCCAAAGGTCCAAGCCGGGACTGGCTTGCCATAGTGAAAAGCCCGCAGGCACGGTCCAAGATTAACGCATGGTTTAAGGCGGAGCTTAAGGACGATAATATTATCAAGGGTAAGGAGCTTATATCAGTCTACTGTAAGGGCAAAAACATTAATCTCAGCGATTTGCTGAAGCCTGAATTTATGGATAAGACCATGACCAAATACGGCTTCAGGGATTGGGATTCGGTTCTTGCGGCTGTGGGACATGGCGGACTTAAAGAAGGGCAGGTTGTCAATAAGCTTCTTGAGGAATATGACAAAAAGCGCCGTGAAGAAATTACCGATAAGGATGTGCTTGAAGAGGCATCAGGCGCCGACAATAAATCCAGAAGCAGCGGCAATACCGGCAAAAGCGGCATAACGGTCAAGGGAACAGATGATGTTTCGGTGAGATTTTCCAAGTGCTGCAGTCCTGTGCCGGGAGATGAGATAGTAGGCTTTGTCACAAGAGGAAGAGGCATATCAATTCACAGAACGGATTGTGTTAATGTGATTAATATGTCGGAGCTGGACAAATCGCGCCTTATTGAAGCCGAATGGCAGAGGATTCCTACCGGCACCAGCAATGAGCGGTATTCTGCGGATATTAAGATATATGCCAATAACAGGACAGGTCTTATAGTGGATGTTTCCAAGGTGTTTACGGAGAGAAAAATTGATGTGCTCAGCATGAACTGCCGTATAAGCAAACAGGGAACAGCTACTATTGAGATAGGTTTTGAAACGTCAGGAATAGAGGAACTCAAGGAGCTGGCAGGAAAGCTCCGTTCGATAGAGGGCGTAATAGATGTAGAAAGAACTACAGGGTGACAATATGATTAGAATAGAACACAGCATACTGGGAATGTGTGCCACAAACACTTATTATGCATACAATGAGGAGACTAATGAGGGGATTATAATCGACCCTGCCGATTCTGCCGGCAGTATAATCGCCAAAGTCGCTATGCTTGGGTTTACGCCTAAGGCAATTCTTATAACCCATGGTCATTTTGACCATGTCCTCGCCATGGATGAAATCCGTGAACGCTATGGCGTAAATGTATATGCAGGGCTTACGGAAAAGGAGGTGCTGCATAACCCTCAGATGAATCTGACAGCTTCCTTTACGGGGGATGGCCGTACATTTGATGCAGATGTGTATCTTAAGGACGGAGAGGAATTTGATGTGGCCGGATACCGTATCAGGGCAATAGAAATTCCTGGACATACAATTGGCGGAATATGCTATTATTTTCGTGATGAGAAGGTTCTTTTTTCAGGGGACACGCTTTTTTGTGAATCAGTGGGAAGAAGTGATTTTCCCGGAGGAAGCGGACAGGCATTGTGCAGAGGCATCAAGGAAAAGCTTTTTGTGCTTCCGGAGGATACCAAGGTTTATCCGGGACATATGGATGCAACAACAATCGGCAGTGAGATAAGATATAATCCATTCTGCAGATAAAGACAGGAGAGATATCCTGATGATTTTTATGAGCATTAACACCCATGACTATGAAAATGATGTCAGAGTTATGATTGGTGCTTTTTATACAGGCAATAAAATAATTACAGACAGAGAACACATTGACAGATGTGAATTATCGGTGGAAGTGACCGTTACATGCAATCATATTGAGGGCAGGATTGTAGCACAATCAGGTGATATGCATAAAATAAATAGTGTGGCTTTATCTGATGATAAAAAGGTTGTGCGCAATCTTTTGAAAAGAGAACTGTACCATATATTTTCAGGGCTGACTGGCAGGGAGCTTCCTTGGGGAACGCTGACAGGAATCAGACCTGTCAAGATACCGCTTGGCATGATAGAAAAAGGCATTGCAGATGAAGACATACTTGATGCCCTTCACAATGAGTACCTTATAAGTCCTGCCAAATCCAACTTGAGCGTTCAGGTGGCACATAAGGAATATGAATTGCTAAAGACATTGGATTATGAAAATGGATACAGCCTGTATGTGGGCATACCATTCTGTCCAACAACATGTCTGTACTGCTCATTTACGTCATATCCATTATCAATGTACAGCAATAGAGTGGATGAATATCTTGGCGGGCTGTTTAAAGAGCTTAAATACATATCGCAGCAGTTTAAGGATAAACGCCCGGATACTATATACATCGGCGGCGGTACGCCGACAACGCTTCTGCCTGACCAACTGCACCGTCTGATTTCATGTATTGAGGATAATTTTGACTTAGGCGGATTAAGGGAATTTACGGTTGAAGCGGGAAGACCTGACAGTATAGACCGCGGCAAGCTTGATGCTCTTCGCAGTCATGGAATTGACAGAATATCTATAAATCCACAGACAATGAATCAGAGAACACTTGACTTGATTGGAAGAAAGCATACCGTAGGTCAGGTGAGGGATGCATTTAATCTGGCAAGGGACTGCGGTTTTAACAATATTAATATGGATTTGATAATAGGACTTCCGGGGGAAAACGGAGATGATGTGAAACACACACTTGACGAAGTGGCGAAGCTTGTTCCGGACAGTCTGACGGTACATTCCCTTGCCATAAAAAGAGCCGCCGGGCTTAATATTTTCAGGGAAAAGTACGCAGATTACATAATCGAAAATACTGATGAGATAATTGCTATGACATATGATTTTGCAGCAGATATGGGAATGAAGCCCTATTATCTCTACCGTCAGAAAAACATGGCGGGAAATTTTGAAAATGTGGGTTATGCAAAAGCAGGAAAGGAAGGGCTGTACAACATTCTGATTATGGAGGAGAAACAGTCAATATACGCTGCAGGTGCCAACGCCCAAAGCAAAATAGTATATAATAGTCCCCCTAAGGTCGACAGAATAGAGAATGTCAAATCCGTTGATGAATATATAAACAGGGTGGATGAAATGATTGATAGAAAGAGAAGTTATTTTAATGGATAGTGTAATCGAAAAAAGTGCGGCAGACATTAAAATACAGGCAGAAGAGTTTAACAGAACGCTTCTGGCAGATTTGGCTGACAATATGGCACATGGAATCTGTGTGAGCAATCTTACCTATCTTACGGCTGTAAAGATGGGACTTGACCAAGGCACCTGTTATGATTTGGCGGTGGCAGGACTGCTGCATGACATAGGCAAGCTTAAGCTTTCCGGCTATCTGTACGGAAGGGCGCAGGACAGCTTTGCAATGGAAAATATTAAATATATGAGGATGCATTCCAAGATAAGTTATGATATACTTCAATATTATGACTTTTCTCCGTTTATACTTCAGTCGGTTTTGTATCACCATGAGAATTATGACGGTTCGGGGTATCCTGAGAATCTTAAAGGTGAAGATATACCTTTTGGTGCAAGGGTTATGAGAGTTGCCGATACATTTACTGCACTTATATCAGACAGACCTTACCGTAAGGCTTTTGACATAGATACGGCTATGGAAATTCTTATTGACGAGATTGATAATTATGATATGGAAGTATTCATAGCTTTTCAGAAGGTGATTCACGAGCCCGAAACATTGGAGATAATCAAAAGCAACAGAACTTTTATTGATTTCGATTACGATAAATTTATTAATTTTATGGAAACGAGGAAAAAATAATGGCATTAATCAAGAAACCTATGACCGGCATGAAAGACATTTTACCCAGAGAAATGCAGATAAGGGATTATCTTATCGGTCTGATTAAGGAAACATATGCAAGCTTCGGATTTACATCCATTGAAACCCCGGCAGTTGAAAACATTGCCAATCTGTCAAGCAAACAGGGAGGAGAGAATGAAAAGCTCATTTTCAAAATTCTCAAAAGGGGTGAGAAGCTTAATCTTGAGACCGCCCAAAGCGAGGCAGACCTTGCAGACGGAGGATTAAGATATGACCTTACGGTTCCCCTTGTAAGATTTTATTCCAACAATGCGGCATCACTTTCATCACCCTTTAAGGCATTGCAGATTGGACCTGTGTGGAGGGCGGACAGGCCTCAGAAGGGACGTTTCAGGCAGTTTTACCAGTGTGATATAGATATTCTGGGAGAACCGGGAAATCTGGCAGAGATTGAACTTATTCTTGCCACCACTACCACAATGGGAAAAATCGGATTTAAGGATTTTAAAATCAAAATAAATGAGCGCCGTATACTTAAAGCAATGGCTGCTTACAGCGGATTTGCCGAAGATGATTACGATTCAGTCTTTATCATATTGGATAAGATGGACAAGATTGGGCTTGAAGGCGTCAAAGAGGAGCTGCTGAAAGCGGGCTATTCACAGGAATCAGTTGACAAATATGTTGAACTTTTTAACGGAATACAGGATTCGGATAACGGTCTGGAATATGTGTCGGACAAGATAAGCGGTTTTCTGGAGCCGGAGGTTAAGCAAAGCCTTAGTGAGATTATTGAAAGTGTCAACGGCACTAAGGAGTACCGGTTTGAGGTTGTTTTTGACCCGACTCTTGTGCGTGGAATGTCATATTATACAGGAACGATTTTTGAAATCGAGGTGCCTGAATTCGGCTCAAGTGTAGGCGGCGGCGGACGCTATGATAAGATGGTGGGCAAGTTTACAGGACAGGACACACCTGCCTGCGGATTTTCAATAGGCTTTGAGAGAATTGTTACCATCCTTCTTGATAATGATTTCCAGATACCTTCCAAGAAGGACAAGACCGCATTTTTAATAGAAAAAGGCATACAATCACAGATGCTGTGTGACATAATTAAAGAAGCGCAGGATATGCGCAAAAACGGGACTGATGTTCTGGTAGTAAGGATGAATAAGAATAAGAAATTCCAGAAAGAGCAGCTTGAAAAGGAAGGCTACAGAGAATTTAAGGAATTTTACAAAAATCCGATAAAATAAAACTAAGTAGGAGATAATACAATGGCAGAATCAATGAATGGTCTTAAGAGAACCTGCAGATGCGCAGAGCTTAACGAGACAAATATCGGTCAGACAGTCACAGTTATGGGCTGGGTTGCAAAAAACAGAAACAAGGGCGGAATATGCTTTGTGGATTTAAGAGACCGCTCTGGGATACTTCAGATTATTTTTGAGGAAGATAAAATCGGAACGGAGGGCTTTGAAAAAGCAGGTGCACTGAGAAGCGAATACGTTATCGCTGTCACAGGTCAGGTTACGGCAAGAGCCGGTGCAGTCAACGAAAATATTGCAACCGGAAGGATTGAGGTTGTGGCAACAGGACTTCGTGTGCTTTCGGAATCTGAAACACCGCCGTTTCCTGTGGAGGAGGATTCCAAGACTAAGGAGGAAATAAGATTAAAATACCGTTTTCTTGACCTTAGAAGACCTGACCTACAGAAAATACTTATGATGAGAAGCAATATTGCTACAATCACAAGACAGTTTCTTGCCGATGAGGGCTTTCTTGAGATAGAAACACCGATTCTTGTAAAAAGTACACCTGAGGGAGCAAGGGATTATATTGTACCAAGCCGCGTTCATCAGGGTTCATTCTATGCACTTCCCCAGTCGCCTCAGCTGTTCAAACAGCTTTTGATGTGCTCAGGCTATGACAGGTATTTTCAGATTGCAAAATGCTTCCGTGATGAGGATTTGCGCGCGGACAGGCAGCCTGAGTTTACCCAGATAGATATGGAACTTTCTTTCGTAGATATTGATGATGTAATTGATGTCAACGAAAGGCTTATCAGCAGGCTTTTTAAGGAGGTTCTGGGACTTGATATTGAGCTTCCTATTCAGAGAATGACATGGAATGAGGCTATGAACCGTTTTGGCTCCGATAAACCGGATGTCCGTTTTGGTATGGAGCTTAAGGATATATCGGATATTGTGAAAAACTGCGGATTCGGGGTGTTCACAGGAGCTATTGAAAACGGCGGAACTGTACGTGGTATCAATGCCAACGGTCAGGGAGCAATGCCTCGTAAAAAAATAGACGCGCTTGTTGAGTTTGCCAAGGGATATGGTGCTAAAGGTCTTGCATACATTGCAATAGGTGACAATGGTGAAATTAAATCATCCTTTGCAAAGTTTATGACTGAGGATGAGATGAAGGCAATAATTGAGAGAATGGAAGGAAAGCCGGGAGATTTGCTTCTTTTTGCCGCAGACCAGACAAAGCTTGTATGGAACGTTCTCGGAGCGCTTCGTCTTGAGATAGCCGATGAGCTTGGACTCCGCAAGGCTGACGAATACAAATTCCTGTGGATTACGGAATTTCCGCTTTTTGAATGGTCTGATGAGCAAAACAGGCTTCTGGCAATGCATCACCCATTTACAATGATGATGGAGGAGGATATAGAGCTTCTTGATACGGCACCTGAAAAAGTAAGGGCAAAAGCATACGACATCACACTTAACGGTGTTGAAATCGGAGGAGGAAGCGTCCGTATCCATCAAAATGATATTCAGAAGAAGATGTTCAACATTCTGGGATTTACAGATGAGAAAGCCAACGAGCAGTTTGGGTTCCTTCTTAATGCGTTTAAGTACGGCGTGCCGCCTCATGCGGGACTTGCATACGGTCTTGACCGTCTGGTCATGCTTATGGCAAAGACGGATAACATACGTGATGTAATTGCGTTCCCTAAAGTAAAGGATGCTTCATGTCTTCTTACGGGAGCACCTGATTTGGTGGAGGATGCGCAGCTTGAGGAATTGGGAATTTCAGTAAAATCTGATATAATTTCAGGTTGAGAATTTTCCTGTGATTATGTATAATAGAACAAATTATTATGTTTGGAGGAACCACTATGTATTCATTTGATGAAATTCAGGTATTTGACCCTGAAATTGCAGATGCCATTAAGCTTGAGACCGGAAGGCAGAATGACCATATTGAGCTTATTGCATCAGAGAATTTCGTAAGCAAAGCTGTTATGGCGGCAATGGGAAGTACGCTTACCAATAAGTATGCCGAGGGCTATCCTGCCAAGAGATATTACGGCGGATGTCAGTATGTTGATATTGTTGAGGAAGTGGCACGTGAGAGAGCTAAGAAGCTTTTCGGATGTGAATATGTCAATGTACAGCCGCATTCAGGAGCACAGGCAAATATGGCAGTATTTTTTGCCGTTCTTGAGCCGGGCGATACTTATATGGGAATGAATCTTGCACATGGTGGACATCTT
>CAYPWY010000034.1:0-17022 GCA_964414835.1 uncultured Butyrivibrio sp. | reverse complement strand
GCTATTGTCAATGGTTTAAACGGACTGCTGTCAGTCATCAATACTGTAACAGATACACTTGGTTCACTCGGAACCATAGGACTCGGTGCAGGAATATTTGCAGGAGTCAAGAACATAGGTATTGCATATGAGTGTGTGCAATCAACATATTAATTGTTTTGAATATGCCCCTTATGACGGAGATATTAATATCAACGCCAGAAGTGTGTGAACTTAGTCAACTCACGATGTTCTATAAAATAAATCGTAATTGGTACTTGCTATGTACCAGTGCTGGGAAGCTTAATTATAGTGAATATATAGTATCGCATGGCTACAACGTGACTGGAAACGGTGAGCGTGATATGCACTCCGAAAGGATGTCAGTAATGGCAAGAAAATATGTGATAGGTCATATGCGGAAACACTAAGTGACGGGTCTTGTGGAAGGGACTAAACCACCAATCAGCAGCGGATACCCTAAGTCTGAATTTATTCAGATATGGAAGTGTTCACAGACTGTAAACGATTTTGAGTCGAAAGGCTTGTAAGAGACAGTCGATACCAAGAAGGAAAACTTGCTCGTGACTGGGTATAAACCAAAAGAGTGATACTGCTCTTCTATTTCTTATAGCACTTATCTGTTTTTAAGAAGATTTAGAATAATGTAAGGATTTCTCCTAGCCGTAGTGGAAGAAACGGAGAAAATATATCTCAAATTCTGATACACTTTAAATAAATTAAGCGATATAAACTTTCTTATCAATAAACTATGTCTAAAATTGCGAATTTTTTGTATTGTTTCATATATAAACTTTAATTAATTTATTTTATGGAGGAGAAGTATATGAAACATTACAAAAGCAAGTCAGAACAATTATTAAGGCAGTTAGGTGTCAACGGCACTTATGTAGGCTTTGATTATGTCATATATGGAATTGATATGACAGTCACAAATCCAAGTCTTACTACATATGTCTGCAAAGGGTTATATGTGGAAATTGCAGCACACTTTCACACAACCATAAACTGCGTTGAAAGAAACATAAGGACAATCGTAGATGTAATCTGGAACCACGGTAACAGGAATTTACTGGAGAAAATCTTTTGCAGAGAGTTAACGGCAAAACCCAAAAACGCAGCATTTATTGATGCGTTGGCACAATATGTTGACAGTTTGTGCAGTTGAGAGCAGCCCTAAATAATCCTGCTCTGCTATTAATTTAAAATAGCCAACAAATAAGACCGGACAGTTATGTCTTGGTCTTATTTGTGTGTTTAAAATATTATATATTCTTAATATTATATGTTAAAATCAATTGATATCTAAAATAAAAATTTAAAAAGCACAGTACCAAATATCGGCATACCGGTATTTCGTAGTGTACTTTTTTGTATACTTTATTCCATAATTATATTTTGAAAGGATGTGATGTATTATGATTTGTTTACCACTCGTAACCACAGTTATTACAGTGGAAGGTCTTGTGTCTCTTTGTCCCGAATATGCCAAATAAAGCAGTGTTTACTACCTTCGAAGTTGTAGTAATCTTTTGCACATTAGTAGAATTGCAATATTGACACTTGACAGTATTACTACTTTCCTGCTTTCTTGCTCTTTCGGCGTTAATACAATTTTGTATTACTGCTTGCTGATAAGCTGGTGAGTTTTTACCGTATTGTTCATCGAGACGTTGCTTTAGTTGTTCATCTTCTTCTGGCGTTCGTTTACGTCCAGCTTTTTTACCAGTCATTTGTTCAAATTTATCAAATCGAAAATAGTAATAAAAGTTTGATGTTCCATACTTATTATACATATTATATAATCTTTCATCAAACACAGAAGAACTTTGAATAATCTTAAGCAAATTTTGTTCATATTTATCTTTTTCATCTTCTGATAAACGATTATATTTTTCAGCGGTCATATCATCTTCTGTTAATTTATAACCGCAACATTCACACTTGTTGTCATTATAATAACTTTGACTTGAATTTTCTGCGCAAATACTACCGCATTTCAAACAATATTTCACACTAGTCACCTCTCACACTTTTATGAATAATTATACTATTTATAAAATGACTAATCAAGTAAAATCGTTAGGAAAAACACTACTTGATAATAGTGGAATAACTGAATGGCTAGGTGGGAAAATCAATATCAAAGATAAGTCCATACCTGTTTATATTGACAAAACAGATTGGAATAATTTCAAAGCAGAACTTGATGCCCTCGAAAAAGACCCAGTACAAGTAGACCTATACCTAAAAGCACATGGTTTGGAACAAGTTGAAGGATTAAAGGACTATATCTTAAATAATGACATTAAACAAAATAGTGTCAATGAGCTGATTACTCAACAAAACTACACCAACATAGCCAAACAAGCTAGTGGTTTCAAAGGTGTAAACCAAGCCATTGATGCATATAATGCAAGCCTACAGAAAAACAGCGACGACACAATTGAGGCTACTGCAAACACAGAAAAATTAGTAAATGCTATCAGTACCACTAACACGTCACTTGGCAAATACCTAACAGGATTAAATGGTGCCAAGGCGGGTTTAGACAGTTATGCAGGTTTTCTCGTTACTGCTACTGCTAGAACAATTGCTTTAGAAGCTGCTACTATGGCTATGAATACAGTGGTTAGTTTGGGTGTGTCCTTTTTAGTATCAACTGTTATTTCTGCTATCGTTTCATGGGCTGACAATGTTATCCATGCAACCGAAAAAATCAAAGAAGCCGCTGAAGAAGCAAAATCCGCAATAGATGATATCAAATCCGAATTTGACTCCCTTAAGTCCACAACAGATAATGTCAAAGAAAGATTCGCAGAATTAGCTCAAGGAGTAGAAAATCTAGGCAAAAGAAATCAGTCTCGTGGTACACTGTCTACAGATGATTATAATGAATTTCTTGACTTAAGTAATCAGCTGGCAGAATTATTTCCACAACTTACAAAGGGCTATGATGACAACGGCAATGCAATTCTTGACTTATCAGGTAATGTTGATACAATTGTAGGTTCTTTGGATAATCTGGTATCAGTTCAACAGAAATTAGCAAATCAGCAAATCCTTGAAAACATGCCAGATGTATGGGCTGGGTATACTACTAACTTGGATGAGTATACCGAAGAGTTAGAAAAGTCCGAAAAGAATGTAGAATCTTATCAGGCAGCATTAAATGAATTGTCAAATATGTCTGGTGATACTAAAATAAAAGTAACAAGTTCATCGGTACAACAGAGCCTTATTAATGCCGCCAGAAATATAGGTCTTGATGACGGAGACTGGTTTGGAAATAGTTTATCCGCATTATATAGTGAAAACCGTTCTTATTCTGGTAAAGGTCTTAGCAAATTTAAATCTGCTGAATGGGATTTTTCATCTCTTACAGAATCCCAAATTAACCAGTTAAAAAATGAGTTAGGTTCCATTGCGTCCGAATACAAAGGTATTGTAGAGTTAACTGAAGGTAAAATAGAAACTGCTAATTCGGAAATGTCAAGCTACATCAATACGTGGCTGTCAACTGATGCTGGGGCAAAGTGGAACTATGGTCAGATGGATTCTGATATGCAGAATCTGGTTGAAGATGTCCTGATAAACAGTGATTGGGTCAGTCAATTACCAAATGAGGTAGATGCAGGTGATTGGGATGACGTGAGTGATTGGTTGCAACAGGAATTTTTATATGCCATTAACACGATTGATTCGGAAGAAATTCACGATTCCTTAATAGATGCTTTTAATAACAGTCTTTCCGTAGAAGAACTTCAAGAACTTATAAATCAACTTACTGAAACTGAAGGGTTTAATGAAGATAGTCCTCTAATTGTTTATTTAGACACTAAATTAAAAGATGCCGAGGAATTCCAAGAGCAATACGAAGAAGCCATCGAAAAATATGGTGAAGAAGGTAAGGCAGTATTAGAGAAATTCTTTAAAGAAAATTCTATAGATAGTTCTGATAAAATTGATTACTGGAATGAAGTTACAGAAGGTGCTAAGTCAGCCGAAGAATCAATTGAAATGTATAATGAAGCAATTGCTGAAGCTGCCAAAGCATCCATCATTTCCTTCTCCGAAGCCTTCAACTCTTCCGACTTTGCCGATGCAAAAAAAGAACTGCTTGAACTGGCAAAATCCGGTGAGATTACAGCAGCTACTCTGGAATCCACAGAAGAATACCAAACACTGCTTGACGAGACAGGTTTATCCGCAGAAGCTGCAACAAATAACATTCTTGATATGCTCTCAGCACAAGAGAAACTTGCCGCCGCTTCAAATGGATTAGACCAATTAAAATCCGCATATGAAGAATTTCAGGATTTAGGATTTGTTACCGCCGCTTCACTTGAAGATTTGCCCGATGTATTTAAAGGACTGGATGGTTTCGACTTATTCTCTGAAATTGTCGGTAATCCTGCACAGGGAACGGAAAAAATCCAACAGGCATTTAACGAAATTGTGAAGCAGTATCTTATTTCTCAGGATACTTTATCCGGTCTTATCAATGCTTCCGAATCGGAAATTCAAAGTTATATAGCCAATCTGAAACAGATGGGAATCACTAACGCCGAAGAACTAATCAGTCAGACCACCGGGATACTGAATCAGGAAAACACTCTCATCAATGAAGCAGAGGAGGAATATTTTAATACTTACCTAAAATATCTGGAAAGCAAGGATGACGCAGACTTAGAATACCTGGAAAACACAACATCCAAAAATGGTCAGTTAGCTCAACTCCTCGGAAGCACATACGAGTCAGATTATAAAAACTGGTGCGAATTATTAAGCGAAAAAGCATTGGCATACAATCGTTTTCTGAATGAAATCGGCGGTTCTTATAATCCGGATATTGGCATAGCTCAAAATTTACTTGCCAATGGAATAACTCCCACAACAGAGACTATTTCCCAAGCATACAGCCTGTTGGCTGAATATCAGGCTCTTCAAAGGGAAACGGATACGATTAAGGATGAATTAAAATTAGATTTTTCTTCAATAAATACGGATTTCAGCACATCATTTTCTCCATATTATGACACCACCTCAGAAAGCGGCTCCGCCCAGACCTTCGACTGGATAGAAACCGCATTATCACGCACAGATGAAGCCCTGTCCCGCCTCGACCAAAAAATATCCGACACCTATTCCTCATGGACAGAACGCAATAAATCACTGGCACAGTCAATGGAAAAAACCAAAGAAGCCATCTCCCTTCAGGAACAGGCTTACAGCTCCTACATAAAAGAAGCTGACGCCATAGGATTGTCAGACACATATAAAAGACTTGTCCAAAACGGCACCCTTCGGATTGAAGACATTACCGACAGCAGCCTTGCTGATAAGATAAGCGAATATCAGGATTTGTATGCTAAAGCAATAAGTTGTCTGGATACTGCCCAAGAGCTTAAACAGACATTAAATGAGATTTCTACCAGCGATAAATGGAATAACATTAAAACAGAATCAGACGCTGTGATAACCTCTTTTGATTCGGATATTAATTCTTTACAAACAAAAATTGACCAATTGGAATTAAAAGGATTATTCGCTGATTCTGCTTATTACGCGGATATGGCATCTCTTACCCAAAAGAAAATCAGTACTCTTACATCCGAAGCCAGTCAACTGCAATCCATTTTGAATACAATGACTTCCGGCACCGAGGCATATGATACGATGTTCTCTGAGCTTATGGATATTCGTCAGGAAATTGCCGAACTGGAAAATGATTGTATAGAATTCAACAACACCATCCG
Organism: uncultured Butyrivibrio sp.; assembly: GCA_964414835.1. GTDB lineage: Bacteria > Bacillota > Clostridia > Lachnospirales > Lachnospiraceae > Eshraghiella. Next base: position 11,263 of record CAYPWY010000034.1, on the reverse strand, counting down.
AAGCCTTGACTGGGAAATATTCGAATACCTTGAAGAAGCCATAAACCGCATCACCGATGAAACAGAATACCTTACGGGACTGCTGGAAAACAAAGACATGTATGATGACGACGGCAGCCTGACAAAATACGCCGATGCGGCAATCGCCCTCCATGCAGCCGCTTATGATACCTACAGACAACAGGCACAGGATTACTACGACGAAGTTCAGGATTTACAGCGGCAACTTATAAACGGCGCCGGACAGGAAGTTCTTGAACAGTACAACGAAATGGCAGAAGCCCACAGAGACGCAGTCAATGCCGCTGAAGATGAAAAAGAAGCCATCCTTGACCTGATTGAAAACGGCTATGATGCCCAGTTGGATGCCATTCAGGAGCTTATCGACAGGAAAAAGGAAGCTTTGAGCGCTGAAAAAGATTTATATTCATATCAAAAATCAATTTCTGAGCAGACAGCCAATATTTCATCTCTCGAAAAACAAAAACTTGCTTACGAAAACGATACCTCAGAAGAAGCAATGTCCAAAATCCAGCAGATAAAAGTTGAACTGGAAGAAGCAAAAGCTGACCTTCAGGAAACAGAATACGAACAATACTTGAGTGATACCGAGGATATGCTTGACCAGCTTGCAGAAGCTTATGAAAACTGGATGAATGACCGTCTTGACAATTCAGATGCGCTTCTTGCGGAAATCGTAAGCGCAGTTGCCGGAAAGGGCGACCAAATCAATGCCACCCTGAACGAAGTTGCGGAGGAATATGGTACTTTTATCAGCGACACCATCACTTCCGTATTTGATTCCGCTTCCCCATTTACGAATGCACTGACGAACGGACTGAATACCGTAAGCACAACTATTGCAGGAACAACCGCCGCTATTGACAAGCTGGTGTCATATGTGGCAGGCCTGACAAATGCAGGTGCAGGTAAAACAAATGCCGGAAGCGGTACTGCCGGCAGTTCTTCCTCCGGTACGTCAAGCAGTACAAAAACTGCAGGTTCCGGCAACTCCGGTAGCACCAAAACAAGTATTGCCTCCGGCAGTTTACAGTTATCTGCGAAAACAAACAGCTCTTCCAACAATTCATCCAACAGCAGCAATCCATCATGGGGAAGCTGGTTTATAAAAAAGACCGATACATACCCGAAGGATAAACTGAATAAAGACACCAGCATCGTGGACAGGCTGAAATACAACAACCTTGACAGCTCCTTTTCGGCACGGGCACAATACTATTCCGCAATGGGCGGTTCAGGCACCTATACAGGTTCGGCCGCACAGAATATATGGATGCTCAGCCAGATGAAATCCCATGGCTACAGAAGCGGTACTTCAAATGCACCGGGCGGTTATCACTGGACACAGGAAGACGGCACCGAATTCATCTTAAGGAAATCAGACGGAGCCATACTGACGCCTCTTGGCAAGGGAGATATGGTATTCACAAATGAAATGTCAAAGAGATTATGGGAAATGGCACAGGGAAATTTTGCTCCCGGCATCAGCATGCCTGACTTCACCTCTTCCCTTGACAACATTCCGCTGCCTGCAAACAGTAGCGGAAACGGTGACTCAATTATGAATGTGGGTGATGTTTCAGTTATTCTTCCAAATATTACGAATTACGAAGACTTTAGGAACGCGCTGATAAAAGACAATACTTTTGAAAAAGCTATGTTTACCTCTATAAACCATGCAATAACAGGCAAGGGGACTTCTCTTGATAAAATGAAATACACACGTTAACACAATATAGCAGAGAGACCATTACATTCTCTCTGCTATTTCTATAATAAAAATTAAAATACAAGGTGGTGAAATAATATGATACCAAATGCAGCAACCAACTTTTTATATGATAACGAAAAATTATCAGACTATGGAATGATTTTATGCCAATTTGACAGTAATACAATGGAAACCATATCAGTCGGAAACAATTTAACCTTCAACACCGTAAAAACCAATGCATCTGACAGAAATTACTTAGCCTCTGCCGCCTATGAAGAACCATTGAGCACAACTTTCCAAATCTGTAAATGCGATTGCCTGACCGACGACAAATATATTTCTCCCGAAGAGCTTACAGCATTGCTGAGATGGCTGGCACGAAGGGATGGCTACCACAAATTTCAGTTGTATCAGGAAGGTCTTGAAGGCACATTTTTCAGAGGAAGCTTCAACAATGTTCAGCAGATAAAGGTTGGCGGTAAAATATGCGGACTTGAATTAACCTTTGTAACAGACAGTCCATATGGATATGAAGACATTTGTTTTGATTTCACTACTGCCGCTTCCGTAGGTTATAGTATATTTAATATGTCCAACGAAACCGGACATTTATATCCGGCCGAGTTTGTCTGCAAATGCTTAGAAAGTGGAGATTTGAAGATACACAATTCTTTGGAAGACAGAATTACAGAAATAAAGAACTGTGTTAAAGATGAAATTATTATGATAGACGGAAACCATAAGGTGATTGAAACATCTGTCCCTACACATAAATTATATAATGATTTTAATTATAACTATTTCAGACTGGGAAATACATATGATGATAACTTAAATATTATCACCACTTCTCTCCCATGCGAAATACATATTGGTTATGAATTGGTAAGGAAGGTGGGATTGGGATAAATGCGTTTAAAATTTGATTTGAATAATAACGTAGAAATGCCGGAGATTGTGCTGGGAAAACGAAATTACGATAAATTAGGCTCTATTGTCAATGTTGATAATTTATCCTACGAATATAACCTTATGTCAGCTGATTCCGTCAGTTTTACAGTTTATAAGGAACTGAATTATCAAAAAGAACAATTATGGAATGAAATCAAAGAAAGAAGACTTATATGGCTGAAAGAATTTGATGAATGGTTTCAAATTGATGTGGTCACAAATGATGAAAACAGCATTACAAAGGAAGTTACTGCCACATCATTATGTGAAGCAGAACTAAGTCAGATTTACATTCGGTCAACAGAAATTAATACAGAGGATGACATAGCAAGGGAAGACTATGTAAATCCAACTATATTTTATAAGCCTTCCAATCCTGATGAATCTTTACTTCACAGGATATTAAAAGTCGTTCCCAACTATACTATTAAGTATGTGTCTGACACATTATATAACATTCAAAGAATGTTCAGTATTGACGGAACAACTGTGTATGATGCCCTGACAGGTGACATAGCCGATGAGGTGGGCTGTCTTTTTTTATTTGATTCAACAGACAGAAGCATATCTGTCTATGACTTACAAACCAACTGTAATCATTGCGGGTATCGTGGAGCTTATACTGACATATGCCCCGAATGCGGCAGTACAGACTTAAATTATGGATACGGTAATGACACTACCATCTTCGTAGATTCCGAAACTTTAGCGGAAAATATATCCTTATCAGGAAATCAGGATGAAGTTAAAAATTACATCAAGGTTTGCGGCGGCGATGACATTATAGATGCTGCCATATCTGCATGTAACCCCACAGGAACACAGTACATCTATGCGTTTTCTGACAGAGATAAAGAAGATATGTCCAATGAATTATCGGAGAAGCTGGAAGAATATCTGACTGAATACACAAGATTAACTTCTTCCTATCAGGAAATCATGAAAAATATATATGATGCACTTGATGAACAGTTAGAATTAGAGTCAAATATGATGCCTGATATTCAAATAGCAGAAACAACCGCTAAGCAAGAGCTGGCAAAATTAACTGCATCTAATTTGAATCCTATTGCTGTACAGGATGTTAGTATCGCATCTATTTATACTGTTGATAATGCTGTCCTTGGTATGGCTAAATGTATTATCAACAGTACTGTATACAAAATAGAAATAACCGATTCATCTCTTACCAGTCAGACGTGGAAGGGTAAGTTTCGGTTAACAAATTACTCAGATGAAAATGATACGGCTGAAAACACCGGATATATCACCATTGCAATCAATGATGACTATGGATATTATATTGAACAGAAAATAAGAAAAGCCATAGACCGGGATGATATTTATTTGGTTGATATCTTTGATGTAAAAACCGATTTGGATGTTTTTACGGCAGAATTAAAAAAATATTGTCTTAACAGATTGACTTCATTTGAATCTGCCTATCAGTCTGTTATAGATGTTCTGATAGAAGCAAATTGCGGCAATGAATCTGTATATGGAGATATTTATAATGATTTATATCTTCCATACTACAACAAATTAACTGCTATTCAACAAGAGATTACCGTTCGAATCGCAGAAATTGAATCAGTTGACATCAACCTGTCTGCTTTGGAGAAATCCAGATTGGAAATCACACAATATCTGAATCTTGAAAATTATCTTGGGTCTGAATTATGGAAAGAATTATGTCTATATCGGCGTGAAGATTCCTTTGAAAATAGCAATTACATTTCTGATGGGTTAAATAATGCTGAATTGCTGCAAAAGGCACGGGAACTATTGGATAAAGCAAAAATAGAAGCGGTAACGGCTTCTACCCTTCAAATGTCAATCTCCACTACACTTATTAATCTATTGGCAATAGAAGAATTTAATAAACTGACAGGTATGTTTGAAGGCGGCAACTGGATTAGAGTTGCAGTAGATGATAAGATATATCGGCTGCGGCTCATTCACTATAAGCTTGATTTTTCCGGTCTACAAAATCTTGAGGTGGAATTTTCGGATATAACTGAAACAGCCAATGGGTTAAATGATACCAAAAGTCTTATGGAAAAAGTCAGTTCGATGGCGACGAATTTCAGTTATGTTGCACATCAGGCAGAACAAGGTGCAAAAAGTTTTACAGAGCTTGACTCTATACGAAATGACGGATTGAATGCTGCACTATACAATATTTCCACAAGTGTCAATCAGGATTTTATCATTGACGAACACGGCATTACCGGAAGGCAATGGGATGACATTCTTGGAGCCTTTTCCCCGGAACAGGTCAAATTCACCAATAATTGTCTTGTATACACGGATAATTACTGGGAAACTGCCAAAGCAGCACTGGGTAAGATTACATACTATGATCCTGTTTTAAACGAAACAAAAGAAAAATACGGATTGCTTGCAGATGCAGTAATTGCCGGGATTTTAATGGGTAATGACATTATCGGCGGAAATATTTATTCCGAAAACTACTCTTCCGATTCAGGCACTCATATCAATTTGAATGACGGGACATTTAGTTTTGCAGGCGGAAAGCTTACCTATGACGAGGACAATCTGAATTTAATCGGTACTATTACAACAGATAATATTACTGCCACAGGCGGTACAATAGGCGGTTTTACAATCGGCAGCTCTGCAATCTACAATGGCACAAACTCACTGCTCTCAACAATTTCCGGTATTTACTTAGGCACAGATGGAATCAGGTCTTACTTATCTTCTTCATCCTATGTGAATATTGCCAAAGGTGTATTATATGCCATTGGTGCAGACATCAGCGGTACAATTACTACTTCCAACATCACTGCCACAGGCGGTACTATCGGAGGATGGTCTATCACATCAACCAAAATATACGCCGGTGATGAAACAACAGGTGTAGCCGCAATCCAGTACCCAAGGGATGCAGTTACATGGGTATTTGCAGCAGGCGGAACCTCACACAGCAGTTATTCTGACTGCCCCTTCAAGGTCTCTAAATCAGGTGTATTATATGCTACCGACGCTGATATTTCAGGTAAAATTACAACTTCTGATATTACTGCCACAGGCGGTACAATAGGCGGTTTTACCATCGGAAGTACCAACATAAATTCATATTCCACAGATAATTTATATCGTGTTGTTATCGGCAGCTATAATTATGACACTGCAAATCATAATGCCATCGCAGTCCAAAGCAGAACCTCTGCATCCGATTCTTTCACCAGTCATTTCAGAGTCAGATATAACGGAAGTCTTTATGCTGATAACGTTGATATTTCAGGTAAAATTACAACTTCTGACATCAACGCTACCGGCGGTGTTATAGGAGGTATTTCTATAGGTAACGGCTTATACTATTCAGGAACTTCCGCTGCAGATGGATTTGGATTCTGGAAAAACGGCCAGCATCCATCCAATGGAAGCTCCATTATTATACATGCCGGTGCAAACAATACAAATATAGGCGGTGCTCCATTCAGAGTTTACCAAAACGGAGATTTGTACTGCAGCAATGCCAATATTACCAATGCTAATATTACCGGTGGGTCTTTCAGCATAGGAAGCAATTTCAATGTGACTTCCGCCGGAGTATTATCTGCAAGCAATGTTAATATCAGCGGAGCTATTTCTTCAAATAATGCAACTATTACCGGCGGGTCTTTAAAAGTCGGTAATAATTTCAGTGTGGATTCCTCCGGTGTATTGACTGCAAAAAGCGGTGTAATAGGCGGTTGGACAATTGAAGATTCTGAAGAATTTTCCGGATGTCTAAAAGGTTACGATGGCGGTACATATGGGATACGATTGTTTCCAAAAGGTATACAATACACCGGTGACAATGGCGCCGCATATACATTTTTTCTGGTAATTTATGATAGCGGCGGCAGTCATCCTGTAGGCGGTCTGACAACCAATGGCTGGATAGAAATATCAGGATAAAATATTCCGAGAGAGAATTTGCTTTATAAATTCTCTCTTATTATAAAAAGAAAGGAGTTCGTATGACTTTAGAGGAATTAAATGAAATTAAAAATAATTATAAAATCATTGAAATCGCAGTTGATTTTATAAATCCGTCTTATAACATTTCCCGTGCAAAGCATTTAGATACTGCCAGATATATTGTATGTACATTGACAGAGAATGGTATACCGAGAAATGTTAATGCCAATGAGGCAGCAAGAATAAGACTTCAAAAACCTGACAGAACTTATGTATATAATGATTGCAAGGTTCTTGAAGACGGAAGGGTATTTATCACTCTCACAGAACAGATTCTTGCAGTTGAAGGAAATGCAGTCTGCGATATTCAGGTTACAAATCAAGAAACAGGTGTGATATATTCCACAAAAAATTTTATTATCAATATAGACAAAACCGCAGTTGATAATAGCGTTATGGAAAGCACCAATGAATTTGGTGCTTTGAACAGTTTAATCGCTGCCAATAAAAAGTTGAATGACGAACTTGAAACAAACGAAAATATTCGTCAGGCAAATGAAAGTACGCGTGTTGATAACGAAGATACCAGACAGGCAAATGAAGCTTTACGAATATCCGCCGAAACTGAAAGAACAGCCGCAGAGTCAATCAGACAGGCTGACGAATCTGCAAGAATATCCGCCGAAAACAGCAGACAGGCAAATGAAACTGAAAGAGAAAGCAACATTGCTATTGTCATTGCAAATGCAGATGCGGCAGCACAAAGAGCAAATGATGCCGCTGATGATTTTCAGTCTAAATTAGATAGCCACTATTTCATTTTTACAGAGGACAAAGGCGCCGCAAATGGTGTTGCCGAATTGGATTCAAACGGCTTAATCCTGCCTAATCAACTGCCTTCGTCTGTAGCTGAAGCAGAAGAAAACCAGAATGCTTTCAGCAATATTTCAGTCGGAACCACTACCATTGCCGCAGGTTCCAAAACTGATACGTTAACATTGGCTGCCGGAAATAACATTACCTTAACGCCTGATACCACAAACGGTCAGATTACAATAAATTCTAATATGATATTGTCCAATATGCCCGGTGAGGAAATAGGCGCTCTGTGGTACGAGTAAAAATCAGTATATAAATAGTTAACGTTTATGTTTATGGAGGAAAATATGTTTGACATTGATTATATTATACCTTGTTATGGTAAATCAGAAATTATTGAACCGGGATTAATGGCTTTAGCTATTCAATGGCATAAAGAGTTTATCCATGTAACCTTAGTAAATGATTGCTCACCTAATACTGATTGTGATTATCAGGACTTAGTGGATAAGTACAAAAATTACTTAGATATAAGATGCATCAGAACCCCCGAAAACTACGGACAGGGTCTGGCCAGACAATATGGGATTGACCATACTGAACATCAGTATTTTATGCTTCAGGATGAAGACGACAGGCTGGCTAATCCATTAGCTGTATCAATATACATAGGATGTGTTGAATCTAACATTTATAAGCAGAAACCAGACGGTAATTCATATGTATATGAGCTGGATAAAAACGGAGATTTTATAATTGACAAATCAAAACCACCTATTGCCATTGTGTCAGGACCGCTATTTGAATTTGATGATAATCATACCCATGTTATTACGGCAAACAACCGAATATGGCTTAATTCTAAATTATATAACCGCTCATTTTTAAACAAACATAACATCAGGTTTAATGAAGCACAGAGCAGACATGCGGAAGACTACTATTTTATGTCGTGCTTCTTCTATGCATTGGACAATGATTCCTCTTATTCCGGCATATTGTTGGATGACAACCAGATTATGTATCTATGGTATCCTAATTCAGACAGCCAAAGCAGAATTGACCCCCATTACTCGTTTATGTTATCGGGATATACCATGGACGGTTCCTCCAATATATTGCATTATATGAAGGACATTAACACTAATAAGCTGGAATGGGGCGAAGAACAGGAAGAACAATATAAAAATAAACTGCTTAATATGACCATGTACTCATATTTTACGTTCTTAGCATTTATAAATCACGTTAAAACAACAGATTATGTTCCAAAGCTTGAATTAGACTGGACCATATTAAGAGATGCCTGCAGCAAGCTGCGATTGCAATGCTTAGAGTATTTTGACCAGTATACCTACTCTCAAAAAAATAATGAATACTTTGGAGTAACACATTACACGGATGTGAATTTTATAGAGCCTTGGGTAGAATTTGATACATATATAAAGGATGGCTGCGAAGAGCTTACCTGGACATATGATGAATTATTAGCTCATAAGGTAAAGCACTGATTATAGCTGCTGATAATTGTAAGGAGGTGATGTTTATTGAGTTATCTCGTTTTTAGAGGAAATAATGGAGTGATAAGTTACTCAGGTTCAGAATATACCAACTTATCAACTGTTGGCACAAGACATTTATGTTTGAGAACCGCATCCGGGACTGATGGAATTATGAAGTATCCTTTAACCTCTGATGCCAGTGCAAGCCAATACTCTCCATTGAAAATCAGGATAAACAATGGTGTGGCAGCATATATTGCTCACCGGTTTACATCTTCCGAAAATATTACTCAAAATCAAACAATTACTAACACATTAACAACAACAGTTGGAAATGCATCACAGACAGAAAGCTATACACAATCCGGAAGCATTCAATACAGTTCAACATCTACTGTATATATTATGAATAAAAGCAGCTATACCAGTGCGCAAAGTACCCGTTACTTATATACTTTCAGCAGTTACAGCACCACGTCATATCCACAATCTCTCATAGCAAAATCAAGTTATACTTCTGCATCTTATAAGAGATATTCTATATCCAAATCCAGCTATACAAGCAAGTCATTGTCAAGGTCAACATATACAGGATTATGGCAAAAGAAAATTACTGCCACCAAAACCAGTACATCAGGATTTGCAACTAAAGCAACATTGAGCTATTCACGTACCACTTCATTTACTACATCATCAACTGCCTCACATTCCGGTAATGGTGTTACTACGGCAGGCCCGGTTATCCATTATGTGTCAATGTTTAATACCAATTATTCATTTGCCAAAACTACCGGGGCCATTTCATCCGGTGCATGGGCAACTGCAGCCGCTTCTACTACTTCACTCATATATACCAACTCGTATAAAAATACAAAAACATACGGAACAGTGTTGTATCAGACTTTCACAAATTTAATAGCACCATCGGCTGTAGTTGTGACAAAAGTGACAGGTACATACACTGCAACGGCGTATTCCACATCGACAGGTTCCGGTACTTCATCAATATCAGGCTCCTATACATGGACAACAGGAGCTTCCGGTACACAGACTTATACAACCAGCCGAGGTACAACGGCAACAAGCTCATACACATCCGCCGGTTATGTTTCCAGCACAACAAACGCTACATTTGCTACGGCAACAGTATCGTCTTCATATAGTTCCAGAAATACAACCGCTTCAACATCATATTGGACTTCCTCTGCTTCAACCTCTTCCACTAATGCTACATTTATGACCACAATCAAATCAGTGTCTACATTTTCATCCGGAAGTTTAACAGCAACGGCAACATCCATCACAAACAATACTATAGGATTAAACAGCAATGCCACATGGGACTTAGCATATGTCAGTTCATCATATACAACCAGGGGAACAACCGGTGTAGCCAGTTATAGTGATACATCACTTATTACATCTTCAACAAATGCTACATTTTCTACCGGATATTCTTCATCCTCCGGCTCCTACACATCATCCGTATCAAGTCAATATACTTTGACAACCACATATTATGCACAGTCATCCATCATGACATACACCCAATCTGATGTTATACAAATAACCACATCAAAACAAATAACCACAAACAATGCAAATTTATAGGAGGTATTTAAAATGTTAACATTAACAACAGCCACCAACAAAATTTATGAAATTGAGAAATTCTCAAGATCCTTCAACATCGAGGCTGACGGTACAAAAACAACTTCTGCTTCAATAGAAATAAACAGTACCAAACATCCTCTTGATGATGTAATTTCAGAACTGAACAATACGGATTTCAGCAGTTTTGTCATCTCAAGTAACGAAACTGTTGTTCTTACACTTGAAAACTACATATTATCTAACTGCTATGAAGAGATAAATAGTTACTATTATAACGGAAGATACACTATCAGCTTAGATAAGACTATAGATTCGGATGCTGATAACTAAGCATTAATCCGCTGTTTACAACTTTAGCCCCTCCGTAAGGAGGGGCTCATTATACAAAAAGGAGGTATTACATACAAATGGCAAATACAACCGATAACTTTGCTTCACAGATAGGAAAAATATTAAAAGACCAATGGACACAAGCCGTTTCCAGCTTTTCATCGGCATTTTCCATGGGCTCCGCCGTCTCGGCAATTGCTTCAAAGACCAAAGAAGCAATTGCCCAATTAAAGGAAGTAAACACTTATCTCACCCAGTTAAGCAGCCTAAATAATTCGCTGTCCAAATCACAGCTGAAACAGATTGGCAGTGATGCCTTTGATGTTGCCGGCAGATACGGTAAATCAGCAACGGATTATCTGGCAGCTCTTCAGGAAAT
>CAYPWY010000033.1:0-17573 GCA_964414835.1 uncultured Butyrivibrio sp. | reverse complement strand
TTCTAAATAGTCATTGCCACCGCAGATAGCACATCTATTGTTCCAACATTTTTCTAATTTATTTCTTGTTGCTTTTGATACCAATTTGTAATCACTCCTTTCAGAGTAATTTGAAATTGAAAAGCAGCAGGTTATATAAACTTGTCCTAACGATATAAAAAATAGCAGAAGTAGTAAGAAGTTGGGATAAGTTATTCAAAAATATATGGAGTTGATAAAAGATGTTTATATAAGTTTAAAGAGTTTAATATCTGCACAAAGATGTAGAAAAAATGATTGCATTTCCAAAAATAATACAGTAGAATCAAGGTGTAAAAAGGACAACTTGTAAAAAGGACACTTTTTATGAAATTCGTCTAAATTAAAAAGTGAAAGGACAACAAAAGGACACTTTTTTGGAAGAAATAAACTCAAAAAAAGAGGACAGACTTAACATCTATCCTCTTGATATTTCTTAAAAAATCCTTTATTTAAAGGCATTGTAGCTTAACCAAAGTATCTCTTTAATAATCCTTCGAATGCCTTACCATGTCTAGCTTCATCTCTAGCCATTTCATGAACTGTATCATGGATTGCGTCAAGGTTCTGCTCCTTAGCACGCTTAGCAAGGTCAACCTTACCTGCTGTTGCTCCGTTCTCTGCCTCAACACGAAGCTCAAGGTTTTTCTTAGTGCTGTCTGTAACAACCTCGCCGAGAAGCTCAGCGAATTTAGCTGCATGCTCTGCCTCTTCATATGCAGCTTTCTCATAGTACAGACCGATTTCAGGATAGCCTTCTCTGTGAGCAACTCTTGCCATTGCAAGGTACATGCCAACCTCTGTACACTCGCCTGTGAAGTTAGCGCGAAGGTCTTCAATAATATCCTGTGATACGCCTGAAGCAACGCCTACAACATGCTCAGCAGCCCAAGTCTTCTCGCCCTCCTGCTTTGTAAATTTGTCAGCACCAACGCCGCACTGTGGGCACTTCTCAGGTGCTGTCTCGCCTTCGTATACGTATCCGCATACATTACATACAAACTTTGCCATAATATAAAATCTCCTTTATTAAAAAATAATTGTAAATAAAATAGTAATGATTACTGTTTTAGTATATCTATTTTATATTCTGTTGTCAATAGTATTTTGAAAAAATTTTGAGTTGAAAATTTCCAATAATGCAAATTATTTGCATTTGGCACACTTACCGTAGAAAAACGCTGAGTGGCCGGTGATTGTTCCGTCAAAGCCCCGCTCCGCTTCATTATTAATATAATCAAGCTTCGGCATTGCAAGGTCAATAACGGAATTGCAGTTCTCACATATAAAGTGGTAATGAGGTGTTACATTTCCGTCGAAATGGTCAAAACCGTCCATTCCGGGAAACTTATTGATTTCGCCTAACTCCACCAAAAGAGAAAGATTGCGGTAAACGGTACCAAGACTGATGTGTGGAAATTGTTCTCTTAAATTATTATAGACAACCTCCGCAGTAGGGTGGTCTTTTCTTGACATAAGAAACTCCCGTACGGCTTCTCTTTGGCGGCTGTATTTCATTGTTTTTGCCGTCATATTTATCTTCTCCATAATCATAATAGTAACTATTATTAATATACAACGGATTGATTTATGTGTCAAGAAAGAGTATAATTATAATATGAAAAAATATGTAAAAAAGCAATATAAGCTTATAAAATTTATTTTAATGATAATTATATCGGCAGGGTTTCTATGGGGATGTCAGGTAAAACCTAATTCACAGACGATTTATACAGCCGATGCATACGCGCTTGACACTTATGTCAGGGTATCTCTTTACGGATGCGGAAGTCAGGCGCTTGCTGAGAAGTCAGTGGAGCTTTGTGATTATTATGAGAAAATTTTCAGCAGAACGGATGAGAATTCGCTTCTGACCATGTTGAATGAGGCGGGCAGCTTAAGTCAGGATGATGCAGAGCAATGGCGGAATAATACAGATATATCAGAGGAAGGGATAGGAGATGCTTACGATTCCTTGTATGAACTTATAGATGCGGGACTGGCATACAGCGGTCTTACGGACGGTGCACTTGACGTAACAATAGAGCCGCTGTCATCACTGTGGAACTTCAGTTCAGGAGAAAACCTGCTGCCGGATGAATATGATATAGAGGAAGCCCAAAAAGCCGTAAATTATACGAAGGTTGATATGAATGGTTCGGAAATAGCTCTTAACGGTACAAGGATTGATTTGGGCGCCATTGCCAAGGGCTACATTGCCGATGCCATATGCCGATATCTTGTCAGTGAAGGTGTTGACAGCGCCATTGTAGACCTTGGAGGGAATATTGCCTGTGTGGGACATAAGCCTGACGGAAGCGATTTTACCGTAGGAGTAAAGAAACCGTTTGATGATAACGGTGGGATTATACAAACACTTAAAATCAGTGATATGAGCGTTGTAACATCAGGCGTTTATGAAAGATATTTTTATGTTGGAGATACTTTTTATCATCATATTATCGATTCTCAGACAGGTTACCCTTGTGACAACGGGCTTTTATCTGTTACAATAATATCGGAAAGCTCACTGCAGTGCGACTGCCTTTCGACAGGCTGTTTTGTCATGGGAATGGACAAGGCAATGGAGCTGGTTGACAGTATGGACGATGTGTATGCAATTTTTATAGATACTGATTATCAGGTGTTTTATTCGGAAGGCGCAGAAAAATATGTGGCGGAATAAACAGCGTCAATGTTTAAGGAGAGGCTATGGATAACAATATTTTAGAGCAGGTCAATGAATGTCTTGACATGGCGGATGAAATCGAAAAATCAGATGTCATTAAGGATAAATTAAATACAAGCTTCAAGGAAAATGTACGCTACGAAATGCTTAAATTGCTGGCGTATCTGTCACTTGCAGACGGAAAGTTCACCAATGTGGAGGCTGAGTTTATCAAGGCTAATACAGGTTTTACGGTGAATGAGGGGATGCTGCGTTCAATTATTTTAAATGAGCATCTTAACGATAACACCTATCTGGAGAATCCGCCGTTTGCACTGAAATGCTGCATACTTGCGGATGTCAAGCAGAAGACTGTCAGCCACAAAAGATGTGCGGTTACTTTTATAAATACCTTCCGCAATATTGGACAGGAATATATTGCCTGCAATGATTTGACATCGGATGAGGAAATAAAACGACTGACGGCCTATGTGGGAATGCTGGAAAAGTACGCCAAAGAATTTGGACTTTTGGCGCCCAAGGGAAGCGTTAAGGAAACCGGTTTTGAGAAAAAAACAGTGGAGCAGGCATTGGAGGAGCTGAACAGTCTTACAGGTCTTGAGGCGGTGAAACAGGATGTGAACAGCATTGTCAATCTTATGCAGGTTCAGAGAATCCGTCAGGAGCGTGGCATGAAGCAGCCCTCCGTATCAAAGCATCTTGTTTTTTCAGGGAATCCTGGTACAGGTAAAACTACGGTGGCAAGACTTTTGGCAGGAATATATTACTCATTGGGTGTACTAACTAAGGGGCATCTTGTGGAGGTGGACCGTTCAGGTCTTGTAAGCGGATACATTGGGCAGACCGCAGCCAGAGTAATGGAGGTTGTGGAATCCGCTATGGGCGGAATACTTTTCATAGACGAGGCATACACTCTCACATCCCAAAAAGGCGAGGGAGATTTCGGACAGGAAGCAGTCGATACTCTTTTGAAAGCGATGGAGGACAACAGGGATAACCTTGTGGTGATTGTGGCAGGGTATACTGATTTGATGGAGGAATTCCTCAGCTCCAATCCGGGTCTTCGTTCACGTTTTAATAAATTTATAAGATTTGATGATTATACCCCGGAACAGCTTCTTGAAATTATGAAGAGTACCGCAATCAAACAGGATTATATACTTTCGGAAGCCGCCAAAATGAAAGCCCTTGAGCATTTTAAAAATATATGTACCCATAAGCCGGAAAACTTTGCCAATGCCAGAGATGCCCGCAACTACCTTGAACGGGCCATGGCACGGCAGGCAGGCAGGATTGTTGCCATGAAAGATGTTGACAAAACAACGCTTATGACAATAGAGCCGGAGGACTTGGAAGCATAAGTATGAAATGTTTGTGAATTGCTTTGATTTTCGTGCCGGAATGTGATATAAGTAATATGTGATATTATATATTGGAGGAACAATAATGAAAAAGAAATTTTTTGCTATAGGACTTATAATGACCATGGCGGCTGCAATGTTTGCCGGATGCAGCAAGATTAATAAAATTGATGATACAGAAGAAACATCAGCAGATGAAACCGCATGGGCAGAGCTTACCGTTGAACCGTCTGATTACAGCGAATATGTTACGCTGGGAAATTACTCAGGTATTGACATAGAAGTAGACAGTGCAGAGGTTACTCAGGAGCAGATAGAAACTGCCAGAAATAACATTCTTGAGCTTAATGCTGAGCAGGAGCACATCACAGACAGAGTTGTTGCTGATAATGACAAAATCCATCTTCAGTATACAGGCTATCTTGACGGCGAAGCATTTGATAACGGCAGTACCGGTGAGGCAGGAACAGATTACACCATAGGCGGAAATTATATTTCCGACCTTAATGACCAGCTTATAGGACTTGAATGCGGTAAGGAGTATTCCCTTAACTGCAAATTCCCTGATGATTATAGCAACAGTGATGAGCTTAAAGGCAAAGAGGTTGTGTTTGTGGTGACTGTAGATTATATCTACGGAGACACGGTTTTGCCTGAATGGAATGACGAGTTTATAAATACCTATACCAATGGTGATTACACCACGGTTGAGGACTATGAAGTATACATGAAGGAAAATCTTGCATCAACCAATGAGAGCAAGCAGTTACAGTCATATCAGGCTGCGGTATGGGCAACAGTACTTGAAAATTGTCAGATTAGCGAGTATCCTGAGGACAAGCTTGCCGACATAAGCAATGATTTTTATGAATATACTGTTCAGAGCTATACTGATTTGGCAACCCAGTATTCCCTTACCTATGACGAGGTATTGTCATACTATGGCATAACGGATGACGACATTAAGGAAAGCTGTGATGAACAGGCTAAGATACAGCTTGAATACTGCATGGTTGCCTATGAGATTGCAAGGGAGCAGAATATTGAACTGTCAGAGGAGGAATACAATGAGATGGCAGCAAGCTACGCTTCCATAACAGGCTTGGGAACAGTTAATGACCTTGAGGCAGCAATGTCACAGCAGTACCTTTATGACAGCTTTATGATTAGCAAGGCAAGCGAATATATATATGATAATAATAATATGGTTGTAGCAGATAGTGTTGAATCAACTGAAGCGGAATAGTGACCGCTGATGCAGAAGGGGGGCTTTTCGGTGGATAAAATTAAAGAAGAACTTGATATCTATAAGACAGTAGCGTCAATGACCGGAGATATTGTGTACAGGTATGATATTGCCGAAGATTCCATGGAACTTATTTTTGGGCGCGCCGATATGTCAAAGTACGGCTCGACTATTAATAATTATGTCCAGATGTTATACAGACAGCGCAGTACCGGACTGGGGCAGGGTATTAGTGTGGATGACCTGATACAAGGTCTTAAGTCACCTGAACGGGGATATTTTGAGTGCAAAGCCTGTATAAGCAATTCTATGGGAACTGTCAAATGGTACAATATTATCGGAAGGACCACCTATGACGACTATAACGAGCCTAAGTATATTGTGGGCAAAATGACAGAGTTTGATGAAATCAGGTCTTTAAGATATGAGAATGGTGACACCGGCAGTTATGACAGGCTTACGGGATTCTTTGATGAAAGAGGAATCAAAAAAAAGCTTATTGAGAAATGCAATGAACTGTCAGGGGAAGAGGCTGCTTTTATTAAACTTAAAGTTGAAGAGCTTCAGGCTGATGAAGATAAAGAGGGCAGTGACAATATTGTGGTAAGTGCCGCCCAATGCATCAAAAGAGCCTTTCAGTATGACGCATATATGGGGCGCAGTGAGCAGAATGAATTTTATATAATATATTGTGGAAAGGATAACAATGATAATCTGATTGCGCGCCTTGATGATTTGAAAAATGCCATAATTAGTTCTGTTAAACAGGCAGGCATTGACGTAATTGTCAACTGCGGAGTTTATGAAGGTAATTTTAACAGCGGTCAGGGACATAATATAAGAGAAAAAGCACATCTGGCGTTTATCAAGGCAAAATATAATTATCCTGGTTCAATAGTAAAGTATTCAGGTGAACTTGAAAAAGAATTTAATACATCACACCGCAATCTTGAAAATGTGGAATTTGACCATAAGCTGGTGGAAAGCGCTTTGGATATAATGTCGGGAAGCGGGGATATTGATGAGGCAATCAGCCTTATTTTCAGCGAGATTTGCAAAAAATATGACCTTGACAGAATTGTTGTACATGAGCTTGATTCCAGAACGGAAACGGTCAGGACAACCTATAACTGGATAAGCAAAGCGCGCCCGTATCTTGAGAGCATTATTCTTAAAGAGCGCCCAATAGACCGGGATGTGCTGGAACATATATGCGATAAGAATGATATAATTATAGCGCCGGATGTTCTGACTATGGAGCAGGATGAATATTACGAAAAAATACAGGCCACAGGAATTAAAGCGTTTGTGCATTGTGTATTTACAGGCTACCATCATATAATCGGATGTATCGGATTTGAATGTTATACAGGCAGACGTGAGTGGAGAGCTACGGAGATTAAGACATTCAAACTGATATCCAAGATTCTGTCAACCTTCCTGATTAACATGAGGGAATATGAAGAGCTGCTTTTTATTAACGAAAGCTACGAAACACATGATGCGCTTACAGGTCTTTATAAGAGAGAGGCATTTAAAAAAGAAGCGGATAAATACATAAGATATGCCAAGGGCGAGGAGCTTGCGGTTATCTATACGGGAATGAAAGAATTTATTCTTATAAATTCCCGATTTGGATATGACATTGGAGATAAGGTTCTGAAAGGCTATGCAAATGCCATTGCGGATGATGAGAGGTTTGTTATGGGATGTAGGGTCAATGCGGATAACATTGTGGCTCTGGTTAAGGTCTTTGATGCCCGCGGAAACAGAATTTCATCGTCGGAAATTAACCGTATAAATAATGCTTTTCTGGAGGAATATGAACATATATGTCCGGGAATGGATATCAATATTGTAGCCGGAATATCTATAATAAATGAAAAAAACCAATCCTTGGACTATTATATTGACAGAGCATTTGAGGCAAGAGGCAGAGCTATAAACAGCGGCCTTGACGGAATTATAGCGGATTAAACATGGACAGAGTAATACTTCATTCAGACATAAACTGTTTTTACGCCTCCATAGAACACCTGTTTCGTCCTGAGATGGAAGGAAGGCCATTGGCTGTAGGCGGAAATGAAGAAAGCAGGCATGGTATTATACTGACAGCGGATTACATATCCAGACAGTACGGTGTGCGTACGGGGATGACTCTGTGGGAGGCAAGAAAACTCTGCCCTGAGATAACAGTTGTTCCTCCGCGCATGGATTTGTACAGGCAATATTCTAAGCGGGCACATGATATATATGCGGATTATACCGATTTGATTGAGCCATATGGAATAGATGAGTCATGGCTGGATGTAACCGAATCCTGTGGTATTAAAGGCAGCGGGGAAAAAATTGCCGTAGAAATTAACTCAAGGATGAAAAAAGAACTGGGTATAACTGACAGCATAGGAGTGTCATGGAATAAGGTTTTTGCAAAGCTGGGTTCGGATTATAAGAAGCCGGATGGTATAACTGTGTTTATGCGTGACAGCATGGAGCTTATAAGAAGTCTTCCTGCCAAAGATTTGTTGTATGTGGGAAAGAAAACTGCGGAAAAACTAAGTTCCCTTGGAATACATACCATAGGTCATATTGCAGACACACCGGATTCCATATTACAGGCGCACCTTGGCAAAATGGGACTTACATTTAAGCAGTATGCGCTTGGACTGGATGATTCTCCGGTGAGAGCCGCCGATGAGGAGACGGAAGCAAAATCCATCGGAAACAGCACCACAATGGCGAGAGATATAGTCAACAATGAAGAGGCTAAAATAGTTATCTATTCATTGGCGGATGAAGTTGCCGCCAGAATGAGAAAAAACGGCGTGAAAGGCAAGGTTGTCGAAATATGGGTTCGCAACAACAGACTCAATTCATTTGTCAGACAGAGCCATCTTGAACGTTATACCAATATTTCTGATGATATTGCAGAAATGGCATTTAAGTTGTTTGTGGAAAATTACAAATGGACATATCCTGTGCGAAGTCTGGGAGTGCGCGTCAATGAGCTTTCATCTGAGGACGAGCCGGAGCAGCTTTCACTGTTTGACGACACATCACGGCATATCAAGAAACAAAATATGGAAAATGCCATTGATAATATAAGGAACCGATTTGGCAATAATAGTATAAACAGAGGAATTATGTACACTGATGAAATGTTGTCAGGTATAACCCGCAAAAATAAATCTTGACGGAAGTTTAAAATGAGATTATTATGATTGAGTTCATTAAAGGGACAGTGTTGCATCCCGGATAAGCGGGAGCGATAACTGAAAGGGAATTTATGAATATTCGGAGAAAAACAATCAACATGGTAATAGTTGCGGTATTGGCGGCACTGCTCATTATTATGACAATCACACCAATCGGCTATATACCAATCGGACCTTTGTCAGTGACAATCAATATGATACCTGTAGCTATCGGAGCCGTTATTTTAGGACCGGCAGGCGGAGCCGCCCTTGGATTTATATTCGGTATGACAAGCTTTGGCAATGCGGCATCAGTACTGGGAACACCAAGCCTTGTAGGAACAACTCTTTTTGGAATCAACCCGTTCCTGACATTTATAGTATGTGTAGTGTCAAGGGTACTTGAAGGTCTTCTTGCAGGATTTATAAGCAGACTTATAAACAAGACAAAAATGCCGAAAATAATTAATTATGGAATCACTGGATTGCTTACTGCAGTGCTAAATACGGTTTTATTTATGGGACTGCTTATAATATGCTTTGCACCGACCTTGAAGGTCAACGGCTGGTGGAAGCCGGGACAGAATGTATTTGCTTTTGTGGCATGGTTTGTGGGAATCAATGCAATATGGGAGTTTGTACTTTCTACGGTTATAACCGCAGTCGTAGGTTTTGCGTTATATAAGGCAGGACTTGTTGCAAATTACGGAAGGAAAAACCGGAAATCTGAATAAGGAGATAAAAAATGCTGCTTGCAATAGATATGGGCAACACAAATATTGTGATTGGCTGTATTAATAATAATAAAACTATTTTTGTGGAAAGATTAAGCACCGATACATCCAAGACAGAGCTTGAATATGCAATAGGTTTTAAAACAGTGCTTGAGCTTCATAATGTTGAGGCAGGTGACATAGACGGTGCCATTATTTCATCCGTTGTGCCGCCGCTTACCAACATAATCAATAACGCAGTTGAAAAAATAATAGGCAGAAGGGCGTTGGTGGTAGGCCCCGGAATTAAAACAGGACTTAATATTTTAATGGATAATCCGAAAGCTGTGGGGGCGGATTTGATTGTGGGGGCAGTTGCCGCAATAGATGAATACGGTGCTCCGCTTATAATTATAGACATCGGAACAGCCACTACTATTGAGGTGGTTGATAAGGACTGTAATTATATAGGCGGAATGATAGTTCCGGGAGTGGTTACATCTCTTGAGTCGTTGGTTAACAGAACGGCGCAGCTGCCTAAAATCAGTCTTGAGTCACCGAAACGTGTTATAGGCAAAAATACCATCGACTGTATGAAAAGCGGTATAATTCTCGGCAGCGCGTCAATGCTGGATGGTATGATTGACAGGATTGAGGAAGAGCTGGGATATTCCACCACAGTGGTTGCCACAGGCGGACTTGCCCAGACTGTTGTTCCTGCATGCCGCCGCAGAATAATAATGGATGACGAGCTGCTTCTGAAGGGATTGAATATTGTATATTGGAAAAATCATGAAAAAAAGTCATAAAAATGGGTAAATATGCCAAATAATCTTGACAAATCGATGCAAAACCTTTATAAATAGTTTGTGGGTAATGCGGACAGAGTATAATATTAAGATTATCGGATCTGTTTTACTCGAATTATATTTATGGTATTAGGAGGAATAATACATGAACAAGACAGAATTAGTTGCAGCTATTGCAGAAAAGACAGAACTTTCTAAGAAAGATGCTGAGAAGGCACTTAAGGCTTTCACAGACGTTGTTGCAGAGGAATTAAAGAAAGGTGAGAAGATTCAGTTAGTTGGTTTCGGTACATTTGAAGTATCTGAGAGATCTGCCAGAACAGGACGTAACCCAATGACAGGCGCAACTATTGAGATTGCAGCTTCTAAGACACCTAAGTTCAAAGCTGGTAAGGCATTAAAAGACAGCCTCAACTAATCCGGACAGGTTTAGGTTGACATTATAATGGTCATGAATTACGTCCCAATGCGCAGCGTTGGGACGTTTTTGACTTCATAGAAAATCCCTTCGGATTTTATTATGCAATAAAACCATATGTGAGGATGCGGACTTACAGCTTTTCTTATTCGCGGGAAACGGCGATGCAATGCTGCCGTGAATTGAGAAAATTCCGTAGGGATATATATAAAATTATTGAGAAAGAGGAACGGAATTATGAGATTGGATAAGTATCTCAAGGTATCGAGACTTATAAAACGCCGCACTGTAGCCAACGAGGCATGTGATGCAGGGCGTGTTCAGGTTAACGGTAAAACTGCCAAGGCGTCAGTTGACGTTAAGGTTGGCGATGTCATAGAGATTCAATTCGGAACTAAGAACGTTAAGGTTCAGGTTACTGAGATAGTTGAAACAACGAAAAAGGAAGAAGCTAAGGATATGTTTAAGTATCTGTAAAGTTATATTTGAGACAGGTAACTCATATACTGTATTAAATATGCCGAAAGGAATGGCGTATGGACTGTATAGGAGGCGGCTATGGACGATAAGATAACTGGCAGAGCGCATAATATTACTTTTTCCAACAGGAAAAGCGGCAGTATTACAGGGGTTAAGGATGTTATTTCCTTTGACTTGAATGCAATAGTTTTGGAAACGGAATACGGGATGATATCCATAAAAGGTCATGATTTGCATGTGGGCAGATTGTCCGTTGAAAAAGGTGAACTTGACATATCGGGCACGATAGATGGCATTAACTATTCGGATGTGAACTCCTATGCCAAAAAAGGTGAGTCCGTATTTGCCAGACTGTTTAAATAATTGGCAGATTTTGTTGTAAAGGAAGTCAGGACATTGCTTGTCACCATGGGTATAGGAGCAGCTTTGGCGGTTGTTTATGACATATTCCGCATAGCACGCCGGGTCGTAAGACATAATACGGTGGCAGTGTCAGGTGAGGATATTATTTTCTGGATTGTGGCAGGCTTTGCCACATATTATTTTTTCCTGTTTGTCAACGACGGAAAGTTCAGAATGTATATGGTCTTAGGCATAATATTGGGAATTTTTGTGTGCCGTATGACTGTAAGCAGAATATTTGTCCCTTTTTTTAGCAAAATATTGGGTAAATTCAAGAAAATTCTGACAAAACTATTGAAAAAAGTTGTAAAATCGTTTAAAATTAATACAATATTCAAAAAGTGTGGACATAATAGAGCCAGGGGTGGTCATATTGCAAAGAAAAACAAAGAATAGAGTCCGGGGTCAGAAACCCTCCAATAAGCTGGTGGGATTGGCTGTGGTTGTAATTGTTATTGCGATGGTATTATTTTTTAATTCCAGAAGCAAGCAGATTCAGGCGAAGAATTTGGAGGATACAGCTAAGATAGAGCAGCTTGAGAGTCAGATAGAGGCGGAAAGCGCCAGAGCTGCCGAATTGGAAGAGTACAGTAAGTATGTTAACACCAAGCAGTTTGCTGAGGAAATAGCCCGAAGTAAGCTGGGACTTATCTATCCGGACGAGAAAATATTCAAAGAAGAGTAATAATGTGTATTATATCAGCTGGTGGTATGATACACATTTTTTCTTTCACAGAGAATTCTCTGCACAAATGTTTTATAACATAGCAGCATGTTTGTCGAAAATTTCTGCGCCGATAGTGTGTGGTTTTGACAAAATCCGCAAAAACAATGTTCTATAATGAGATGCTATCCTTGGTATGGAATAAACCGGCTGGGGAGGTATGTGTTGTGAAAGGAGTTCACACAATGGAGCACATTACATATTCACAAATGCAGATACTTGAGACAGCACAGAGTTTCAGACAGCTTAACAGTGCCTATGGTGACAGCGGAAATCCTGATGACATAGTCGGAACACAGCTTGCCGAGACGGCAAGACTTTTGGAGGAGGCTGCAGGGATAGGGCTGCGCGCATATACAACTGATGGAAAAACAGGGAAGGCAATAAAGAAAGCAGCACTGTCATTGGGCGTTAAGATAGAATCAATTATGCTGTTTGAAAAACCGGAAAGCAGAATAACGCTGTCTGTGATGGCAAGAACCCTGCACAGGCAAAGCATAAAAGCAGTTGAGATAGCTGACTGTCTGTCGTCCGTGCTTGGAAAGAGTTTTATGCCTGCAAGGGAAGGACGTAGTATAATAACTGATAATTTATGTGAGTTCATATTTGAAGAAACTCCACTATACTATACTCTGTTTGGAGCATCGGCACGCAGTAAAAATTCCGGAGTGGTTTCGGGAGATTCATACACATATATAAACAATTACTGCGGAAATGCTTTTATAGCTCTGGCGGATGGTATGGGTACCGGAAGCAGGGCGAATATGACAAGCAGCAAAGCGGTGGAGCTTTTTGAGCAGTTTGCCCAGACCGGCTTCAGCGAAATTAACGCTGTCAGGCTTATAAATTCCGCATTTGCATCTCACAACGAGGACAACCCTGTTACAATGGACTGTGCAAGGGTTGATTTGGTGGCGGGAAAATGCAGGCTTGTGAAAATGGGTGCGGCATCAACATTTATCAAGGATGACAGCGGTGTTAAAATAATACGCCCCTCATCGCTTCCTGCCGGAGTGCTTGAGGAGGCAAAGCCCGATGTTACAGAGCTTGAAATGGCAAAATGCCAGTATATTTTTATGCTAAGCGACGGTGTGGCAGACGCACTGCCTTTTTATGACAAGGAAAACCAGCTGGCAAGGATTATTGATGATATTCCGTCAGGAAATCCACAGATAATGGCGGACAGCCTTATGGAGGAGGTTTTGTTTTATCTTGGCGACGAATATAAGGATGATATGACGGTTTTGGCATTGGGAATATGGAAAAGTAAAAATGAGGATTGAATTTTGGGGTTGACTTAATCTGCGGCATAGGATTAAATTAAATTGAAATATATACCTGCGGGAATGTGAAATGTACAGTAAAGTGTTAAATTATGTAGAACAGCATAATATGATTGGCGGCGCAGAAGGTGTTGTAATAGGGCTTTCCGGCGGCGCGGATTCAGTGTGCCTTTTTTCGGTGCTGAGCCGGATGGCGGCAGACATGGGATTTAAGCTGTATGCTGTGCATGTCCACCATGGAATAAGAGGCATAGAAGCTGACCGTGACAGGGATTTCTGCAGGCAGCTTTGTGAAAAATTCAACATAGCTTTGACGGAATATGAATATGATGTTCCTCAGTATGCAGGGGAACATGGATTGAGCAGTGAGGAGGCAGGAAGACTGTTAAGGTATAAAGCCTTTAATGAAACTGCGGACAGGCTTGGCAATGCAGTGATTGCTGTCGCTCATCATATGAATGATTTGGCAGAGACGGTTATTTTTAATATGTGCCGAGGAAGCGGTATCAGAGGAATAAGGGGAATTATGCCTGTAAGAGGGCGCATTATCAGACCGCTTCTTTGCTGCACAAGGGAAGAGATAGAAGCTTATCTTGGAAGACATGGGCTGGACTACTGTGAGGACAGCACCAATGCAGGAACGGATTATGCCAGAAACAGGATACGTCATAAGGTTATTCCGTACCTGTGCGAAAATATTAATCTGAGAGCTGTTGAAAATATTGCGGCGTTATCCGACAATGCTGCCAAGGCAGAGGAATATCTGCACAAAACGGCCAAGGAGCGATATAAAAATATTGTAAAAGAAACAGACGGCGGTATTCTTATAACGGAGCTTGACAATGAGGATGAGTATATTGCGGGAAGAGTTGTAAGGCTTGTTATTGAGCGTATGACGGGAAGCCTTAAGGACATCGGAGAAAGCCACATAAACAGTGTTCTTGCTCTTCTTGACGGACAAAGCGGAAAACAGGTAAGCATTAAGAATGGTCTTGTGGCAGAAAGAAATACAGATGGAGTGTTTTTTACACAGAAGAATAACGGTAATTCTGACTTAATAAAACCTGTCAATGTGAATGCTCCATGTAGGCTGACGCCGTGGAAGGATTGGGAAAGTTTTACCTTTGAAGTAATTAAATGGGATAAAAGCCAAAAAATATTAAATGAAGTCTATACGAAATGCTTTGATTATGATAAAATAAAGAGTGGCTTATGTCTTAGAACCAGAGAAACCGGTGATTATATTATCATAGATAACAGGGGACATCACAAGAGCCTGAAGCAGTATTTTATAGATGCAGGAATCCCCGCAAGGCAAAGGGATTTTACACCGTTGCTGGCAGATGGAAACCATATTTTATGGGTTGTGGGGCACCGCATAAGCGAGAATTACAAAATTACGGATGAAACAATTAATGTACTAAAAGTGAAATACGGAGGAACAGACCATGGAGAGAGTTGAAGTTCTGCTTTCTGAGCAAGAAGTGGACAAAAGGATTGCGGAAATCGGAGAACAGATAAGCAGAGATTATCAGGGTAAGGATATTCATATGATATGTATTCTCAAGGGCGGCGCTCCGTTTATGTGTGAGCTTGCCAAGAGAATAACAGCCAATGTGTCCCTTGATTTTATGTCGGTATCAAGCTACGGCAAGGAAACGACATCAAGCGGAATAGTTAAAATAGTGAAAGACCTTGATGAACCTTTAGAGGGAAAGGATGTAATTATTGTTGAGGATATTATTGACTCAGGAAGAACCTTGAGCCATCTTCTTGAGATATTTCAAAAGCGTAATCCGGCAAGCATCAGATTATGCACGCTTCTTGATAAGCCGGAAAGAAGAGTTGTCAAGGATGTGAATGTGGATTATGTAGGATTCACGATTCCTGACGAATTTGTAGTGGGTTATGGTCTTGATTATGACCAGCGATACAGAAATCTTCCATACATCGGTGTGGTTAAATTTGATTAGGGAGGACTTGAAAAGTGGAAACTAAGAAATCAAGAGGCGGAGGATTTATATTTTATATAATACTCATCGCCATAATATTTGTTGTTGTTTTTGCAATAAGGCAGAGCAGCCAAAATTCGGTGAATTATACCTATGAGAGCTTTCTGAATGATTTGGCTGACGGTAAGATAAGCGAGGTCACAATATCGCAGAATCAGGAAGTGCCGACAGGTAAAATAACAATCAAATATGCTGCGGACGATACCCAGAAAAGCGCATATGTCAATGATGTGGAAGCTGTTGAGAATGTAATTATTGAGTATAACAGGAAAGCGGAAACAGCAGTTACCTATAAATTGGGTGATGTGGAAAGGGACAGCGTGTTCCTGACTACGATACTTCCGTTTATCATTGTTGCGGTCGTTATAATATTCCTTTTCATATTTATGAACAGACAGGCAGCAGGCGGCGGAGGCAGCAATGCCAAGATGATGAATTTCGGAAAAAGCCGTGCCAAGATGATGAATCCGGGTTCGGGAAAGATTACATTCAAGCATGTAGCCGGGCTTTGCGAAGAAAAGGAAGAGCTTGAGGAGATAGTCGACTTCCTTAAGAATCCTAAGAAATATATGGAATTAGGCGCAAGAATACCGAAAGGAGTCATCCTTGTAGGCCCTCCGGGAACAGGTAAAACACTTCTTGCAAAAGCTGTTGCAGGGGAGGCCGGAGTGCCGTTTTTCAGCATTTCCGGTTCGGATTTCGTAGAGATGTTTGTAGGTGTGGGAGCCTCCAGAGTAAGGGACTTGTTTGAAGAAGCAAAGAAAAACGCACCGTGTATTGTTTTTATTGATGAGATTGATGCAGTGGCAAGACGACGCGGAACAGGCATGGGCGGCGGACATGATGAGAGAGAACAGACACTTAATCAGATGTTGGTTGAGATGGATGGTTTTGGCGTCAATGCCGGAATAATTGTCATGGCGGCAACTAACCGTGTGGATATACTTGACCCGGCAATTCTCCGTCCCGGAAGGTTTGACCGTAAGGTTGTTGTGGGAAGACCTGATGTTAAAGGAAGGGAAGAGATTCTCAATGTGCATGTTAAAGGAAAGCCGATTGGTGATGATGTTGACCTTGAGACTATCGCCCGCACCACGGCAGGCTTTACGGGAGCAGACCTTGAGAATCTTATGAATGAGGCGGCAATTCTTGCAGCCAGAAATAATGCGCCGTATATTACACAGGCAGATATTGACAAGGCATTTGTCAAGGTGGGAATCGGTGCAGAGAAGAAGAGCAAGGTCATATCGGAGAAAGAGAAAAAGATTACCGCTTACCACGAAGCCGGACATGCTATTCTTTTCCATGTGCTTCCGGATGTGGGACCTGTTCATACAATATCGATAATTCCTACAGGTTCGGGAGCTGCCGGCTATACAATGCCTCTGCCTGAGAAGGATGAGATGTTTAACACCAAGGGCAAGATGCTTCAGGAAATTGTTGTGGGACTTGGCGGACGTGTGGCTGAGGAATTTATATTTGATGATGTGACAACAGGTGCGTCACAGGATATAAAGCAGGCAACGGCTCTTGCAAGGGCTATGGTCACCAAATACGGATTCTCAGACAAGGTTGGACTTGTGAACTACGGAAGTGATGAGGATGAAGTATTTATAGGACGCGACCTGGCCCATACACGCTCCTATGGCGAGAATGTGGCAACCATTATTGATACTGAAGTCAAAGACATAATTGATAAGTGTTATGCCAAAGCCAAGAAAATCATTGATGAGCATAGGGATGTGCTTGAATCCTGTGCGGAGCTTCTTCTTAAGAAGGAAAAAATTACCCGCGAGGAGTTCGAGAAGCTATTCAATAAAAATGAGATTTTGGGCGGCGGGATATTGTAATATACAAAATGCACAAAAAAAAATATAAAATTTGTGCAAATTTGTGCACACTTATTTGGGGACTATTGATATACTTACATTGTAACCCCCAATACATTATATATAGTTTTACTACACCCCATAAGAAACGAAATACCTTCTCCAAAAAGGACAGCCGTCGGAAGCTGTCCTTTTTACTTTCATTAATTCAAACCTGAAAATAGAGACTCTTATGATTTCGGAAGGTATATAAACGGAAATATTTTCTTTCATAAAGTGAATTTTTGCAGCTGGCGGAAACAAAGGGGAATACAATACTTGCAAGAATTTGCATAAAGTTATATAATCCTGTCTTTGACAGTTTGCAGAAAAGAAAATCGCTGTAACCTCAGTAA
>CAYPWY010000032.1:0-23581 GCA_964414835.1 uncultured Butyrivibrio sp. | reverse complement strand
GCATCTGCCTTACAAGCAGAGGGTCACAGGTTCGAGCCCTGTAGGTCCCATTTTTGCCGGCGTGGCGGAATTGGCAGACGCCCGGGACTTAAAATCCCGTGGGTAGAAATACCCGTACCGGTTCGACCCCGGTCGCCGGCATTATATATTTTTTACAGGAAACATTGAATCATCAATGTTTCCTGTCTTACTCTTGCAGGGAGTTATTTGGATTTGTATATGTTTCCTGTGTCAATATGTTTTTGATATATGAGGCTTATATAATAATATAAATCATTGTTCTAAAATTACCCATAAGATTATCCATAATATTTCAGTGGCTTTTGAATGATAACATACGAAGTATGACAAATAATTATTATTGTAACGAATGAATAATTATTACTGTAACAAATGAATAATTATTACTGTAACAAATGAATAATTATTACTGTAACAAATGAATAATTATTATGGTGATGACGGTTGACAGGAAAGCAGATTGGATGTTAAACTATCTATATGGGGTGCGCAAGCGATTGCGCAAAAAAATTATTATAATTGGAGGTAAAAATTTTATGAAAAGAAAGTTGTTACAACGTATTGTGGCAGTCCTATTGACGGCAGCAATGTGTCTTGGACTGACGCTTTCAAATGGTCTGGGGGGACCGTTTGTGGTTCAGGCGGCAAATGAAACGAATTATTTTGTCAATGGTGACTTTGAAACCACGGAAGGAGCTGATTATGACGGCGACCCAGTGAACTGGACTGTCAGCGTGGGTGAGGGTAGTACATGGGGAGCATATGAAGTAAAGAATGATGAATGGGCATCAGATGGGTCAAACTTGTTTTTACATATGATAAACTATACTGGAAGCGGAGATTTGCCTGCTGTTGCTACACAAACTGTTTCTCTGGGTGCCGGAACCTATACTGCCACCATACAATCTGCCGGAGAGAATCAGGGCAGCAGTTCCAGTGATTTGAAGCTGACAGCCGTTTCTAATGGTACGACACTGGCATCCTCAAATATTGCACTGGATGGATGGGACGCATGGAAGACGGCTGCTATTACATTTACTTTGGAGTCAGAGTCGCAGGTTACTGTAGGTGTGACCGGTACTTTGGCAGACAGCAGCTATTGTGATTTAGATAATGCTACTTTAGCAGCATCCACAGATGAGGAAGATACTACAGAGGAAGAGAACACGGAAGGATATGCTGTGACCGTTGCTTCAAGTACAACCGTTGTCAAGGCAGGAGATACCGTTACCTTAAACATTACTGTTAAAAACAATGGACAGAGCATTACCGATTTGTCTGCAGCCGGATTAAACATAAGCACATGGCTTGATTACTGGGATTCTAACGGTCATGGGGACGGTAACGATGATGCAGTCATCTCTTCAGCGAATGGTTTGAGTACAGCGGTTACATTACCAAGTGAAGGAACCTATTATCTGGTTACAGAGTTGTACGATAGTAGTTGGGCAGTATTAGCTAAATATACAACTACCTTTATAGTTCAAGCTGGTGGTGACGAGGAAGATACCTCTGTTGAAGCTGAAATCAACGTAGAGAAGGTTTCCGGTCTTTCAGATGATTTTATTATGGGCGTGGATATTTCTTCCGTAATTTCAGAATTTGAAAGTGGTGTCGTTTATTACGATTTTGAAGGAAATAAAATAAATAATATTAAGGACTTCTGCAAATTCCTTGCTGAATGCGGTGTAACAACAGTTCGTGTCCGCATTTGGAATAATCCGTTTGATTCTAACGACAATGGTTATGGCGGCGGTAATAACGATGTAAACGCAGCAATTGAGATTGCAAATGGATGTGCAGCAGCCGGGCTTGATATGCTGCTTGATTTCCATTGTTCTGACTTTTGGACGGATCCAAGTAAACAACAGGCACCTAAGGCATGGGAAAATTATACGGTAACACAGAAAGCGGAAGCTCTGAAAGCATTTATTACAGATACATTAAATAAAATTGCTGCTACCGGTGCGAATATTGCTATGGTTCAGGTGGGAAATGAGACGACCGGCGGATTTATTGGCGAGACTAATACAACGAATATGTGTACATTATTCAATGCCGGGGCTGAGGCAATCCGAAGCTTTGGTTCTTCTATTAAAGTTGTAATTCATGTGACCAATCCGGAAAAGTCAACTATGACTACATGGGCACAAATCCTGAGTGATAATGGAGTAGACTATGATGTTCTGGCTACCTCTTATTATCCGTCATGGCATGGCACTTTTGCCAATCTTACAAGCCAGCTTTCGACAGTTCGGAATACATACGACAAGGATGTTATGGTGGTGGAAACCAGTTATGCATATACTTTGAATGATACTGATGGACATACTAATACAATCTGTGAGGGCAGCAATGACGATATGATGTGTGAGACACAGTATCCGTTCACGGTTCAGGGTCAGGCAAATTACCTGAGGGATCTTATCTCTGCAGTTAGTACTGCAGGCGGTTTGGGCGTTTGCTACTGGGAGCCGGCATGGATTACGGTAGGAGACACTACCGGTTTGAGCGGAGCGGAATATGATGCGCAGGTAGAGGAAAACAAGGATTTGTGGGAGACATACGGCTCCGGCTGGGCAAGCAGTTATTCTGCCACATATGATCCGGATGATGCAGGAGTATGGTATGGCGGTTCCGCAGTAGATAATCAGGCATTGTTTGCCGCTGACGGAACTGCACTCTACAGCATTAATGTATGGAAATATGTCAGAACCGGCGCAATATCTGTTTTAACTTCTGTCGACGCCATTTCTTCCCCGACAGAGACTATTGCGGAAGGCGGTGCATATACGTTGCCTGATACCGTTACCGTCACATATAATAGCGGAGAGAAGGAAGAGGCCGTTGTGTGGGATGCGAAGGATGTCAGTGAAATTAATGTGAATGCACCGGGCACCTATGTGGTAAACGGTACAGTTACGTTTTCCGAGGCGGTTGATTCAGGCGACTATGCAGGAAAAACTACTGCATCAACTACGTATACCCTTACGGTGGAATACACGAACCTGATTGGAGACGACTGGAGCTTTGAAAATGGTTCAGCTAATTTCTCAGGTCTTGATTCCACAGGAAAAGGAATTGATGGTGAAACCCCATATGACGGCAGTTACTGTCTCCATTGGTATTTAACAAGTGAAGGAACAAGTCAGGTTATTTATCTGGGAGAGGATAATGCAGGAATTACGCTGGAGCCTGGGAAATATACGTTCGAGCTTAAGGCGCAGGGTGAAGTCGGCGATACGGTTTTATTGAGTATTTTGGATCACAACAGCGGCAGCGTCATTGCAGCAGGCGATGAAGTAGCTTTGACCGGTTGGAATAATTGGCATACTCCTTCCGTATCCTTTACGATTGAAGAGACTACGGTGGTGGATTTGAAGATGACAATCGGCATACAGGCCAAGGGATGGGGAACCATCGACTGCATGTATCTCTATAATTCAGGACTGCGCGTTACAACATTGATTCAGGAGGGTGCACCGCAGGCAGAACTCAATATTAGCGACGAGGAACTGGTCAGTGCAGGAATCGTCGATAGTGCGGAATTAGCAGACGGCAAAGTTATTGTCAGCTTAAAGGTTGCTGCTGTTGACGAAATTGCTGCTGCGGCAGAAATACAAAAGATTGATGAAGAAGCAAAAGAGTATGGATATTCCGTAGGTATGTATTTTGACATGACTTTATGGAAGATAGTGAACAGTGTAACTACACAATTGACGGACCTTAATAGTACTATTACAGTGTGTGTTACAATTCCTGAGTCATTGCGTGCAGAAGGAAGAACATATGCAATTGCAAGATTCCATAGTGATGAAGTGACATTGATTGAGGGCGTGTATGATTCGTCAACAGGTGAATATACATTTGAAACAGATGCTTTTTCTACATATGCAATTGTATATAAGGATACAGCTTCTGCAGATGACTCTGATACGGATACGACGGTGACTCCTGTGAATACAGGCGATAAACGCAGAATGTTTCCGTTTATCGTTCTGACAGCATCATCAATGGGAATAGTAGGTGTTGATGTATTAAGGAGACGCAGAAGAGCAAATAAGATTTGATGTGATTAATTATGAAGTAATCATAGGGAGTGCAGTTCTGATAGGGCTGCACTCCTTTTAATATGAAAACTGAATTTATCCTAACGCTACATCAAGTATCATCATTACCACAAATCCCAGCGCCACACCTATTGTTCCTATATTGGAATGTTTTCCGGATTGTGATTCCGGAATAAGCTCTTCCACAACCACATACATCATAGCGCCTGCGGCAAATGCAAGGATATATGGAAGCACCGGAACAACTATGCCGGTAAGCAAAATGGTGATTAATGCACTGATAGGCTCAACCACACCGGAAAGTACACCGTACAGGAATGACTTTGATTTGTTCATTCCCTCTGATTTCAGCGGCATTGAGATAATTGTACCTTCAGGAAAATTCTGTATTGCAATTCCTATTGAAAGCGCAAAAGCACTGGTCAGCGTTATACCTGTATGGCTGGCAAGGGCGCCTGCAAAAGCAACGCCTACAGCCATGCCCTCAGGAATATTGTGGAGCGTGACCGCAAAGACAAGCATTGTTGTTTTTTTTAAATTGGATTTCAGTCCTTCGGGCTTGTCACTGTTAAGGTGCAGGTGAGGGATAAGTGTATCTAATATAAGAAGAAAAGCTATGCCAAGCAGGAAACCCACAGAAGCAGCAAACCATGCAGGAGTTCTTTTTTCTGAGGACATTTCAATGGCAGGAATTAACAGCGACCATATGGAGGCAGCTATCATAACCCCTGAGGCAAAACCTAAAAGTGCTTTTTCAACTTTGGAATTCATTTTGCTGCGCATAAGAAAAACCATAGCTGCGCCAAGGGATGTTCCCGCAAACGGAATTAATAAACCAAGTGCTGTATACATAATGTCTCCTTTCGGTCAATAACAACTAAAAAATTCAACTTGATACTATCACAGTGTAAAAAAACAGTCAATGTTTAAACTATGCTGTTAGTATATGCAAATTACTCCGTTTCTCTACTTTGGAACCAGTTTAAATCGGGAATATTGATGATTTTGAATCGGAAATATTAATAATTTTGAATCGGAAATATTAATAATTTTGAATCGGGAATATAGATGATTTTGAATCAAGAATATTAATAATTTTGAGCCGAGATTATTGTTGACAATTGACGATTAAAATAATATATTAAATAATGATGTATAATTTTTTGATAAAAACTGTACGGTATAATATTTAAATGGAAGGTTAGCTTTATGGAAATGGTAGTATCACTTGTGGTTTTTCCGTTTGTTATGGCTGCTGTTTTGGCATGTGTCGGCAACAACAAGGTCAGAAGGGCAATAGTGTATACAGCGGCAGTTATTATTATGCTGGGAGCGGTTGGGTTTTCCGTTAAATTCCTGACTGGCGGTGAATCGCTGTCATATCTTCCTCATACGGAAATTATCGACAAAATAATGCTTGCTGGAGAGTTTCTATTGATGATTTTAATCATCTGGCTTTCAGTCAAGTACAGAAAATATTATGCAGCACTTCTGTCAATAGCGCAGACAGGTCTTATGGCATGGCTGGAGTTGTCGGGATATACTGAGGGCTTTGAGATGAATCATATATTCTGCGACAGACTGACTGTTGTAATGGTGCTGATGATAGGAATAGTAGGTTCTTTTATCTGTATATATGCAGTTGGCTATATGCACGATTATCATAAACATCACACGGAGTTTAAAGACAGAAGAAAATTTTTCTTCGGTATGTTGTTTGTATTTCTCGGAGCGATGTTCGGACTTGTGTTCTCAAGTAATTTGATATGGATATACTTTTTCTGGGAAATTACAAGTGTATCTTCATTTTTGCTTATCGGATATACCGGAAATGAGGAAGCGGTACATAATTCATTCAATGCTTTATGGATGAATCTGCTTGGAGGACTTGGATTTGCCATAGCAATAGCGTATGCTGTAATTAAGCTTGATATAATTAACATTGGGCAGCTTGCCGCTTCTGAAAGCGGGCTTGTGATTATTCCTGTTATGCTTCTTGCGTTTGCGGGACTTACCAAGTCGGCTCAGCTGCCTTTTTCAAGGTGGCTTATGGGAGCTATGGTTGCACCGACCCCAACCTCTGCACTTCTGCATAGTGCAACAATGGTGAAAGCGGGTGTGTATGTGCTTATAAGGCTTGCTCCGGCAATGCATGGTACAACGGCGGGCTTCACTGTGGCGATTATCGGCGGATTTACATTTTTTGTTGCAAGTATAAGAGCAATAATTCACAGCGATGGCAAGAAAATACTTGCATATTCCACGGTGTCCAACCTTGGTCTTATTGTGGCATGTGCGGGAGTTGGTTCTGATGAAACGGTATGGGCGGCAATTTTTCTTATGATGTTTCATGCAGTATCCAAATCATTGCTGTTCCAGGCGGTGGGAGCTGTGGAAAATGCAACGGGCAGCAGAGATATAGAGAATATGCATGGACTTATCAAGAGATACCCGTTCTATGCGGTGGTTATAACAATCGGAATTGCGGGAATGTTTTTGGCTCCGTTTGGTATGCTTATATCAAAATGGGCGGCTCTTAAAGCATTCGTTGATGCGGATAATATTTTACTTGTACTTTTGCTGGCGTTTGGAAGTGCAACAACTATGTTCTATTGGACTAAGTGGCTTTTGAAAATACTTGCATGGTCGGAAAAAACAGAGCGTCATAAAAATACTACCTCCAAGGGTCAGTGGTTTTCGCTTGTTGGGCATGCAATAATTATGGTTTGCCTTGTCCTGTTATATCCAATTATATCAAGAACATTTGTTCAGCCGCTGCTAAGCGGTATGTACGGATATGATGTGCCGCAGGTATTAAGCTTTACGGATATGATAATCATGATAATTATGGTTGCCGCTATTTTTGTGGTGCCTTTCCTGTCATGGCTTGTGTCACGCAGGTCCAAGCTTACTGTGACCACAGCGTATATGTCAGGTGTGAATCTTGATAACGGACGTAAATTCACGGATTCTTTTGGCAAGGAAAAAGATATGTATCTTGCCAACTGGTATCTGCTTGACTTGTTTGGTCCGAGAAAGTTTCTGAGACCGGCTACAGTTATTGCTGTTGCGGGGCTGATAGTAGGAATGGTGATTACGATAGGAGGTGCATTATAATGGATTCTAAAATAATAGCTCTTATCGGAATTGTGGCGTACATAATTGCGGCACCGTTTATAGGCGGTTTGGCAGCAGGTACGGACAGAAAACTGACAGCAAGGATGCAGGGAAGGAAGGGACCTTCAATTATGCAGCCTTTCTATGATTTGCGAAAGCTGTTCAAAAAAGAGACTATGATAGTCAATAAGACACAGTATGTGTATGTGTGCTGTTTTCTTGTGACCATGGTAATTACAGGCGCATTGTTTTTCGGCGGATTTGATATTTTGCTGGTATTTCTTACATTGACAACAGCAGCCATGTTTTTCGTTTTTGCAGGCGCCAGCACAAACTCCCCTGTGGCGACCATGGGTGCCCAAAGGGAACTTTTACAGATGCTTGCCTATGAGCCTATGGTGCTGATTGTTGCGGTAGGTATATATATGGCAACAGGAACCTTTGAGGTCAGCAAGGTGATTCATTCATCACTTCCTGCCATTGCAAAGCTTCCGGGAGTGTTTGTGGGTTTTGTGGCGATATTGACCATTAAGTTTAGAAAGTCACCTTTTGACCTGAGCACATCACATCATGCTCATCAGGAGCTTGTTATGGGCGTCAGTACGGATATGTCAGGCAAAATGTATGGAATGGTGGAGCTGACACATTGGTATGAAAATATTCTGCTTTACGGTGTTGTGGCATTGTTCTTTATATACAATTCGATTTGGTGTATACCAATGATAATAGCCGCACTTGTAATAGTATTTCTTCTGGAGATATTTATAGACAATGTCAGCGCCAGAGTTAAATGGGATGTTATGATTAAGGCTGCCTGGGGAATAACACTGATTGCCGGCGGCGTGAACCTGCTTGTTTTGCAGTATTTTGTATAGGAGGGATGAGCGATGCCTAAGATTTCAAAGTCACCGTGGTTATTACATTATGATGCGTCAAGCTGCAATGGATGCGATATAGAAGTTCTTGCGTGTCTCACTCCTGTGTATGATGTGGAGCGCTTTGGTATTATCAACACAGGGGACCCGAAACAGGCGGATATATTTTTGATTACAGGCGGCGTAAACACACAAAATAAAGCTATCGTAGAGCAGATATATGCCCAGATGCCTAATCCTAAGGTAGTAGTGGCGGTGGGAATATGCGCCTGCAGCGGCGGAGTGTTTAAGGACTGCTACAATATAATTGGCGGGGTTGACAAAGTAATTCCTGTTGATGTTTATGTTCCGGGATGTGCGGCAAGACCTGAATCTATTATAGACGGAGTGGTTAAAGCCCTTGCTATTCTTCGGGAAAAGCAGGATGCTATGGACAATTAGCAGAGGAGGTTCATTATGAGAGAACAGTACGACATGATTGAAATAGAACCGGGAGACCTTGCCATGAAAACGCTTGAGCACAAAAGAAGCGGCTCAAGGCTGGCTCAGATTTGTGCCTTAAGAATTGAAAACGGCTATGAGCTTCTGTATTCATTTGTCAAGGATTACCACTTGACTAATTATAAAATAACCATAGATGAGGAAACAGAGGTGGTAAGTATAAGTGATGTTTTTCCTTCAGCTATGCTGTATGAAAATGAGATGACAGAATTGTTTGGTGTCAAAATTAGATTCATTAATCTTGATTATCATGACAAGCTTTTCCGAATAGAGCAGGAAACACCGTTTAAATAATGCATATAACAGAATAGGAGCAGAAATATGGCAAAGAGAAGTGTGATTCCTTTTGGACCTCAGCATCCGGTACTTCCGGAGCCGATTCACATTGACCTTGTTCTTGAGGATGAGAAGGTTGTTGAAGCCATCCCCTCAGTTGGTTTTGTGCACAGAGGTCTTGAGAAGTTAATAGAAAAAAAAGATTTTAATGAATATCAGTATGTTATAGAAAGAATCTGCGGCATATGCAGTTTTATGCATGGAATGAGCTACTGTGAGGCATTGGAAAAGATTTTTGATGTGGAAATTCCTGAAAGAAGCAAATACCTGAGAACCATATGGGCGGAGATGTCAAGAATACACAGTCATCTTTTGTGGCTGGGGCTTTTGGCCGATGCTTTTGGGTTTGAAAGTCTTTTTATGCAGAGCTGGCGCATAAGGGAAAAAATACTTGATATGTTTGAAGCCTCAACGGGAGGCAGGGTGATTTTCTCCGTCAACAAAATCGGCGGTGTACTTAAAGATATGGATAAAGATATGCTTAAGTCATTTGTTGATTCTTTTGACAGGATGGAGGAAGACATCAGGGCGCTTGTCAAAGTGTTTCTCAATGATTATACAGTATGTTCAAGACTTAAGGGCGTGGGCGTTCTCACTAAAGAGGAGGCTGTTACGTTTGGCGCCGTGGGACCTATGATGAGGGCAAGCGGAATTGCCATTGATACGAGAAAGCTGGGGTACGAGGCGTACAGTCAGCTTGAGTTTGAACCTGTGATAAGTAATGATTGTGACAGCTATGCCAGATGTGAAGTGCGTATTAAGGAGTTATTCCAGTCATTTGATTTGATAAGACAGGCAGTTGCCAAAATTCCTGACGGAGAAATTGCGGTTGCTGTTAAGGGTGCGCCTAAGGGAGAGGCGTTTAACAGAGTTGAACAGCCGAGAGGAGAGGCAATATATTATGCCAAGGCAAACGGTACAATACATCTTGAGCGAATGAGAGTTCGTACTCCTACATTTGCTAATCTTCAGTCGCTTATCAAGACTTTACAGGGATGCAGTTATGCAGATGTGCCGATACTTATTTTGACAATCGACCCTTGCATAAGCTGTACGGAAAGGTAGGCATATATATGGGTGTAATGAATTTTGGTAAAACGGCATTAAAAAATCTTTTTTCAAAGCCTGCTACAAGCAAGTATCCTTTTGAGGAGCGCACATACCCTGAAAGATACCGAGGCAAGGTGGCAATAAATATTGATGACTGTATTATGTGCGGTCTGTGTATGAGAAAATGTCCTACGGGAGCCATTACTGTTGACAGGGAAAATAAAACATGGATGATTGAAAGAATGTCCTGTGTACAGTGTGCTTTCTGTGTGGGGAACTGCCCTAAAAAATGTCTTTCAATGGAGCAGCATTACTCGGAACCGTCAGTAGAAAAAACAGTGGATAAGTTTATTCAGCCGGTTAAGGAAGCAAATTAGTGTTGATATGACGAAAAATATTACGGTGTACGGACTGGTTCAGGGAGTGGGCTTCAGACCGTATATAAAAAGGCTTGCAAATAAATATGGAATAGGCGGGAATGTGTGCAATACAGATGGTGCTGTGCAGATTACCGCCACTGCAAATGAGGCGGCTCTTAAAGATTTTGAGACCGCCATAATTGCTTGTGCGCCAAAAGGAGCCGTAATCGACAGAATTGACAGTGAAGAGCAGGAAGAAGGAGAAGCTTATGCCGATGATGCGTTTGAGATTATTGAAAGCATCAAAAGCCAATTGCCTTTGCTTCCTTATATACCTGCCGATATTGCAACCTGTGATGAATGCGGACGCCAGCTGGCAGAGGCAGGAAATCGCAGATACCGTCATCCCTTTATAAGCTGTGCATTGTGCGGGCCTCGTTACAGTATAATGAAATCCATTCCTTACGACAGGGAAAACACAGTTATGGAACAGTTTGAACTGTGTCCGCAATGCCGCCGTGAGTATGAAAATACTGCCGACAGACGTTGTTACGCCCAGACTATCGCCTGTAAAAACTGCGGTCCGGTTCTGGCTTTTAACGGAGAAAAAAGCGGCTGCATGGAGAAGACCATAGATGCGCTGAAAAATGGCAGAATTGTGGCAATTAAGGACATTGGAGGCTATCATTTTGCCTGTGATGCACTTAATAATGACGCAGTGGAGAGACTTCGTGAGATAAAGCTTCGTGAAGCCAAGCCATTTGCGGTTATGTTTCGGGATGTCAGTAATATAGAAGAGTATGCAATTGTTGATGAGCTGGAAAGAGAGGTTTTGTGTTCGCCTGCAAAACCAATAGTTTTGCTAAGGAAAAAAACAGGGATGGAAGGACTGGCAGTGTCAGTTTGCGGCGCCAGCCGGTATGTAGGCGGGATGCTGCCCTGCAACCCTGTTCAGATAATGCTTATGGATAGCTGCGGCCCGTTAGTTATGACCAGCGGAAATATATCAGGAGAGCCTGTTATAATAAATGATATGCTACTTAAGCAGCTTGCAGATAAATATGATTTCGATGTGCTTAGTCATAACAGGGATATAGTGATGCCTCTTGATGATTCAATAGTGCGTGTGATTTGCGGCAGGGTTCAGGTAATCAGAAGGGGCAGGGGCTATACGCCGGAGCCGCTTGATGTTGAACAGATTAAGGCAACAGGTGTTTTTGCGGCAGGGGGCGATTTAAAATCAGCTTTTGCCATAGCGCAGGGAAAGCGTATTATACTCAGTGAGCATTTCGGTGATTTGGAAAATCCCAAGGCGTTTGCAGAATATATCAGGCAGAAAAGGCATATGGAGGATATGTATGGATTCGTGCCGGAGAAAATACTGTGTGATATGCATCCGGGATATTTTTCCTCAAATTATGCTCAAAATTCCGTAAGTGGGTGTCAGGTAAAAAAAGTCCAGCATCATCTTGCACATATAGCGTCAGTAGCGGCAGAATTTGGTATAGTTTCAAGCTATATGGGATTTGCTTTTGACGGAACCGGATATGGCACTGACGGAGCAATATGGGGCGGTGAAGTTTTTTCGGTTGATGGGAAAAAGGTACGCAGGAAATACCACCTCAGTTATATGAAAATGCCTGCCTCGGATATGGCGGCAAAGGATGCAAAGCTGTTGTCGCAGTATTATATGTATCAGGCAGGAGCCGGCAAGTATGGCTTGACAGAGGACGCGGAAGCTTTTAACATAATAGAAAAAGCCATAGCTTTTGGAATCAACGTGGTTGACACATCAAGTATGGGGCGGCTTTTTGATGCCGTCAGTGCCATCACAGGCATATGCGGCTATAACCGGTATGAAGGTGAATGTGCGGAGGCGCTTGAAAAAGAAGCCTGTCAATGGAAGCGGAGCAATCAGGAAAAAGAACCTGAGCCGGATATGTCAGCCATACCGGAGATTAAATTCCGCATTGCAGGTGATGAAATCCTTACAGAACCATTAATAATAGGGGTATGTAAAGCGGTTTTGGACGGAGTGCCAAGGGGTAAGATTGCATATGCTTTTCACAGGGCGGTTGTAGATATGATGATAGATATATGCCATAGGGAGAATGCGGAGAATGTGGTTGTTTCAGGCGGCGTGTTTATGAACCGCATTATTATGGAAGAGTTTGCAGAATGTGAACTTAAGGAACAGGGCGTTCATATTTTTTTCAACGAAAAAATACCCGTCACCGACGGAGGGATTGCCGTAGGTCAGATATGGGCAGAGGAAAGAGGATATGAGTTATGTGTGTAGCAGCACCGGGAATAGTCAGAGAGATTAACGGAAATATGGCAAAAATAGATTATGACGGCAACATAGTTCAGGCGCATACAGGAATTGTGGATGTTAAGCCGGGAGATTATGTTCTTGTACATGCGGGAATGATTTTGCAAAAACTGATGCAGAGGGAAGCTGAGGAGATGCAGCAGCTTTTGAATGAATTGGAGAATATTTGATGGCAGAAATGCGGCAGATAATAGATGAACTGAAAAAATACGATGGCGAAGAGCTTACCTTTATGGAGGTATGCGGAACCCATACGGCGTCAATTTCTGAAAACGGAATACCGGACATGATTTCTCATAAAATAAAGCTTGTGTCGGGGCCGGGATGCCCGGTGTGTGTTACCGTTGCTTCTTATATAGACAGACTTGTGGAGCTTAGTATGGAGAAAAATACCTGTGTCGTCACTTTTGGCGATATGATTAGAGTACGGGGCAGCAGACTTAGTCTCCGTCAGGCGATGGCACAGGGGGGCAATGTAAAGCTGGTTTATTCACCGCTGGAGGTGTTGAAGCTTGCTTCCGATAACAGGAGCTGTCAATATGTTTTTGCGGCGGTGGGTTTTGAGACTACAACTCCGATATATGCTATTTTATTGGAAGAAGCCATAGCTGCAGGTTTGGATAACATAAGATTCCTGACAGCGCTTAAGACCATGCCGGAGGTTATCGATGCCGTATGCGCCATGCCTAACAGTATCAGCGGTTTTATTGCCCCCGGTCATGTTTCGGTAATTACCGGAAGCAATATTTTTAAGCCGCTTTCAGCAAAATATAATCTGCCTTTTGTGGTAGCAGGCTTTGAGGGAGAGGAGCTTTTGACTGCAATATATACTCTTGTGAAGCTAAGGGGTAAGCCGCAGGTTCGCAATATGTACCCTCGTGCAGTGACGGAAAGGGGAAATACGGAAGCTTCACAAAAGGTTAATAGATTTTTTACAAAATGTGATGCCCCATGGCGCGGGTTGGGTGTTATACCCGGTTCAGGTGTCAGGCTTCGTGATGAATACAGCATGTTTGATGCGGGAAGTATGGAGCTTGTGGAGGATTTTATGGCTAATAAAGCCTGTTCCTGTCCGCAGGTAATAACCGGACAGATAATGCCGACGCAATGCCCTCTTTACGGCAGGACGTGTACACCGGACAATCCTCAGGGGGCATGTATGGTGTCAACAGAGGGCAGTTGCTTTAATTATTATGTGAATAAAAGAGGATAAGAGATGACGATAACGATGGCGGACGGCAGCGGCGGAAAATCCACTGCTGATTTGATAGATAAGGCTTTTGCAGGGAAATTTTCCAATCCCATACTGGATATGATGGAGGACAGTGCGGTTGTAGAAGGAAGCAGGCGTATTGCGGTGACTACGGACAGCTTTGTTGTTACACCGCTGGAATTTGCAGGCGGAGATATAGGGAGACTGTGCATATGCGGAACTGTCAATGATTTGCTTATGCGTGGTGCGGCGCCGAAATATATTACCTGTGGTTTTATCATAGAAGAAGGGCTTGAATTTGAAAAGCTTGACCGCATTACGACTTCAATGGCAGAAACGGCAAGGGAAGCAGGCGTTATTATTGTTGCCGGAGATACGAAGGTAATCGAAGGCAGCGGAGGCTTGTATATTAACACTTCAGGTGTGGGATTTGTGCCGGAAGGGCTTAATATATCTGTGTCAAACTGTCAAATGGGCGATGCTGTCATAGTTTCGGGAAATATGGGCGACCACCATGCGGCTATTTTAAGTCACAGAATGGGAATTGATAATCAGATACAGAGTGATAATGCACCCCTTTGCGGGATTGTAAATAATCTTTTGTCGGCGGGAATTGACATTCATGCCATGCGTGATGTGACAAGAGGCGGTCTTGGTACCGTCCTTAATGAGCTGGCAGAGGCAAGCGGACTGGCAGTCACAATAGATGAAACAAAAATACCTGTGGACAGGCAGGTTGCTTCATTTTGCAAAATATTGGGACTTGACGTGCTTCATATGGGCAATGAAGGCAAGCTGGTGGCAGTTGTGCCGGAAGGTGAAGCAAAGCGAGCCTGTGATATAATACGCAGCAGCCCTTACGGAGAAAAAGCTTCCGTAATCGGAAGCATAAGCCGGGGAAAGGGTGTTTCTCTTGTTACAAGGCTTGGAGGAAGAAGAGCGGTGGGCGTACTTATGGGCGAGGGATTGCCCAGAATATGTTAAAACTGTTGTATAATTTTAGTATAAACCTCTCATATTAAATTCAGACGAAGAAATCCCTGTTGGCGCAAAGCGCCTGTATGGAAAAACGGTACTGAATTTATTTTGGGAGGTATATTTATATGAACGAGGACAGCGTAATATTGTTGAGGGAATGTGAAAGCGGCTGCAAGACCGCCACTGATAGCATGGAGCAGGCTATACCTTATATTAAAGATGAACAGCTTAAGA
Organism: uncultured Butyrivibrio sp.; assembly: GCA_964414835.1. GTDB lineage: Bacteria > Bacillota > Clostridia > Lachnospirales > Lachnospiraceae > Eshraghiella. The sequence goes on along the minus strand of CAYPWY010000032.1, from coordinate 8,495 downwards.
AAATTGTTGAAGAATATGATAAAAAGCATATTGAACTTGGTGATGAATGTCATAATATGCTTAAGGCTGAAGGCAAGGAAGAAAAAGACCCCTCCAAGGTTACTAAGGCTATGGTATGGTTTGGCACAGAGGTGAAGCTTGCGATAAATAACAGTACGGACAAGATAGCAGAGCTTTTGGTGGATGGCTGTAATATGGGAATAAAGACCTTGAGCAAAAATTATAATAAATACAAGCAGGCGGAATCCGATGTGCGTGATATGGTACTTGAACTTATTAATATAGAACAGGATTTTATGAATGAGCTTCTTGCTTTTTTGTAGGCGGAGAGGGATGTCTTGTCAGCTGTATTTCCATAACTTGACAATTAAAAAAAAGAAGACTAATATAAATAAAAATATAATATTCTAAGGAAGCAAAGTGATGAACAATTTTATAAAAGATGAGAGAAATCTTACGATGCTTATGGATTTTTATGAGCTGACTATGAGCAACGGATATTTTGTTAAAGGACTTAAGGACAAAAGAGTAGTGTTTGATATGTTTTACAGACGCAATCCTGATGACGGAGGTTTTGTAATCTGTGCCGGACTTGAGCAGTTCGTGAAATATATTCAGAATCTTTCTTTTGAGGAAGAGGACATTGAATATCTCAGAAGCAAAAAAATGTTTGACGAAGGATTTCTGGAATATCTCAGAAACTTTAAGTTTACGGGAGATGTGTATGCTGTGCCTGAGGGTACTATTGTCTATCCGAATACTCCGCTGGTTACGGTTGTTGCGCCGCTTATTGATTCACAGCTTATAGAAACTATGCTTCTTCTTACAATAAATCATCAGTCACTTATAGCAACTAAGGCAAACAGAATAGTGAGAGCGGCAGGAGCTGCGGCGGTTATGGAGTTTGGCGCAAGACGTGCACAGGGAGGCGATGCTGCAATATATGGAGCAAGAGCCTGCTATATCGGAGGCGTCGGAACAACTGCCACAGCCATTGCTGATGAGATGTTCGGCGTTCCTGCCATCGGAACTATGGCACATTCCTTCGTGCAGTTTTTTGATAATGAGTATGAGGCATTTAAAGCATATGCTCAGGTATATCCGGACAACTGTGTGCTTCTTATAGATACCTACAATGTTTTGGAAAGCGGCGTTAAAAATGCAATAAAAGTTGCAAAAGAAGTTCTTGAGCCAATGGGAAAGCGGCTGAAAGGTGTAAGAATTGACAGCGGAGACCTTGCTTATCTGACAAAAAAAGTCAGAAAAGTACTTGATGGGTCAGGATGTGAGGATTGCAGCATCGTTGTTTCCAACAGTATCGACGAATATCTCATTACTTCGCTTAACAAGCAGGGTGCAAGAATTAATTCATACGGCGTCGGCGAGAGAATGATTACTGCCAAGTCCGAGCCGGTATTTGGCGGAGTGTATAAGCTTGCGGCAGTGGAGAATGATAACGGAGAGTTTGAACCCAAAATTAAAATATCCGAGAATGTGGAGAAAATAACCAATCCGGGATTTAAGACGCTTTGGAGAATATATGATAAGGACACCGGATACGGAATTGCAGATGTTATTACATTGGCTGATGAGACAATAGATGATACCAAGCCATATCCATATATGGATGAAATTAAGCCATGGAAAAGGCGTTCCTTTACCAATTTTACCTGTGAGAAGCTTCAGAAGAAAATATTTGAAGACGGAAAACTTGTGTATGAGCTTCCTTCGCTTAAGGAAATCCAGCAGAAAGTCAAAAATCAGCTTTCCACAACAGTATGGCCTGAGGAGCAGCGTTTTGAGAATCCTCATACCCATTATGTGGACTTATCTATGGAGTTGTATAAGACAAAGCAGGAAATGCTTGCCAAGTTCTCATAATAACTTGTAAAAAATACTTGACAATTTTAAATATACATTGTAGAATCTATGAAGTTGCAGAGATTCTGCAATGGTATGCGCTAGTAGCTCAGCTGGATAGAGCGCACGGCTACGGACCGTGGTGTCGGGGGTTCGAATCCTCTCTGGCGCGTTGGAACCTGCCGTTGACGGCAGGTTCTGTTTTTTTGTAATCTTTCTTTAACAATTATGCGTATGATAGTAAGGAACAGCTATGAGCGATAAGACAAAGAAACTGATTAAAATAGTTATTGAGATAGCGGTAATTTTATTTACTGTTTTCATTCTTTATAATCTTTTTAAAGATTCTTACAAGGATATATCCAGACAGTTAGCCAGAACTAATATCTGGATGTTTGTGGGAATCGTTATTCTCGGCAATATGTATTATGTAATAGATGCCGTTATGTATCACTATTTGTTAAGAAAAGAGAATACACCCATAAGCTTCCTGCGCTGCCTTGCGGTATCATATATGAGTATATTTTTCAATGTGACAACCTTCGGCGCCGGCATAAAGCCCGGACAGGTTGCCTATCTGCACAATAAAGGGATTGATGTGGGAAGAGGTTTTGCGGTAACTACAATGCCATATGTATTCCACAAGGCAATAATCGTAGTGTATGCGGTGATTATGCTTGTGTTTAATAATGCATTTGTGTTAAGAAATTTTTCTTCCACATTCGGATACATATATCTTGGTGTTGCCTTGAACATTTTAATTATAACGTCCATTATACTTGTGTGTGCGGCAGAAAAGTTCCACAAATTTTTTATTAAGCTTCTGGATGTTATTCTGAGAAAAGAACGTTTTAATCCGTTTAAGGATAAGATTAAAAAGCAGGTAGGAGCGCTTCGGCAGGGAACAAGGAATATTATCAAAAGCCCGTCAGAATGGATTAAATTTGGAGTATCCAACATAATTAAGATGAGCTGTTGGTATGTGATACCGCTTATTGCCATCTATGCTTCAGGCGGAGAGCTTGGAAACGTAACTATTGCACAGGCAATAACTGTTACAGCCCTTATGCAGCTTATAATGGGCGTAATACCCACATCAGGCGGTGTGGGCTCTCTTGAGGTGGTGTTTTCCCTTTTGTTTGCTGCGGTCTTCGGTAAAATAATGGCAGGCTCATGTGTGGTACTATACAGAGTGTCTACTTATTATATACCGTTTGTAATCAGCGTGGTGATTATGCTTATAGTGGGAAAGGATATGAAAAAGAGCGCCGTTTCCTGATTGAATTGAACCGACCCCCCAAAAGTCAGACCAAAAACCTGGCAATTGGAGGGTCGGTTTAATTCGTTGCTCTTCTTGTATTTGCAGAAAAATATTTATATAAAAGATTTAACGCATTAAAGGGGGGAACCTTTAATGCGTTAATGAGGGGAGTATAAATAATTAATAAGGGGTTATGTAGAAAACTATTTCCGTTCGCTTTCTACATTAAGAACTATATCACATTGTGTCGAAAAATGCAACACCTTTTTAAAAAAAATGAATAAATTTTTTAAAAAGACGCAAAATACTCTATGAAGGCCTTGTAAAAAGGCTCAAGGAGGTATAAATAATGGCTAAAAATTCATCAAACTCAACCAACACAAGCAACTCAACCAACACAAGCAACTCAACCAACTCAACCAACACAAGCAACTCAACCAACTCAACCAACACAAGCAATTCAACTAACGCAAGTAATTCAACCAATTCAAGCAACAGGTCAGGAAAGAATTCATCAAAAAATTCTTCAAAGAACAGTTCTAACCAGACAAACAGCACCAATTCTTATAACTGCAAATAAGCAAAAATCTGGGGGCGGATTTAATCCGCCCTGTATCCAATGGGGTGTGGCAGGACATTTCGGAAGTGAATACTATAACATATGTAATTATTATTTATGGGGGAGAATTATGTTAAGATTTGAAACAATTTCATCACAGGATATAGATAAATACGTTTACAACAAGAGGGCATTAATCATAGATGTAAGGGATTATAAGGATTTTGAACAGGAGCACATAGAAAATTCCATTTGTATTCCATTTGAAAAGCTGGAACGGGAATATAACAAAATGCCTAGGGATTTAATGCTGATTTTGTATTGTGAGCGGGGAGGAACTTCTCTTCTTGCGGCAAAAGAGCTTTTTGACAGAGGATATGTAGTGAAGGCGCTTATAGGAGGAATAAGAGGTTACAAGGGAAATCATTTGGAACATAAATAAATCCATTGACATTATATACAAAAAGGAACTATATTATAGACAATAGAGAAAGTATGTAAGGAAAAACCAATGAAGAGATTTCAGATTATTCTGCCTTGTCATTTTGGTCTTGAGGCAGTTCTTAAAAGAGAAGTGTACGATTTAGGTTATGATATAGATAAGGTAGAAGATGGCAGAGTAAGCTTTGTGGGGGATGCCGATGCAGTGTGCCGCGCCAATATATTTTTGAGGACGGCAGAACGCGTCCTTATTTGCGTGGGGCGTTTCAAGGCTGTTACATATGATGAGCTTTTTGAGAATGTAAAGGCGTGTCCGTGGGAGGAATTTATACCTAAGGATGGAAGGTTCTGGGTTACGAAAGCAAGCTCCGTAAATAGTAAGCTTTTCAGTCCTTCGGATATACAGTCCATAGTCAAAAAGGCTATGGTGGAACGTATGAAAATGCATTATGATGTGAACTGGTTTGAAGAGAACGGTGATGACTATCCCGTAAGAGTGTTTATAAACAAGGACGAGGTTACGGTCTGCCTTGATACATCGGGGGAATCTCTTCATAAGCGTGGATACCGTATTAAGTCAGGTAAAGCGCCTATATCCGAAACCCTTGCCGCTGCACTGATAATGCTGACACCATGGAAAAAAGACAGAATACTTGTGGATCCGTTCTGCGGGAGCGGAACCTTTGTCATAGAGGCGGCCATGATTGCCGCCGGAATAGCTCCCGGAATGAACAGAAATTTTACGGCAGAACGATGGACAAATTTTATAGACCGGCAATTATGGTATGATGCTGTCAATGACGCAAGAGATATGGTGGATACTGATATAAGCGTCAATATAGAAGGCTATGATATTGATGCGGAAGTCCTGCAGGTGGCAAGAGACAATGCAAGACGGGCAGGAGTGTCAAAGCTGGTCAGGTTTTGCGTCAGGGATGTCAGGGAATTAAAGCATAAGGACAATTACGGTTTCATAATAACCAATCCTCCTTATGGTGAGAGACTGGAGGAAAAAGAGGCATTGCCGGACATATACAGTGCATTTGGAAAAAGGTTTGCAGAGCTTTCCACATGGTCGGCATATCTTATTACATCATATGAAGATGCGGAACGTTATGTGGGGCGCAGGGCAGATAAGAACCGGAAAATATACAACGGAATGATTAAAAGTTTTTATTATCAGTTTCTTGGTCCCAAGCCGCCAAGAAAAGCATAGAAAGCGGGAGTGCAGGTGAAAAACAGAAAAAGGTTTTATATAATAATTATAGTTCTTGTTGTGGCTGTTATCGGGGTTAAATATATGGAGTCCCAGCGGTCGGTGGAAATTGTTCAGGGAACCTCAGAAATCGTCAGGACAACCCAATGGAACTATCTGATGTCCCAAGCCATTAATGAGGGTGAAATAACACTTAACGTTGACGGTAAAAATGCGGATATCAGCAGCAGTGACATATATGTTGATGATGAGCTTAATGTTATGATTAATGAAGAAATACTGACTGCTGTTTTTTCCTGTGCGGTAAACAGATACTATCCGGGATTTACCGTTATTGAGAAGGGTAATACCCAAATTACGGTGGAAGCAGATAAGAAAACCATATTGGTGGACGGACAGGAGCAGGATTTGAACACGCCTGCTGTTTTGGTCGAGGGTTATATGTATATTCCCCTTGAGATAATAGGAAGTTATCTCCCATATGAATACAACTGGGATTCTGTGACATATACTGCTACTCTGATTAATACAAAGCCTGATGAAAAAATATATCCGTATGCTTATGATTACCGACAGGTGGGAAAGGGCGCAGTTGTAAAGGACCAGGCTGACTTTGGAACCTGCTGGGCATTTGCATCGCTTACGGCATTGGAATCAACCCTTTTACCGGAAGGGATATATGATTTCTCAGAGGACCATATGACATGGCATAACGGATACAACCTTGACCAGAATCAAGGCGGTGAATTTAATATGTCAATGGCATATCTGGCTGCATGGAAGGGACCTGTATATGAGGAAGAAGACCCTTATGGCGACGGTATATCACCTGATGGGCTTGAAGCCGCTTTTCATGTTCAGGAAATGCAGATTATTGAAAGCAAAAATTTTGACGGTATCAAGAAAGCGGTTTTTCTGTATGGCGGCGTTCAGAGTTCTCTTTATTTGTCTGTAAGTGAAGTTAACGGAATAAGCAGTCAGTCATACAATGACGAAAATAAGTCATATTGCTATATCGGAACGGAAAAGGCAAATCATGATATTGTTATTGTGGGCTGGGATGATTCCTATCCGGCATCTAATTTTACCACAGTTCCGGACGGTGATGGTGCATTTATATGTATGAACAGCTGGGGCGAACATTTCGGTGATAAGGGATATTTTTATGTGTCTTATTATGACAGCAACATAGGTGTTCATAATATAGTGTACACCGTAATAGAGGACAAAAATAATTATAATAACATGTATCAGAGTGATTTGTGCGGATGGGTCGGACAACTGGGATATAACAGGGAATATGCCTATTTTGCCAATGTGTACCAAGCCCAAAATGATGAAGTGCTGAGAGCTGTGGGATTTTATGCTACCGGAATCGACACTGAATACGAGGTATATTTTGTGGACGATTTTGACAGTGAAGATTCCTTTCTGGACAGGAGGCTGGTTGCGGCAGGTTCTGTCGCCAATGCGGGATATTATACAATCAGTGTAGATAAGGAGTACAACTTAAAGGCGGGACAGAAATACGCAATAGTTGTGTATATAAAAACACCCAACTCGGTTCACCCTATAGCTATTGAATATATGGCGGATAAAGCCACCTCCACTGTTGACATAAGTGATGGAGAGGGTTATATAAGTCTTCAGGGCACCAGCTGGGAGCATGTTGAAGAAACACAAAATTGTAATATATGTCTTAAGATGTATACTGATAATATACAATAGCATGATGTGCTTCGGCGGGAACCAGGGAAAGCCCCCCTCAGCACGATGTGCTTCGGCGGGAACCAGGGAAAGCCCCCCTCAGCACGATGTGCTTCGGCGGGAAAGTAGGAGGAAACAAATGATTTTTGCGACAGGAAATCAAGGTAAAATGAAGGAAATCAAAGCGATTCTCGGTGACATAGGTGAGGAAATAATTTCTATGAAGGAAGCGGGAATCGAAGCGGACATAGTTGAGGACGGAAAAACTTTTGAAGAGAATGCCATAATCAAGGCGAAAGCAATAATGAAAATAACGGGGCAGCTTGTTTTGGCTGACGACTCAGGACTTGAGATTGATGCACTCAATAAAGAACCGGGAATATACTCTGCCAGATATATGGGAGAGGATACCTCCTACGACATCAAAAACCGTAATCTTATAGAGCGGCTTCAGGGAGTTGAGGGTGCCGACAGGAGCGCACGTTTTGTCTGCGTTATTGCGGCAGCATTTCCTGACGGAGAGATTGTCACTACAAGGGGGACAATTGAAGGAATTATAGCTAAGGAGCCGGCAGGAGAAAACGGATTTGGATATGACCCTATTGTGTATGTGCCGGAATATGGCATGACTACAGGACAGATGGAACCTGATGCCAAAAATGCCATAAGCCATCGCGGTAAGGCTCTCACAGCCATGAAAAAAATACTTGAAGAAAGAAAAATTATAAAATGAGAATACTGATAGTCAGTGATACCCACGGCAGAGACGCAAATCTTATGCGTGTTGTTGAGAACGAAAAAAATATAGAGCTGATGGTTCATCTTGGTGATTTGTGCGGTCTGGAGGATTATATTGAGGAAGCTACAGGGATTCCGTGTTATATGGTACGTGGAAATAATGATTATGCGTCAATGCTTCCGGCGGAGAGCGTTATTATGCTGGGGAAACACAGGACACTTATAACCCACGGGCATTATTTCGGCGTTTATTCAGGGACCTCAAGACTAAGACAATACGCAAAAGGTCTTGACTGTGATATTGTTATGTATGGTCACACTCATTATCCGGAAATTGATTGTGACGGCGATGTAACCGTAATTAATCCGGGAAGCCTTACAATACCACGTCAGCCGGGACACAAACCAAGCTATATTATTGCGGAAACTGACGATAACGGGGATGTGGCTTTTAAGGATTATTATCTTGATTAAAAATGCTGTAAAAAAATGAAAAAAAGTGTTGACATTCTTAAGATGGTCAAGTATAATAACACTTGCGTCTGACAAAAGCGGATGCAAGGTAATGTTATAAAGCGTAACCGGGGTGTGGCTCAGCTTGGCTAGAGCGCTTGATTTGGGATCAAGAGGTCGCAGGTTCGAATCCTGTCACCCCGACTTATATGCGGGTGTAGTTCAATGGTAGAACACTAGCCTTCCAAGCTAGATACGTG
>CAYPWY010000031.1:0-23838 GCA_964414835.1 uncultured Butyrivibrio sp. | reverse complement strand
TGACGGAGACTTTTATCGTATCATCGGGTTTTCGTCTGCCCAAGAGGCACACAGTTTCCACATTGGCTGTTCCCGGAAACATATCCACACAGCACGCTTTCTCCACCTCATAGCCGTGTTCCCGGAATATTACAATATCACGTGCAAGACTTGTAGGCTTGCAGGAAACATAGACTATGGTTTCCACGCCAAAGTCTATTATAGGAAGGATTGCCTTTGGATGTATTCCGTCGCGAGGCGGGTCAAGTACAATTATATCCGGCTTATCTTCCAGTCCGCCCACAACCTTCAGCACATCACCTGCTATGAAACGACAATTGTCAAGACCATTGGCGGCAGCGTTTTCAACGGCGGCAGCCACAGCCTCCTCAACTATTTCCACACCTACTACCTTGGCGGCAACCGGAGCAAGCACTTGCGCTATCGTTCCCGTTCCGCTGTACAAATCAAACACAACCCGGTCCTTCAGTTCGCCTACATACTCACGGGTTTTGGAATAAAGAACCTCCGCTCCAAGTGTATTTGTCTGGAAAAAAGAAAAAGGAGTTATTTTAAAACGAAGACCGAGAAGCTCTTCGTATATGTAATCTCTTCCGTATAAAATGTCAGTACCGTCATTCTGAACTGTATCGGAAAGACTGTCGTTACGTGTATTAAGTATGCTGACAATTTCACCGTCAAGTTCAAGCTTCAAAAGAAGCTTCACATATTCATTCAAATCGGGATTTGCCTGAGTGGAAGTTACCAAATCAACCATTATCTCCCCTGTTTTGTGTCCCTTACGCACCAACAGATGACGCAGATAGCCTTCATGACGCATTTTGTGATAAAATTTCAGACCGCTTTCCTTAAAATAAACACGGCTTGCACTTAAAATTTTATGGTAATCATCATCAATTATCCTGCACTGGTCAACAGCAGTCACATCATAAAAGCTGCCCCTCTTATGCATTCCCAAAGAAAGAGGTCCGTCTTTGTACTCGTCCCCAAAAGAAAACTCCATTTTATTACGATAGCCATAGCTTTCCGGACTTCCTATAATTCCCTCAAACTCATAATCACTGCATACTTCGTCAAGAAGTGAACGCACTTGACCGCTTTTTATTTTCAACTGTTCCTCATAAGGAATGCTCTGATATATACATCCTCCACATATTCCAAAATGTGTACAGCAAACAGAGGCACACTCAAGAGATGATTTTTCAACAATCTCCAAAAGTCTGCCTTCGCATCTGTCACCGCGCTTCTTATTGACAACAAAACGCACCTTCTGTCCGGGAATTACGTTCTTAACCGTAACAATACCGTCCTGACACTGAACCTTTCCCTTATTGGGAAAAACAGTTTCTATAACAGTTCCTATATATTCTTGTCCTTTTCTCATAAAACTACATACACCCTACCGGGTGTTCCCTATTATATTTTTTTATTTCTTTTTATAAAAAGAGCCGAAAGGCTTACTATTATTCCACATAATACAAGCACGCCATATATTATCCACTCCACAGGAGCTATCTCTTTCTCGATAATAATGGTAGTGTTAATCAAAATAACTGCGATTGCAAGCAATGCACCCAAGGTCGCAACAAGTTTGGATGCCATAAGGCGAGGTTTTACTATGAGCATCACAATGCCCACTGCAAGCGGCAAAAGAGTGAGAACAGTCTTCCACCAGCTCCATATGCCGTCAAACTCCAGAAAATCCGAAGTCATCTGGGTTTTCGATATAAAAAGTCCCACACCCACGGCAATCATAACCAACCCGATTATCACACGGATAAGCTCATTTCTTGCCTTCTTGTTCATACTATCCTCCGTATAAAACACCTATAAAACATCAAAAGCGGGGATTCAACTTCCAATCCCCGCTTTAAATTTCCAAAGCACTTGATGATTACTCCTCGTCAAAATCATCCGCATCATCCAAATCGTCGTCAAAATCATCCTCATAATCTTCAAGATAATCAGGTTTAAAATATCTGTATAACGCATAAGCAATTCCCGCAACAGCAGCAATCACTCCAATAATTGCGAAAACTTTAAGAGCCTTATTCTTACATTTCGGTTCTTCAACCTCTACCACCTCAACAGATGACGGTTTGAAATAATCATAGAGTTTGGAATCTGCAATAATTTCATTAATCTTCTTCATACATAATCCTTTCCGTGTTCCCTGCGAACACCACGTGTAATATTATATTTATTTTAACACGAAAACACAGATTTTACCATAAAAAATTGTATTAATTTCGTATTAATTTAGCAAAAGATGCAAACATCTTTTTTACTCCGGCAGTTTCAAAATCAACAGTAACCTCAAAATCCCTTCCGCCGCTGTTGATTTCTTTGACAATTCCAATGCCGAATTTTATATGCCTGACCGTATCACCCACCTGATACCCAAGACCTTCACTATCTGCTGCGGGCTTCTTATCAAAAACACCGGCGCTTATAGCATCCTTCTGGAAAGAGTGAAAAGCAATCTGACCGCTTTTTCGCGGAGGAAGATTAAAATGGTCTGTTCCGTCTGCCAGCAGCGTTCTGCGTACAGGTCCTTGAGAGCTTGTAACAACATAATCATCAGGTATCTCGCTTACAAAACGCGAAGTTCTGTTCATCTGCGTTTCTCCGCGCACCATTCTCATTTTAGCGGCACTTAACACAAGCTTCTGCATGGCTCTTGTTATTCCCACATAACAGAGACGCCGCTCCTCCTCCAAATCGGATACATCACCAGAGCTTATTGACATATAGCTTGGAAAAAGACCATCCTCCATTCCTGCAAGATACACTACCGGAAACTCCAGTCCCTTGGCACTGTGCAGCGTCATAAGCGACACAATGTTGCTGTTTTCATCAAGATTATCAATATCTGCCACAAGTGCCACCTCTTCCAGAAATCCTGCAAGGGTAGGGGCTTCCTCGTTTTCCTCGTAAATAACCGCCTTGGATATAAGCTCGTCAATGTTCTGCCTGCGTTCTTCCACTTCCTCAGGCGTGTCATTTTTCTCAAGATAATCAATATACTCTGTCTGCTCAACAATATCTTCTATTAGCTTCCTGATGGAAACCTCTGAAAGCTTGGCGCGCATAACCTGTATCATAGTGGTAAACGGCGTTATCTTCGCCGCCGCTCTTCCAAGTGACTGTATTTCCCCGGCATGTCTCAAGGCTTCATAAAAGCTTATGTCATTGTCATAAGCATATGTCTGGATTTTATCGATGGATGCTGCGCCTATACCCCGCTTGGGCACATTCAGTATTCTTTTGACTGCCAAATCATCCTGAGCATTGTCTATGGTTTTAAGATATGCCAAAATATCTTTTATCTCTTTTCTGGCGTAGAAATTGATACCACCGTATATTCTGTAGGGTATATTGTGTTCCAGCAGCTTCTCCTCAAGAGCCCTTGACTGGGCGTTGGTTCTGTACAGCACCGCACAGTCATTATACGCATACCCGTCAGCAATATTATTCCCAATATCAACTGCAATTCCTTCCGCTTCTGAATAACCGTTCTCGTACACATTGAAGGCAATTTTACTGCCATCCTCAGTGTCAGTCCAGAGACTTTTATCCTTGCGCCCCGTATTGTTTTTGATTACGGCATTGGCGGCGTTAAGAATATTCCCGGTAGAACGGTAATTCTGCTCCAGTTTGATAACCACTGCTTCAGGAAAATACTCTTCAAAATTAAGAATATTCATAATATTGGCGCCTCTGAATTTGTATATGGACTGGTCATCATCTCCCACCACACAAAGATTATGGTACTTACGGGCAAGAAGACTCACCAGCTTGAACTGGGCAGTGTTGGTATCCTGATATTCGTCCACCATTATGTATTTGAATCGCTCCTGATAATAATCAAGCACATCCGGATTGTTTTCAAAAAGCTCCACCGTCAGATTAATTATATCATCAAAATCAACCGCATTGTTTTTCTTAAGCTGCTCCTGATATTCCCTGTACACCTCTGCCACACGCATATTATTATAATTGCTTCCCGAACTTTGGTACATCCCGTCAGGCGTTATAAGCTCATCCTTGGCGGCCGATATTTTGCTGAGCAATGCCTTTTCCTTATAGACTTTCGTATCTATATCAAGGCGCTTGCATATATCCTTCATCAGTGTCTTCTGGTCATCAGTATCATATATTGTAAAATTAGTGTCATATCCAAGCCTGTCTATGTATCTTCTCAGTATGCGCATACACGCTGCATGAAATGTCATAATCCACGCCGCATCCGCTCCGCAGCCCACCAGATTATCCACTCGCTCACGCATTTCCTTGGCAGCCTTATTGGTAAAAGTTATTGCCAGAATATTGTATGCATTCACTCCGCAGTCATCTATAAGATGCGCTATCCTGTGTGTGATAACACCTGTTTTACCGGAACCGGCTCCTGCCAGCAAAAGCACAGGTCCCTCGGTTGTAAAAACTCCTTTTTTCTGTTGCTCGTTAAGTCTGTCATATATACTCATATATCAGTTCCTACTGTTGCTTATTAATATCGATGCGCCTTTATCCCTGTCTTTTTCCCAATATTCCTGCCTGTATCTGTGCACTGCGCACTTCCTCAGGATAGCTGAAATTAGCTATTGAAAAAGAAGTTATTGTAATTCCCTCCTTGAACATCTGCATATCAAGGTCCTCCTTGAGTCCATTGGCAATCGCCTGTGCATTAAGCTGGAGATTAAAAATATCCTTGCCCTCCTTAGTAATCCATTTCATAAGGAGACTGTCCAGAACCGAAATAACTCTGTCTCTTATGTCTTCAACAGTATAAACGCTGCGCACTCCCGCATATTTGTCCATAGCCGCCACATAGTCCGACACCTTACATCCGAATGTTCCAAAAGCCCTTACAGGCAGACCTGTCACAAATCCCTCAGCCGGAATAGTCACCGGACTTTTAGTACCCCATTTAACCGTAAGCTCCTTTGTATTGACAAACAACACCTCCGCTCTCATTGGTGTGTTAAATCCAAACTTAAATCCCTTAAGGCTGGATAAAAACGGTACTATATCTGATTCAATATCATAACAGCCCTCGTCCTCAAAGATTCCTTCTATTCTTCCATTATACATAAAAATAGCGTTCTGTCCGGGGCGTATAATAAGTTTACTGCCCTTCTTAATCCGGTTGTCATACCACTTGTAAAATATTATATCATCGCTGAATTCTTCCCATTCAACCACATCAGACATCTGATTTCCAAAAAGTCCCATAAAATCCGCACCTCTTTGCTGTCGTATTATTACAGTGAACCAAAGCGGATATATCCGCTTCACACTTTCATAACACTGTATTATTAAAAAGGGTGTCACTGAGACACCCTCATATAAATCAATATATAATGTTGATTACATTCCCATCTTAGCCTTGATTGCCGCAAGCTCATCATCAACCGCAGGCGCAGATACCTTGTATTTCTCCTCAAGGTCTTTAATTGAGTTGTCGGCTCCTGATGTATTAAGCTCTGCCATAGCATTAGCCTCATCAAGCATTCTGTCCGCCTTAGCTTCCATTCTGTCAAATGCCGAAAGGTTTTTCTCAGCGCCTTCAACGCTGGCTCCGATTTTATTAACAGTCTGCTGTGCTTTGGCAACATTCATCTTTGCCTTGATTGTATCACGTCTTGAATTAAGCTCATTAATATCGTTAACCAGCTTATCATGCATCTGTCTCATCTTAGAAGCATTGTCTGTGGCAAGTGCATATGTCTGCTGCAATGCCTGCTGTTTAGTGATAAGCGACTGTTTCTTAGAAAGGAACTGTCTTGCATCATCATCATTACCGGCAGCAACAGCCTTCTCAGCATATGCCTGAAGCTTGTCAACCTCAGCTGTACACTCATCAAGCTCTCTCTTGGCTCTCTGCTCATCTGCCATAACGGATGCCGTCTCGGCCTTAACCTTGCCCAAATCGCTTTCAAGATTTCTCATATACTGGTCAATCATCTTCTCAGGATTCTCACACTTATCCAAAAGTGCATTGATATTAGCCGCCATTATGTCCTTAAATCTGGAAATTATACCCATTTACCTTACCTCCGTACAAAAAAATAATAATCAAATACTACGACATATATTATATCGTATTTTAGCCAAATTGTCACTAATAATTTATTTTTCTTGTCATCTGGTCTGCTATACTATATAATAAAGTACAGCAATACACATATTGCTATGTGAAAGGACGGTTATTATGGCAGATACAACATCTGATTTTTTTAAAAAGCTTTTACGTGAACTTACCAAAATAGATTACGTGGAACCGGGCGAATTTCCGAATATTGATTTATATATGGATCAGGTCACTACATTTATGAATACACACCTGTCCAACTCCAAAATCAAATCGGATGACAAGATTCTCACCAAAACCATGATTAACAATTATGCTAAGAATAATCTGCTGCCTCCGCCTGTAAAAAAGAAATATTCCAAGGAACATATAATTGTTCTTACTTTTATTTATTATTTCAAAAATATACTGTCAATCAGTGAAATTCAGGCAATGCTTGGCCCCCTTACAGACAGATTTTTTGACCCGGCAGACAATACAGGCAAAATTTCTATGGAAGACGTATACGGCGAAGTATTTGCTTCAATAAGAGAACAGCTTTCCACCGTCAGCAATGATATTGAAAGCAAGCTGGAGGTTAACAAGGAGCATTTTACTAATGTACGCAGCAAACAGGACAGGGAATTTTTACAGAAATTTTCCATGATATGCATGCTTGGCTTTGATGTTTTTCTTAAGAAACAGGTTATCGAAAGCCTTATAGATTCCATACCTAAGCCTGACGAAAAGCCTGCCGCCAAGGAGCCTAAGAAGGAAACCCCGAAAGCCCCGCCTGCTGCCAAGGTTCCCAACAAAAAATAGCATTTTAAAAGGAGATTACGCCCCAATGCATAATCTCCTTAATTATTAATTATTACTTATCAGTATCATTACCGTACAATCTATGGAATACCAAATCATATCCGTCACAGCCGTAATTAAGTGAACGGTTAACGCGGCTTATGGTAGCCGTGGATGCTCCTGTCTTATCGGCAATATCTCTGTATGTTTTACTTTCTCTGAGCATTTTGGCAACCTCATACCGCTGTGATATGGATAGCAATTCATTAACGGTACATACATCCTCAAAAAAAGCATAACACTCTTCCTTGTCCTTAAGGCATAATATAGCATCAAAAAGGTGGTCTACCTCTTCCGTTCTTATTTTTTTACTCATAATTTTTCTCCTATGCCGCAAGTATTACTTTCATTCAATAAAATATTAACACATTAAAGCATACTAGTCCAGCACAAATTTGTTGATGACCTCCGCAATTCCATCCTCATCATTGGATGGCGCTATATAATCCGCTTCCGCCTTAAGCTTATCGTTGGCATTTCCCATTGCCACACCCATTCCCGCATATTTAACCATGGTTATATCATTATAGCCGTCTCCGAATACCATGAGTTCTTCCCTTGATACCCCCAGATGATTAAGCAGTTTTTCAAGGGCTGTGGCTTTATTGACATTTTTAGGCAGAATCTCAAGAAAAAACGGCTCAGAACGATACACATCCACTTTGCCTGACAATGCAGTACGGACACTGTCCTCAATTTTTTCCAGATAATCTCCATCCCCCAGCATAATAAATTTGGGTACTTTAAATGTAAGATAATCCTTAAGATTATCCACACGTTTCTTTCC
The DNA here is from genome assembly GCA_964414835.1 of uncultured Butyrivibrio sp. GTDB lineage: Bacteria > Bacillota > Clostridia > Lachnospirales > Lachnospiraceae > Eshraghiella. The sequence goes on along the minus strand of CAYPWY010000031.1, from coordinate 16,117 downwards.
AAGCCCGATAATACGCGATTCAATATCAAGGTATTTGTCGTCTATATTTTCGGCAATTATATCATCACCTTCATATGTCATCAGGTTCACATTATTCTCAATTGCAATCTGATATATCTCGCTGTAATATTTCTCAGGTACTACGGTTTTCCGGATAACCATACCATCACTGCACCGTTCTATCAAGCCTCCATTAAGCGCCAATATATATCCGCCGTTATCTGCAAGGCAAAGCTCCTCTGCATAATCCGTCAATCCCTGCATCGGTCTGCCGGAAGCAAGCGCTATAGTACAGCCCTGCTTTGCCGCCATCAATATGGAATTTCTTGTAGCAGGCGTTATTTTTTTGTCCGAGTTGGTAAGTGTACCGTCAATATCAAATGCAAGCACTTTATATTTCATGCTGTTCTCCTATCAGTAATCCTGATATTTTACTTCAACAAAATCTGTCCAATATCTGTTGAGATATATGTCTTCAATATAATAACATATAACCGCATCATAATCCGCCACATAATCATATGATACCTGAATATCCCCGTCATATGTAATTATTGCGTGGTCTGAATAATAATAGCTTGTCACATAATCGCCATCATAATCATAATAGTCATAATAAAATTCTATTTCATCACCTTCCTCAAAATCAATAATGCTTCTGGAAGGGAACGTACTGTTGTCATATGTATCAATATAATATCCTGCCACCACACCATCAGTATTATATTCATCCCAATACACCATAATCTGTATATCAACTTCTCCGTTAAGCTCTGCCGGTACATATCCGTATGAATATCTTACCCCGTCTGACTTAACTCCCTCTTCCTGACTATAAAAAGGAACAACTATACCGTCAAGTGCCACCCATGTATAGTCAAAATCCACTATAAGATTACCGTCATCATCAAAATAGTATACATTATCGCTGCCAAGGTCAATATATCCCTCTCCGTCGTCAAGAAATACCTGAAGCTCCAGCTTTGATATAATGTCCCACTGTTCATTGGTGAGTTTCAGGACATATGTTCCATCCTCATAATCCAGTTTAAGGTCATCGTCAGTTATTTTCTCCATCTGTGATGTATATTTTTCTCCTATTGAAGCGTCATACCAATCATACATACTGTAATCATTGTAAGGAAGCATCCAGCTGAACCACCCGTAATCTTCTTCGCCTGTGCCTCCATCTAACGAGGTATAGGCAACTATGTTAACAAACAAATCCAAAAAGTCCCTGTATTCGTTATCGTCTATTATTGTCTCCATATGCTTCATAGTGTCCTGATAATAATCAAGATAGTTGTATGGATAATACATTGATATACCGCATGCTTCATCTATATTGCTTCTATTATATACAACCGCCTTCTCTATGGCAGATATAACATCCTCACCGCCGTCAATACCGGTTCTCATGATATAATCGCTTATATCAATCTGGTCATATTCTGATTCCCCATATGATTTGCAATTGCTGCGTGCTTCCACAATTCTGCGGTATCCGTTATCAGCAAGCACATCTTTGGATAAAGCCATAAACTGACATAAACTGTCAAACACATCATCAATCTTTGACAGGTCAATTACTGAAAGAGTCTGCACACTCCAATAGGATTTGTCCTCATTATCCATATATCCGTCAACAATATTACGGCATATTTCCTGAGCAGACATATCAGGTTCGTTTTCAAGGGTCGTCAGCCAATCTGTATAATACCATCCGCCTCCAGGTTCTGTTTCCTCAGATGCCACAAGGTAATCCGCATATTCCGACACGGCTTTGGCAGTTTCTATACCCGCCATAAGGCAGGCGTCAAATCCGATAAAATCCATATGGACTCCTCCTCGCTCCAATGCCTCTGCCACATCATCAAGCATAAGCTCCCCTTCCGTAAAATACTCATCATATCCGAATCCCATGGCAGTTCCTCCGCCATGATTCCAAAATATGATTGCATATCTGTCTGCGGGACAGTTTACTTTGCTCCATTTTATAAAATCCGAAACTGTCTCGGGCTCAACCATGCTTATGCGTCCCAGATTATCCTTTTCTATTATATCATTATTCTTGATGACAAATCTCTGGCAGGTACCGGCTGACACGGTGTTATTATGCCAGTTTTTGGTGCCGCCTGTCTGTACCACAACTGTCACATTGTCCCCTATATCGGATTCTATCATCTCGTTCAAATCCTCAGTTGCACAGGCGCCGTCGGTCTCCAAATCCGAACCAATCATATATACCATTACCGTAAAACTCTTTTTGTCTTCGGGCGCTTTTCTGGCTTTCTTCTCATCACCTGTCTTTATTATGAATCCTGCCATAAGCACTATTCTGACTATAACGGCAAGGCAAATCACTACTGCCGCAGCCACAGCTATTCCTGTATATTTTTTATCTTTCATGTATTTCTCCAATCAAATTATTATCTGCAATATATAATACACCACTATTGTTAAAAAATAAATATTAAGTTTTTTATGTTTACAAATCACCTGCATGGGTTATAATTATAACAAAATCAGGAGGTATACATATGCCGGGGTTTGTAACACATCATATTTTCGGAGTAAACGCATACAAGCAGTTAGACAACAGAGAAATCAAAAAAATCATAAGGGATAACCATAACGCATACTGTCTTGGACTTCAGGGACCGGATTTATTCTACTATTTTATGCCCACATCTCTGGGTTTCAAGCCAAACATTGCCAATATTATGCATAAGAAAAAAACAAACGAGTTTTTCCGTCAGTTAATAGCATCCGTATCAACACTGAAACACCGAAAAGACTATGAAGCAGCATTTGCCTATATTCAGGGCTTTATGGGACATTATCTTCTCGATACGGCAATTCACCCCTATGTCTACTACAGGGTTGGCACCTCAACCTCCAACAAAACTCTCGGCGAACATTTTTCCATTGAAACGGATATTGACAGAGAGGTTCTGTGGAAATACAAAAATATGCGGCAAAGTGACTTTTCTCATTCCTCGGTTATTAATCTTACGCCTCGCCAAAAGACTGTAATCGCAAGAATACTGAGTATTGCCATTCTTGCAACATATGACATTAGTGTGACCACAAGGCTTATCAAGGCCGCCATGATAAGCTTCAATATAGAAAGCTCACTTTTGATAGATGCCAAAATGCGAAAGCACAAATTTATCAATTTTATTGAACACCGCACCGTAGGCTATAATTTTATATCGCCGTTGTTAATAAACGATATTGAACATGCCCCCGACCCTTGTAATGAACAGCATCAAAGCTGGCACAACCCATGGGATGAGGATTGTCACAGCACAGAATCCGTTTTTGACATTATTGAAAAGAACACGCCGGTATATGCTGATTATATGGTCAAAATGGCAGATGCCCTTAACGATGCTTTTGACGTCATAGAGGACAACTCTCCTGCCATACTGGAATTACTACAAAATAATTCGTACAACAGCGGACTTGACTGTAAAAAGAAGCTTACGCGTTCCCGTTGCTGACACAACCCAGAAAAGCGCCTCTTTTGTCATACAAAGGAGGCGCTTATTAATATGCAAATATGCTGTTATTTATATTTCTCTATCTGTTCTTTGACAAGTGCACCATCATCAAAGTAATTAATCTTCATTGAAGCACGCACGTCAGCCAATGTCTGTGCTGCAACCTGCTGTGCCTTTTGGCTGCCCTGACGAAGAATTTCATACACTGCCGGAATATCTTTTTCCCACTGTTTACGACGTTCACGTATAGGTGCAAGCTCTGACTGCATAACATTATTGAGGAACTTCTTAACCTTAACATCACCAAGACCTCCCCGTCTGTAATGGTCTTTAAGCTCATCAAGATTGGCATAGTCAGGAAGGAACCGGGCAAAATGCTCCTGTCTGCTGAATGCATCAAGGTATATGAATACAGGGTTGCCTTCAACCTGTCCAGGGTCCTCCACCCGGAGATGGTTAGGGTCTGTAAACATTGACATGATTTTTTTGCGGACTTCCTCTTCCGTGTCTGCAAGATATATGCAGTTGCCAAGGGATTTACTCATCTTTGCTTTTCCGTCAGTACCCGGAAGCCTTAAACATGCCTTGTTATCCGGAAGAAGTATTTCAGGCTCCACAAGAGTCTCACCGTAAACGGAATTAAATTTATGTACGATTTCTCTGGTCTGCTCAAGCATAGGCATCTGGTCCTCACCTACCGGAACTGTTGTTGCCTTAAATGCAGTAATATCCGCAGCCTGACTTATTGGATATGTAAAGAATCCAACAGGAATGCTTGCTTCAAAATTTCGCATCTGTATTTCAGACTTAACCGTAGGGTTACGCTGAAGTCTGGATACCGTAACAAGGTTCATATAATAGAAAGAAAGCTCTGTAAGCTCCGGCACCATGGACTGTATAAAAAGTGTTGATTTCTCCGGGTCAAGTCCGCAGGCAAGATAATCAAGTGCCACCTCCACTATATTCTGACGCACTTTCTCAGGATTATCAGCGTTATCGGTAAGTGCCTGTGCGTCTGCAATCATAATATAAATACTGTCAAATTCACCTGAATTCTGCAGCTCAACTCGTCTTTTCAACGAACCTACATAATGTCCCACATGGAGTCTTCCCGTAGGTCTGTCACCTGTCAAAATAATTTTACTCATATAAAAAACCTCTCGTCACAAAACTTCTTATTTTATTCTATAATAACAAATTAAAAAGTCAAGCAAAAAGTAATCAAACAACCAGTCAGACAAAACTTCTTTAAGTTATTAAACAACAAAAAGCCGCCTCCACGATTCAATCGTAAACGGCAGCCTTCTGCTTTGTGAACTGACTTATATAAACGTTCAAATAAATAGTTATAAATTAGAATAAATCAACTCTTCCTGCATACTTATCGTTAATAACATAATATGCAGCTGACTCTTCAGGCTTAAGATATACCTGAAGTGACTTGATTGAAGAAGCTCTATGACCATCTGCAACATAGCTTTCTTTTGCCTTAGATATAACGCCCTCAACCTTTGCCTCATATCCGCCAAACTGAACATACACATCCGGTATAAGTTCAGCCTTCTTAACTGCTGCTTTCTTAGTTGTCTTCTTAACTGCTTCTTTAACTGTATCTTTTGCTTCGGCTGCCTTAGCTGCCACTTTCTTAGTCTCTGTCTTTGCTGTCTCTTTAACTTCCACTGCCTTCTTTGCAGTAGTCTTCGCTGTCTCTTTAGCAACATCCGCAGTCTTGGCAGCAACTTCCTTAACAGCCTTTCCTGCGTCCTTAACTGCCTCCGCTGCCTTAACGGTTGTAGCTTTAACAGTTTCCTTTACTTCTGTTGTCTTTTTTGACATCACAATTCCCTCCTTGTAACAATAACCACAAAATATGTAAAACAATTTGCAATTACATACGCTTATCTCATTTAACATCCTTATATTATACCCATTTATTCTAAAAAGCAAGGCTATAAATTAAATTCTGTCACTTTTTTATTATTTTTTTATTATTTATAAGTTAAGCATCGTGTATTTTACCAACTAAATAAAATGTTTTATATGCTTTTTTGTATAATTCGCAAAATATACTCTGCGATATGGGGCAGCCACCCTTTATTAAATCAAAACAATCTGTTCCTGCTGAAGAATTTTGACTTAATTTAACGTATCTTCTTCCAGCATCTCCTGAATGTAGTCTCTGTCCCAGAGAAGTATTTTGAGTTTTCGGGCAGCTTCAACAGCAGGCTGTGTAAAGTATTGATTGGTCATTACCGCACCCACCATTCTGTCATAAAACTCTCTTCCCGCAAAGGCCTCCTGAATCGCTTTTACCCCTACAGGCTCTGAATAGCATTTGCATTGAATTGCATAAGTCACTCCATCCTTTTCCGCAAGAATATCTGTACCGTAATCCCGGCTTGCCCTAGTCACAGATACATCGCAGAATCCCCGTAATTCCAAAATACGGGCACAGAATTGTTCAAATTCCGTTCCCTCCATATGGTCCATAATAAGCGGCAGCGTCTTCTGCCTGCGCTTGAAAATTATTTTTATGACAATTAATACTGCAACGGCGGCAATAACTATCGCCGCCGTTATATATATCTGCTGCCTGTTCACCTTACTTCTCCGTATCATTCATATTGCAGATATCCCTTGCAACATAAATTCCGCTGGCAGATGCATGTGACAGTGAATGTGTCACACCGCTTCCGTCACCTATAATATAAAGTCCCTTGTATCTGCTTTCAAGGTTCTCATTAAGCTCGACCTCCATATTGTAAAACTTAACCTCAACTCCATAAAGAAGCGTATCATCATTGGCGGTTCCCGGCGCGATTTTATCAAGGGCATAAATCATCTCAATAATTCCATCCAATATACGCTTTGGAAGCACAAGGCTTAAATCCCCCGGAGTAGCTGAAAGTGTAGGCGTTACAAGACCTTCCTCCATACGTTTTTCATTGCTTCGTCTTCCTCTTATAAGGTCTCCGAAACGCTGAACTATTACACCTCCGCCAAGCATATTGGAGAGTCTGGCTATGCTCTCACCGTATCCGTTGCTGTCCTTAAACGGCTCCGAAAAATGCTTTGCCACAAGCAGCGCAAAATTGGTATTTTCCGTCTGCTTGTCCTCACCTTCATAGCTGTGTCCATTGACCGTTATAATTCCGTTGGTGTTCTCATTGACAACAATACCCTTTGGATTCATACAAAATGTTCTTACGTTGTCCTCAAACTGTTGTGTTCTATATACTATTTTACTCTCATAAAGCTCATCTGTAAGATGTGAAAAAATAACAGCAGGAAGCTCCACACGCACACCTATGTCCACTCTGTTGGATTTGGTCGGTATATCAAGCTCATCGCAGATATGCTCCATCCATTTGCTTCCGCTTCGCCCAACTGATACGATGCACTTGTCACACTCATATGTTTCATCGGCACATACAATCTCATATCCGTCTTCTAAAACCTTGATTGACTGAACAGGCGTGTCAAAAAAGAAGTCCACCTTGTCTTTAAGATGGTCATACATATGCTCCAGAACAACATAATTGATGTCGGTTCCAAGATGACGTACCGAAGCATCCAAAAGCTTAAGCTTATTCTGCATACAAAGCTTCTTAAATTTAGTTCCAGCAGTGGAAAAAAGCCTTGTACCTTCTCCTCCGTATTTCATATTAATTTCATCAACATACTTCATCAGCTCAAGCGCCTTATGTTTCCCTATATGCTCATATAAAGTACCGCCGAAATCATTGGTTATATTATATTTTCCATCGGAAAAAGCTCCCGCACCGCCAAATCCGCTCATAATTGAACAGCTGTTACAGTGGATACATTTCTTGATATTTTTACCGTCAATAGGACACTTTCTCTTGTCAAGAGGATGTCCTGCTTCCAAAACCGCAATACGGCATCCATGCATATTATTAATAAGCTCGTAAGCTGAAAAAATACCTCCCGGTCCCGCTCCTATAATAATAACGTCATACTTGTCCATAATTCATTCCTCCATAATTGTATCCACGTTCAAATTAAAACTACCGCAAACAGCCAATTATAATCAATACCAATTATAGTCGACCATTTACGGCAGCTGGCATATATTTTTATTATATCCTATTTTACCGCAACTTTCAACATTTACTGTTAAATTCCTGATTCATTCCTGCTTCATCAAAATTTCTTTTACAATAAAGTTTCTGCTGCAATACGGATGAATATGCACTATTCGCAAATATCACAGCTGTCACCTGTTTCCGCATACTGGCAGCTGGTTGATGCCTCTCCCACCTCTGCTCTTGCGCCGAAGATAACAGGAACTTCAATACGAAGCTTCTGACTGATTGTAAATTTGCATGAATTGTTAGGTTTGCCCTGACATTTATCACAACCTGATGATATGATGGCCTTTCCTAAACATTGTGTTTTGGCATTGCCTGCCTCCCCGAATGTTCTGATTGTAACAGGAATACAAACATTGACATCCTGATACCCAACCGCTGAACAACCTACTCTGTCCGTTCCCGAATATACTGCTTTATCCAAATCATCATACAGCATTTCGTCCAATCCAAGTTCGTTATCCATTTTAATCTCCCTTCAGTTCTCAACTAATATAAAATATTCAAACCACAGATGGTTTTCTATATTAATTATATGTAAAAGGAAATTTTTTGTGAAAGATATATTGTATATTTCTTAAAACGTTTATGACTGTCTGATTCCATATACTGCACCATAAATATATATATTTTCTGATTTTACTTATATTACGGCAGAAAATGTGTTATATATTGCATCAGCTAACGCCCTGTGTCCCTGTTCATCCAAATGTTCTTCATCTACAGAACTGCTTTGAGCGTAATCCGAGGCACGCATAAACTTAGCACCATATTTTTCCGCTATTTTGGCATATACATTCCCCAGCTGCTTTGAGACCTGAACTGATGCTTCCGAAAATTCCTTGTCATATCCATCCTGCCAAACCTTTTCGCCGAGAAAAATAGGTGATATAAGTAAAACCTCAGCTTGTGGAGCATAGGCTTTTATCTGCTCAAGCAATAGCTCTATTCCTCTGCCTATAACTCCAGATGTTGCCTTATATACGCTTTTGCAATCATTAGTTCCGAGCATAAGAATTATATGGTCTATGGGATTATGCGTTTCAAGGATGGATGTTAAAAACTGGCTTCCCCTTCTGCCTGTACGAAACGGGTCGTCAAAAACCGTCGTTCTTCCGCACAGCCCCTCCTCGACCACTCTGTAACCGTATTTTTCTACCCGGTCATTTAAAATGCTTGTCCAACGAACTCCCCATCCGTATCTGTCCTTTGTCCCCGGCACAAGTCCATATGTATTTGAATCTCCAAAGCATAATATCTGTTTCATATAGCCGCCTCCATTATTCCTAGTATTCCTATAGGAATAATGTATATCATGCTGAGAGATTTGTCAACACATTTTTTATTTGCGGTTCTTTAAAAACTCAAAAAACTGCTTTGCCCGCCGGATGCGGCTGCTGAAAGCAGTCATACTTTTTCTCGCATCCGGCCGGGTCCGGCAGATAGTACTATCACTTAATATTCGGTATTTTTAACATTCAGTATTATTTATCAATAATAAGCACAATAAATCCATGTGTTACTACAAATGAAGCGTTTGTAAGCCTGTCTTCAATGCCAAGTTCATTAAATGCAAGAGCCACTGTATCTATAAAGGTCTGTTCATCAAATTCAGCCGAATTCCAGCGTATTGCGAACACTGCTGTATCTGCCGTCACATTCTCAATTATAAGCTGTCTGTACACTTCCATACTGTCTGTGACAAGCCCATTGCTTTCATAATATTCTTTTGTTGTATCATCACCGACATACTCACCGACAGCATCATCCATTTCAAACAATTTATCCTTGGTATAGCCGGACTGCTGCGCAAGAGCGCTGTCTGCATTGTAAAGGAAATACGGTATTCCCGTTGTCACGGCATTATTGGTACAGTCAATTTCATACCACTGGCCATCAAGCTTCACCATATTCCATGCATGAGGAAGATTTCCGTCGAGATAGCCTGTTACCACAATACATTCCACACCGCTGATGTCGCATAAAAGTCTGAAAGCATATGCGTACGACATACATACACCTTTGCCGTCAACAAGTATTCCGTAGGTATTAAAGGAATCCTCAAACTCTGACATTCCTGATTTTGTATAATCGCTGTTTTCTGCTGCCGCAAGAGCATCATCATCATAAACACAGTTTTCAACCAAATATGTATAAAGTGCAAGCACCTTATCCGAATCTCTCATATTATCCGAAATATTTTGGGCTGCAATCTCATTGGCCTTTGAAACGATTTCAGCCTGCTTTGCAGAAATAGTTTCTTTGTCATAGACATACTCAACAAAGAATGTCATTGTCTGGTAATCATATGCATATGCCGCAACACCCAGCACAAATGGATTCTGATAGTAAACCTTGTTAAACACATCAACCAGTGTATATGGATTCTGCAAGGAAGGAAACGCCTCTACCGAGATTTCATTATTTCCCTGAACCAGATTAAGTGCAAGCCATTCTTCCTCGGCAGTTTCAGCATTGATATACACTCCTTCGGGAACATTTTCCACTTCTGCCTTGTTACCCTGTTCAATATGCTCCTGAGTGTTTTCTTTCTGCTGATTAACAATACCATCGCCGCTGTTCTCCGGTGTTTTATCCGGCGTTACAGGAATAATCGTATCCACATCGTTATCAGGAATTTTATTTACATTATCTTCAGGCTCTGCTGTGCCTGTATCACTTGAATTAATGATTTCAGACGGAGCATAGCCGTTTTCATCATCAGGCACAACATATCCTGTTATTGCCGTACCTTCTACTGTATAATCATACTGGATTCTGTCCATACCAAAAAGATTAGTTCCTTCAACCCTTGTGTATGAAACCTTGTGTTTTGTAATGCTTCCATCAATGTTAAGCACATCAACCTCGGAAGGGAAATCCTCTGCTGTTGCATATCTTGCATACAAAATATCCGAATCCTCCGTAAGAACATACGGAAGCTGCAGGTCTGACGTAGGAATCGCCGCACTTACACCGCTTTCAACTCCGTCCACAACCGCACTGACAAAAAACTCGCCGTTTACGCAGTAGTTCTGACCGATGGTGTATGTGTTGGTATTATTTGTAATCTGTGCAAGTCCGTGGCCATCTCCTGCAAAATTATCAAAATAACATTCGCTTGTTTCACTGCAATAAACCATGGACAGATTTTTATATCCTATCTTTGCACCGTTAAGGGCATGATTGTCTTCCCCTGTATACAGGGTTCCATCAGTAAGCTCATAGATAATATATTTTTCCGCGCCTTCTACAGGGTCCCATTCAAGCTTAAATCTTCCCGTCGAGTCCACCACGCCTTTGGCATTCGGAGCCTGAACCTGATTCTTTACCGTAAAAGGAATGATAATCGGCTCCTCCAGCTTTACCGGCGTATCAGCCTCCATATCATAATGAACGGCAATATAGTACATCGGAGCATTGCCCCACATATCGGTATCTTCATAAGCATACGCTTCGCTCTGGAATTTTGTTTTGAGAACAGGCTCCATTGGTCCCACAGTAATCGTTGTAACACCGTCATTAACTTCCATTCCGGCCGTATAGTATATCTCACTTTCCTTTTCACATGCCGCATCCGTGTGAACAGATACATAATCATACAAGCCCAGTTCACTCAAATCCATTTCATATCCGTCAAAATTAAAGTCAAAGGTAAATGATTCGGTTTGTTCAACGTTATAAAGCGGCATAATCTCACTGCTGTCATCAACATTATATGCAGCTTTTATATCGGCAACCGACACAGTTGCCCCATATGTCTTTATGTTCTGTGAAACAGTACTTTCCGTTTGCTTTTCCGTTTTGCCGTCTGTTTGTAAATTGTCTCCATCAGTTGTTTCAGATGAATTTGCGCACCCGCCCATTATAAATGCAGCTGCACATGCAAATGCACATATTCTTTTTAATTTTTTCATAGCAACACTCCTTAACTCTTTTGATTTTCTGGTTTGTTATTTTTTACCTTTACATAAATAACACTACGCAGCATAACAAAAGGTTGCATCGGAAAAATATTTTTATTCTGCATATAGATATTTTCCCGTGCCGGAAAATTCAAGGTATCTGCCGTCGGTAACAATAAGCTTTACTATTTTCCCATCAGTAAATACAGCCATATAATACGACTTCTCACCATCAGGAATACTGTCAACGTTTTTGCCGGAATCCAGCAAATCGAACAGAAGATTTTTCTGTTCTTCGTCACATTCCTGTGCCGATGTAAATACATTGCTGTCGCTTACTTTAATATATGAAAGCTCTTCTGTGCCTGCCTTATCCATAAAAATCTCCGCACACTGCTCCGCCGTCATATCATCCCCAAACAACATTCCCGGACTGACAGGCTTTGATGGCATTGTATCAGTCTCAACATTCTCATATCTATGCTCAATATTATTATAGGACTGTGATGGCCGGTTATTGACATTTTCGGACATAGATATACCTGCCAAAGCAGATATAATAGCAGCGCCGCATAATATGGTCACAATACAGGCGGCTGCTGTTACAGCAATAATTCTTTTTGAAAAAACTATCTTACTGTATTTCTTATGTGTCTGCTCATTCTCCAAAGTATCCGTAAGATTGTTTAAAAATTCTTCAGAAGGCTTAATTTGTTCAAATTCTTTTTTGTATCTATTTTTAATTATATCAGACATAACAATCATCCTCCTTTAAAATTTCCTTAAGCTGCTGCCTTCCCCTTGAAAGCCGGGCTTTTACCGTACCCTCGGCTTTCCCTGTAATTTGAGCAATCTGTTTGACCGACAATTCTTCAAAATAAAACAGATGTATAACGATACGGTATTTTTCAGGCAGCTTTGCCACTGCATCAGCTACCCCTGTCGGTTCTTTTTCTTCATATGTAAGTTCTGTTGCTTCATCAAGTCCGGCACGATGTCTGTTATACGCACTTGATACAAACGATTTTATCGTGTTAATCGTAACCCTCAGCAGCCACGCCTTGCGATGCTCCTCATCACGAAAGCTTTTTTTACTGCGAATATATTTCAGCAATACATCCTGTGTAATATCCTCGGCATCATGCACACTGCACAAACGGGAATATGCGAGACGATAAATCACAGAAGAGTACATATCAACAAGTTCTCTTGCCGAAAGCTCTCTGACTGTGTCACTCAAAGTTAAATCCTCCAAATAATTCATTTTCTATATATAACACTCTGCAAATACAAAAAAGGTTGCATTATTCCTAATACCATCTTACCATAGGCAGCTCATTATTTACATCATTTGTAAATACAATTTGATGCAAATCAATGATTCCATTCATAAATGTTGCGGCACAGGCACACAGATACAATTCCCACATCCGTGCAAATTTCTCGTCAAACATCTTAACTACCTGAGCGCGATGCTTTTGAAAATTGTCGTTCCAGCAAAGAAGCGTACGGTTATAATGACGTCTCCAGCTTTCCGCATCCAATGTATAAAAGCGCATATCCCCCGCAATATTTATAATCTCTCTTAGGCTGGGAACAACACCTCCCGGAAAAATATACTTTTTAACCCATGCATCACCCGGATACTCTTTAAGCGCACTGATATAATGCAAAAGAAAAATCCCTCCGGGCTTCAGGACGCTTTTCACGCATTGCATAAATTCCTCATAATTCCGCCGTCCTACATGCTCTACCATTCCAATGCTTACAACCCTGTCAAACTGTTTTCCCGTCATTGGCAAATCACGGTAATCAAGAATTTCCACTGTAAGATATTCTTCCAGATGCTCTTCTGTAATCCGCCGTTCAAATTCCTTCTTCTGTTCTTGGCTAAGGGTTATTCCCATACCATGTACTTTGTACTGTTTTGCTGCCTGAATCAGCAATGCGCCCCATCCGCACCCGATGTCACACAAACTCATTCCCTGTTCCAAATGAAGTTTTTCCAATGTCCGGTTTATTTTATTGCATTGAGCCTCATAAAGCGTATCCGTTTCATTCTCGAAATATCCGCAGGAGTAACACATGGTTTCATCCAGCCACAATTTGTAGAAGTCATTACCAATATCATAGTGGGAAGAAACTTCTTTTTTCTGATTCTTTTTTGATGAAGAAGAAAAAATCAGTTTTTTAAGTTTTTTATGGTCGGTGGAAAACTTGCCCATCTGTCCAAGCAGCATATTAAGCACATTATAAAGTCCTCCCCTAATCTCAATATTCCCATTCATATAGCCTTCCCCCAGAGCAATTGATGTACTGGTCAGCAGTTCATTCATCGCAGGCACTTTATGAAATATAACAGAAAATGCCGGTTCCCCTGTTCCAATCGTATGTGTTTCCCCATTTAAAACAATTTCAAATGGATTTTGGTCAAATTTGCCCATAAATTTAATAAATTCATTTTCTAATATTCCCATATGCTCTTCCCTTCTGTCTGACATAACCATGTCTTTTATGTTTTATTTATCTTCTTTATTCACATTAATTAAAATGTAAATTTACGATAGCTTAGTTTAATTTTTGCTAAATATCAGACAAAATATTCAATCAAAGAGCATACTATTGCAGCAAAAGGTTCCCATACTAACCATAACAATTAATATGGGAACCTATAAATCATTGGTTTTATATTAAAAATAAAAGTCCTGCTGCTTTGGTGTATCAGCAGCAGGCGGTTCTGTCTATTTGCTGTATTTTGCCATAAATGCAGCAAAATTCTCATTATGATAAGGCAAAGTATCATCTTCGATTTTGGTATATAAGTAATGGGTTTTCTTATCTTTGGTTTTAATAACTATGCTTTTTCTTTTGCTATCAAAAGGACCGAATTTTTTAACGCTTACGCTTACAATATCTTCATTTTTAAGGAAAGTAAATGACGCTTTATCAATAACCAGCTTTTCCAATAAAATCTTTAAGGATAATTTAGGCTGAACCAAATGAAAATATCCGATTCCATCCTCTGTTTGATTAATCAAAAGTGCGAAATATGGATATTCCATGCCGGATACCATACCGGAATATTTTCTGGTATCTTTCATTAGTGCAAAATAATGGTTTTCTTTGCCAACGCAGTTAACATTTGCAAATAATTCTTTTACTTTTTCCAGTGTGTTGTATTCTTCCATTTCTTCTCCTTTAAATTCCTAAAGTCTTATTCCCTGAGACAATTATATTTATCTCTATTTAAAAATATAGCATAAAATTCCTGCGAAGGCAAGGTGAACAATTATGAAAATCGTTTTTCCCACTGCCCATGGGCGTCAAAGAAAAATCCATTCCGCCGCTGCACAGATATGTACGCTATGCAGCAGCGATAAAACTGCGAATTTCTTTAATTTCAGTATTCAATTATTATCTTTTCGTATAGACGCTTCCAGAGCTTTTCTTCTACGGTGTTCATGGGCAAGCTCCTCTTTAATTTCATCCATTCGGCGAAAAATATCAGCGATTGTTTCTTCTTCATTCTTGGGAATGGTATTTGAACCAGCACTATTTCTTGCTTCAATATCCTTCCTAAATAAAGCCTTAAATATAGTACGGACACATGGCTGTATAAAGAACAGCTGCGTAAAGTAGGCAAACGGAAAATTGAAGCAAACCAGCTTCAACCAATTTGCCAGCAGGGTAAAAATATTAAATCCTATGTAATAAGGATAATATAAGAAGGCTGCAATAAAACTCATTGCCGGACACATAATACCTACTGTTGCACATATAATTGCAGTTTCAAATATCATTGGATGATTTTTTGCAGGATTGAATACACGACAAGCAAGTTTAAAAGACAATGGACTTCCTAGCAGATTTTCAAGTGTATAGGCTAAAACAAACTCAATCAAAATGCAAGCCCATATCGGAAGATACCCTCCAAGCATATAAACGCCGCCCTGTTTATTTAGTGCCGCAATAACGCTGGTGGTTCCGTTAATCGCCGTTAAGGTGCTGCCATTGACAACATACAAGCTATAGAAAACATAGGCATGTACGGTAATCACAACTGTGATAAATGCAAATACCATTCTCTGAAATTGATTTCTTGGCATAATCTTCATTCTCCTCTTTCAGTCAAAATTTTTTGAAAATACGCAAAAAAAATGTATTGACAAAGATAAAATAAATCCAATCGAAACCGTCCTCGTAATCAGATTTACTTGCCTTTGGCAATACATGTGTCGTGCGTAATTTTCTTAATATAGAATAACACAAATATTTTTTAAAAGCAAATCATTTTAAATAGAAGTATGTGTTTTTGTTCAGGTGGCAGTTTTTAGAATAGAAGCCCTTCATCTTCCAATCCATCCGGAATACTCATGAATCCGTCATCTGTTGTGCCGGATTTATCTCGTCCCTGCGAAGCTGCTTTGCTTTCTGCAAATTCAGGTTTATCTACTAACTGCCTTAACTTTTCCCTATTTTCAAGGCTTTGCGGTTTGCCAAACCTCAAAATATGTATCCTTTTCCCTTGTTTTTGCCCTCATGGGCAGGTCACAAGGGAAAGTTTTTCTTATTCAGTTTTAATTCATGCCCACAA
>CAYPWY010000030.1:0-24475 GCA_964414835.1 uncultured Butyrivibrio sp. | reverse complement strand
GATTTACATCCAGTTGCACCATAAAAATAAATAAAACAGGCAACTTTTAAAGGGGGATGTGGAATTTAGTCCTGCACTGGAATTTACTTTTTCAAGTCAGCTATTTATATGAGAAAATAAGTTCTGGCAAATTCAATATCCCGCATAAGCTGCGTCTGAAGCATATCGACACTTTGGAATCTCATCTCCGGCCGCTGGAAATGTATCAGTTCAACGGTAATTTCCCTGCCATACAAATCCCCGCTGTAGTCAATAATATATGTTTCTGCTCCCGCAATATTTTCGTCTGTAACCGTAGGCTTTACGCCTATATTGGTAATACCGTAATATTCTTTATCGTCAAAAAACACCTTGGATGCATACACACCATAAGGCGGAAGAAGTTTATCTGCATCAGGAATTATATTTGCTGTAGGTATTCCAATAGTATGTCCCAGATTATTTCCGTGAACAACTGTTCCCCGGACACTGTAGGGATAATCCAACAGTATGTTTGCCGTTTCCATACGTCCCGCTTTAATCTCATCTCTTATCCAGCTGCTGCCTATTTCCCTGCCATCGTGAAGTTCTTTTTCCACCACAACTGCGTTAAAATCAAAAAGCTTCTGGGACGCTTTGAGAAGGTCCGTATTTCCGGCTCCGTCTTTTCCGAAGCTCCAGTCTTGACCAACCACTACATACGATGCATTAATTTTATTTTTTATGACCTGCTCAATAAAAGCTATCGGCTCAGTAGCCGCTACATTTGTGTCAAAGGGATACTCTACCAGAATATCAACCCCAAGGCTTTCAAAAATGTGCACTCTTTCTTCAAATGTCGTTATCTTTTCACCGTCCATATAGGGAAAATATTCACCTTCTGCAACTTTAAATGTGAATACCACAACGGGCAGGTTATGTTCTGCAGCAAGTTCTTTTGCCGCTTTGATAAGCTTTCTGTGTCCTTTGTGTATGCCGTCAAATTTACCAAGTGTTACTATTGTTTTTTGTTCAAGAAGGAAATCCTTTTCCTTAATACATATCATTAAATCACTCTCCGTTCAGGAACATCTTAAACGGTTTATATAAATCATTGTCCCTGTCGTATTGATATAATCCGGCAAAAGCCATGTCATTTTCCCCTTTGTAAAAATATACTCTTACCATATCGGGCTTGTCCGTTTTATCATCATATCTGAACTTATTTCCATTGCGCACAAGCTTTTCGTTTCTGCCGCTTACTGTAACCTTCGGATATTCTTGGAAAAAGCAGTCTGCCGGCTGTACTACTTTGTCAATTTGACCGTTTCCGTACAGTTTCTCTATTTCATCAAGTGTAACTGCATTTTCCAAAAGGTTATTTCCCACTCTGGTCCTTACAAGGCTTTCCATACATGCCCCGCATCCCAGCTTTTCTCCTATATCCCTGCAAAGAGAACGGATATAAGTACCCTTTTGGCATCCAACGGTAAATGCCACTCTCGGCAAATCAATCTTTTCAACTTTAATAAAATCAATTGTCACATTCCGCGGTCTGCGCTGAATTTCAATACCGTCCCTGGCAAGCTCATAAAGCTTTCTTCCTCCAACCTTAATTGCGGAGTACATAGGCGGTATCTGTCCATAACTGCCCACAAAAGATAATATTGCCTCTTCCACCTGCTGTTCCGGCAGGTCCACGTTTTTTTGCGACAGCACACTTCCCGTAATGTCCTCTGTGTCAGTTGTCACTCCCAACAGCATAACCGCTTTGTATTCCTTGCTTTTGTCAGTCAGCATATCACAAAGTCTGGTTGCACTTCCCAGACATACCGGTAAAACACCTGTGGCATCAGGGTCAAGGGTTCCTGTATGTCCTATTTTTTTCTGCCTTAAAATACCTCTTAATTTTGCCACCACGTCATGGGAGGTGTAGCCTTTTTCCTTGTATACGTTAATGATTCCGTTAATCATACATCACCTGTCATCAAAGCTGTTGTTTTACAAGCTCTTCAAGCTTTTCGATGATTTCTTCCGATTTAAGTCCTGTGGTAAACCCTGCTGCCCTTATATGTCCGCCGCCGCCAAATTCATTGGCAATATGGTTCACATCGATATTATGGACAGAACGAAGGCTTGTCTTTATTTTTTTATCCGGAAGCTCATACATAAATACAGCCACCTCCACGCCTTCTGTAAACCGAAGCTGGTCTATAATCCCGCCTGTATCTCTTCCTGCAACACCGTACTCTTTGAGTGTGTCCGCCGTCATAAAAGAATATATGATTTTTCCGTCAAGAAGCCTGTGGGAATCCAACAAAGCCCTTCCTAAAAGAAGGTTCTGAGTATATGTTTTCCTAAAAAATGTATCATCAATGATACTAGTAAAGTCAATTCCTTTACCCATCAAAAAGCCTGCAATTTCCATTGTGTGGCATGTAGTTGACTGATATTTAAACACTCCTGTATCATGTACCATTCCGGTATACAGACATTCCGCCACATTGCGGGATATTTTATCCCTGTCCAGCAGTTCAAAAAGCACCTCACTGGCAGAGCTTATATCGGAACGGATATGATTGACAGTGGCAAAATAAGTTACTGTTACATGGTGGTCTATACAAATGGTTTTAACCGCATTGTCTATATATTCACGGGTAAAATCTGCCACACGCTGAGTATCTCCACAGTCAAGCACCACAAAAACATCATACTTAACATCACGGTCTGCCCTGTTTCTGATACTTTCCACCCCTGCCAGAAAATTGAAGTGAGCTTCTATGGGCTCCAGATATATATCCACATCAATATCAGGCATATTTTCCCTGATGTAATTATACAGTCCCAATGTGGAACCCGCACAATCTCCATCAGGTCTTATGTGCCCTGTTATTCCAACTGTTTTTGCACCTTTAAGTTCATCTTCAATGGAAAACATCTACTCCTCCTTATTGCTATTATTTCCATTAACCTCATCAATAAGCTTTGACATATTGACGCCATATTCAATGGATTGGTCAAGCACAAAAATAATCTCTGGCGTATTACGCAGGTTTACACTTTTTGCAAGAAGGCTTCTTATATATCCTTCAGCACTTTTCAGTCCCTTGATTGTGTCTTTCTGGGACTGTTCATCACCAAGTACGCTTACATATGCCTTGCATATTTTAAGGTCCGGTGATACCTCTGTGGCAACCACAGAGGTCATCGGATTAATTCTCGGGTCTTTTATTTCCGCACGAATTATATTGCTTAATTCGCGCATGACTTCATTGTTAATTCTAGTTAATTTAATGCTGTTTTTACGCATTGAATAACCTCCTAACGCGGAATTTCAACCATAATATAGGCTTCAAGTATATCGCCCTCTGTAATGTCATTAAACTTATCAAGGACACATCCACACTCGTAACCTTCCTTAACCTCTTTTGCATCATCTTTAAATCTCTTAAGTGAAGCCAAAGGTCCGTCGTAAATCATATCGTCTCCGCGCATAAGCCTGATTGAACTGTTTCTTGTAATCATTCCGTCAAGCACATATGCACCTGCAATAGTTCCGATGCCCGATGCCTTGTATGTCTGGCGGACTTCTGCGTGTCCGATAATCTTTTCCTCGAATTTAGGGTCAAGCATACCCTTCATGGCTGCTTCAACATCTTCTATGGCCTGATAGATTACTCTGTAAAGTCTCAAATCTACATTCTCAGACTCTGCCACAATTCTTGCCTGATTATCCGGACGGACATTAAATCCTATTATAATTGCGTTAGAAGCAGATGCAAGAATAACATCCGATTCATTTATGGCACCTACTCCCGCATGGATAACCTTGACTACAACTTCATCATTGGAAAGCTTAATGAGACTCTGCTTAACAGCCTCAACAGAACCTTGTACATCAGCCTTGACAATAATATGGAGTTCCTTAAGATTACCTGCCTGAATCTGGGAGAACAAATCATCAAGTGACATCTTAGACTTGGTCTCATCAAGCAGTTTAACTCTGCCCTCTCTGATGAAGGTTTCTGCAAAGCTTCTTGCCTCCTTTTCAGTCTCAGGTGATACAAACACATCTCCTGCATTAGGAACATCGTTAAGTCCCAGTATCTCAACAGGTATTGAAGGTCCTGCCTGCTGTATTCTTCTTCCCTTGTCATCAACCATCGCCCTGATTTTACCGTGACATGAGCCAACGGCAATATTGTCTCCAACATGAAGTGTACCTTTTTGTACAAGCATTGTTGAGACAGGTCCTTTGCCTTTATCAAGTCTGCCTTCTATGACAAGACCTCTGGCTCTCCTGTTCGGATTTGCTTTGAGCTCCAGCATCTCTGCCGTAAGAAGAAGCATATCAAGAAGGTTGTCAATACCCTCACCGGTATGAGCCGACACAGGACAGAAAATGGTTGAACCTCCCCAATCTTCTGCAATAAGCTCATATTCTACAAGCTCCTGTTTAACTCTTTCTATATTGGCACTTGGTTTATCAATCTTGTTGATAGCCACAACGATTTCGATACCCGCTGCCTTGGCATGATTGATAGCTTCTATTGTCTGAGGCATTACTCCGTCATCGGCAGCAACTACAAGAATTGCTATATCTGTTGACTTGGCGCCACGCATTCTCATAGCAGTAAACGCTTCATGTCCCGGCGTGTCAAGGAAAGTAATCTGCTGTCCGTGTGCCTCCACAGTATATGCTCCTATATGCTGGGTAATTCCGCCGGCTTCTTTGGCAGTTACATTGGTTGAACGTATGGCATCAAGAAGAGATGTTTTACCATGGTCTACATGCCCCATAACACATACTACCGGCGGGCGCGAAACAAGTGTTTCCAGGTCTTCTTCATCTTCTTTAAGAAGTTCCTCTATAACATCAACCTTTACCTCATGCTCACAGATACAGTTGAACTCAAGTGCAATCTCCTCAGCCATGTCAAAATCAATTTCCTGGTTTATTGTGACAACCGTTCCGTTCAGGAAAAGCTTTTTAACAAGCGCTGCCGGCGCCACCTTCATCATATCGGCAAGCTCCTTGATTATAATTGTGTCAGGAAGTACAAGGGTCCTGATTGTCTCCTCTTCCTGTTTCTTATGCTGCTGTTTGGCTTTATTAAGATTCTTCTCTAACGCTTTGGTGTTTTCAAGCTTCTCCGTCTTATCGTAACTGTTGTTGTCCCTCTTACGATTTTCTCTGTCACGGTTTCTCTGCTCCTTCGCCTCTCTGTCCTTAATAACTTCGCCGCCATCAAAGCTGCTGTTTCTGTCATCTTTGCGAAAGCTGCTCCTATCGTTGCTCCCGGGACGCCTGCTGTCTCCCCCAAAATTTCTTTCACCGCCGCGCTGACCTCTGGCATCATTTCTATTATCGTTTTTCCTGCCTTCCGGTCTTCCTTCCGGTCTGCGGCCTTCCGGTCTTCTGTTGTCCGGTCTGCCTTCAGTTTTTCTCCCTTCCGGTCTTCCTTCCGGTCTGCGGCTGTCCATGGGTCTGCCTTCCGTCCTGCGATTATCAAATTTTCTGTTGTCCGGCCTGTTGTCCGGTCTGCCGCCTTCCGTTTTTCTCACCTCAGGTTTTCCGTCAGGTCTTACCCTGTCACTTGGGCGCTCTCCCGGCTTGGCATTATCACGGGGTCTGATTCTCTCTGACGGTCTTACCCTGTCACTTGGGCGTTCTCCCGGCTTTCTGTCACCCGGTCTGTCAGGTCTTCTGTCACCCGGTCTTCTCTGTTCTCTTACCTCTTTGCGTCCACTGTTTTGAGGATTATAAGATGAGAAGATTTTTTTCTTAGGTGCTTCTGCCTTAGGCTGTTCGGTCTTAGGCTGTTCAGTCTTGGCAGGCTCGCTTTTTACCGGCTGTGTTTTCTTTGGAGCTTCCTTCTTCTTAACCTCCGGTACCGTCTCGTTCTTAGTTTCCGTTTTTAAAAAATGCTTTCTTGCTTTGTCAGCATCGGCATCGGAAACAGAACTTGAGTGAGTCTTTATGTCACTGTTTACCCCGGACAAGAACTCCACCAGCTCCTTATTAGATACATTTATTTCTTTTGATAATTCATAAACTCTCATTTAGTTAAAACTAACCTCCTTGATATTAAAGGATTCACATTCCGCAGCTGCGGAATCTATAAATCTAATTTTTTCATAAGTGACTTTGCAAAACCTTCGTCCGTAACTGCAGCTGATGTACGAAGCTCATATCCGAGACAATGTCCGAGATTTTCTTTA
Organism: uncultured Butyrivibrio sp.; assembly: GCA_964414835.1. GTDB lineage: Bacteria > Bacillota > Clostridia > Lachnospirales > Lachnospiraceae > Eshraghiella. Next base: position 18,295 of record CAYPWY010000030.1, on the reverse strand, counting down.
TCTGAATACACTGCTATTGGCACTTCATAAAAAGCACACTTATCTCTGAATTTCTTTTTGGTATTCTCAGAAGCATCGGCAGCAATTATGACCAAGAATGCCTTTCCTGTCTTAATCGCTTTCTCCGTTGCAAATTCACCACTAACAATATTATTACTGCGTTTGGCAAGCCCAAGCATAGAAAGAACGCTATCCTGCTTCATACTGTTCCATCTCCTTTTGAAGCTGGTCATATACGTCCTTAGGTATCTTAATCTTCAAGGACCGTTCCAGTCCCTTATTCTTAATCGCCTTGTCAAGACATTCGGCTGTCTTACAGATATATGCACCGCGTCCGTTTTTTTTGCCTGTATCATCTAAAAGAATTACATCATCGCTAGTCTTTATGACACGCAGCATTGATTTTTTGTCTTTGTTTTCACAGCATCCGACACATTGTCTCTGCGGTATTTTTTTGTTAACTGCCATAAGTATTCCCTGCGTTCTTACTGCTCATCCTGATACTCGTCAGAGTAACCATCTTCATATTCGTCTTCATACTCTTCGTCTGAATAATAAAAATCAAGAAGGCCAAGCTCTTTTGCCTGAGACTCGCTCTTAATGTCAATTTTAAAGCCTGTAAGCTTTGCAGCAAGTCTTGCGTTTTGTCCCTCTCGTCCTATTGCAAGAGAAAGCTGATAGTCAGGTACGATTACCTGGGCTGTTTTCTCATCATCATCAGCAACTACCGATACGACCTTAGCAGGACTGAGAGAATTTTCTATGAGATTGGCAGGATTTTCACTCCAGTTAATAATGTCTATTTTCTCACCGTTAAGCTCATCAACTACTGCATTGACTCTTGCTCCGTTGACACCTACACATGCTCCTACCGGGTCTACATTAGGGTCATTTGACCAAACAGACATCTTTGTTCTTGAGCCGGCTTCTCTTGCCACATTCTTAATCTCTACCGTTCCGTCTCTTACCTCTGTAACCTCAGCCTCAAAAAGTCTCTTTACAAGCTCAGGATGTGTTCTTGAAACAAGTATTCTAGGTCCTTTTCTGTCATCCTTTACTTCCACAATATAAACCTTGATTCTGTCATTAGGTCTGTAATGCTCGCCTTTTACCATCTCGTTTTCATTGAGAATAGCATCGGCTCTTCCAAGATTGATAATAAGATTTCGTCCTGCATAACGCTGAACCACACCTGTAATTATATCTTTCTCTTTACTGTAATAATCGTCATAGAGAACCTTGCGCTCTTCCTCGCGGATTTTCTGCAGAATAACGTTCTTGGCAACCTGAATTGCAATTCTTCCCAGTTCCACAGACTTTACATCCACATTAACAGTATCACCTATGTCATATTTTGAATTAATCATTTTGGCATCTGCAAGACTAATCTGTGTCACATCGTCTTCTGCTTCTTCAACAACTTCCTTGGCGGCAATAACCGAAAAATCACCGGTCTGCGGGTCAACCTTTACCGTAAAATTATCCGATTTTCCAAAATGGTTCTTGCAGGCTGTGAGAAGTGAGTTTTCAATAGCCTCTATTAAGGTTTCCTTGCTGATTTTTTTCTCCTTTTCCAAAGCATCAAGTGCCTCTATTAATTCACTGTTCATTTTTTCCTTTATCCTCCTAAATATTATTTTAAAATCATCTTTCTACCAATATACTGTTTGTCTTATGATGGCAATATTTCGCCGTTCAAAAACATTTTGGCTGCCGTCCTCAAACTGAATGGTAACCGTATCCTTATCAAAGGCAGTTAACAACCCCACAAAATCCTTCTTGTGGTCAACAGGCTTAAACAGTTTAAATTCAACTTCCTCGCCTATATTTCTCTCATAGTCCTTATCCTTACGAAACGGTCTTCCGAGTCCCGGAGAGCTTACTTCCAATATATAAGACTCAGAAATGAAATCCACTTCATCCAACTTGTCGCTGAAGGCACGGCTTACAATTTCACAATCCTCAACAGTAATTCCTCCCGGCTTATCAATGTATGCACGAAGGTAATTGCTCTGCCCCTCTTTCACATACTCAACATCAACCAGTTCGTAGTTGTTGCTTTCAATTATAGGCGTAATAAGCTCTGTCGCTTTTGCCTCATAATCATCACGCTTTGCCACATTGTCACTTCCTTTCACCGGCTACGCCATTCATACAAAAGAGTGAGCTCCGAAAAGCTCACTCTAGTTAAATCATCATTTGATTTTTAGATTATATCACAATAATTTCTGTTTTGCAACAGTTTTTTACTTTTTTGCACTACTCTTCCGATTCTTCTGAGTCATCATCACTTGCAAGGAAATCATAATCAAAGCATTCCGAAATAGTACTGATTGTACTTGAACTTATACCGTATATTTCATTTGCCTGATTAGACATCACACTGTACATTCCGCTTTCTTCATCATAAGCCCCTATTATAAGCTCAAGCTCACAATCCTTCTCATTTTCATCGGTATATCCTATAGTGATAACATATAAGGGCTCATCAAAGCCATATCCCGACAATTCATCATCACCGGCATTATATGCAAGACATGAATCATATGTAAAATCAAGAGCATTTCTCACACTTGACAAATCCAGAGTATCCGTCACCGCATATGAGGTTTCTCCATTCAGAGACACATCCCACACTACATTAGGAACCTTTTCACCTGCTTCGTCAGTTTCCTCCTCAGAATATACATCCACGCTTCTGTCCTTTGTAAGCAAAATACTTTCATCACCGCCGTCTATACTGAAGCTGTAGTACGTGGAACTCCATATTGAGTTAACGTTGTCAATAGCAGCAAAATACTCTATCTTATCGGCAGCCAGTGTATCAAGCGTAGTCAGACTGCAGGTATATATTGTATCGCTGTCACTCGTTTTCACATAATATTCCCCATTATAGCTGTTGCCAATATACAATGTCTGTTTCTGGTCATCGGAGTTTTCAAGCTCCACAGTATATGCCGGAGTTTCCAGTCCATAGCTTTCAAGTGTATCTCCGTTTTCTATTTTTCTTGATGCGGTAAGCCCTGAAAATTCAGAGGCAACCGGTTTTATTATGGTGCTGTCAACCGGAAAATCCCCATCCTCGTCATAGCTCCAGCTGTTATCAGTACATGTAAAAGAAAATCCGCCAAAGCTGATTGAAGAAAGCTCTTGAAAATCGTTGACGTAAATAGCATTTGCAAGTGATTCCGCTTCGCTTTCTTTTTCTCTTTTTTCCGAGTTTACATTTGACACCTTCTTGATAATTATATTCCCTGCAACAAGCACTATAAGCACAACAACAAGAATTATAATACCCTTAATCTGTTTTTTCATAATAATACCTCATTAAAGCTTTCTTCTGCCAAACCATCTTACAAAACCTATAGCCAGAAGTGCAATCGGAATAATACCTATAAAAATAACACCGATTCCATTTCCGTTAGTAATCGTATTGTATGTCATCTCAAGACTTATGGCGTCAATGGATATATTGCTCACATCATCAAAGTTGACGGTTATGGCATTCATAAACACCTGCAAATCCGAAAGATTTGTATAATATGAGGTAAAATCATCATCAATTATTGTGGAACATCCAAACACTGTAAGTCGTCCCTCGCCCATATCCGCAGCTACGGCAAGTGTATATTCGCCTGTCGTGTAATCGTCATCGCTGACAACGGCAGCTCCGTTTGATGATGTAGTCAGGAATTTATCAACCGTCACTCCGTCAACGCTGCTGACAAGAAGTCCCAGTGAACCATACACAAGAGTGTATTCATCTTTTCCAAATCCTCCCGTAATATCGCCTGAGCTGTACACCGGAAAAATATTATATAAGTTCTGTCCGTAAAATCTCTCGGTATCTGCTATATAGCCTGCTGCTTTTGAAATTCCGTAATCCCCCATAAGCGCAGCAATATTAGGAGTTTCCGTATTGGTATCCGCCAAAAGAAGTATAACCTTTCCTCCATTGTCAAGATACTCTCTTATCATCTCCAGCTCATCATCTGCCAAATCCTTCGTCGGCTGATTACAGATAAGAAGTGCGCAGTCCTCAGGGATTCCATTGTCCACCAGAAGATTGACTGTCTCCACATCAAAATTGGATTTTGCAATAAGTTCTGATATATTGTTTCCAAGTGCGCTTTCACTATGACCTTCCATAGTGTATAGTATCTTGTCATTTTCGTTGGCAACATAATCAAGCGCCGTTGTAAGCTGTCCCTCTCCGTCAAATTCCGTCTCATATATGACACCATAGTAATAGTAATATGTCTGGTCATATTGTATTATATCATCAAATGATATGGTTGTTGTTTTGCCTGTAGCGTCACATTTGACAACTATATTGTTTTCCTCCGTATCGTACTGTACAAGTACTGACGGATATAAAACCGGATCCATATAGCTTACATTAATGTGTTTTGAGTAATCTGCATATTTATCAATCAGCGTTGAAATTCTTTTATCTGTGCTGTCCTTATCTTTTATGATAATAATATCTACATTTTCAGTGATTCCTTCAATAACAGATTTTGTAACATCTCCTATTGAATACAGCTCATTGTCGCTGACATCAATATTTTTGGCTGCCGTAGGCAGCTTTGACACCATAATATTAATAACTATTATTATTGCCACTATAATAACCATCAAAACGGTTGAATAAGAGCCTTTTTTGAAGGCTTTTGAGGATAATACGCCTTTTATATCTTTTTTCATAACACACCTCCTAGCTCCATCTTCTCTTGTGCAGACCGAGAACCGTCAGCATAAGGAAAACAAATGTTACGGAAATATACATAACAAGTCCGGTCACATCAAATATGTCATAATAAGCAATATTTGAAAGCGGTGTGATTATATTTATCTTGTCAGTTATTGCTGTCAGCCAGTTATTAAGAATGGTGGATTTAACAAAATACACAGCCAAAAGTCCTATAAAGCCCGCAATGCCTATAAAACCTGATATAATACCGTTTTTGGTCAACGCATATATAATCAGACACACCAGTACCAGAACTACAATAAGTCCCACAAGCGCCGCCATTGCTGTCGTAGGTATAAAATTCACAAGCCCGCTCCAGAATACCAGTACAAAAACAGCCGCAAAAGAACCTACTGCTGCTATAATCTGGCTCTCTGTAAGTGATGATATGAATATACCTATGGATATGTATACAAGTCCATAGAAAAAGCACATCAGTATAGTCAGGTAATCTATTTTCAGATATGATGCATCACCCTTTGCTTTTATAATAAGAGGGCAAAAACATGCAACAAGTAACGGGATGATGTAAATTACCGCATATGCCAGAAATTTGCCTAATACTATCTGATACATCCTGATTGGTGTAGTCAAAAGCATCTGGTCGGTACGGCTTTTCCGCTCCTCAGCAAAAGAACGCATTGTCAGCAGCGGTATGGCAAACATCATTATTGACATTGCATTAACAAGCGCATATGAAAAGTAAGGATACCCGTATGTCAGGTTATTTACAAGAAAATATATTCCGATAAGAACAATCATAACCGCACAGAATACATATCCCAGCATAGAGTTAAAAAATGATTTGAATTCTTTTGAAAAAACAGCAAACATCATTCTTCCTCCCTTCCGTCAGCATTTTCATTTGAGGCTGCATGTGTATTTTCATCAGCAGTTTCTTCCTCATCAGCAGTATTTTCACTGTTATTCTGCCCATTATCTCCGGTAAGCTCTATGAACAGTTCTTCCAACGATTTTGTAATTTTATGCATCTCATATACAGGATTTCTGCTTTGAGCCAAAGCATAGAAAATAGCTTCTATTGTCTCATCACTGCCGTCAAATTGTATAGTTGCCTTTAAAAATCCGCTGTCAGCAGCACACTGAAGGTCTTCTATTCCTGAAACCTGAGAAAGTGCATTTCTGAACTGCGCTTCATCCGTCTTAACTTTAAGTTCAAGCTCACTTGTATCACCCATGTATTTGTACAGGTTATCTATGGAATCACTTGCCACCAGTTTCCCATGTGCAATTATCAAAACATAATCGCATACGGCACTTACCTCGGAAAGTATATGCGAACTGAGAATGACAGTATGATTTTGGGACAATGTTTTTATAAGGTCACGTATCTCAATAATCTGCTTCGGGTCAAGTCCCACAGTAGGCTCATCTAAAATAATAATATCAGGGAATCCAAGAACTGCATAGGCAAGCCCCACCCTCTGTCTGTATCCTTTGGAAAGATTTTTGATAAGTCTTCCCTCTACATCCTTAATCTTTGTAAGCTCTTTGGCTTCTTCAATACAGTTTTCCGCATTATCTTTGGGCAGTCTCTTCAGCTTTGCAGCAAATCTAAGGTACTCGTCAACTGTCATATCAAGATAAAGTGGCGGTATCTCCGGCAAATAGCCAATGCACTTCTTTGCCTCCTCCGGTTCATCAAGAACATTATGTCCATCAATAATCACATCGCCGCTTGTTGCGCCGATGTAACCTGTAATAATATTCATTGTTGTTGATTTACCTGCACCGTTAGGTCCCAGAAAACCATAGATTTTGCCCGGTTCCAAGGTAAAGGACAAGTCATTGACTGCCGTATGGTTCCCATACCTTTTTACCAGATTTTTAACTTCAATCACAGTAAATTCCTCCTTGAAGATATTCATATCGTTACATATTATATTGAAAAAATATGGTTAATTTTCGTACAAACTATGTAATATTTGTGTCCTGAATGTGATGTTTACGTGAAAACGCCTGCAAGAAATCATCCTCGCAGGCAGATATTACATAAAATCATATATTATTGCGGACCGCTGTTACGTGTGTAATGTATATGCGTATATAAATGGTCCTGACAAAACTCATAATTGCCTTCACATTTTGAACAAAACCGGAATGTCAAATCATCGCCGTCCTTTTCCGTTCTTCCGCATACCGCACAGCGGTGTTTTGTGATTCCGGCAGCAGATGCCTGTTTCTCCTGACGCGCTCTGCGTTGGTATTCCCTGTGCATTTTCCGCTGCGTCCGGTTCATTCTGATATATCTGCGCGTCGTAAAGAAGAACACAATAAAGTTAAGCATTGATGAACCAATCACAAACGGATATACGAATCCAAGACTTCCGCCCATGGCCACGCCTGAAATCATCTCATATACCAGAAATGCCGCATATACTATTCCAAGCCATTTCACTTTAATAGGTATAATAAACATCAACAACACCTGATTATCAGGGAATGTTGCGGCAAATGCCAAAAATATAGACATATTAACATAATATGTGCTGTAAAACAACGATAAGCAGCTGAAAAAACTGCTTTTTCCCGTAATCCGGTAAGAGCCTATGATTGCCTCATTCAGCAGATTTGACTTGAACAGGTAACAGAAGCCCATCATAAGAAAGCTTCCGATTACAGTAAAAATCATTCCTGAAAATAAATAAACATTGTACTGGAATGCTCCCCATGTTCTCTCCAGGGTGGTACCTATGGAATAATAGAACACAAGCATTATAATGGCAAAAAATATATTGCTCTCACTTGGCGGTATCAATATCCAGCTTATTATTCTCCACACCTGACCGTGAACAATAGCATATGGGTCAAGCGTAAGATTAACAAGAAAATTGGGTGCTGCAAACTCCAGAATATAGCCTGCAACATAACAGATTATCAGTATAAGTGATAAATTTTTTATTGCATATCTGCCTAACTTCCGTTCCATTTTATACATCAAATTCATATATAATCTCCAATCGGTTAAAACAAATCCTTCTTGCGGAAAATAAACACAATAATCAGGGATATAATAAGCGATATACCTATTACTATGACGAATCCCCACTGATTATCCGCAAAAGGCATACTAAAGGACTTTACGTTCATTCCATAAAAGCTTGCAATCATCGTAGGTATTGACAACACGATTGTTACTGTTGTAAGGAATTTCATGACACTGTTCTGATTGTTGGAAATAACGGATGCAAATGTATCCATTGTGCCATTTAAAATTCCACTGTAAATATTAGCCATCTCGATAGCCTGCTTATTTTCGACAATTACATCCTCAATCAAATCCTCATCTTCGGGATATTTCTTAATGGCATTAAATTTTAATAATTTCTCCAACACTATCTCGTTGGCTTTAAGTGATGTAGTAAAAAACACAAGTGACTTTTCCAGTTCCAAAAGCTCAATAAGCTCTCTGTTTTTGGTAGCTTCATGAAGCTTACGCTCTATACTGTCGCTTCTTCTGTCTATAATTCTCAGATAATTAAGATAAAGTGTGGCATTCCTGTAAAGTATCTGGAATATGAATCTTGTCTTCATATGCGTATAAAAATTCCGCACTCGGCCATCCATAAATGCCGTAAGCACAGGAGTATCCTCCAGACATACAGTGATAATGGTATCATCACATACTATTATTGCCAAAGGAATCGTACCATACCAGTCTTTGTTATTTCTTTCTTCAATATTCGGAATGTCAACAAGTATAAGGGTGTAATTATCTTCAACCTTAATACGTGACCTTTCCTCTTCATCCAACGAAGCCCGCATATCATCAGCTTCAATATCATACTTGGCGGCAACGTCATACAGTTCTTCAGCAGTAGGGTTAGTCATAGCAACCCAGCATCCGGCCTCATAATCCTCAATCTGAAGTACTCCGTTCTCAGAAGTCTTAAAAATTTTAACCATAGTTCCTCCCTTACGGACACGGTTAAAATTCTGTTATTTTCCTAATATGAAGTATACTGAACCGTGACCATATGAATATAGTATTGTCTGAAACACCAACTGTGATAATTATCGGTTCCACTTTCCATATGCCCACATCCTTTCTTTACTGAAAATCAATTTATCATAATCAAATTAAGGCGCTAATATCCACCATAGTTATCATTATATTTTACACGTAAAATTTTGTCAAGAATACCATTAATTTTATACTTATTTTATACTTTTTTTACAATATAGTCATTGAAATAATTCCTGCCTTCATATATAATAAAGCAGTTATTAAAATTTTATTAAATTTTTATATTTTTTATAGGTTTATAAAAGGAGGTACGGTTTTTTACCGCACAATATGAATAATTTATACAAACTTGGAATCGACATCGGTTCCACAACCGTTAAGGTTGCCTTACTTGATAAAAATAATGACATAATTTTTTCTGATTACGAAAGACATTATGCCAACATTCAGAATACCCTTGCAAATCTTTTAAAAAAAGCCCGCGAAATCACAGGTTCCATATCATTGCACCCTGTCATAACAGGTTCCGGCGGTCTTACACTGGCGAATCATCTTGATATACCTTTTAATCAGGAGGTTGTTGCTGTTTCAACAGCTTTGAGTTACTATGCCCCTGAGACTGATGTTGCCATAGAGCTTGGTGGTGAGGACGCCAAAATAATTTATTTTACAGGCGGCATCGACCAGCGTATGAATGGTATCTGTGCCGGAGGTACAGGTTCATTCATCGACCAGATGGCATCACTTTTGCAGACCGACGCTTCCGGACTTAATGAATATGCCAAAAATTACAAAGCAATTTATCCTATTGCTGCAAGATGCGGCGTTTTTGCCAAAACGGATATACAGCCCCTTATCAACGAAGGCGCCACCAGAGAGGATTTGGCAGCTTCCATTTTTCAGGCGGTTGTCAATCAGACCATAAGCGGTCTTGCCTGCGGCAAGCCAATCCGCGGACATGTGGCTTTTTTGGGCGGTCCATTGCACTTTTTGTCGGAGCTTAAAGCAGCTTTTATCAGGACCCTTAATCTTACTGATGAATACATAATTGCTCCTGATAATTCCCACCTTTTCGCCGCAATCGGCTCTGCTATGACTTACAAGGAAGATGCCATAACTGACATTGACAAGCTTATAGAACGTCTTGCTGCAAATATTAAGATGGACTTTGAGGTTGAGCGAATGGAACCTCTTTTTGCCGATGAAGCTTCTTACGATGAATTTATTGAACGTCACAATAAAGCATGTGTTAAAAAAGGAGACCTTGCTTCCTACAAAGGAAACTGCTTTATGGGAATTGATGCAGGTTCAACCACAACCAAGGTTGCCCTTGTTGCCGAAGACGGAACTCTTCTGTATTCTTTTTACGATAACAATAACGGAAGCCCTCTTGCCACGTCAATCAGGGCTATTACTGATATATACAGCAGGCTGCCTAAGGATGTACATATAGTACGCTCCTGCTCCACAGGCTACGGCGAGGCTCTTATAAAATCAGCTCTTATGCTTGACGAGGGCGAGGTTGAAACAGTATCTCACTATTATGCCGCTGCATTTTTCAACCCTGATGTGGACTGTATTCTGGACATAGGCGGTCAGGATATGAAATGCATCAAAATTAAAGACCAGACCGTTGACGGTGTTCAGCTTAACGAGGCTTGCTCTTCCGGATGCGGTTCTTTCATTGAAACATTTGCTAAATCCCTTAATTATTCTGTTCAGGATTTTGCCAAGGCAGCGCTTTTTGCCGAGCATCCTATTGATTTGGGAACAAGATGTACCGTATTTATGAATTCCAAGGTTAAGCAGGCGCAAAAGGAAGGTGCCACAGTTGCCGACATTTCTGCCGGGCTTGCCTATTCCGTTATAAAGAATGCATTATATAAGGTTATCAAGCTCTCCGATGCCCGTGATTTAGGTAAAAACATCGTGGTTCAGGGCGGAACCTTTTACAACAATGCTGTTTTGCGAAGCTTTGAAAAAATCGCCGGTGTCAACGCCATAAGACCTGATATTGCAGGTATTATGGGCGCTTTTGGTGCCGCTTTGATTGCCAGAGAGCGTTATGAGGGACAGCCAACCTCAATGCTTGGTTTTGAACAGATTATTTCATTACAATATGACACCAGCATGACAAGATGTCAGGGATGTACCAACCACTGCCTTCTGACAATAAACAAGTTTACAGGCGGCAGACAGTTTATTTCCGGCAACCGCTGCGAACGCGGTCTGGGAAAAGAACGCAACAAGGACAATGTCCCTAACATGTATGAATATAAAAACAAACTTATGTTTTCATATGAGTCACTTGACTTAGACAAAGCCCCTCGCGGTGTTGTTGGTCTTCCACGTGCACTCAATATGTATGAAAACTATCCGTTCTGGCATACTTTCTTTACAAAATTAGGCTTCAGGGTTGTACTTTCACCTGCATCAAGCCGTAAAATATATGAGCTTGGCATCGAATCGATTCCAAGTGAATCAGAATGTTATCCTGCCAAGCTTGTTCACGGTCATGTATCATGGTTGATACATCAAGGCATAAAATTCATATTCCTGCCTTGTATTCCTTTTGAGCGCTGCGAGGATGAAACCACCAACAACCACTTTAACTGCCCTATCGTTACCTCCTACGGAGAAAACATTAAAAACAATATGGAGGAGCTTAAGGACAACAATGTAAAATTTATGAATCCTTTCGTTTCATTCTTCAATGAGGAAGTTGCCGAAAAGGAGCTTATTAAGGTTTTTACAAAAGAATTTAAAATACCTGCGTCAGAGGTTTCAGATGCATGCAAATCCGGCTGGAACGAAATGGAATCCTGTCGTCTTAAAATACGTGCCAAGGGCGAGGAAGTTCTCAAATATCTTGAAGAAACAGGACGCAAGGGTATTGTACTTGCAGGTCGTCCGTATCATATTGACCCGGAAATCAATCATGGTATTCCTGAACTGATTAATTCTTATGGAATAGCTGTTCTTTCGGAGGATTCAATATCGCATCTCGGCAAAGTTGAACGCCCGATTATTGTTATGGACCAATGGACATACCACTCAAGACTATATGCAGCCGCAAGCTTTGTCAAAACAAGAGATGACATTGATATGATTCAGCTTAACTCCTTCGGATGCGGTCTTGATGCCGTAACAACGGACTGTGTCAATGATATTTTGTCCTCAGGCGGCAAGATTTATACCGTACTCAAGATTGACGAGGTTAACAATCTGGGAGCCGCACGAATCCGCATACGCTCGCTTATTGCAGCCCTTAAGGTACGTGAACGCAACAAATATGTGCGCAAAATAAATTCAGCAGCATATAAACGTGTAGAATACACTGAGGAGATGCAGAACAATAATTATACAATACTTTGTCCGCAGCTATCTCCTATACATTTTAATATACTGAGTCCGGCGCTGAACTCCTGCGGATATAATTTTGTAATGCTTCAGAATATGGATAAATCCGCCGTAGATACAGGACTTCGTTTTGTAAATAATGATGCCTGCTACCCTTCAATAATAATAACCGGTCAGATTATGGAGGCATTGCTTTCAGGAAAATACGACCTTAACAAGACTGCCGTTGTTATTACTCAGACAGGCGGCGGATGCCGTGCAAGCAATTATATCGGATTTATACGCCGCGCCCTGATAAAAGCAGGTCTTGAGCATATTCCTGTCATCTCCCTTAGCGCACAGGGCATTGAGCATAATTCGGGACTTAAATACAGCTATGAACTTCTCAAGAAGGCCATGATGGCGCTCCAATACGGTGATGTAATTATGAATGTGCTATACAGAACCAGACCATATGAAGCGGTTCCGGGTTCTGCCAACGAGCTTGCCGACAAAATGTATAAGCTTTGTGCTGACAGTTTTAATGACCCGCATTTGTCATTCCGCAAATTTAATAAGGTAATTAAGACAATTATAGACGAATTTGACAAGCTTCCTCTTCTTGATATAAAGAAACCGCGTGTAGGTGTCGTAGGTGAGATTCTTGTTAAATTCCATCCTACCGCCAACAATCATATTGTTGAGCTTCTTGAAAAAGAAGGTGCAGAGGCAGTTGTTCCTGATTTTATGGGATTTTTCCTGTACTGTGCCCAAAACGGTCAGTTCAAGACAGAGCATCTTGGGGCAAGCCGTAAATCACTTATGATTAACAAGGCCGTTATCGCTATTCTTGAGGGACTCAGAAAGCGCTCAGGAAAGCTGCTCAATAAGAGCAAGCGTTTCCATGCTCCTATACATATCAGCCAGCTGCAAAAGCTTTCCGTTCCTTACGTTTCAAGCGGCAACCAGACAGGCGAGGGATGGCTTCTCACAAGCGAGATGATTGAGCTTATAAACAGCGGAACCAAGAATATTGTATGCTGCCAGCCGTTTGGCTGTCTTCCTAACCATATTGTTGGAAAAGGCGTAATAAAAGAGCTTCGCCTTGCTTTCCCTGATGCCAACATAATCGCAGTCGACTATGATGCCGGTGCCAGCGAAGTTAATCAGCTCAACAGAATCAAGCTTATGCTCTCAACCGCACAGAAAAATATGCCTAGGTAACGGCAGTGCATATAATTCACCCATGCACCAAAACCATCAACAGGGGCACCGCTTGTCTGTAATTCTATGATTCCACAATATGCACCCTGAAAGTGACCATGGCTTATTATTTTACGTTGTATTATTTTATATTATATATTCGGTATCTGCCAATCTATCGGCTCAACACCGTTATTTTGCAGAAATTCATTACATTTACTGAAATGTCTGCATCCGAAAAAACCTCTGTATGCCGACAGCGGACTTGGATGTGGCGCTTTGAGTACCAGATGCTTAGGGTTATTAAGCATTGCCGCCTTTCTTCCGGCAGGAGCTCCCCAAAGAAAATATACTATCGGTCTGTCCTGTACATTAACCGCCTCAATCACAGCATCGGTAAACTGCTCCCAGCCTCTTCCCTGATGTGAATTAGCCTGATGCGCCCGCACTGTAAGAACAGTGTTAAGTAAAAGTACGCCCTGGTCTGCCCAGTATTTCAAATAACCGTTGTTAGGTATGTAACATCCTAAATCATCATGAAGCTCTTTATATATATTTTGAAGTGATGGCGGAATCTCCTTTTGCTCCGGCAGCACTGAAAAGCTAAGCCCATGGGCCTGATTAACATTATGGTACGGATCCTGTCCCAGCAAAAGCACTTTCACCTTGCTAAGCGGTGTGAAATGAAATGCGTTAAATATATCATCTGCAGGCGGATATATAACCGCCTTGCTGTATTCATCCTTTACAAAATTAAACAATTCCCTGTAATACGGCTTACGAAACTCCGGTGAAATCGCCTGAAGCCAATCATTATCTATTGCTGCCATAAATAAAACCTCATTAGTGTACATCAATTAATATTTATTAAAGTCTTACGGACACACCTCTGTCTGCAAGGTATTTTTTTAAATCATATATTTCCATCTCTTTATAATGAAAAAGCGACGCCGCCAATGCGGCTTCCGCATGTCCATTTTCAAAAGCTTCATAGAAATGCTCCATAGTACCGGCTCCCCCCGATGCAATAACAGGAATGGTAATACTGTCTGCTATGGCTCTGGTAAGCTCTATGTCATAACCTGCCTTAGTTCCGTCACCATCCATGCTTGTAAGCAGAATCTCTCCTGCCCCAAGCCTACATGCTTTTTCAGCCCATTCCACAGCATCAAGTCCTGTATTAATTCTTCCTCCTGCCTTATAGACTTCCCATCCGTCACCATTAATACGGCGTTTAGCATCAATAGCAACAACCACACACTGACTTCCAAACTTGTCTGCAGCTTCGCTTATAAGCTCAGGATTATCAATAGCCGCTGAATTGATTGATATCTTATCTGCGCCTTCTCTCAAAAGCACCTTAAAATCCTCAATGCTTCTGATTCCACCACCTACGGTAAACGGTATAAAAACCTTTGCTGCCACCCGTCTTACCAAATCTACCGTTGTATTACGTCCGTCACTGGTTGCCGTAATGTCCAGAAAAACAACTTCATCGGCTCCTGCCTTATCATAAGCAGATGCCACTTCCACAGGGTCTCCGGCATCTCTTAAATTAACAAAATTAGTTCCCTTAACCACACGTCCGTTATTACAATCCAGACATGGTATTATTCTCTTGGTATACATATTGCACTCCTACAGATTAGCAAAATTACTAAGTATTTTCAATCCCACATCACTGCTTTTCTCAGGATGGAACTGGCAGGCAAAAACATTGTCTTTCTCCACTGAAGCATGAACATGAGCCGCATATTCCGTTGTTGCAGCCACTATGGACTCATCATCCGCTTTGAGATAATATGAATGTACAAAATATACATACGATTGGTTTGGAACCCCTTTAAAAAGCCTTGAATCAGGCTTAATCTCAATTGAATTCCAGCCTATCTGGGGTATTTTAAGTCCTGTATCCTGCGGAAATCTTATTATTTTACCGGGCAAAATTCCAAGTCCGTTAACTCCCGCTGATTCCTCACTGCTTTCAAAAAGCAGCTGCAGTCCCAAGCATATCCCAAGAAACGGCTTGCCCATGTCAATAACTTCATGTATGGTATCCGCAAGTCCATATTCATTCAATTTTTTCATAGCATCGCCAAAAGAGCCTACTCCCGGAAGGATTACTCTATCGGCGCTTTTAATAATCCGGCTGTCATTTGTAACTACAGCTCTCTGATTAAGATAATCGAGCGCCTTTTCTACGCTCTTGATGTTCCCTGCATCATAATCAATTATTGCTATCATTGACAGGTCCTCCATAGCTTTCAAGAATATCTCTGTAATTACTCAGACTTGTCATATTATAATAGTCAAGTGCTTCCTTTTCGCTTATTCCATAGCTGTCCAGCAGCGCCAGAATTTGAGAATAGATACTGTTGACTTGAGAAGTAACCTCATACTCTTGGATTAAATCTTCACTTTTGTTTTTGCGCCCTACGGCATTAATAAGTGCATCCAAAGCCTCCGGCTGCATACCAAGCTCAATATAATTTTCATATGAAGAAATTCCCTGATATATTGACATAACCGTTCTTACCTTCATATACAGGTCATCATCCCTGCTCTTAATATCAATTCCGATTAACAACTCATTGGCAGCTTCATAATGTCCCAGCTCAAATTCACTTCTTGCTTTGCTTATGGAATTTCTATATGTAAAAATGTTGCTGAGAACAATTATTATGGCTATAATGACCGCCGCAATAACAACCGCCGTAATAATTGCACCTATATCCGGTTTACCCTTCGGCGTCTTCTCTTTGGTTTTTTTCTCTTTCTTAGGTGCTTTTGGTTTCTTAGGAGCCTTTTCTTTCTTAGCTTTTTTCTCTTTCTGCTTACCCTGCTTTTTATCTTTTAGGGAGGCTTCGCCTGCGTTATCTGAAACCTGTTCCTCTGAAGAATTACCATCCTGATAAAGTTCATTAATCAACTGCTGGTTCATATCAGCATCGCTGGCACTGCCTTCATCTTCATCATAATCAAGGAAAAAATTCTTTAAACTGAATTTTTTCTTGGTTTTATCCTTGACTTTTTTTTCTTTCTTAGCTTTTGGAGCTTTTACTTTCTTTGGCTTTGGCGTTTTAGAGATGTCAGACGGCACATCTGATATATCATGCTGATTATTATACTGTTCATTCAAGCTCATACCGTCATCTGCCTGACTTTCGTCAATATGAGCAGCTTCCATAGCCAAAATCCCCAGCATATCCTCTTCTGACAAAGGCTCCTCTTCATTCTCCTGAGGTATATCATCAAAGCTTATTCCATCATCAAGAGCCAGAATATCATCAAATTCATTCATCATTGACTGGTCAATCATTCCCTGAGAAGCATCATCTTCCCCTGTCTCAATATCATCAACAGGCTCCTCATCCGTCAATATACTTTCTTCATTCAACGCTTCTATTGCATCAGAAATTTCTCTTTCTTCGGAAGACTTTTCTACAATGTCCTTGAGGTTATCAAGAAAATTCGGCTCATATGATTCCGGTTCATCAAACAAATCTTTGTCCGGTTCATATATTTCTTCATCGTCAAACAAATCATCCTCAGATTCCTCTGCTTCTTCTCCAGCAAACGAATCGCCATCAGATTCTTCTGCTTCTTCTCCAGCAAACGAATCACCATCAGATTCTTCTGCTTCTTCTCCAGCAAACGAATCGCCACCAGATTCTTCTGCTTCTTCTCCAACTAACAAGTCACCGTCAGACTCATATATTTCTGCTTCATCAGGCAATTCATCATCTATAGTTTCCGGCAAATCAAAATTATCTAATTCAGGCTGATAAGCGTCCTCTCCTATGCTATTTTCTTCTGTAATATCATCTTCACCAAACATATTATCCTGCTCTATTACGCTATGTAAAAGTCGGTCAAGATACTCTTCTTCTTTGTTTTTACCAGCCATTGCAACCTCCGGTCAATTTATTTTAAAATTAATTTATCAATCTCTTCAACAAGAAGCCCTATCTCAGGTTTGGACAGCTGTGCATCAGCACCAAGGGCTTTTCCTTTTATTTTCATCTCTTCATTAATAAGCGATGAAAATATTACGACAGGAATTGATTTAAGAACAGGGTCATCTTTAATAAGCTTTGTAAGCCTGTGTCCGTCCATCAATGGCATTTCAATATCTGTAATTACGCAGCTTATATAATCCGTAATATTATCCTTGTGTTCTTCCGCTAATGCCTTTACCTTATCCCAACATTCCTGACCATTAGGAGACAAATTAAGGTTACTGTAACCTGATTTCTTAAGTGAGTCAGAAATAAGCCTCATCAAAAGAGCTGAATCCTCCGCTACATACACAGGCAGATTATTGCGCTCACGATTTGCAAACTTCTCTACTTCCGAAACCTTAAGACCAGTCTCAGGTGAAATATCATTAACAATATGCTCAAAATCAAGAATAACAATAAGTTTGTCATCAATTTTGACTACTCCGGTGGTAATTCCCGAATCCCCTGAATTAATTGATGCATCAGGAGTTATAATATCAGTCCATGAAACTCTGTGTATTCCGCATACCTTATGTACATGAAAAGCAATGTTAAGCTTATTAAAATTAGTAATTATAAGCATATCAGTTGATGCATCTCCCGCACTTTTAGCATGTGTGGCCTTCGCAAGATCAATTACCGTAATCATAACATCTCTGGGCATAAAAATACCCTCTACATAGGGATGACAATTAGGCACCGGCGTGACCTTCCTATATTGCAAAATTTCCTTAATCTTTGCCACATTAATACCATAATGATTATCACCAATCATAAATTCAAGTATCTCAAGCTCGTTAGTACCATTTTCCAAAAGTATATTCGTTTCCATAGCACTCCTCCATACATCTCTTATATTATATAACGCCCGAACAATTGGCTTATCAGCCTTATTAATACATTATAACATATCTGTTTCCAAAAAAAAAGAGGTAATGATATATATCATTACCTAACTTGTTCCTTCAAAACTACACACTAAAACTGATATTCATACCCAACAACCTTCTT
>CAYPWY010000029.1:14617-24576 GCA_964414835.1 uncultured Butyrivibrio sp. | reverse complement strand
TTCTACCATAAATTTTTGCTAACTATTGCAACTTGCTATTGCAATTTGCGAATAAAATATTTTTTATATTTTCCTCTGAATTTTAACTGTTGCATTTCCGTTACCGCATTTTCCATTACCGCATTTCCGGTATGCTGTTGCGGTTATTTATTCTTTACAATACAGATGGCGACTGAAGATTTGTATCCAAGGGACAAAGCGTTTCTTAATAAGCTTGACCCGAAGGGATTCCCTGTACAATAAAAAACAGCGCAATACCTTCAAAGTATTGCGCTGTAATTAATTACAACAACATTCAAGCCTTATTATTTTTGTCTTCTATACCTTAAATATCTTTATAACGTCCTCCAGCTTTATTGCCATATCATTAAGACTGTTAGCCGATGCTGCAAGTTCATTCATCATGGATGAAAGCTCTTCCGAAGATGCCATTGTCTCCTGTGTACCTGCGGCGTTTTCTTCCGACACTGCTGACAAATCCTGTACAATCTCTACAATTGCGCCACGCTTGTTATCAAGCTCATGGCTCTTATTACTGATTCCGTCAATTCCGGTCATCGAATTATTTACGCCGTCTCTAACCTTACTGAATATATTCTTGGTATCATTAAGCTTGCTTTCCTGCTCGGATACGGCTTTTTTAACATCCTTCATAATATCAACCGTCTTATCTGATTGTTCTGTCAGTTCGTTGATAATATTATGTATTTTAACTGCCGACTGGTTGGATTGTTCCGCAAGCTGCTGTATCTCAGATGCCACTACCGCAAATCCTCTGCCTGCCTCACCTGCTCTTGCCGCCTCTATTGATGCGTTCAAAGACAACAGATTAGTCTGTTCCGCTATGGCGGTAATAAGCTCAA
The DNA here is from genome assembly GCA_964414835.1 of uncultured Butyrivibrio sp. Classification (GTDB taxonomy): domain Bacteria; phylum Bacillota; class Clostridia; order Lachnospirales; family Lachnospiraceae; genus Eshraghiella. The sequence goes on along the minus strand of CAYPWY010000029.1, from coordinate 23,713 downwards.
CAGCCTGTCCGATTTCCATTGCTGATGTGTTGGTTGCAACAGTCTGCGCCGCAATCTTCTCAACGGCATCATTGGTTTTTACAGTAGTCACGTCAAGCTCACTGAGAATATTCATAGCATTCTTCTCGGCATCACCCATATTCTTTGCATTAAACGTAAGCATATTAACATCACTGACTATCTCCTCTATAAGCCTTCCTATATTGTCAATGTGTTCTGCCGCTGTCTGTGTCTCATCAGCCTGTGATGAAGCTCCTATTGCAATTTCCTCCACTGCATGGCTTACATCCTCAACAGTTCTGCTTGCCTGATTTGACATCTCATCTACTTCTGCAGATGCTGTCCTTAAAGTATCAACGGTGTCCTTAATCTGTGTGACAAGCTTACAATAACCGTCACGCATTACCTCTGTGGCTCTGGCTATCTCTCCAATCTCATCGGTTCTCTTAAGGGTTCTGGCAGGGACTTCAACTGTCAAATCCCCCGTTGCCATAGTGTTGATAACCGATTTCATATTCTTTAATGTTTTAGCTATACTTCTTGCGCTGATTGGTACAAACACAATGCATACAACAAATATAATGCATAGGAATATAGATATTTTTATGGTTCTGGGAGCTATTGTTTTGATTGTACCGGAGCTGTCTGTTCCTGCAAATACCATACCGATTATGGTGCCATCCGGGTTAGTGAGAGGCTCATAATACACGTAATAGCTGGTCCCATTTATGTCAGCTTCCCCAGAATATACACCCCCGTTAATTACACGATTGTATATTGTTTCATCCGCTTTGGTATTAATCATTCTATTGCCGTTCTCGTCCCTGAGAGATGTAATCATACGCACGTCATTATAAAACAGAGTAGTGACAACGCCGGTCTCTTCATAAAGCTCATCCACTATATCATAATTAAGAGATATGTCAGTAGTCCCCTTATAAAGTTCATCATTGTCGCCAATAGAAAAATCGCCATCATATGCATAATCATATGTACTCTTAATCGCCGCTGCTGCAGTCGCAAGCGTTTCGTGTTTGTCGGCAATTATCGTGTCCCCAATATAATATGATGCCAACGCCAATGCTGTAATTGCCATTACGGCAAGCGGAGGTATGGCAATGGCCAAAATTCTTGTGAACATTGAAAATTTCAATTTTTTCTTAGTTTCATTTGTCTCCGTGTTCATATAAAAACCGCCCTTCCTACATAATATATTATTATACATCATTATGGAAATTTTATCAATATTATGAAAGGGCGGTAATTTAATTTTTTTGTTGATTTATTTTTCTTTACCCAGTCTGAGCCTGAATATTTTTCTTGCCAGCATCTTTCCGTTAAAAGGTATAAGAGGATACAGATAGCTTTTTTCCGATAGTGTTCTGTTGAATGCCATTGTGACAACGAAAAATATCATTCCTGCGGCAAATCCCCATATTCCGAAAAACCAGCTTAAAATAAGAGAAATCATACGGAAAAATTTTATGGCATACCCCAGTTCATAGCTTGCCTGCGTGTAGGTTCCTATTGTCACAAATGCCATATAGAGCATACATTCAGGGTCAAACCAGCCGGAGCTTACCGCATACTCACCCACAACAATGCCGGCAATCACACTTAATGGTGTGCTGAGAAGATTCGGTGTATTAACCGCTGCCAGACGCAATCCGTCTATACAGAATTCCAATATAAAAAGCTGCCATATAACCGGAACAGTGGAATTGGCTTCTTCTATCATAATAAATTGCAGCCATTCAGGCGCCATATTAGGGTTATTTAAAAATACAACCCATAAAGGCGTCCACACCAACGATACTATTGAAATCAAATATCTGGACAACTTTATATAAGTTCCCGTAAGGGGAGGAAAATAATAATCATCCGCCTCCTCAGACACGTCAAAAATAGATGTTGGCACAATAAGGACTGCCGGTGAATTATCCACAAGAATAACTATATTGCCGTCAAAAATTGCAGCGGCGGCACTGTCCGGACGTTCAGAGTATTTAAATTTAGGAAAAGGATTGATATATGGGCCCCGCAGCAGCACCTCTGCCAGACTTTCAATATTCATTGTAAGTGCCTCAACCTTAATCTCCTTAACTCTTTTTTTCAAATTGTTAAGAAGCTTTTCATCTGCCTTACCCTGAATATATGCAAAGGCAATGTCCGTATGGGACATTGTTCCTGCATTCATTACCTCCACGCAAAAATCCGGTGTCCTTATCCTCCTTCTGATAAGAGCCACATTGGATACAATTGTTTCCACAAAGCCGTCTCTTGAACCCCTTAACACTCTGTTTTTCCAAGGCTCGCTTACACTTCTGGCCGGATATGTTCTGCAGTCTATGACAAAGCAGGTTGCATATCCGTCAAGAAACATACACACCATTCCCATAAGCATATCATCGGCGGCTTCTTCCAGAGTTTCTCTGGGTGTTACCTCAATATAAGGAACCATGTCGGCAAATTTCTCTGCAGCATCCGGCATATCTTCAGGGCTAAGGGCAATAAAAGATTCCAGAAGCTTTTCCATTATTTCATCCTTGACAAAGCCGTCTATCATAAAAAACTCTGCTGCCCTGCCGCCTATATCTATTTTCTTGTTAATAATATCAAAGTTACGCTCCGGCCCTACTATTTCTGAAAAAAGCCTCGCATTTTTTGAAGAATTTGATGTCACTGCTGTCATAAAAAATCTCCCGGCTTGAATATTATAAAAATATTCTAACCGGGAGAACTTGGAATTATACACTTTACTTATCTGTAAATGTAATATTAACCTGGCATCCAATACTGTCCGCCAGTCTGACAAGCATATCTATTGTAGGATTATAATACCCGCTCTCAAGCCTGCTTATATTCGGTCTCTGTATACCGGTTACAGCAGAAATGTCACTCTGAGTCATACCTCTTTCTTTTCTCTTGGCTATAAACTGTTCTATGACGCTGTCCTTAACTGCCTTCTGCAGTTCCAACAACGCCGGAGCATTCTTGGCATCCTTAAGAACCATATCCTTACTAACGACTGTTTTTTTCATAACAATTCATACCTCCGTATATTTTCCCGGAATAATGCCGGGAATCAAATTGCAGACAGTTGTATCTCTCTGCACCCACCTTACTACCCATTATCCTTATCTTATAATATATATTGCCATATTGTTCCAATAAAAGCAACACAAAATTACATAATTGTAGCATATTTTATAAAATTTTTATAATTTCATATTATTTCCTTGAGGCAGCCCAGCACATTTCCCGATGTTATTTTGTCTGCTTCATCATACGAAATCCCTGCCTTAACCATACCTTCAACCAACATATCCATCTTATCACAGGATGATATTTCAAGTTCTCCGGTTATTCCGTCAAAATCACTTCCAAGGGCGCACACATCGGTTCCTCCCACATTCCTTATATGAATAATATGCCGTACCATATCTTCGATTCTGCTGACTTGATTTTCCTCTTTTTCATCTTTTAAGAATGCCGGACAGAAATTAATTCCGATAACGCCTCCTCTGTCACCTATAATTTTAATCATATCATCCTTAAGATTGCGCACATGGGAAGCCATAACACGGGCGTTTGAATGACTTGCCACAAACGGTTTCTTTGTGTTGGCAGCCACATCATAAAATCCCGCATCGCCAAGATGTGACACATCCACTATCATACCAAGCCGTTCCATTTCACGGACAATTTCAATACCTGCCGGCTTAAGTCCACGCTCTGTTTCAGGCAATGCCTCACCTGTTATCTGATTAATACGGTTAGGATACCCCAACTCATTTTCATAATTCCATGTAAGCGTTATAAGCCTTACACCCTGTTGGTATACATGGTGGAGCATGTCAATGCTGCCACCAAGCACTCCGCCCTCCTCAATAGTAAGAAGTGCGGACATTTTTCCTGATGACATATTACATACTATATCATCATAACAGCGTATGTGACCTATTATATCGTTATGCTGCCCTATTTCCTTATGAAACAGCTCAATCATTCCAAGTACATCATCCGCCGCCGTATCAGTTTCACCCATATTTACAAAACAGGCAAAAAACTGCATCAGATAATTTCCGGCTTTCATCCTGTTAAAATCAACCGACAGACTGTTATTGTACATATTAATATCTTCACCGTTTTGTCTGCGGTAATACACACGATTTACCGTATCACAGTGCATATCAGCAATTTTCATTAACTGTCACCTCAGCAAGCTCCTTCTTAAAAAGATATTGTATTATTGCACGCCTTGTGACAATTCCGATAAAAATATTATTGTCGTCAACCACCGGCACAAAATTCTGCTGAATCGCCTTATCAATCAAGTCCTCCATAACCGCCTGTGCATGAATCGGCTGATTATCCATTCTTCTCTTAATGGTGTCAATAGGTATATTCTCCGCATCACGTACACTTAGGGTATATCCTTCCTTAATCTTAGTAAGCAAATCGCCTTCCGTTATGGATCCCACATAATGCCCGTTTCTGTCAATAATAGGCATTGCACTATATTTGTAGTATTCTATTTTTTCAAGCACCTGTCTCACATTAAAATCATCATACACAAATGCCACATCGCATTTAGGTGTAATAAAATACATTATATTCATAATCAGCTTCCTCTTAAACTACGCTCAAACTCCTCTAACTCCTGACATGTATCAAGCTCCGCTATCTGGCTGCCGTCAACCGGGCAAATCCCCAAATCAAGCTTATGAAGATTGTCATTGACAATATCATCCCAAAATAGCTGCTCATGGCCTTGCGATTCATAAGCATTGCACACAGCATCAGCTATAATATTTGCGTCTTTTTGTATAAAATACGATACTCCAACCATGTTATATGTATCATCACCGGTTTTACCCACACGCACAATCCTGTCGCCGTCCATATCAAAAACCCAGTCATCCGAATGACCTGAAACAAATTTGCCATAGTAGCAGGAACATTTATGGGGTATATCAAATATGGCCGGGTCACTGACATACAAATCCGCCTCGCATATAAAACAATCTGCTGTCCTCATAACATCACACACTGCGTATATGGAGGATATATTGTTTTTAACTGCATATTCATTATTATGGACTAATTCCAGATTATTGTACTTATCCTTGAGATATTCAAACTGTTCTGCCAGATAACCTGTAACGACGTATATCCTGTCAACACCATGCCCCGTAAGCCCATCAATTATCGTTTCAATCATTGGCTTTTCGCCGACTTTTATAAGCGGTTTCGGCGTGCTGTCGGTTAGAGGACGCATCCTTGTTCCCAGTCCTGCTGCCATAAGTATTGCTATTTCCATTATTTCTCCTAAATCTCGTCTATAAGACTTATTATTTCCTTGAAAGGCATAAGAGTGTCTTCCACTTCCAGAGAACGGTGATTTTTCAGTATCACCTCCGCCGTTCTCTGCATTGCCGGAAATGCGCTGCGCATAAGCTGGTTAGCATAGATAACCACATTGATTCCATGTTCTGCCAGTTCTTTTTCAGTTACACTGCTGTATGACGTAGGCACTGCCACTATAGGTATTTTGGCATACTCCGCCCTGAATGCATCGCAAAATTCAAAAATCTCATCCGGAGTATTCTTTCTGGAGTGAATCATAATACCGTCTGCTCCCGCTTCAACATATGCGCGGGCACGCTCCAATGCATCATTCATTCCCTTTTCAAGAATAAGGCTTTCTATTCTTGCAATTATCATAAAATCATCTGTTCTCTGGGCTGCCTTACCTGCTTTAATCTTCTCACAGAAATGCTCAATGCTGTCCTGCGTCTGCACAACCTCTGTTCCGAAAAGAGAATTTTTCTTAAGCCCTGTTTTGTCCTCTATGATAACTGCCGACACTCCTATACGTTCAAGTGTTCTGACATTGTAAACAAAATGTTCAATAAGTCCGCCTGTATCTCCGTCAAGAATTATGGGCTTTGTAGTCACGTCAAGCACATCATCAATGGTTCTCAATCTGGATGACATATCAACAAGCTCAATATCCGGTTTTCCTTTATCGGTGGAATCACAAAGGCTTGATATCCACATTGCATCAAACTGTGCCAGCTCTTCATTGCTTTGGACTACGGTTTTCTCAACTATAAGTCCCGTAAGTCCGCTGTGAACCTCACAGGTTCTGACTATGGGACAAATATTCAAAAGCTGTCTCAGCCGTCTGCGCCTAAATTCAGGCATGGCAAGCTTTTCCGTAATCTGCGCATCGATTTTACGGATTTTATCGCTGTATGTGTAGCCTACCTCAATAAGCTCGCCACCGTATATTTTGAGATTATTGATAACATTATCCCTTATTGCGGCTTCCGGTCCTGACCTCCAATTATCACCATGAATAACATAATCAGGTCTTAATTCAGCGATTATATTGTCATACATAACATCATTCTGAACAATAACATTACTTACGCCTTTTATATTTTTGACCATCTCTATCCGTTCTTCCATAGTGACTGTGGGAAAACGGTTGTAACATATCATAGCACTGTCACTGAGGATTCCAACTGTAACCTCTCCGTACTTAAAGGCATTGTTTATTATATTAAGATGCCCTTCATGTATTACGTCCGTACAAAAACAAGTGTATACCTTCTTCATTGATTATACCTCATGATATTCCATAAAATTAGTTTTATTGCAGAAAGCGCTTTCCTTAGGTCTGCCAAGGTCTGCCCTTGACTGCAGTGACACAAAAATTTCTATAAAAACCGTTCCTTCGTATGAAGCTGCCTTGTCTAATGCTTCTCCAAGCTGTTTTTCATTGTAGGCTGTCATTACCAAATCATAACCGCAGGCTTTGGCTGTGTCGGAATATTTTATGCCTGAAGCACCTGTAGGCATTCCTCCCACCGATTCGTGGGCATCGTTATTAATACATATATGAACCAGATTATCAAGCTTATGATGCCCTATAAACGCTTCACTTCCCATATGCATAAGCACCGCCCCGTCTCCGTCTATACAATACACTTTTTTGTCAGGACGGTTGATTGCATAACCATATGCTATCATTGAAGCATGACCCATTCCGCCCACTGTGAGAAAAGACTGTTTATGATGCCCTATGATTATATCGCTCTGTTCGTAAACCTCTCTTGAAATCTTTCCGGTTGTGGATACAACCACATCCTCCGGCTTTATTGATTTCAAAATCTGTCCTATAGCATCCTCTCTGACAAAATCATATCCATTTGAGTATTTCTCTCCGGCTCTGGCTTCAAATGTATCTTTTTTAATGATAATTGCATACTGTCTGTCACCTTCAAGGCATTTTTTTGCCCTTTCCATTATGGAGGAAAGCTCTTTGTCCGTAGTGTCTTTGCTTATATATTCATGCTCCACGGCAAGTACGTCAAAAATGTTTTCGGTTATTTTACCCATAAAAATGTGCTGCGGTTCATCGTGAATCCCCGGTTCTCCCCGCCATCCTACCAAAAAAAGCATAGGTATCCCATATACCTCTTCATTGGCAATGGATGTCAACGGATTGACTATATTTCCCACACCGCTGTTTTGCATATATACACAGGCAGGTTTACCCGTTGCCAGATAGCTTCCTGCAGCAAGCCCCACTGCGGCGCCCTCATTGGCAGGCACAAGATGTCTGAAATCCTTACTGCCTTCCCTGTTAAGGTAGTCGCAAAACTGTTTTAATGTGGAATCCGGCACCCCGTACATATTGTCTATTCCTATCCTCTTAAGCTCCCTGACAAAAACTTCTACCTGCATACAAACTCCTCATGGTTATATTTTACCGGTACAGCAATATTATTTGCCTTAAGCGCATCCTCAAGCACTGCAAAAAAATCCGTTATATCCTCTGCATCTATGGCTCCAAGGGCACACAGTCTGAATGTATCCGCACCGGTTATTTTTCCCGGATATATGGTAAAGCCCCGTTCATAACAATAATCATGTACCTTAACAAAATCCCAATTGTCATCATCAGGATATTTTACCGAAGCCACAAGCCCTGTCTGTATCTGACGTCTTATTACTTCCCTGAAGCCAAGCTTTTCAAGTCCCTTATGGATTTCGTTCATAACTCTTGTATGTCTTTCCCATTTGGCAGTCTCTCCTTCGGCAAAATACTCATCAAGAGCCTGCCTTGCCGCATAAATCGTCTGAACAGGCGGTGTGAAATGCATTTCTCCCGTTCTTTCAAAAAAATCATACTGCATATACAGATTACAATAATATGAACGCTTTGGAAATTCCACCGATTTCTCTATAAGGTCCCTGCGTCCGATTATATATGAAAGTCCCGTCATTCCCATAATGCCCTTCTGTGCCGACGCCATGCAAAAATCTATATTGTCCTCCACAACGTCTATAGGCACCATGGCATAAGTGGAAGTTGTATCTGTGACAAATACGGCATTATGCTTATGAGCCATCTCTCCTATAAGCCTTATGGGATTAAGTATACCCGTACCTGTTTCATTATGCGTCACATATACGATTCCCACGTCAGGATTGTCGCAAAGGGTCTGTTCCACAAGATTCAAATCCGGCACATCATCCACAGGCATACTAAGGTTAATATGCGGCAGACCATAATACTGACATATCTCAACTGCCCGCTGGCTGTATGCTCCGTTGTTTATTATCAATGCTTTTTTATCCTTGTCAAGAAGTGAGTTGAGACACACATCCATATTGATTGTTCCTGAGCCGCAGAAAAGAACCGCAGTGTACTCATCAAGAGGACCATGCACTATCTTCACCAAATCCTCTCTCATCTGCTTCATCATTCCGGCAAACTCTTTTTCTCTGGGACATATATCAGGCACTACCTGTGCCATCTTAACGGTATCCGTAGTTGTTGACGGTCCCGGATTAAGTAAAATGTTACGTTTTATTTTCATAATATTCTCCTTATACGGGGTTGTTATAAGGAATCTTCCCACTTCGTGGACCCCTCCTTACACGGGTTTGTTATAAGGAATCTTCCCACTTCGTGGACCCCTCCTTACACGGGTTTGTTATAAGGAATCTTCCCACTTCGTGGGCCCCTCCTTACACGGGTTTGTTATAAGGAATCTTCCCACTTCGTGGGCCCCTCCT
>CAYPWY010000029.1:0-14517 GCA_964414835.1 uncultured Butyrivibrio sp. | reverse complement strand
CCTCCTTACACGGGTTTGTTATAAGGAATCTTCCCACTTCGTGGGCCCCTCCTTATAACTATCATACCACATTTTTATTTTACATTCCACAATATATTTTGTCCATCGGATACAGACACTATTGTTCCCTGCAAATCCGTACGGTAGATTACGCATCCCACAGCTTCCAGCCGTTCAAGAGTTTCTTCATGGGGATGTCCATAGCTGTTGCCTTCACCGCAGCTTATAACCGCATATGTGGGGGAAACCGCCTTAAGAAAGTCTTCAGTTGAAGCATTATAGCTTCCGTGATGTGCCACTTTATATACATCGGCATTTATATCTATCCCATTGTTAAGTATGTCCTGTTCAGCTTCCTGTTCACAGTCTCCCGTAAAAATATATACGTTATCACCGTGAGCTACAATAAGACCTATGGAACTGTTGTTGGAATCCTCATACACCCTGTTGGGGGCAATGACGGTAATCCGGGCAGTTCCCAGACTGTATGTATCCCCTGCGACCGGATGCACTATATCATAATTCTTGTATTCTGCCGCGTCAATAACATCACGGTATGTGGCAGTATCGGACGGATAATCCGGCAGCATAACAGTTTCACATTGAAATTTGGTAATTACCACATCCATTCCTCCTATATGGTCAGCGTCAGGATGCGTTCCCACAACATATTTCAGGCTGTCTATGTGCTGCTCTGTAAGATATTTCCACACTGCACTTCCCTTGCTGTTATCCCCTGCATCAATGAGCATGGCTTCCCCTTGGCACTCTATAAGCGTACAATCTCCCTGTCCCACATCAATGAAATGCACTTCCATAGTGCCAAGCTCGCCCACCGCGTAACTATGGTATCTTCCATAATCATCAACCGCCAGTTCAACATTATATTTGTGCATGCATACTGCCGCCACCGCGCCAAATGACACAAGAAATATTAAAAGCTTTGAAAAAATATTATGTATTAGTCTTACTCTTTTATCCATAATGCCTTACCGCCAACCTGTCAGGAATTTTCCTATATGCTAAGAAGAGTCTGGCAAAGCCAGACTCTTCATGTTTCAATACCGCCGTAAAAATACATTCAAAATGTCCCTGCAAAAGCTGACCTTTAGAACATTGAATCCTCCATTACATACCAGTTTCCATTTGATTTATATACTACAAATGTCTCTGAATCATCTTCCCAATCGGACCATTCTCCGCCATATGCGTATCTGCACTCATATGAAACTTCAATCGTATATGCTTTTCTGATATGGGGATTGACGCCTGTTGAATCCTTACAAGCCTCATTAAATTCCTTGACATCATCTTTGTCGACCTTTTCTTTGTCTTCTATTACAATTTTTCTGTACTGGAACTCAAAACCATATTTATCATAATCCATGTCAAGAGCTTCTATCACTTCCTTCTTAGTCATATCTTCTTCTGCACAAAGAGCTTTAATCATAGGATTTGACAAGGTTGCATCCAATATTTTCTTTCCGCTTCCGTCTTCCACTGCCTTAAAATAGTCTTTGACAGCTCCGTTTGCGGTAAGGCTTCCGCTTCCCACAACACTTCTGAACAGGAATATGAGCACAAGCACCAACGCTATCGCTGCAGCTCCTATAACAGGAAGCTTCCTGATGATATTTGACTTGGATGGCTTGCTTGCCGCTGGTGACGGCTGTGCATACATTGATTGTCCTGCTCCATATGTATACATCGGCTGAGTATTCTGCTGCGGCTGCGACGCACCTTGCTGTCCTGCTCCGTATGTATATGTCGGCTGGGTGTTCTGCTGCGGCTGTGACGCACCTTGCTGTCCTGCCCCATATGTATATGTCGGCTGTGCGTTCTGCTGTGACTGTGACGCACCTTGCTGTCCTGCTCCATATGTATATGTCGGCTGGGTGTTCTGCTGCGGCTGTGACGCACCTTGCTGTCCTGCTCCATATGTATATGTCGGCTGTGCGTTCTGCTGTGGCTGTGGCGCACTCTGCTCAACTGTTCCTGAGTCCGTTCCGCAAGTCGGACAGAATCTCTCCTCATCATTCATCATTTTACCGCAATTACTGCAAAATTTCATTAGTTTCCCTCCTCGGATATAATTATACATGCTTATTATAGCAAATCCGTATAATATTGTGCAACATATTTTTACTGTTCTATTTTTCTTTGGAAAGACTGTTTTGCAAGCGTGCGGATGTCGGTATTGCTTCCGTCAGTGTACCCGTATCCCGCTATTGTTCCGGTTGTAAAAATATATCCGTCCACAACCACACGTTTTTCTGAATAAAGTACATCCTGACCCAGCATAAAATATGCATAACAGCTGTTAACATCACCGTTGGTGACATCAACCACATACCACTGCCCTTCATATTGCACCACGTTCCATGCGTGTACATCATTAAAAACAATTTCGTTAGTGATTCCCATTGCATCCAGCATAAGCTTATACGCCTTTGCATAACCTTCACATACGGCACTTTTGTTTATAAACACTCCATATGCAGTATGCGCCATACTTTCATTGACATTTTCAGCATAATCCGCTTTGTCTCTCAAATAATCATATGCCGCAAGCATTTTATCGTAATCTGTTCCGCTGAAATCTTTTACAGCCTGACTTACAATACTATCCACAAGCTGCACTTGTTCCTTTGTCTCATAAGAATAATAATATACGGCATATACAGAATAATCGCCCCTGTTATTAGTGACATTCTGTATTTTTTTAATCATGAAGATAGCTACTCCCCGGCTGTAATATGCCTGATAATCAAGTCCAAGCTCCCCATAAAGATATGAATCCCTGTTAAACATATCTTTTGCGGATTTGGTACTATCAGCCTGACTCTTCAGCTTCTCCATACCGGATGCCATGTCGTCAAAAAGTCCGTTTTCCGTTATGATATAAGATATCCCTTTTGCCCCTCCGTCAAGGCTAAGTATATTTTTTTCGCAATAGCTGCTAAGTCCTGCGGTGTCTTTGATAGGAACGTATCCTTTATTAATTAAATAAGTATAGTAATCATAATTATTATCGTTGATTTTGATTGAGGTAAACACAAACTGTGTTCCCTCTCCTGATTCTTTATCGTATGAATTATCCGAGACAGTTGTGCTTTCCGCCTTGCTGCTTTCGGTTTCACTTTGGGTTTCTTTGGAAGTGGCTTCAGTTCTTTTTTCACCTGAAGTTTCTTTGGAAGCATCAGAAGAATTATTCCCCGCTGAAGAAGACGGACTGCTTGAACTGCCGTCCTCAGTAACCGGACGTGTCTGCGTCTCATTTTGTATTGTTGCATCGGGAACGGTATTTTCCGAAGATATGGTACTCTCCCGACTTGCCTCGGTTGTATACTCTTCGGCAGATGTTCTGCTGTAATCATCAAATTCTTTGGAATCAGCATTGGTATCTAAGCTTCCGGAATACCCGTATTCCTGCTCGTTAAGCGGCTGATAAGAAGTGTTGTCTATGAATTGGGAATTTCTGTTGGAGCATGCGCTGAGAGTAGCAAAAACAGTAAATCCAAACAAAACCGTTACAGAAACGGTTGCAATCAATTTTCTATTTATCATCTATGTAAACCTCTATATAAATGACCGGTATATAGCCGGCGTGGACAATATCATAAGTTATCGCTTGCAAAATCTGCAAGAAGTTTTATACTTATAATAAAGTATAATACAAATTTATAAATTATTCCATAGGTAAATATTACCAATTTTAAATAATTTTCAAGGAGATTTTTAATGAATATAGTTGATTTGCATGTACATTCAACCGCGTCGGACGGAACATTTACACCCACCGAACTGGTCAATGCCGCTGTAAAAGCAAAATTAAGCGCTTTTGCCCTTACGGACCATGACACTGTTGCAGGCATTGATGAAGCCGTTGTTGCCGCCCAAAATTTTAACGGATTTGAGGTTATTCCGGGAATTGAGATAAGCACCAGCTATAAGGATAAAGAGATTCACATTGTGGGATTATGTATAGACTATAAGGATACGGATTTTCTTAAAGCTATCGGCAGCGAAGTTCAAAGAAGAAACAAGCGCAACGAACAGCTCATAGAATTATTTAACCGCCACGGTTTTCCCGTTACTATGGAAGCCATGACGGATATGTTTCCTGACAGCATAATTACACGCGCCCATTTTGCCTCATATATGGTCAAAAAAGGCTATGTCAAAGATAATAAAGAAGCGTTCCGCAAATACCTTGGTGACGGAATGCCCCTTTATGTTCCAAGAGAACGTAAAAGCCCTCAAGAGGCAATCAATATAATAAGAGCTGCAAAGGGAGCTTCAATACTTGCCCATCCTCTTCTGTATCATTTGACAGACGGAGAGCTTCGTTCACTTTGCGGTCAGTTAAAAGAATACGGTCTCATAGGCATAGAATCTATGTATTCAACCTACCGCAGTTTTGACGAGCTTTCCGTAAGAAAGCTTGCCGCAGAATATGAGCTGCTGGAATCAGGCGGTTCTGATTTTCACGGTGCCAACAAGCCCGACATAAGTCTTGGCTGCGGAAGGGGCAATCTGATAATCAGCTACTCATATCTTCAGGCAATCAAGGATAAAGTTAATTATTGTCCATCGGTATAAATACCCTTGGATTATTCTGTGTTTCTTTAACTTTAACGGCTGCTGTCGCTTCCTGACAAAATACCTTTTGTGATGTTATTTTTTTGCTTCCGACACGGGGATGCTTTTTGTAGGTACCGTCATTGCTAAGGAAACGGCTCTTTACATTATCGGAAAGCTGAACATCAAGGACATGGCGAACCTGCTTTTTCAGTTCTTTATTTTCAACAGGAAAAAGTATTTCGACTCTCCTGTCAAGATTACGCGGCATCCAGTCACAGCTTCCCATATATATTTCCTCCTGACCGTTATTGCCGAAGGCAAATATACGACTATGCTCAAGAAACATTCCTACTATTGAGCGAACCTCTATATTCTCGCTTACGCCTTTAATTCCCGGAACAAGACAGCATATGCCACGCACAATAAGCCTGATTTTCACTCCTGCCGCCGAAGCATCATAAAGAGCCTCAATGATTCCCTTGTCACATAAAGAGTTCATTTTGGCAATAATATAAGCATCTCTTCCCTCTTTGGCAAATTCTTTTTCGCGGTTAATAAGGAAAAGGAATTTGTCACGGAGCCATATAGGCGCCAGAGACAGCTTATTCCATCCAAGAGGTTCCGAATAGCCCGAAAGCATATTAAACACTGCCGTTGCATCCTCACCTATCGCCTCGGAGCATGTAAACATTCCCAAGTCAGTATACAGCTTGGCAGTGGAATCATTATAATTCCCGGTTCCAAGATGAACATAGCGTCTTATTCCGTCTTCCTCACGTCTCACCACAAGAGTAATCTTACAGTGGGTTTTTAACCCTACAAGACCGTATATTACATGGCATCCTGCCTGCTCAAGCTTTCTTGCCCATATGATATTGTTTTCCTCATCAAAACGTGCCTTAAGCTCCACAAGAACCGATACCTGTTTGCCGTTTTCTGCTGCCTTGGCAAGCGATGCGATAATAGGCGAATTTCCGCTGACTCTGTACAATGTCTGTTTGATTGCCAGTACCTTTGGGTCATTAGCTGCCTGACGCACAAAATCCACAACCGGGTCAAAGGTCTGATACGGATGATGCATAAGTATATCGCCATTCCTTATCTGCTGAAAAATACACTCTTCCGGATTGATAGCCGGAACCTGCTGCGGTGTGTACGGTTTTTCCTTTAGACCCTCAAATCCGTTCAATCCGTACAATTTCATCAGAAATGTCAAATCAATAGGTCCGTTAATCTCATATATTGCTGCATCTTCTATTTTAAGCTCCTTCTCCAGAATTTTCAGAAGCCTTTTGTCCATCTTATCCTGTATTTCAAGCCTGATAGCCTCGCCCCACTGGCGCTTTTTAATCTGGCGCTCAATTTCCTTAAGCAAATCCGCAGCTTCATCCTCCTCAATATCAAGGTCTGCATTTCTCATGATTCTGTATGGAGAATATGTCACAATATCATAGTTCAGAAACAGTTTATCCATATACTGCTCGATAATCGTCTCAAGAAGTATCACATATCTCATTCCGTCAGTTTCCGGAATTTCCACAAAACGTGGAAGTCCCTGCGGCACCTGAACGGTAGCAAACTCCAGTTCTTCATCCTTATCCTTTTTCTTGAGAAGCGCTGCTATGTTGAGCGATTTGTTGCGTATAAGAGGAAATGGACGTGACGAATCCACCGCCATGGGCGTTAAGACAGGATACACTTCATCCATAAAATATCTGTCGCAGAATTTTCTCTGCTCCTCGCTCATATCTTCAAAATTTGCCACAACAGTAAGTCCGTTGCTTTTGAGCTGCGGAATCAAAGAGCGGTTGTATGTGGAATACTGCACATTGACAAATTCATGGGTTTTGGCAAAAATTTCAGCCAGCTGCTTTTGCGGCTTCATTCCTGCTATGTCCTTTTTCTCATAACCTGCATTGACCATATCTTTAAGAGACGCAACTCTTATCATAAAAAACTCATCAAAATTAGATGCGGTTATACTTAGGAATTTCAGCCTTTCAAAAAGCGGATTGTTCTTATCACGTGCCTCCGCAAGCACTCTTCCGTTAAATTCTATCCATGACAATTCTCTGTTAAAAAAATACTCTGACCCGTATTCCTTGTTATCTGACATATCCTTTACCTCCCTATTTTCGTTTCTGTATTATAACAGGCTTATATCCGTACACCTCTTCAAAAAGCGATACCTGTCCGCAGGTAATCCCTTTTTCAAGGGTAATGTCCTCATAGGTCTGTGTGACAATCTGGAGCTCGCGGTCTTTAAGAACATATTTGGTGTTCTTAAATTTCTGTTTATGCCCTCTGTCCAGTCCGTTGCTTATTTTGATGATTGCCGTAAGCTTTGAAACCGTAAGTATCGTATCGTCATTAAAAACACCTGACAATTCATTGTCGGCATTGAAATCCGTAGTAGTGTATTTGACAATATTGGCTACCATCTCTCTCTCAAGGTGGGACAGCCCTATAATCTCTGTTGACATTATAATATTGTATGAACATTCTGCCGGCTTTAACATACTTATATACTGTCCGCAGTCATGAAGCGTACAGGCTATCTGCAAAAGTAAGCGTTCTCTTTTGCCGAGGGCGTGGAGCTTTTTGCATGCATCAAATATTGCCAGCGCATTTTTTTCAACAAATTTCACATGGTCCTTATTCCATGAATAACGTTTGGATATGTTGCGGGCAGCGGCTATTATATCGTTATTGAAATCATGGTCGAAGACTTCTATTTTTTTCTCCTTTAGCGCAAACTCTGCAGCCATTCCATCGCAAAGCCTTACTCCCGGAATCCACAGTGTCTGTGCCTCCGTTGCATCAAGGATTTTCTTATATATCATCATACTGGGAAGAACAACTGCCGCCTGCTCGCCTGACATTCCCAGTTTGTCTCCTATATTGCCCACAAAATATAGTTTATGATACACATCCATAAATTCGTCACGACTGTAATATTCACGGGGCTGATTTTCACCAAGTCTGCTTATAAACCAATTTATGTTATCTCCGACGGCAATAAGACATTCTATTTTTCTTTCTTTGATAAAAAGATTTTTCAGTACCTCAATCTCCGTATCAATGTATTCCTCCATTATGGAAAGACTTGCAGTGGCGCTCTGGGCAAGATTGTCGATTATCTCGTTGACGCGCAGCGCTCCCAGCTGCACATTCTGTGTGGTTACAAGGGAACCGTTATCAAAAAGGGAAACCTGCGAACTTCCTGAGCCCACATCCATCATCGCAACACCTTTTTCAATAAGCCTTCCAAAGCCTTCCTTCTTGGAAGCGACTGCCTCATACATTATAAGACGCTGTTCTGAATTGCTGAGTATTTCAACCTTGAATCCGGTGCGTACTTTAATGCGGTCCAGTATATTTACGGAATTCTGTGCTTCTCTTATTGCGCTTGTGGCTATTGCCCTGTAATTTTTGACATCGTATGTTTTCATTCTGTTGACAAAATCATAAAGAACTTCACAGAGCTCATCCACCAGTCCATAGCTTACCGATTTACTGTTGTAGGTGTCTCTTCCCAGTGCAATAATATGATGTATGTGGTCTAACTGTTTTATACCCTTTGGCGAAATTTCATAGATGACCATCTCCACTTCATATGAGCCTATGTCTATTGCCGCAAATGTTGTAACCGCCATTATATGTCACTCCTTTTTATTTCATTGCATTATTGTTATTCAATGTATATGACAGGTAATTGATGAACTGCTCAGCCGTTCTTCCTGAAAGTCCGCCATGGGAAAGCTCCCACCTATTAGCCTCAAGAAGAAGTGTTTCCTCGTCAATATCAATATTATTCCTCTTTGCAAGCCCTTTTACTATCTGTGTAAACTCTTTTTTATCAGGTGAACCGTAGTAAATCGAAACCCCGAAACGGGCAGCAAGCGAAAGCTTCTCCTGAACAGTGTCTCTTGAATGCAAATCATCATCCCGTTCTTCTTTGTCGGAATATTTTTCCCTGACAAGATGCCTTCTGTTTGATGTGGCATATATAAGCACATTGTCAGGCTTTTTCTCAAGTCCTCCTTCTATAACAGCTTTCAGGAATTTATATTCTATCTCAAATTCTTCAAAGGATAAATCGTCCATATATATAATGAATTTGTAATTGCGGTCCTTGATTTGATTGATTACTGCCGACAAGTCCTTAAACTGATGCTTGTATACTTCAATCATTCTCAAACCATCATCATAATATTCGTTAAGTATCGCCTTGATGCTGGATGATTTGCCGGTTCCGCTGTCGCCGAAAAGCAATACATTATTAGCTTTCCCGCCACGCAGAAATGCTTCTGTGTTATCCAGAAGCTTCTTTTTCTGAATCTCATAACCTATAATATCATTGATATAGATATGTTCAACACTGACTACCGGATTGATTACAACCTGTCCGTTATCACTTCCGAGTCTGAATGCCTTGAACATTCCGTATTTGCCTACTCCCACCTCTTTATAGAAGCTGCACATTATATCAAAAAATTCATCCACATCAGCTGCCTTTGCCAGACATTGCGCAAGGCTGATTATTTTGTTCCTTATTCTTTTGTTAAAATATTTTTCCTGCTCATTATTGTTTTCAAAATCAAGCAGTATTGAAAGGCATGTGCCATACCTTTCGTCGATAGCCTGTAAATCAGCTCCGAACAGTTTTATAAAAACCTTAAAATCATGCTTTGCCCCACGGTTTATTCCGCCTTCAATATAGCCTCTGCGCTCGCATGACACACTGAAAGCATTTTCACAATATGCAAGAGAATACGCCAGATAATCATGCCAGATATTTCCTTTAAATCCCATTTTCTCAGCCACCTGAAGAATCCCGCTTACACATCCGGCGGCAGCCTGCCGTGCATTCTCCGGCTTGTCCATAGTACAGTCCATAAGCTGTTCTATGAGAAGCAGGTTATCATAGCAGTCTATATTATTATATAATATAAGTTCAGTTATCTTCATTGTTATACCTCTTAATAATTGCCTAACAGCTTAAATGCATTGGATTCCTCGCAGATACCTCGAAGTGCGTTTCTCACTCCGGCATCGGCAAGATTTCCTTCAAAATCAACAAAAAACCTGAACTCCCAGTTATGCTCGGCTATTGGTCTGGACTCGATTTTGGTCATATTCAGCCCGTTAAACATAATGTGGGATATGGCGTTATACAGACTTCCTGCTTTGTGTGCAATCTCAAAGCAGATGCTTACCTTGCCCGCATCCTTAACAAAAGCCCTGCGGCTGCTTACAATTACAAATCTGGTTGTGTTGGAATTAGCTGAATTAATACCCTCCGCCGCAACCTGAAGACCGTATTCATCTGCACAGTTCCGTGAACCGATTGCCGCCTGAGTGTAATCGTCTTCGTCCGCTACCTTCCGGGCACTCATAGCAGTGTTTAGATACTGCTCACGCTGCCATTCCCTGTGTCCGTCAAGGTATTTTGCACATTGCATAAGAGCCTGCGGATGTGAATATACCTTCCTAATCTTACTGATGTCCGTTCCCGGCTTAACAAGAAGACAATGGTTGACCCTCACAAACGTCTCGGCAACTATATAATTATTGTATTCCTGCAGCAAATCATATGTATCGCTTACCATTCCTGCTGAAGAATTATCAATAGGTATTACAGCGTAATCTGCCTGTCCGCTGCGGACTTTATCCATTGCATCACGAAAGGTATCAACATTGATACAATCCACGCCTTTTCCGAAAAAGTTAATCATCGCCTCATGGCTGTATGCCCCCGGAACTCCCTGATAAACAACTTTCACGCCATCACACGGAACACTGTCTATAACATTGTATGGTTCAAGCTTGGAATCCTCTTTTCTGCTTTCCAGCTTACCATACTGCAGCTTACGGCTCATAGCCATAATCTGCGTAAAAAGCTCTGCCACACACTTCTTGTTAAAATTATCCTCAGTCATATCAACAAGCTTTTTTATTTTGCTTTCCTCACGCTCTTTATCAAAAACAGCCTTTCCTGTTGCCATCTTATAGTCTGCCACATTACCTGCGACAATCATTCTTTTTTCAAATAATTCCACTATCCGGGAATCTATCTCGTCAATCTGATTTCTCGACTCTTGTAAATCTACGAACATAACTTTTTCTCTCCATTCTAATCATATAATCAGTATATCACGATTCACATCTTCGATTCTTACTGCTGCTTTGCAGCTAATCGTAATCGACATTCGCCGCTGGCGATGAATAGGCTGTCGCCTGCTCCCGCTCGCTTGCGCTCATTATATCACATTAATGTATATTTTGCTTGAAAATTATGTAAAATTATCAGATAATGTATTCAGTAAATTAATAAAGGCGGCAGAGTTCAATGAAAAAAGCCTTACGTTTTATCATACCCGGCATAATAGCTTGTATTGCTGTTGTTATGATAATTGCAAATGTTCTATCCAACAGAATACCTTACAACGCTCCCGACACCATCGGAAATACTGCAGGCAATCTTAACAGCGGCGGTCTTTTTTGTGAAGCCGGCAGCACAATCTTCTTTTCCAACCCATATGACGGTGGCAGGCTATATTCCATGGATTCTGACTGCTCCGATATAAAATGCATATCGGACGACAGCGCTTCTTACATCAATGCAGCAGGCAAATATGTATATTATATAAGAGATAACGGTACAGGCAACGACATCACCGTTATCTTCAAAAGCGATTTGTTTGGTATAATCCGCTGCAGACAGGACGGAAGCCACAAAAGCACTTTAAGCGACAACTATTCTTCAAGCCTGTCACTTACAGGCAGCACCCTTGTGTATAACGTAAATGACGGCAGTGAGACTACCACAAGCTCCATGAATATCCGCGGGGCAGACCAAAAGGTTGTCAGCAGCCACAGCTATCCTACTGCCAGTGTTTACAACGGCAACCTGTATTACTCAAACAATACTGAGAATCATTCAGTTTATGTTCTGAATCTTAATAACAACACTAATGCACTTTATATGGATGGCAATACCTATATGGCAAATATTGTAGACAATGAACTGTACTACATAGACCTTGACAACAATTATGCTCTGACCAAAGTCAATCTGAACACATTTCAGCGTTCCGTATTATCAACCGAAAAATGTGTTTTATATAATGTATATAATGGTATCATATATTATCAGATTGAGGGGCAAAGCCATTGTCTGAAACGGATGAATAGTGATGGTTCTGGTAAAACCCTTGTTATGGAAGGCGACATATCCTCCATCTCCTGCACATCCCGCTATACTTTTTTTCAGTTGTACGGAGATATAACTCTGTACCGCACAGAGACATACAACGGAACAGATATACAGACATTTTATATACAGCAGCAATAATTATCTCTCATCAATCACCTGAAAAATATAAAATTTCAAATAATACGATTCATCTGCCGCCCATAATATCGGGTGGTCAGGTGATTGTGTCCTGAATTCCACCTGCCGCAGCCTTTTGCGGGCACTTCTCGCCGCCTCTGCAATTGTCTTTGCGAAAAGCTCCTGCTCCATAAAATGGGAACATGAGCAGGTTGCAAGATAACCTCCGTTTTTAACAAGCTTCATTCCTTTTATATTGATTTCACGATAACCCTTCACGGCATTTTTTACGGAATTCCTTGATTTGGTAAATGCAGGCGGGTCAAGAATTACCATATCGAACAGTCTGCCTTCCTCCACAAGCTCCGGCAAAAGCTCAAACACATCACAGCACACGAATTCTGTTATGTTTTCAACACCATTCAACCTTGCATTCTCCCTTGCCTGCTCCACGCCAAGCTCCGACGCATCAACACCGAGAACCGACTTTGCTCCGCCCAATGCCGCATTAAGCGCAAAGGAACCTGTATGCGTAAAGCAGTCCAACACCTGTGCATTTCTGCAAAGCCTTGCCACTGCCGCCCTGTTGTATTTCTGGTCAAGGAAAAATCCTGTCTTTTGTCCTTCCTTCACATCCACAATATATCTGACGCCGTTTTCCTCAATCTCAACCTTTGTGTCAAAAGGATTGCCTATAAACCCCTTGATTCTTTCCATTCCTTCCTGAAGCCTGACCTTGGCATCGCTTCTTTCGTACACCCCACGGATATTCATTCCATTGGCAGACAGCTCCGCCTTAAGGCTCTCGATTATATCCTGCTTCATTCTGTCAATTCCAAGGGCAAGAGATTCAACCACAAGGACATCATTGAATTTATCCGCCACAAATCCCGGAAAACCATCTGCCTCTCCGAAAATGAGCCTGCATGATGAAGTGTCCACTGTGTCCATTCTGTATTTTACCGCTGCCTTTACAAGCTTATCAATGTATGCTCTGTCAACAATTACATCCTTATGTCTTGTCATAACTCTCACTGTTATTTTGGAATTAGTATTGATAAAACCTTTTCCCAAAAAATAACCGTCAAAATCAATTACATCAACTATATCTCCGTTTTCAAAACCGCCTTCGGTTTTGTCAATTTCATTATCATAAATCCAAAGTCCGCCTGCTTTAAAACTGCGTCCTTCACCTTTTTTAATAACAACTGCTGCCATATAAAACCACCTTAATGTATAGTATAAATCCGTACTAATTTGGTACAATATTCGTATGATTAAAAAATATCTTATGTGCGGTCTTACCGGTTGGTGTATGGAGGTATTCTGGACCGGTATCGGCTCCGCACTGCGCAAAGACAAAAAACTTACCAGCAATACCTCTATATGGATGTTCCCAATTTATGCAACCGCAGTAATAATTGAGCCTTTAAGCCACAAGCTGTGCAGCCATAAGAGAAATACTGTAAGCCGAGGCATAATATATTCACTATGCATATTTGCAACCGAATTTTTCTCAGGCTCTTTTCTGAAAAAAAGAAACTGCTGCCCTTGGGATTACTCCAAAGCAAAACTTAATATAAAAGGCGTAGTGCGCCTTGATTATCTACCGGTATGGTTCGTTGTGGGACTTATATATGAAAAAATGCTCTGTCCCGAAACCGCAGCACGACATCATAAGGTTTAACAAGGCGGGAACTCTGATGGAGCTCCCGCCTGAAATTCTTCTTAGTAAAGTGGATGTGTATCCGTTAGAGATTTGACAATCTCCATTGCCTGTGCTTTCTTAGCCTCATCATCCGTAACGGCAAGTGATATAGCCTCAGCAACCTGTGTCATATCCGCCGTAGTAAAGCCTCTTGTTGTAACTGCCGCAGTTCCCAGTCTGATGCCGCTGGTAGTAAACGGCTTCTCAGGGTCATTAGGTATCGCATTCTTATTACATGTGATATTGACGGTGTCCAGAAGCTTCTCCGTCGCCTTACCTGTAACTCCCTTGCTTCTTAAATCAACCAGCATAAGATGGTTATCTGTTCCGCCTGACACTATGTTGAAGCCTCTCTCAATAAGCCCTGCGGAAAGTGTCTGTGCATTATCAATGATATTTTTGGCATATACCTTAAAGCTTGGGTCAAGGGCTTCCTTGAAGCATACGGCCTTGGCTGCAATAACATGCATAAGCGGGCCTCCCTGTATGCCAGGAAAAATAGCCTTATTAAAATTAAATCTGTCCGCTGCCTCCTGATTGCAGAGAATCATTCCGCCTCGTGGTCCTCTCAAGGTCTTATGTGTAGTTGTTGTGACAACATCTGCATAAGGAATCGGGCTCATATGCTGTCCTCCTGCCACAAGTCCTGCGATATGCGCCATATCCACCATAAGTATTGCGCCAACCTCATCGGCAATCTCTCTGAATTTCTTGAAATCTATTTTTCTGGCATATGCGCTTGCTCCCGCAAGTATCATCTTAGGCTTGCACTCCTTGGCAGTCTTAAGGACTTCATCATAATCTATAAATCCTTCGTCATTGACTCCATAAGGTACACAGTTAAAATATTTACCTCACATATTGACAGGTGAGCCGTGTGAAAGATGTC
>CAYPWY010000028.1:0-24645 GCA_964414835.1 uncultured Butyrivibrio sp. | reverse complement strand
TGATTGGTTAAAGTCAGAGATATAGACCACGAGCGCTTATTGGTGAAGGAGATGAATAGGAGGAATTTTGAAAAATGCGAAAGACCGAAAGTGTGGTGAAAAGATGATGGAAAACAATTGTAAAGGATGCATCCGCAAAGGCAAATGGATTGAACAGGAACCATGCAAGAGCTGTAAAGGCAGCGGAAAGAAAAAGGAGAGTAAGAAGGAGAGGGAGGTGTAATTATGCCAATTAGATTTTATGTATTATTGTACAAGTATTTAAGAATACCAAAAGTAGCGAAAAGAAAAATAAAATAATTTTTAAATAGGAGATGAATAATATGGAACCAACCAAAATTTATCAGTTTGAATTTGAAAATGTAAAAAGAATTAAAGCTGTTAAAGTAAAACCGGCAGCTAATGGACTTACAATAATTGGAGGCAAGAATAACCAGGGCAAAACAAGCGTCCTTGATAGTATAGCATGGGCTTTAGGCGGCAATAAATACAAGCCGTCTGAGCCTAAGAGAGATGATTCAGTTATTCCACCTGCTTTACATATTGTATTAAATAACGGGCTTATAGTAGAAAGAAAAGGAAAGAACAGCGATTTAAAAGTAATAGACCCCAACGGCGCAAAAGCCGGGCAGGAACTTCTGAATGAATTTATAGAAACATTTGCCCTTGATCTTCCAAAGTTCATGGAAAGCAGTTCAAAGGAAAAAGCAAAGATTCTTTTAAATATTATAGGTATAGGCGATACTCTTTTTGAATTAGAACGAAAAGAAAAAGAAATATACAATGAAAGACTGACGATTGGGCGTATTGCCGATAAGAAGAAAAAAATATGCAGAAGAACAGGTATATTATACTGATGCTCCAAGGGACCTTGTATCTCCAAAAGAACTTGTAATGAAACATCAGGAGATACTTGCACGAAACGGCGAAAATCAAAAAAAACGTGAGCTTGTCATTCATTATAATGCTGAACGTAATAAATGGGCAAATAAAGTCGATCAGCTCAGAACACAGCTTGATGAAGCAATAATGCAATTAAAACAGGCTCAATCAGATCTTACAACTGCATCTAAGACAGCGGAACAGCTGCATGATGAATCGACAGAAGAGCTTGAAAAAAGCATTGCCAATATTGATGAAATCAATCGAAAAGTAAGAGCAAATCTTGATAAAGAAAAAGCTGAAGAGGATGCAAAAGAATACGCTTCACAATACAATGACCTTACTTCACAGCTTGATAATGTAAGAAAAGAAATGGAATCACTCCTTAATAATGCTGAACTGCCACTTGCTGATTTATCCATAAGTGATGGTGAGCTTATCTATAAAGGTCATAAATGGGATAACATGTCAGGTTCAGACAGATTAAAAGTGTCTACAGCTATCGTTAAAAAATTAAATCCCAAGTGTGGGTTTGTATTACTTGATAAGCTTGAGCAAATGGATATGGATACATTGAATGAATTTGGAGAATGGCTCGAAAGCGAAGGACTGCAGGCTATAGCTACAAGAGTGTCTACCGGTGATGAGTGCTCAATATTAATAAGTGATGGTTATTCCTATGATAGAGAAGAGAATCTGACTACTTCATACAAAACAGAAGACAAAAAAAATTGGAAAGCAGGTGAATTTTAATGGAAATAATTGAAGGAAAACTGATTGAAGCACAAAAAGTTGTAATATATGGTCCTGAGGGAATTGGTAAAAGCATGCTGGCTTCTCAATTTCCGAATCCTTTATTTATTGATACAGAGGGAAGCACGAGACACCTTGATGTAAGGAGATTAAAAAGGCCTTCAAGCTTTACAATGCTAACGCAGCAGATTGATTACGTCAAAAACAATTCAGACCTTTGCAATACTTTAGTTATAGATACTGCAGACTGGGCGGAAATGCTCTGTAAGAATGAATTCTGTTCTAAAAAGCAGATATCCGGTATTGAAGACATTGGATATGGAAAGGGTTATGTTTACTTAGCTGAAGATTTCGGTAGGATGCTGAATCATTTGGAAGAAATACGTGAAAGAGGTATTAATGTTGTTATAACGGCTCATGCTGTTATGCGGAAATTTGAGCAGCCTGATGAACTGGGTGCATATGACAGATGGGAGCTTAAGCTTGAAAAGAAAGTTGCACCTTTATTAAAAGAATGGGCAGATATGCTGTTATTTGTTAATTACAAAACATATGTAATTAATGTTGATGACAAAAGTGCACAGAAGGGCAAAAACAAAGCGCAGGGCGGTAAAAGAGTAATGTACGCTACACATCATCCATGTTGGGATGCAAAAAACAGGCATGACCTCCCTGATGAAATGCCGCTTGAATATTCTGCCATTGCCCATTGTATTCCGATTATTAATACATGCAAGTTTGAGAGCAGTGTAAATCAAAGCAAATCAGATAAGGCAGAAACATCTTCTGTCGGTAAAAGTAATATGTCAGACAGTGATGCAGGTGGAATAAGCAAAAAATCCGAAAACATACCTGAATACTCAGGAATACCAAAAGCATTGAAGGATTTAATGGACGCAAGTGATATTCAGGTTACTATAGAGGATATTCAGGATGCAGTATCTTCAAGGGGTTATTACCCTGAAGGAACACCTATATCAAATTATGCGCCAGAATTTATTGATGGATGTCTTATAGGTGCATGGGGACAGGTCCTTAATATGATAAAGGAACGAAAAACACAGAAAAATGATTTTATGGTAGTTCAAAATGGCGGACTCAATGAAATACCATTTAACACAAAATAAAAATAATAAGGAGGCAATAAAAAATGGAAAATGGAAAAGAATTAGATTGGAATGACAAAATTGAAAATGATGGGTCGGAATATGTGCTGCTTCCGGCAGGAGATTATGATTTTGAAATCACAGATTTTGAAAGAGCAAGACATGGCGGCAGTGAAAAGCTTCCACCATGCAACAAAGCTGTTTTAAGCGTTAAAATAACAGCGCCTGACGGTCAAAGCACTACGATTAAACATAATCTGTTTCTCCATAGTAACTGCGAAGGTATATTAAGCGCTTTCTTCAGGTCAATAGGACAGAAGAAAAAGGGAGAACCGCTACATATGAATTGGAATGCTGTAATTGGGGCACGCGGACGCTGTAAAGTAGGTATCCACAATTGGAAAAATGCTAATGGTGATGATATGCAGAGTAATCAGATTAAAAGGTTTTATGAGCCGGTAGAAGGTCAGCAGACAGGGCCGCAATGGAAAGCAGGTAATTTTTAATGGAATTAAGACCATATCAAAATGACGCTAAAACAAAAGTATTTGAAGAATGGAATTCAGGAAGACAGAAAACCCTGTTAGTTCTCCCTACGGGATGCGGCAAGACAATAGTTTTTGCAAAAATAATTGAAGAACTGGTGAAAAACGGTGAACGTGTCCTTATTCTCGCTCACAGGGGAGAACTTCTTGAACAAGCAGCTGATAAGCTTGCCAGCGTTACTGGTCTTGGCTGTGCAACTGAAAAAGCGGAACACACATGTTTAGGAAGCTGGTTTCGTGTAGTCGTAGGTTCTGTACAGACGCTTATGCGAGAAAAAAGGCTTTCACAGTTCCCAGAGGACTATTTTGACACTATTATTATTGATGAAGCGCACCATGCTATATCTGACAGTTATCAGGTAATACTTGAACATTTTAATGATGCGAAAGTGTTGGGGGTTACTGCTACACCTGACAGGGGCGATATGAGGAACCTTGGAAATGTATTTGAAAGCCTTGCTTATGAATATACATTGCCAAAGGCTATAAAAGAAGGATATCTGTCACCTATTAAAGCACAGACGATTCCTCTTAAGCTTGATATATCAGGAGTATCAACGCAAGCCGGAGATTTTAAAGCCAGTGACTTGGGAACAGCATTAGATCCGTATTTGTATCAGATTGCAGATGAAATGACCAAATACTGTATACAGCGTAAAACGGTAGTGTTCCTTCCGCTGATAAAAACCTCACAGAAGTTTGTTAATATTCTTAATGAAAAAGGTTTTAGAGCGGCAGAAGTGAACGGAAACAGTAAGGACAGAGCTAATATTCTGAGAGATTTTAATAATGGCAGATACAATGTGCTGTGCAATTCCATGCTTTTAACTGAAGGGTGGGATTGCCCAAGCGTTAATTGTATCATAGTCCTTCGCCCGACAAAAGTACGTGCTTTATACAGTCAAATGGTAGGAAGAGGAACAAGGCTTTGCAGTGGTAAGGAAGACTTGCTGCTTTTAGATTTCTTATGGCATACGGAACGGCATGAATTATGTCATCCTGCACACCTGATATGTGATGATAATGAAGTTGCAAAAGTTATGACACATAATCTTAAAGATGATACAAAAGAAGGATGTCCTGTTGATATAGTTGATGCGGAAGTAAAGGCTAATGAGGATGTAGTGGCACGGCGGGAAGAAGCGCTTGCAAAAGTCCTTAAGGAAATGAAATCAAGAAAAAGAAAGTTGGTAGACCCATTACAGTTTGAAATGTCAATACAGGCTGAAGATTTATCAAATTATGTTCCGACATTTGGATGGGAAATGGGACCGGCCAGTGAAAAACAATTAAAAGCATTAGAAAAGCTTGGTATATTTCCTGATGAAATTGATAATGCCGGTAAAGCATCAAAACTGTTGGAAAAGCTTGATATGAGGCGCATGGAGGGCCTTACGACACCTAAACAGATAAGGTTTCTTGAAGGCAAAGGATTTCAGCATGTTGGAACATGGGAATTTAACGAAGCAAAAAGACTCATTGACAGGATAGCCGGAAACGGATGGAAAGTACCGAACAGCATTATACCTAATGAATACAAACCGGAATCATTAAATAAGGTGGCATATGAATGGTAAATAGCATTGATTACGATATTGATATTAAAGAAGTCCTTAATTATATAAATCCTGCCATTCTTGATTATCAGGAATGGGTAAACGTTGGCATGGCTTTAAAGGATGCAGGTTATTCAGCGGCAGACTGGGATGAATGGAGCATGGCCGACAGCAGGTACCATAAAGGCGAATGCTTTAGAAAATGGAATACATTTAACGGAGCAGATATTCCGGTAACTATAGGAACTATAATTCAATATGCAAAAGATCAGGGCTGGAAACCTAAATGCAATGGACATGCTTTAGAATGGGATGATGTCATTGGTAACAAAGACGAAATGGTGGTTATTGATAAGAGCTGGATTGAAGGAAAAGAAGTTATAGAACCAACTGATTCTAAGTGGAATCCGGTACAGGAGCTTATTACATACCTTGAAACCATATTCTGCACCGACGATAATGTCGGCTATGTGACCCGGAGTTGGAGTAAGCCGGACGAGGAAAAGAAGTATCCGGATAAAGGCTGCTGGGATAGGACTGCAGGGCAGTTAATCAGAAAGTTAGGGGAATGTAAAGGTGATATAGGCTCAGTTCTTGGTGATTATGATCCATTAGTTGGGGCGTGGATTAGATTCAATCCACTTGACGGTAAAGGTTGTAAAAATGAAAATGTAACCGAATACAGATATGCTCTTGTAGAGTCAGATGAAACGGACATTAATACTCAAAATGCTTTACTAAGGGAGCTTGAACTTCCGATAGCTGCTTTAGTACATAGCGGCAGTAAAAGTATTCATGCCATAGTTAAAATTGAAGCTGATACATACAGTGAATACAGAAAACGTGTTGATTATCTGTATAAAATATGTGAAAAAAATGGTCTTAATGTTGATACACAGAATAAAAATCCGTCAAGACTTTCAAGAATGCCCGGAATAATAAGGAACGGCCATAAACAGTTTCTTATTGATACCAACATTGGAAAAAAATCATGGGATGAATGGAAAGAATGGATTGAAAGCGTTAATGATGACCTGCCGGACCCGGAAAACCTTGCTTCACAATGGGATAATCTGCCGGAGCTTTCACCATCACTGATTGATAATGTTCTGAGGCAGGGACATAAAATGCTTCTGGCAGGACCTTCAAAGGCAGGTAAGTCTTTTGCACTTATAGAAATGTGCATAGCCATTGCTGAAGGGCGTAAATGGTTTAACTGGCAGTGCGCCAAAGGTAAAGTTTTATATGTCAATCTTGAGCTTGACAGAGCTTCATGTCTGCACCGTTTTAAGGATGTATATACAAGACTGGGCTGGGATGCAAAAAACCTCTCAAATATCGATATATGGAACCTGAGAGGCAAGTCAACTCCAATGGACAAGCTCGCTCCGAAGCTTATCAGGCGAGCAGTAAAAAAAGATTATATAGCTATTATTGTTGACCCGATATATAAGGTAATTACCGGTGATGAAAACAGCGCTGACCAGATGGCTCATTTTTGCAACCAGTTTGATAAAGTATGTACAGAGCTTGGATGTGCAGTTATATACTGTCATCACCACAGCAAAGGCGGACAGGGAGCGAAGAAATCTATGGACAGGGCTTCAGGTTCAGGTGTCTTTGCCAGAGACCCGGATGCGCTTTTGGATCTTATAGAACTTGAGGTAACGGACGCTCTAATCACAAATGAGATTAATAACGCTGTATGTGATGTGTGTATTAATAAACTTAATGAATGTATCACTGACTGGGAAGATCATGTATCACAGGACGCTATGTGCAGCAAGGCCCAGATGCTGGAGCACTGTAAAAAATTATTGTCATTTGAAGAGTATAAAAAGCTTGAAAAAGAGATTGCAGTAAGGGAACGTGCCGTAAAGCATATGACAGCATGGCGGATAGACGGCACTCTTCGTGAATTTCCTAAATTCGAGCCTGTAAACCTATGGTTTGATTATCCGGTGCACAGGATAGATATTACAGGCTGTCTTAAGGATATTGAAGCAGAAGGAGAAGCTCCTTCATGGAAAAAGAAGAAGTCGCCAAAAGAAAAAAAAGATGAAAAGGAAGATAACCTGAGGAAAGCATTTGAGGCACAGGACATGAATGGTGACGGATGCGTAAAAATATCAGAAATGGCAGAATACATGAATTTAACTGTTAATACGGTAAAAAGATATATAGACACATCACCTAACTACAATCGTAATAACGGAACAGTTACAAGGGTGTCAAAAGTGTCAAAAAGTATAAATTGACACCTTGATAGGGGGTGTCAAAAGTGTCAAAAAGTATAAATTGACACCTTGACAGGGGTGTCAAAAAAGGGTGTCAAAAGTGTCAATTGACACCTTGACACCTCGGACATATGAGGTGTCAAAAAAAGGGGTGTCAAATATATATATAATATATATATTTGACACACACCCCATTTTTGACATCTCACCTCTGGGCGAAAAATTGATAGGCAGATTTGATACCTGAAATGAAAAGGAGTGAATTAAATCTATCATGGAAATAGAATTCTTTATGCCAATGATACCTCCGACAACTACTCATCAGGAAAAGCAGGTAAGTGTAGTAAATGGTAAACCGGTATTCTATGAACCTCAGGAACTTAAAACAGCAAGAATGAAGCTTACAGCAAATCTTGCAAAACACGTTCCGAAAAAGAAGCTTAATGGCGCTGTGAGAATGATAGTCAAGTGGATATTTCCAAAAGGGAAACATCCTGACGGAACATATAAAGACACAAAACCTGATACGGATAATCTCCAGAAGCTTCTTAAGGACGTTATGACAGATTTACATTTCTGGAAAGATGATGCACAGGTTGCATCAGAGATCTGTGAAAAATTCTGGGGAGAACATTCGGGAATATACGTATATGTGGAGGAGATAAAACAATGAATGAAGACAGAGCATTAATCCTGTATCAGAGTATTTTAGCTGCATGGACATTTTTGCATAAGTATGTAGACAATCCACCTGTTACTTCAGATGATTGGAACCGCCTGATACATGAATATACATATGAATCGCAAAAATGTTTTAATAACGGACATAACGAAGCAGATGGTTATTCTGAAAAATATGATAAGGCACTCGCTGATTACAGACTGAATGTTTTTAACGCGGGTTTTTGCTATCTGAACGAGATAACAAAGAAATAGAGAGAGAGGAGGAAGATAAAAATGTGGTATTTGTATTTGGCTGTATTTGCAGCAGGAATAATAGTTGGCGCTGTAATGCTGGCATGTTATGCATTGTGCGCAGTCAGGAAGCAAGAATATAAAGATAAATGAAGCATATAAGGGGGCCCATAGATTTAATGAATGTGAAGAATTATTTAAGCCAGATTAAAAAATTAAATATAATAATCAGACAAAAGCAGGAAGAATGCGAAAGGCTGAAAGCTTCTGTAACAGGGTCGGCTATAGGTTATGATGAAAAGGTGCAGTCATCAGTAAAACCGGATAGAATGTCTGGTGTTGTAGCTAAATATGTTGATATGGAACGGGAGCTGCATGAAAATATTTTTGAATTAAAGCGCGTTCGGGATAAAATAATTAATGAAATACAGAACATGGAAAATGAAAAACATGTTGAGCTGCTTTATAAACGTTATGTCGAAGATAAGCCCCTTGGTCAGATATCGAGAGAAATGCACTACAGCTACAATTTTGTCAGACATATGCATGGAGAAGCATTATTATTGTTTGACGAAAAATATAAAGTGAGCACAAAATAACACAAAATAGCACAAAATAACACAAAATAACACATTTATATGTGCTATAATAGTATCGTGGATTTATGAAAAGTTGTTGGTTGCTACATATTGACATATTATAATTCTCCTTGGCAAAAGAGACCTTAACAGGGTCTCTTTTGTTGTAGAATGCATAACAGACGGATAGAAGAGGTGGTGATGGTGCCAAAAGCAAGAAATCCTAATATAGACAAGGCAAAGGATATGTTTGATAAAGGTGCAAAATTAATTGAGATAGCTAGTCAATTAAATGTACCTGAAGGAACCGTTCGAAGCTGGAAGAACAGATATAAGTGGAATCGCAACGCAACGGACAATAATCGCAACGTTGCAAGTAAGCAAAAGCGCAAGCGCGGAGGGCAGCCGGGAAATAAAAATGGTAAGGGAGCTCTCCCAGGAAATAAAAATGCTGAAAAGCATGGGTTTTATTCAAGGTATCTTCCAAAGGAAACACTTGAGCTGTTTGAAAATGCATCTTTAGACCCTATTGACATGCTTTGGGAGAATATACTTCTGGCACGTGCAGCTATTATTCGTGCTCAAAAGATAGCATATGTAAAGAATAGTGCTGATAAGACTATAGAGCGTATAGGTGAAAAAAATGGTGACTCAATAGTAGAAGAACGATGGGAAGTGCAGCAGGCATGGGATAAGCAGGCTACTTTTATGAATGCACAGTCAAGGGCTCAGAGGGAGCTTGGCAAGCTTATAAAGCAGTATGATGAGATGGTTCACAAGAATTGGGATTTAGTTACTGAGGAACAGAAAGCTCGTCTTGAACTGCTTAAGGCAAAAACAGACAATGCGGATGAAGTGCCTGATGACGGATTCCTTGAAGCTCTTTCAGGAAAGGTTGATGAGATATGGCAGGAAGAATAAAAAAAGCCGTATTCAGGTTCAAGCCTTTTTCAAAAAAGCAATTAAAGGTATTAACATGGTGGCTTCCAAACAGTCCGGTTAATAACCATGAAGGAATAATAGCTGATGGAGCCATCCGTTCCGGGAAGACATTATGCATGTCCTTATCATTTGTTATATGGGCAATGACATCATTTGACATGCAGAACTTCGCTATGTGCGGCAAGACCATAGGTTCTTTCAGACGTAATGTGCTTTTCTGGCTTAAGCTTATGCTTATAGCAAGAGGATACAAAATAAAAGAACATAGAGCAGATAATCTTCTGGTAGTATCAAGAGGAAGAGGAGATGTAGAAAATTATTTTTATATATTCGGTGGTAAAGATGAGCGCTCGCAGGATTTAATTCAGGGAATTACTCTTGCAGGGTGCTTTTTTGATGAAGTAGCGCTTATGCCTGAAAGCTTTGTCAATCAGGCGACAGGAAGATGCTCAGTAGATGGCAGTAAATACTGGTTTAATTGTAACCCTGACGGACCAGAGCATTGGTTTAAAAAGAATTGGATTGATAAGGCGGATGAAAAGAAGATTATATATCTTCATTTTACAATGAATGACAACCTGAGTCTTTCTGAAAAGATTAAAGAGCGTTATCGTTCAATGTATACAGGGGTATTCTTCAAACGGTATATAGAAGGTCTGTGGTGTATCGCGGAAGGCATTATATACACAATGTTTGATAAAGACATACATGTTGTTGATGAGCTCCCTGACCCGGATACAATTATAGACTATACGATATCGGTTGACTATGGTACACGTAATCCGTTTTCATGTGGATTATGGGCGTTTGACGGCAAAACAGCAACCCGAATTGATGAGGTTTATTATGACAGCCGTGAAAATGAAAAGCGTCTTGATGACGAACATTTATACGAACTTTTAGAGAAAATGGCTGGCAACTATCCGGTAACCCGGATAATAATTGACCCGTCAGCTGCAAGTTTTATCGAATGTGTAAAAACTCATGGCCAGTATATCTGCAAGGCAGCAGATAACCATGTGCTGGACGGAATACGGATTGTTACGACCTTTTTGAATAAAAGAAGATTATTTATATACAAAGAGTGCAAAAACTGCATAAAAGAATTTGGAATGTACGCATGGAATGACAAGGGTAATAACGAAGAACCTGTAAAAGAATCAGACCATGCAATGGATGATACAAGATATTACTGCAAGACGTTTCTGCAAAAACGTCTTAGATGGAAATACTGACGGAGTTGGTTAGATGTGGTTAATAGACAGATTTAAGGCGGTGTTAAAAAAAATGTTTGGAACTCAGGCACAAAGAGTATATCCGGCAGCAGATAATCAGCTGTCTTCCAAGATGGCTGATGCAATAGGTTTATGGCGGAGCATCAGTGAAGGTACGCCGCCCTGGCTGGATGCAGATGATGACATAGAAACATTAAACTTTGGAAATTTCATTGCTAAAAAAGCAGCGTCGCTTGTTACGCTTGATATAGACGTCAAAGTCGAAGGTTCAGTAAGAGCTGTTTGGTTACAGGACAGATTTGATAAGCTGATAAGTAAAACACTCAGAGATAAAGTGCAGGCAGGCTTAACAGGTGGCGGAATCATCCTTGAACCTACAACTGATTCCATTAACTGCATTGAAGATAAGGACTATGTAATAACGGACAGTGACAGCGACGGGAATGTACTGGGTGTTATTATAAGAGATATAAGGCATGCTAATGATAAGGTGTATACAAGATACGAATGGAATTACCTCGGAAAAGATGGTAAGTGCTATATACTTAACAGAGCATATGTTTCAGATAATGAAAATGAAGAAGGAAAAGAGATATCGTTATCAGTAATAGAGGACTGGAAAGAGCTTCAGAGAGATACAGTCATTGAAAGAAGTAATGGTGAGCCGTTTGAAAGACCGTTGTTTGCATATTTTAAAAATCCTCAGGCTAATATCATTGACCCGAATTCAGCGTATGGAGTAGCCATATTTGCTGATGCAGTTACTGCACTTAAGGGTCTCGATATAGCATGGAGCAGAAATGACGCGGAAGTAGACGACAGCAAGCACATTACATTTGTTCCTGAAGAAGCGGTGAGATATGATGAGCTGCATAACCCTCAGAAGAAACTGCCGCGTTTTATAAGGGGCATTGAATCAGGGATTGATGAAGGAAGCATACATGAGCATGTGCCTACACTGCTAACTGAAAGCAGATGGAAAGATATTAATAACAGGCTTTCAATCATAGGTACGCTTTGCGGTTTTTCGCAGGGAGCATTTGGAATAGACAAGCAGACAGGTATGATAACTGCTACACAGGTTGAAGCAGATGACAGGGATACTATTCAAACGATCAAAGATATAAGAGACGCACTTAAATCCGCTATTAATGACCTTATATATGCGCTCAATATTATTGCGGATTTATATAAATATGCACCTGCAGGTTCATACGAAACTGTATTTAATTTTGGGGATATAACATACAACTACGAAGAAGACAGAGCTAATTGGTGGAATTACGTAGTTCAGGGGAAGATTCCGGCATGGAAGTTCTTTGAAAAGTTTGAAGGCATGACACGTGAAGAATACGAAGAGCTTCAGAAAGACCTTAATAAACCTAAGACAATGTTTGATGATGAGGAGTGACGCTATATATGGCTGTTGAATTTCCTAATATACGATACAGGAACAATGTTGTTGACTGCAATATTAAGCTTGACAGAATTGCAAGAAACATAAATAAGGCACAGTTTATGCTTGATACTCAGATAATGAATGATATGAAGCCATATATGCCATTAGTGACAGGGGATTTTATTCAACGCACCGCTGCAGAAAGCATGGCTATAGCCGGAACCGGAGTTGTTGTTGCAGGAGCAGGGCCGTATGGACGCTTTTTGTACGAAGGTAAGGTAATGGTTGGTGTTGGTTCAGGCAGCGCTTATGCTAAGAAGGGCGAAAAGAAAGTAGTTACAAACAAGCCGCTTGATTTTGATAAATCAGCTCATCCAAAGGTTGTAGCAAAGTGGTTTGAAGCGGCAAAAGATAATCATGGTAAATCATGGCTCCGTCTGGTCAACAGGATAGTAGGGGGCTGATATATATGCTGCCACCTGAATATATGGCTGGTATAGCTGACGCCTCTGAGGAGCTTGCGTCAAAGCTTCATAGTGATATTATGAAGCGGATAATTGAAAGAATGATGGCAAGGGCAGGACGCGGTGAAGATTACATGCTGACAGCTACAGATAAATGGAATATAGAATCAATGCAGCAGGCAGGCTATCTGTATCAGGATATCCTGCTTGAATTATCTAAATTCACAGGACAAAGTGAAGAGATTGTAAAACAGGCTATGCTTGATGCAGGAGTGCAAGCTCTTGATAATGACCAGAAGATATATGAAAAGGCAGGCATACCGGAGCTTGATAAGCTGTCTGACCGGTACAGGGCAATGATTGAGGCTGATTATACAGCTTGTAACGGTTCTATATACAATCTTACAAGAACTACAGCTGATGTAGCACAGCGTACATTTATTAATGAGTGTGACAGTATATATCTTGCCGTCACAAGGGGATATGATTCCTATACAAATGCTATTGCTAAGGCTGTAGAAAGAATATCCGAAGCAGACGGAATATATGTTACATATCCATCAGGAAAAAGAACTTCGGTAGAGGCAGCAGTTTCCAGATGTGTAAGAACTGGCGTAGCACAAATGGCAGGGCATATATCAGAACAGAGGGCAAAAGATGTAGGATGTGAGCATTTCCTTGTATCAAGCCATTTGGGGGCGAGACCGTCACATGCTGAATGGCAGGGCAAGGTATTTAAGATACATGGAAGTGATAAAAAATACCAGAATTTTAAAGAAACAACAGGGTATGGAACAGGCGCAGGGCTTTGCGGATGGAATTGCCGGCATAGCTTTAGTCCTTTTTTTCCAGAATTTATGGAGAACAATCAGGAGCAGTATGATGTAAAGGAAAATGAAGAAGAATACAATAGACGTCAGGAAGAAAAGAGAGAAAAGCGCAAGAAACGTGATGCAGAACGCAAAAAGTTAGCATATAAGACCGCATCAGAGTGTGAAGGAGTTCCAAAAGATGTAAAAAAGGTGTTGGAAGAGAGTATTAGTTGTCAGAACAGCAAAGAATCTATTGCAAAAGATGGACATAGGAGTATAATTGATATTAGAAATATGGCAAACGGAATGCGTAAGAGTCCGTTTATTATTTTAGATGAAGAACAAATAAATACAATAAACAGATATGCTGATGAACTTAAAATTCCTAGAGATGTTTTAAATTATAATACAGGTTTACAGACAGGCTTTTCTGATAGTAAGAATATTATTAATATACGAGGTGACATATTTCCTGATACAGAGTCACATAATAATAGGGATTCGCTTAGTGAAAAAGCAGTTTTAGCGCATGAATATTACGGACATATGAAGAACCATCCGTCTAATTTTGCAGTAGGAGATTGGAGAGACGAGTTTAGAGCAAGTTATTGCGCTGCTATTAATACACCTAATTTGTCGGATAAAGAACGAAGGCAGTTAATGCTTGATGCGTATGATAGAGCAAAAGAAGCTGGAGTTAAAGTAGTGTATAACAAAGAAGCAAGGAGGATAATATATGGATATGACCCAGAATGAATATGATACAATTGAATATAAAATGATTAATCCTAATATAAAAGTAATATGTCCTCGTTGTGGTAAGGAATTGCAATATAAAAAGTATGGAAATTCTGTTTGCGTGAAGTGTGAAACTAATGGGTGCATATCAGAATCAATAAGAGGGTTGTGATTATGGACAATTTCAAAGCTGTATCCAGAATGCTTTACGTTATTGAAAATGACTGAATTATAATTAATACAAGCAAACATAGCACTTGCAAATGCAGGTGCTTTTTTAATGCTGTTATTTTGCAGGAGTGGTTATTACTTAGGGTTCGATTCCCTGACCTGCATTGCCAGCTATGGTTCAAATAGCAGAATCTAAATGCCGGGCTGACCGGATAAAAAACTTTTATTGGAGGATACGAAATGAAAATTATTGAGGAACTTGAAAAATTAGGTGTAGAAATCACGGATGCAATTAAAAGCAAATTTGACGGTGATTTTGTAAGCCGGGAAGAAATGGACAAAAAGGTTAAGAAAGCCGAAGGGGAACGTGACGACTGGAAAACAAAGGCCGAGACTTCCGAAACTGCTTTAAAAGAGCTTGAAGGCAAGGACATTGACGGCATTGCAAAGGCCCGTGATGAGTGGAAAGAAAAATATGAGCAGCTTGATAAGGATGTAAAGAACAAGGAAGCTTTGGAAGAAAAAAATGCTTTGCTTGATGAAGCATTTAAAGACGTCAAATTTTCATCAAAAGCTGCTGAAGAAAGCATTAGAAGCAAGATAGCTGATAATGTAACCGTAAAGGATGGTAAGCTGATTGGATTTAACGACCTTCTTGCCGCTGAAAAAGAAGCTGATAATACAGCCTTTGTATCAGATGAAGCAGCAGGTGCCGCAAGATTTAATACAAGCAATAAAGGAGGCAGTGAACCAATTACAGGCGACCCTAATACTATGGATACAGCCACCTATCTTAAATGGAGAAAACAGCAAAAAAACGAATAAATAACAGAAAGGAATTGATTAAATCATGCCAAACACATTTTTAACACCAAACATTGTAGCCAATGAGGCACTTGCAGTTCTTTTAAACAGCCTCGTTATGGCTAATCTTGTACACAGAGATTATTCAAACGAATTTGTAAACGTTGGCGATACCATAACAATCAGAAAGCCGGCGAAATTTGTTGCACAGAATTTTACCGGAACTACTGAAGATCAGGATGCTACAGAAGGTTCTGTAGATGTAAAGATGGACCGGTTCAGGGATATTACAGTTCCGGTAACATCAAGAGAAATGACGCTTAATATTAACGATTTCAGCAGTCAGATTATCACTCCGGCCATGCAGGCTATAGCACAGGCTGTAGATGAAGACCTTGCAGCAGTAGCGCTTCAGAAAGCAGGTTTCACCATTAACGGAAACACAACAAAACCGCTTGATGACCTCGCGCAGGCAGATAAGAATTTTAATATCAGGAAAGTACCAAAAGCAATGAGGCGTGCAGTCCTCAATCCTACTCATCAGTACAGGTATATATCCGGTGACCTTTCTAATGCCGCTTACGCTAATTCTACAGACGCATTAAGGGAAGCTGCACTTGGCAGGCTGTATGGTTTTGATACATTTATGGACCAGAACATGCCGTCTTCAGGAAACGCAGGTACGGCTACTGCATTTAAGGTAACAGCTGTAAAAGGTGAATCAAAAGTAGCATTATCAAGTGTAACTGCCGCATCAGCAACAATAAAGAATGGAGATTATTTCATTATTGACGGTTATCTCTATGCATTTACTGAAGATAAGACTGCCGCATCAGGCGCTATAGGAACTATTAATATTAACCAGAAAATACATAAGTCCTTTACGGAAACGGAAGCTGTTGTAATTAGAAATCCTGAATCAGCAGTATTCCACCGTAACGGTATTGCGCTTGTTACACGTAATCTTGAGCTTCCTATGGGAGCTAACAACGCTGCATATGCCAGCGCTGACGGTATCGGAGTCAGGGTTGTATACGACTATGACATCAAGACTAAAACTGACAGAGTATCATTTGACCTCATATATGGTATTAAAGAGCTTGACACTAATATGATTGGCAAGATTGCCGGATAATGATGTAAAGGAAGTGTAGCCGGTATGGTTGTGGATTATGAATTTTATATTAATGAATTTTGCGGCGATACCGGCGCATTTAACAATACCGGTATATGGTCAAAATATGAAAAAAAAGCAGAGGATAAGCTTGATTATCTAACGTTTGCAAGATTAAAAAAACTTACAGAATATACGGATAATGTTAAAAAGGCATTATGTAGTCTTGCGGATGCATTGTATGCAGTTGATACCTTAAAGGCAGGTATCATTGAAAATAACGGTAATATTGTAAGCAGCATGTCAAGTCTGGGAGTATCAGTAAGCTATGCTAATGATATAACGTCTTTAAAAAAAGCGGCTTGCGATAGTAAAGAAGAACATATATATCTTAGAAATGCTGTTAAAGAATATCTGCAAGGGAGTGGATTACTGTATGCAGGCTTTTAAACAGTTGGGATATGATAAGCAGGTAACAATATATGTACGTGTTCCACCGGAAGGTAAATATTCATCCGAGACATATAAAGCTGTTACTGTAAATGACTGCCAAGTAATCATTAACCATAAGTACAATATCAAGTCAAATGGTGCGGAAAATGCAGACGTTATAAACATTTGCTTTATGTGTGAAGATAATCCGGATATTACTATTACAGACGATATGCTAAACAGTGCATTGCTGGTAGTAGGAAACGAAGCTTTTGAAAATCCTGAAGAATGCGGTGATGTGTACACACTGACTTCATTTAATTATGAACCGGATTTATTACCGCATTACGAATTAGGAGGAAGGTAAATGTCAGATAACAATAATATGCCGCTTGATGCATCTGAAGCGAATACAATCAGAGCAGCCGTATCTGATGCAATTGAAAAGATGCCGGGAATGGAAAAGTATTACGCTAAGAACAAAAAATATTGTGAAATCAATACACTTTCTGACGTTGAAAAGGGAATAGGACTATTTGACCTTCAGGGAGCCAAGTACATAGCCAAGTATATAGACGGCTCTTTTATGGCGCAGTATCCGTTTTCAATTCTTTTAAAGAGTAGATGCACCTCTGATAAGCAGAATCTTATTATGACGGATTTTATGGACAGGCTTGGTGTGTTTTTAGAAGAGCAGGTTATAGACCTGTCAGGCGGCAGAAATATAATTGATATAACACAGACAATTTCAACTTTTGAAAATTCAAGGTCTGAAGATAACATAGTTACTCTTCAGGCTAATTTTTTACTCAAATACAGAAAGGATGATTAAGAGATGAGTGGAAGAGTTAGCGGTGCAAAGATAGAACGAAAGTATCTCGCGCATTTTATTGACGCCAGTTTTGGCGGCACAACTGCCAATTATGTGAGACTTGGTAAAGATTTGGAAGAACTTAATATTGAAATGAACCCTGAATCTGAAAGTAAGACTAACATTCTTGGAGAATCAACAACTACAGTCAGTGGATATTCGCCTCAGGTTTCAGTTGGAACATACTATGCATATGAAGGTGAAGCTTTATATGAACATCTTGAAAATGCAGTCAATAACCGTGCTATGGGTTCTGACCTTGAAACGACAGTTGTTGATGTGCTTCTAAATAGTGATGGTACTGTAGTAAATGCATATCGTGAGAATGTTGTAGTGATTCCACAGAGTTACGGCGGCGGAACAGACGGAATCCAGATACCGTTTAATTATAATTATAATGGCGGGCGAACTGCAGGAACATGGGATACGGCTACAAAAACATTTACCAAGGCTTCAGAGTAAAGCAGAATAAAACAAAATTCAGAGCGGCTTATGGCCGCTCTTTTTAATGGGAGGTAAACATGGCAGAAAGATATGTAATAGGTCAGAAAGTATCCGAGAAACTGACTGAAATAATTGTTAATGAATATGATGATGCGATTTACATTGATGTCAACGATACATCATTTATGAATAAAGTAATCAACCTTTTCCAATGGTTTGATTTAATTCAGGTGAAGATAAACAGGCTTCAAACAGAATATGAGAAGGAAGTAAAGAATATTAACATGCCGGATGAAGTTGAAGAATTAATGGCCAAGCCTGAAATTCTTAATATCCATAAAAAATATAATTCAGAAATTATATCTTTACATAAAGAGATATGTGGAAAATTTGATGAAGTGTTCGGAAAGGGGACCATACGCAAGTATTTTAGAAAGTTATATGAAGCTTTTGGAGACGAATGGGTACCTGACACAGAGTGTATTGAGGACTTCATTGAG
The DNA here is from genome assembly GCA_964414835.1 of uncultured Butyrivibrio sp. Taxonomy (GTDB): domain Bacteria; phylum Bacillota; class Clostridia; order Lachnospirales; family Lachnospiraceae; genus Eshraghiella. The sequence goes on along the minus strand of CAYPWY010000028.1, from coordinate 6,147 downwards.
GAAATTATACCGGTTATTGAGAAGCTGTTTGAAAACAGAAAAGCAAGCATAAGACGACGTTATACAAAGAAAAAGAAGTGATAAGAAATGAATGCATTGTATGAAGCCCTTCCCTATGAGTACAAAGGTTATAAAATAGATGCCTCATACCAGACAGCTATACAGATACAGGATATTCTTGAATCTCCCGATATAACGGATTATGAGGCTGTAGAATTGGCTATTGACTATTTGTTTGAAATAAAACCTCCCGAAGAAATGTGGTTGGATGCGCTGACATGGTGGCTAAACGGCTGGTCGCATGACACATATATAGGTGATGATGACGAGTCTGTATCTAGTTTTTATCATGACCAGTGGCGCATCATATCCGCATTTCGAAGCCAGTACGGGATAGACCTTACGGACCCGGCTACAGATATGCATTGGTGGCTTTTTGCCGGACTCCTATCAACGCTTGATGAATGTGCATATACACGTGTATGTGACATCAGGGCAAAGAAGTTGGATTCAAGTATGAGTGCTGATGAAAAAGCAAATATAAACAGGCTTAAGAGAATGTACAGAATACAGAGTGATAGTGAAAAAGAAGCAATTGAGAATGAAAAGACAGAGATATTAAAGATTCTTGACGGCGCTTAAAGAGGTGATATCAGCGTGGCATATGACGGTTCAATTAAGGTTAATTCAAAATTTGATACTTCAGGAATTGATGAAGGGGTCAAAAAAGTAAATAAAAGTTTAAGAAGTCAGGCTGCAACTTTAGCCGCTCAGTATAAAAAACAAGGGATGAATGCCTCTGATGCATTTAAAAGAGCATGGAGTGAAATAGAAAGAGAAAGTAAAACTTCATCTCAAAAAGTAGCAAAATCTTTAAAGATATTTACTAAGATTGATCCTTCAAACTTCAAAGCAGGATTTAAGTCAATGGGTCAGAGCATAAAGTCATTTAATACTAAAATGACCCGGCTTACAAGCTCATTAGGTAAATTTGTTTCAAGAATGGGCGTAATAGCCTTAGCTGGCGTTGCGGCTTTTTCTGTATTTGCAAAAAGCGGAATCGAAGCTGCTTCTGACCTTCAGGAAGTACAGAACGTAGTAGATACAGCTTTTGGTGAAATGTCAGATAAATGTGAGGAATTTGCAGACAGTGCCCTTGAATCATTTGGTCTTTCGGAATATTCAGCTAAGAAAATGGCTTCAACCTATATGGCTATGGGTAAGTCAATGGGGCTTAGCATGGAACAGGCTTCCGATATGGCTATCAATGTTTCCAAAAGAACTGCTGATATTGCTTCATTTTACAACCTCACAGCGGAAGAGGCAGCAGTAAAGCTTAAATCCATTTATACCGGTGAAACAGAAACACTAAAAGACCTCGGTATAGTAATGACAGAAGCAAACCTTAAGCAATATGCTTTGTCTCAGGGTATTACGAAGAGTTACTCGGCAATGACGCAAGCAGAAAAGGTTGCTTTAAGATATGCATTTGTAATGAATGCCTCAGCTGACGCAGCCGGAGATTTTGCGAGAACCCAAAACTCATGGGCAAACCAGACAAAGATTTTGTCCGAGAATTTCAGGGAGTTTAAAACAGTAATCGGTTCTTATCTTATTACAGCCTTAACACCTGTTGTTCAAACTCTGAACACTATAATCAGCCAGATAACAATGATAGCGAAATCAGCTAAGGAATTGTTATCAAGTATCTTTGGAATTGAGTTTCAGGAAGCCGCCGCCTTTGCATCAGGAACGGCAAGCGGCATAGCTGATATAGAGTCAGGCTATGAAGATGCGGCAGCAGCAACCAAGAAAGCTTCTAAGGCACAAAAAGATTACAACAAAAGCCTTGCTTCATTTGACAAGCTGAATATTTTATCATCCGGCAAGGATTCAAGTAAGAAAACTGATGAATCAGGCGTGACAGACCAATCAATGGTTAATAAATTGCTTGGAAGTTCACAAGCTGATGATTCAGCTGTTAAAAAAACCAAGGATAGTATTGATAGCATATCCGAAAAGCTTAAGGGGCTTCTTAAAACTCTTCAAGAGGATATGCAAAAGGGCGATTTTAGCAATATAGGCGAAGCTCTTGGAAATAAAATCAATGCAGGCTTAAAGAAGATAAATTGGACCAATATTAAAAACACATTATCAAATATAGCACGTTCAATAGGGACTTTTTTAAATGGTGCAATTAAAACAATTAACTGGCGTGATATCGGAAGATGCTTAATGGAGCTCATTAATTCCGCTATAACTTTCTTATCAACGCTGATAGGGGCTATAGACTGGAGTGCTGTAGGTTCTGCTATTGGCAATACGTTGTACGGGGCTTTGGAAGCCATTGACGGTAAATTAATTGCTGAAGCAATAAGTAATGTCATAAAAGGTGCGCTGGATTTAATGAGTGGTTTTCTTGATGCAATTGATTGGAGTATGCTTCCGTTATTAATAGTCACCAAAATAATTGATTTTTTTAAAAACTTAGACTATTCAGGTATTGCAAGTGCTTTAGGTACTTTTATTGGTAAAGCATTAAAAGCTGTAGTTAATTTTGCAGTGGGAGTCAGATGCTTATGCAAAGCAATAGTTACGGCCATTATTAATTATTTCAAACAGAAAAAAGCTGAAAATGGAAATACAATATTTGGCGCAATATTCGGTGGCTTGCTTGATTTAATGAAAAACATAGGAAAATGGGTGTGGAATAATATAGTACAGCCATTTTTATCTTCGCTTATTACAGCCATTGCCGGTAAAGATGCTGCTGAAAAATTCGAAAATTGGGCGAATGGAATATTTGATGGGTTAAAAGAGCAATGGGCAAAATTAAAGCTTGGAATCTTAGCTATAAGCGCTATGTTAAAAGACCCTTTGGGAACAGTGAAGAAAGTATGGCAGGCTATAAAAGACGCTTGGAGTAAGATAGTTACGGCATTCTCAATCCACGTTGAATTTAAACAGGATGGGTTAAATAAGGTACAAAAGGCTGCTGTGAAACTGTTTAAGCTTGATGGATGGCCGCAGTTCTCAATAGGAGCAAAAGCCCTTGGAGGCATCTTCACAAACGGGGTCTGGAAGAATATTCCGCAGTATGCTTCGGGTATGCCATCAGGAATAAGAGGCTCTCTGTTTTGGGCTGGTGAAGCAGGACCTGAGATAGTAGCCCAGGGTAGATCCGGTTCTTCAGAGATACTTAATGCATCTCAGATAGCTTCAGCTATATACAGTGCAGTAGTTGCAGCCAATAAAACAGGCGGAGGCAGGGCGGTCGTTCAGATTGTTCCTGATACCGGCAATTTGTATAAAGCAATTGTAAAACAGAATGATAAGAATATTCTTATCACTAATAAAAATCCATTTAACAAGTAAGGAGCTGATATAAGTGGCGCTAAAAAGTTTAAAAAATATTATATCAATCAGGGCGTCAACGTCTGATGACTGGTTAGATATAACTGATATGGTTGAATCATTTTCAATCGGCAATGAGGAACTGGTAAATGAGGACAGTGGGCGTACTCTTGATGGAACTATGCATAATAATGTAGTGACTGATAAAGAGTATTATGACCTGACATTAAAAGAAATAACATGGGGACAGATGGCAAGGCTTATGAGTGTATTAAGAGGACGTTCCAAGCTTCAGTTTCAATACCCCTCGCCATTTAATGCAGGACAGTTATCAACTAATTGGTTTTATTGCCAGGGGCGTACCGGACAGTGCAAGATGATTTACCAGAAAGTAAACGGCAATGTTGAAATCAGATGGAGCAGTCTGACTTTTAGGCTTGCACAGATATAAAGGAGCTGATGACATGCTTGAAACATCACAGGCATATAAAGAATGGCTTGCGATTGAAGATATACATGATTTCCGTGTTCGTATGGGGTATCGAACAGCAAGAAGCAATATAAGAGAAGACGATACCTTTGGTATGAGCGATATTATGTCTTTTGAATATAATGATGCATGCGTAACCGGTTCCTTCGAATTTGGTGCAACATATGCTAAGAATATTAAATTTGAGCTACAGAATTATGACTATAAGTATAACAACTATTCTCTGAATGGTGCAGATTTATCATTAAAGATAGGTCTTATTCCACCTGAGTATACAGACATAGCTACGCAGTGGCTTGACAAAGGAAGATATACCATTACAGAGGCTAAGAGATCTGGTAAACGTTATGAAATAACAGCTGTAGATGACATGATTAAATTCAACATTCCATTTATGCCGTCAATGTGCAGGAATGAAACTGCAGAAGACGGAAGCCCTATGTATGTTACTTTTGGAAAGCTGGTAAAAGACATTTGTAAATGTTGCGGTGTCAAATGGTCAGGAAAAGATTTTAAAAGAAGCGGACAGATATTAGATAAAAAGGACGTTAACAACTACGCTTATCCGGGTGGATCATGCCGAGATGTAATAGGATGGATTGCTCAGCAAGCTCTTGGGTATGCCAGGATAAACAATAAGGATGAATTGGAAATAATTGAATTCCAAAGAGCGGTTACTTCTGAAACTGATATGTATGGAGATTATACAGGCGGTACGTTTACGAATATAAAAAATGGTAAATATTCTGACGGCAATAATGTTGACGGTGGTGATTTCACAACTTATGCAGCTGATGAACCTGATTATCTTGTCCCGAAAAATGGTGGAGCATTTAATCAGCAGTTTCACGCTATTAACGCTATATTTGGTGAAGAAAACATAATACCATATCCGAGAAAATTTACAGGTGCAGTAGTTGAAAGCCAGCATGGCGGTACAGTTGAGCATGAGAGACCTGTGAATTCTGAATACATTGACAGCGTTATATGTATACGTGGGAATCCTCTTTTGTATCGTGCAACTGTTACTAATACTGTAGCAGATGATTTATACGACACTTATATAAGTCGCAGGTATATACAATATGAGCTTTCGATTCCGGCTGATCCATCAAGAGAGCCCGGAGATGTGGTTGTTATAACAGATTCCGAAGGGAACAGATACTGTTCAATAATTCTTAATTATACCTTTAAAATAGGCAGTCCTGATGTTATATCTGCTGATTTTGGTCTTGAAAATAGTGATATAAGCTGGGGTCAGTCAGATGATGCGTATTCGAATAATTAATGTAAGAAGGTGAATGATTTGGCTATTAATATGAGGCAGGGTAATGATGCAGATTTTGACCCGACTAAACTGACTGCAGGTGAATTTGCTTTTTTGCATAATAGCAAACGAATTGCAGCTGCATTTAAAGATGGAACTGTAAAATTTATGCAGACTACAGAGGATGCTGAAGAATACTTAACTCAGGCTGAAGAACACTTAAATGAAGTTAAAAAATATACAAGTCAGGTTGAAGCTTACGCTAAACAGGTTGAAGAAGACAAAATACAGGCCGGTCAGTACAGAGATGATTCTGCACGTGAAGCAGATCTTTCGCAGAAAGCAGCACAAGCAGCCTCATCAGATGCGGATTCAGCAAGACTGAGCGCAGAGAGGGTTAATAAGTATACAGAGGATTTCTTTAACAATCTGGGTATCAGATACACATATCCAACTATACAGAGTATACGGATATCTTTTGCAGACTGTGAAGGTGATTTCATATTTTTACATAAAGAAATATTGAACCCGGATGAAATAATATCATGGGGTGTCCCTTTTAATGGAACTGTTAAAGGAAGTAATGTAAATGGGCTCTTTATTCCTTTGGGAACAGTACTAAACGAAGGTGACAGTATTGAGATTTCTGTTTCAGGAAATGCAACTAACGGTATCAGGATGTGGCTGGCAGATGAATATAACAGTAGATGGTCGGATATACAGACTTCGGTGGAATTTGGAGAAACATATTCACTTACCGCATCTGACATTGAAGGAGGAAAGGGACCAATTGATCATCTTATTATAAAAGGTATCAATTTTAATGACGTATTTGATATTACCATTAATAAACTTATGATAAATGGAAGTATAGCAGATGTTTCAAACACAGTACCATTATATGGAGCTGGAAGAGTAACTGTTGAACAGGGGGGTTCCGGAGTATATGACAAGACCATAGACGGTAAGTGTGTTGAATACATTAAGATTTTTTCGGGAGGAGGTGCGAATGGAGCCGGTATAACTGTTACGGGTA
>CAYPWY010000027.1:0-24977 GCA_964414835.1 uncultured Butyrivibrio sp. | reverse complement strand
GGTAAATCAATACCTGTAGCGATTTTTTAGTTATTCAACTGTCAAACTCCAGAGTATCAAGCCTGACATATCCGCAATCCGGCACACATTCTCCGCATATACAGTTTAAAAGCGTAGTCTTGCCTGCCCCCTTGCCGCCTGCAATGCCATATATAAGACCTGGCTCAAAAGCATATCCTACTCTGTTAAGCACCGTTACTTCATCATATTTCTTCTTAATGTCCCTTATAATAAGCCTCAAAGCGACACCTCCGCATAAGTATGGTATTATATATATTTTACAACTTACAGCGTCTTTTGTAAATGCCAAATACTTGTTGTAATAATCAAAGCAAATATGCTATAATTCTACGTGAATTATTATACATAATAGGAGCTTTTATAATTATGAAGGAATTTTTAAAAAAATATGGGCATGCCCTTTTAGGATTGTATCTTTTTATATACCTTCCTTGCTTTGTATACTTGGAGGCACATGTTACCTCCGATTACTATCTTATTCACTGTCCTCTTGATGATTATATCCCATTTTGCGAATATTTTATAATACCATACTATTTTTGGTTTGTATTTGTAGCGGCAGGCTGTGTATATTTTTTCTTTAAATCCCAAGGCGAGTGCATCAGAATGGGAGCATACCTGATAATAGGAATGAGCATAGCTGTGGCTGTGTATTTCATATTTCCTAACGGACTGGGCGACTTCCGCCCCGCCGAATTTCCACGTGAGAATTTATTCACCGACCTTGTAAGCTTTTTATACAGTGCCGATACATCCACCAATGTACTGCCAAGCCTGCATGTATACAACACTCTTGTAATAGTCATTGCCGTATTCAAGTCCAAAACCTTCGGCAGACGCCACACGGCAATGAAAATAGCCGTATCAATAATCGGTGTGCTTATATGTGCATCCACTATGTTTCTCAAGCAGCATTCGGTATATGATGTACTTGCGGCAGTTTTTCTGGCAGCAGTACTTTATCCCCTTATATACCACACCAGATTTTTTGCAAGATTCACATAAGCCCCATAACCATTGCTTGGAGTCCCCGGCAGGTTCGTTGCCTGCATATATGGCAAAAATACCGCAAGCCGCCTGAAAGTGCGGTCTGCGGTATTACTATACCTAATTAAATCCGAAAATCTTCTGAACCACGCGGTATCCTATTACTGATATTTTTCTGCCAAGCTTTCCCGGCCAGTTCATCCATATCCCAAGTATAGAATAACGTATATGTCTGTATGCCCAAGGCTCCTTTTCCTTCAGGAGCTTCCAAAGCGCCTCTTTTTTGTCAAGATTCTCCCGATTATCGGATAATACACACATAATCGACGACACTGTCATAATTATAGACATATAATTTTTCATATAGATACGGCATTTTTTATTGTCAACGCCTTTAGAATTGAAGCACTCTATCATCATGCGGTTTACAAGAAGCTGCTGGTCAATTCTTTTAATCATAATCTCCTCGTTTACCGACTGGTCTTCCCTTCCGATAAAATACCAGTAAAAATTCACATCTACATAGTACATTATCTTAACGGAAGGCAGCGGTTGGAATACAAAAAGGTTATCCACATAAAAGGTATGCTTCGGAAGCTCAAGTCCGCACTCCTTCAAAAGCTCGGTTCTATATATAACAGAATGCATCAATATATACTGCGTATTTCTGAAATGGCCTATATCATCCCATGTAAAATATGTATCAGTGGGAAGGGCTGTGGCATAACGCATAACCTTTTTGCGCCTTGTATTCTGCTTATCATAAACATAGTTGGATATAAGCATATCAAGCCTGTGTCCTTCCAGCACTGATTTGCGCATTACACTTAAAAGCTTCATATATGCTTCTTTTCCCACACGGTCATCGCTGTCAACCACCTTAAAAAACTCACCTGTGGCGTTTTTTAAGCCCTCCATAACCGCATCGCCATGTCCTCCGTTAGACTTATGAACAGCCTTGCATATATTCGGATATTCCTGAGCATATTTATCTGCAATCTCTGCCGTACCATCTGTTGAGCCGTCATCAACTATTATAATCTCAACCTCTTCACCGCCGGGAAGAAGTGATTCTATACATCGATGCATATACGCCTCCGAATTGTAGCATGGTATTGCAATAGATAATATTTTTTTCATACATAACCTCACAAAATTATTCCGGTAATTCATATACCGGCTAAAATGCCATTCTTATTATATAATCAATTCTGTACATTTCTTTTGAATTTAATATCAATCAGCCACAAAATAAGAAACGTTACAGCCAGCTCCGCCACAACCAGAAGCATATAACCGCCTGTCGTCAGTTCTATTCCGTCCTCCGGCATAACAAAGGTTACTATAACCGAAATCAGGTTAGCCCCTGCGTGAAAAATAATCGGTGCAACAACCGTCTTAAATTTCTCATATACGAACGCTAACAAAAGTCCTATCAAAAAGGCATACAAAAACTGCACTGCATTGCCGTGTATTATACCGAATATAAGAGACGATATAAGTGCGCTGGGTACAAATTTAAGATGATTTCTCATTCTTTTGAACAGAAGCCCTCTGAAAAGAAGCTCTTCCACAACCGGCGCCGCCACTGCAGTTGCTATTATCTGTATGACAATACTGCCTGAATATATAATATTGGAAAGGTTGTCATAAGTAGCAAAGAAGTCAACATTCCAATCCCTGCCGAAAAGTGTTTTCCCGGCTACATGCACAAAGCCCTGTACTGCCACAAGAATCATAGGAACAAGATGGTTAAAACCCATAGCCGCCGCAAACCCCAACACAGGCAGCACAAAAAGCCACCTGCGATTATACGGTTCGTACTTAATGTACCGCTGATAATACATATCACGTCCCTTATCCTTATGCATAAGCAGGACAAAAATAGGTATAAGGACCGCACTTCTTGCTATTGTAATATAAAGACTTATACTGTACACAAAATTATTCAGCTCATCTGTCAAGGCATTGACATCACTCAATGACATCTGATTAACTTTCATCAGATGGAACATATGTGCATATAAGACAACCATCTCAATCACAATCTCGACTCCCACAAAAATAAGAATCGGATAGATAAGTCTCCAAATAATAATTCCCGGGTTTTCTCTGTTTGGCAAATCCGCCCCTCCTACATATTACGCTCCGATTATCGGTGCGAGATTAATCTCTGTATCAACATCTGCTGCAAATCCATTGTCTGCCGCCTCTGCAATCTTGGGCATTATGGGAAGTTTGGCTACAACCGATGTGTTAAATTCCGCCGCAAGTGCATCTATGCCGCTGTCTCCGAAAATTTTCAACTGCTTGCCGCAGTCAGTACAGGTAAAATAGCTGTAATTTTCAACAAGTCCAAGTACCGGTATATTCATCTTCTCTGCCATATTGTAGGCTTTCATCACTATCATGCGCACCAAATCCTGCGGAGATGTGACAATCACTATTCCGTCAACCGGAATTGATTGATAAACCGTAAGCGGTATGTCGCCGGTTCCCGGAGGCATGTCAATAAGCAGGTAATCAAGCTCACCCCAGTGAACATCAGTCCAAAACTGTTTAACAACCCCTGCCAGCACCGGACCGCGTAAAATAACTGTCTCTTCCTCTCCGTCCAACAGAAGATTCATGGATATAATCTTAATTCCCTCAACGGATACGGCAGGCTCTATGCCCATCTCTGTACCGTAAAGCTGTCCGCCCACACCAAACATCCTTGGAATTGACGGTCCTGTTATATCGGCATCCATTATACCCACACGGCATCCTTCATTTGCAAGTTTTCTTGCAAGAAGCGACGTGACCGTAGACTTACCGACACCGCCCTTGCCGCTGACTATGCCTATTACTTTCTTGATGCTGCTGTATGAATTAAGCTGTTCTTTAGGTATTACACCGCAATTACCGGCACTGTCACAACCCTGACATTTGCCGCTGCAGCCTGAATTGTTATCTGCTTCCCCAGACATATTTTATTCCTCCATCAATAACAACATATCTTATGATATTATAACCCTTATTGATAATAAAATCAATAAAATATGATTACAACCCCCTGTTCTTCAAATCTGCCACAAGCCTTACATAAAATTCTCTTACGTCAAAATCCGGTATATTTTCTCTATTCAGGTCAATCATATCACCATGAGAAATTCCACGTCTGCCATTGGCTGTCACAAAAACAAAATTTTCTCCCCAACGCATTGCTTTTTCAGATACAAGCCCATCATTGGGTCCGTCAAAATATTTTACAAGGTTATATGTAAAATTCAACGGGAATTTGCCCCCGGCCGCACGGTTAAGCCGCGAGCCTGCGCTCTGACAGTACACACCACTATAGCTTCCGCTTTCCATTTCCGCATTTAACTGGCGGCAGCGTGATGAAGTAAGGTCGCGAACCGCAGAAATAAAATCAGGATTGGTATCGCCAAAATGTTTCATGGCTGAATTATATGCCATGGCAATACGGTTCTGCATGGGAGCCGAAACTTTGTTAAGCAGATAATCCGCAAATTCACAGCCTTGATGGGGAGTATTTATCGTTGTCAGTGACGCCGCATATTCCGAAATACCCAATTTGCTTAACGCATAACGACAGTCCAGCCCGCCCTTTGAATGTGCGATTATATTCACTTTACCGCAGCCTGTTTCATTGACAATCTCCGTTATCCTGTCGGCAAGCTCATGTGCGCTTTCACTGACAGAGGAGGCAGAATGGTGATTTCCGTAATATATCTGCGCCCCATTTTTAATAAGTTCACCCGGAATCCTTCCCCAATAATTTGGAAAATTATAATCCCTGAAAAATACGCCATGCACCAGAAGAATAGGATACTTTGTCCTGCAGACTGCTTCTTCCTTTCTTGAAAGATTCAGTATCTCCTTGTCACACTCAAAATCCACTTCATCTGATACGATTTTAATAATATTGAAAAGCACAAAAAGATGCACAATAGGAATGAGCCCGCAGATTATTCCTACAACACGGTGTTTTATTCCCAACTGTACAGATGAACAATATACGCTGATAATTCCATTCCAGAACAGCAAAGCTTCAACTGCCGCACATATTCCGGCGCTTTTAAGCCAAAGAAGCCAGTTTCCCGGAAAAAAATAAAACGCAATGACAATGTGATATATAACCGAAAGCACACAGGAAGCCAGAAATATTTTCAGGCACATTGTTCCATGGAAGCAGACTCTTAAACGGATTGACGGAAATCTGCGGCGCAGTGCCGAAGGCAGTATATTGGCAAGAATGAACATGATTGCTATGGCAGGAATCAGACTTGTTTTTCCTGTCTGCGCTATAAATACCACGCAGTTTCCGCAAACCCATATCGCCAATGTCAGCAAAAAGAAATATATGCAATTCAAAAAACCGTTTGCTTTTTTCATTATAGCTCCTATGTGGTTATACACTGTTTTAAAATTTTTTACTATTTTAATATATCACTTGCAGCCGCCACTGTAAACTACATCATTTTCAATCATCACAGTAAACTTTTCATTGCAATCATCATTGCAGTCATCACAGTAAACTTCTCATTGCAATCATCATTGCGGTCATCACAATAAACTTTTCATTGCAATCATCATTGCGGTCATCACAATAAACTTACCATTGACTTTTTTTCCATACAAGTATACAATACACATTGCTAGGGGTGCTGGATGAGTCCGGCTGAGAGGAAACCACTCCAATGTTTCGACCCTTGGGATTTTACCGTCTGTATTCAGTCAGAAGGATAATCCCGTACCTGATCCGGGTAATGCCGGCGTAGGGATGTATATATGCTTTATGGATTTATTGTCTTTACAATGTATTCCGATATTTATACAGCCTTACAGCCTCGGTCAGCCGAGGCTTTTCTATTATATGAAAGGAGGTTCTTTTATGAACGCAAATGTAGCAATTCAGGTTCTGCCGAACGTTACGGATGATGCCGAAGTAGTGCGCATAGTCGATGAGGTTCTTGATTATATTAAGGCTTCCGGCTACAAATACTATGTAGGACCGTCAGAGACTTCAATCGAAGGAGATTATGAGGGACTTATGGAAATAGTTAAACAGTGCCAGTACATCGCCATTAACGCAGGCTGCGGCAAGGTTTACACCTATGTAAAAATAACTTATGCACCTGAAGAAAAGGTATTGACAATCGATGAAAAAGTCACAAAACACCATCAGTAAAACAACTGCACACAGGATAATACACATTATCACCGGCAAAATAATCCCGCCATTGATTGCCATAGCTGCTTTTATAGGCTTTTGGCAGTACCTGTCGGGTTCTGATTTTATGCCGTCATTTATGATGCCGTCACCTGCCAAGGTTTTACAGGCCTTTGCCAATGACTGGCACACGCTTTTGGAACATGCGGCAACCACCCTTCAGGAGGCATTTACCGGATTGTTAATCGGAATCATTCTAAGCTTTATAATTTCGGTTATTATGGATGCCTGTAAACCTATATACAATGCACTTTATCCGGTAATAATAGTCACACAGACAATCCCTTCAATAGCCATCGCACCGCTTCTTACATTGTGGCTGGGCTATGGTACAACGCCTAAGATTGTACTTATTGTCATTACCACATTCTTCCCTATTGCAGTGGGACTTTTGGACGGCTTTAAGGCCGCTGACCCTGATGCTCTCAAGCTTCTTAAGTCCATGGGCGCAGGTCCGGTCAAAAGATTTATACACATCAAGCTTCCATATTCATTAGGATATTTTTTCTCAGGTCTTAAAATATCCGTTGCCTACTCAATCGTAGGTGCGGTTATATCGGAATGGCTGGGAGGAACCTCAGGACTTGGGGTGTTTATGACAAGAGTACGCAAATCTTTTGCTTACGACAGAATGTTTTCGGTGATTATATTTATATCAGGTGTAAGTCTTTTACTTATGCTGGCAGTAATTATTTTAAAATGGCTTGTAATGCCATGGGAAAGGAGAAGCAGGTCCGTAACAGGTACAAAATAACGGACTTTGCAATATATATTATGAGAAAATTTAAAATAACAGCTTTAATTATGGCTGCAGCACTTGGCGTATGCGCTATGGCAGGCTGCGGCAAAACAACAACCGACAATAACAGTGATGACCTTGAAAAGGTAACTTTCATGCTGGACTGGACACCTAACACCAACCATACAGGTCTGTATGTTGCACAGGAAAAAGGTTATTTCAAAGAGGCCGGTCTTGATGTGGAAATCATTGAATGTGCAGAGGCAGGCGCAGAGGCATCCGTTGCAGACGGAACCGTTAATTTCGGTGTAAGCTTTCAGGATTATCTGGTTCCCGCTTTTTCAGCAGACGAAGAATCACAGCTTCCTGTAACTGCCGTTGCTGCTATAATCCAGCACAACACATCAGGAATCATCTCACTTAAAGAGAACGGCATAGATTCCCCTAAAGGCATGGAGAACCATACATATGCCACATGGGAAATGCCTATTGAGCAGGCACTCATCAAAAAGGTTGTGACAGATGACGGCGGCGACTACGACAAAATACAGCTTATACCTACATATGTTGAGGATATAAAGGCAGCCTTAAGCAGCACCATTGACACAGTATGGATTTACTATGCATGGGACGGAATCGCATGTGAGCTTGAGGGACTTGACACTAATTTCTTTTATCTCAAGGACTACTCTCCTGAGCTTGATGAATACAGCCCTGTTATTATCGCTAATAATGATTTTCTGGAAAAGAATCCTGAAACAGCCAAAAAATTCATGGAAGCACTTTCCAAGGGTTACAATTTTGCCATTGAAAACCCTGACGAGGCAGCAGAAATTCTTGTAAATGCCAACGAAGGCCTTGACCTTGAACTTTGTAAGGCAAGCCAGAACTGGTTAGCCGGACAATATACTGCCGATGCAGATAAATGGGGCGTAATCGACCAGGACAGATGGGACGGATTTTTCGGATGGGTATATGACAATGGTCTTTGTGATGTTGAAATTCCTGCCGGATTTGGTTTTAGCAATGAATACCTTCCTGAATAACGCAGCCTTCACTAACATCCACTTTCATTTATTGGCTATTGACGTTAGGAGTTAAAAATGGCATTATTAAAAACAGAGAATATTTCTGTCAGTTTTGACGGTACTAAAATAATCGACAACATCAATATTGAGCTTAATAAAGGCGAGCTGGTCAGTCTTCTGGGTGTCAGCGGAAGCGGTAAGTCCACCCTCTTCAATGCCATATCAGGACTTCTTGTGCCTGACAGCGGGCGTATTCTTTTTAAGGACGAGGACATTACCGGTAAATCCGGCAGACTCAGCTATATGCTTCAGAAGGATTTGCTTCTGCCCTACAAGACAATCATTGACAATGTGGCGCTTCCGCTTACAGTCAGAGGCATCCGTAAAAGAACGGCAAGAAAGCATGTAGCGCCTTATTTTGAAGAATTTGGACTTGAGGGAACCCAGCGCAAATACCCTAATCAGCTTTCGGGAGGTATGCGCCAGCGGGCGGCACTTCTCAGGACTTATATGTTTTCAGATGAGGTAGCGCTTCTGGATGAACCGTTTTCCGCTCTTGATACCATTACCAAAAGCAATATGCACGCATGGTATCTTAACATAATGGAGCAGATTAAGCTTTCCACATTGTTCATAACCCACGATATTGACGAGGCAATACTGCTGTCTGACAGGATATACATTCTTGGCGGCAAACCGGGACATATCACCGACGAGATAATTATTGACCCGTCAGATGTAAGACATGCCGATTTACTGCTGTCAGAAAATTTTCTGGATTATAAGAAAAAAATAATCGCAGCTATCGGAGATACCATTAATGATTTATCTTTTTACGGAATATGAGAAAATTACAGATGAGAATTTGGAAATGCTTACATCTAAGCTTCCTGAGAAACGCCGCAAAAAGGCTCTTCGTATACGTCATACAAGCGGCAGAATATCCTGTGTTCTCACTTACCTCTTGTTCCTGTATGGATTTAGAAATATCTGCAGACAAAACGGTCTCCCTGACTTCTCTGCCGAGAAGAACGGGAAACCGTATCTTAGTGAATTTCCTGATATTCATTTTAATATAAGCCACTGTAATGGCGCTGCTGCCTGCATATTCGGCCGTATGCCTGTGGGAATTGATATTCAGGATATACGTGAATTAAATATGCGCTCGGTTGTACGTGTATGCTCCCCTGAGGAGGTGCAGCGTATAAATAATTCTGCCGAGCCTGATTTGGAATTCTGCCGTATCTGGACAGTCAAGGAAAGCCTGTCCAAGCTCAGCGGAAAAGGCATATTCCGGGATATACGGGATGTTGCACCACGCGGCATTAACATAAACACTGTTTTTATTGAACCCAATAAATATATGACAAGCTCAAGCCTTGATTCCTGCGCCGATTTTTCCATACACAGACTTACTCTGTCAAATCTGCTGGAGCTTTAAAATAGACTTTAGGCTCCCATTGTCAGGTCTTTTGCTTCGACCATTTTATTACATTCTTTCCGGCGCTTCAATTCCCAGTAAATCTATACATGTCGTGAGCACATTTTTGGTAAGCTCAATAAGGGCAATGTAGCTTTTTTTCTTAGCCTCATCAGGCTCTGCAAGTATCTTGGTTTCATGATAAAAATGATTAAACCCATTGGATAAATCATACACAAACTTGCATATTTTATGGGGTGCAGCTTCCGTAAATGCAGTATTTACCACCTCGCTAAGCTTACTAAGCTCAAGCATAAGCGCCGTTTCGCTTTCACTTGACGGATTGGCTGTTACACAGCCATCCACAGCTCCGCCTTCTGCCTGATATTTCTTGAGAATCGACTTAATTCTCACTATCGTATAAAGGATATAAGGTCCTGTATCTCCCTCAAACGAAGTAAATCTGTCTATATCAAAAACATAGTCTTTTGCTGCCTGATTGGACAAATCACCGTATTTAAGGGCAGCAAGACCTACAATTTCGGCGGTCTTCCTTGCTTCTTCCTCATCGACGGTTCTGTTGGCCATTATTTTATCATATACGGCATCATTTATTTCCTTAATGAGATATTCCAGACGAAGGACGCCGCCCTGCCTTGTCTTGAAGGGCTTGCCATCGCTTCCGTTCATTGTACCGAAACCGATAAATTTCAGCTCTGTGTCAGGTCTTACGATACCTGCTTTTTTGGCAACGCGGAAAAACTGTGTATAGTGCAAATCCTGTCTTTTATCAGCCAGATAAATATATGATTTAGGTGCATAAAGCTTTTCTCTCTCAATAAGTGTAGCAAGGTCCGATGTTTCATAGTTGGCGGCTCCGTCAGATTTGCGGACAATACATGGAGGAAGCTCCTTGCTGTCAGTCTTCTCAGCAATATCGACCACGATTGCTCCCTGACTTTCATATGCGATTCCTCTGTCAATCAAATTCTGAACCATTTCAGGAATATACGGCTGTGCATCGCTTTCACCCTTCCACAGGTCAAAGCTTACATTGAGCCTTCCGTAGTTTTTCTTAAGGTCGGCAACCGAAACATTGATAATATGGTGCCACAATGCAGTATATCCGCGGTGTCCGTTCTGCAAAAGAACCGTTGCCTGCTGTGCTGATTTTTTGAACGCCTCGTCCTCCTTGGACTTGCTGCTGGCACAAGGGTATATCTCCTCAAGCTCCGATATGGTAAACGGTGCTTTTGCAGGGTATTCCCCCTCAAAGCTGTCGTCAAAATAAGGCAGCTCCGGCTTTCTGCACTGCAGCTCGACAATTATAAGTCCCATCTGCAGCCCCCAGTCTCCAAGATGTACATCACCTATTGTCTTATATCCGTTATAAGCGCAGATTCTTTTAAGACTCTCGCCGATTATAGCCGAACGGAGATGTCCGATATGGAGAGGCTTCGCCACATTGGCTCCGCCGTAATCAAGAAAAATCGTTTCATCCTTAGGCGCACATTCACATCCGAATTTATCCTGCATTGCCATCTCACGCACATATCCGCCGATAAATTCATCACTCATAACAATGTTAATAAATCCCGGCTTTACGCACTGAATTGACTTAAATGCCTTGTTGTCCGCAAGCTTTGCAACAACCTCATCTCCGATTATAAACGGTGCTTTTGAATATGCCTTGGCTGCCGCCATAGCGCCGTTGCATTGGAACTGGCACAAATCAGGACGGTTGGAAATTCCCGTTTTGCCGTATTTGGCATCATAACCACAGGATACAAACGCCTCACTTAATATATTTGTTATTTGCTCTAAAATTCCGGTCATAAAATCACCTGCCAAATAAATTTATTTACGAGAAAGCCACTCCTCAGAGAACTAAATAGTCGCTATATCAATCGGTGTCATATGCTGCTCGCCGGCACTCTCCAAACTGGTAAGAAGTGCATTAGCTGTGTCCAGCGATGTAAGGACGTTGACGCCGGTCTCAATGGCATGTCTTCTTATAATGAAACCATCGTGGCTTCTCTCAATTCCGTTGGACGGAATATCAATTACAAGGTCAATCTTGTGACCGAGAATCAAATCCAAAAGCGTCGGTGCCTCCTGCTCGACCTTGTTGACCTTAATTGCATCAATGCCGTTTTCCTGAAGGAACTTAGCCGTTCCCCATGTTGCATAGATTGTGTATCCCAATGCCGCAAATCTTGCTGCAACCGAAAGGGCGTCCTTCTTCTCATTGTCATTGACGGTCATAATCATCTGTTTATGCTTAGGAAGGTTAATTCCGGCTCCGATAAATGCTTTGTAAAGAGCCTCATTAAACTCTCTTGCAATACCAAGACACTCTCCTGTGGACTTCATCTCAGGTCCGAGGCTTATATCGGCGCCTCTGATTTTTTCAAAGGAGAATACAGGCATCTTGATTGCGATGTAGTCCGCTTTCTTTTGAAGTCCCGGCGTATAACCAAGCCCCTTAATTGTATTGCCGATAATAACCTGTGTAGCCAGCTTGACAATCGGAATACCTGTGACCTTGCTGATATACGGAACCGTCCTTGAGGAACGCGGATTAACTTCAATAACATATACCCGGTTATTATATACTATAAACTGTATATTTATAAGTCCTTTTACATGGAGGGAACGTGCAAGTCTTCTTGTGTATTCCTCCAGCATATCTATAATTCTCTGTGTAAGGCTCTGGGCAGGATATACGGATATACTGTCACCTGAGTGGATTCCGGCGCGCTCTATATGCTCCATGATTCCCGGTATCAATATATCCTCGCCGTCACATACTGCATCTACCTCGATTTCTTTGCCCATAAGGTATTTATCTACAAGGATAGGATGCTCCTGAACCTGTCTGTTGATAATCTCCATAAATTCCCTTATGTCCTGATCCGATATGGCAATCTGCATTCCCTGTCCGCCAAGCACATAGGAAGGTCTTACAAGAACCGGATATCCAAGCTCATTGGCGGCATCAATAGCCTCATCAGCAGTAAAGACAGTTTTTCCGGCGGCTCTCGGTATCTCACATTCCTGAAGAATCCGGTCAAAAAGCTCTCTGTCTTCCGCCGCATCAACATCCTCGGCACTTGTTCCAAGAATCGGCACGCCCATTTCCATAAGACTCTTAGTAAGCTTGATTGCAGTCTGTCCGCCGAACTGAACCACTGCTCCGTCAGGATGCTCCAGCTCCACAATACTCTCAACATCCTCAGGTGTAAGCGGTTCAAAATAGAGCTTATCGGCAATATCAAAATCCGTACTTACCGTTTCAGGGTTATTGTTGATAATAATAGTCTCATAGCCTTCAGCCTTAAATGCCCATGTGCTGTGGACTGAACAGTAGTCAAACTCAATACCCTGTCCTATTCTGATAGGACCAGAACCCAAAACAAGGACTTTTTTCTCCGGTCTGGTTTCAACAACCTCATTATCCGACTTGTAGCAGGAATAATAATACGGAGTTGAAGCCTCAAATTCTGCCGCACATGTATCAACCATCTTAAATGCCGCATGAATATTGTACTCATTGCGCAGTGCTTTAATCTCTTTCTCGCTTTTGCCTGTCAGCTTACCGATTACCGCATCAGGAAATTCGATTCTCTTGGCTTCCAAAAGCAGTTCCTTGGTAAGGGGCTCTTGGGCAAGTCTTTTTTCCATTTTAACGATAATGTCAAACTTATCTATAAACCACTCATCAATCATCGTTATGGAATGTATTGTATCATATGTGATGCCTCTCCTCAATGCCTCAGCGATTACATACATCCTCTTATCATCAACATTTTCAAGCATTTCAAGTATATCATCATCTGTACAGCCTGAGTAGTCGTCATTGATAAGTGAGTCAACATGCTGTTCAAGGGAACGGATGGCTTTCATAAGCGCACCTTCAAAATTGGTGCAGATACTCATTACCTCTCCTGTTGCCTTCATCTGTGTGGTCAGCTTTCTTGATGCCGTAATGAATTTATCAAAAGGCAGGCGTGGTATTTTAACTACGCAGTAATCAAGGGCAGGCTCAAAGCTTGCAAATGTCTTATGTGTTATTGCGTTAGGAATCTCGTCCAGATTGTAACCAAGGGCTATCTTGGCAGCAACCTTGGCAATCGGATAGCCTGTTGCCTTGGATGCAAGAGCTGATGAACGGCTCACACGGGGGTTTACCTCTATTACACAATATTCAAAACTGGTGGGATGAAGGGCAAACTGCACATTACATCCGCCTGTTATTTTAAGCTCATCGATTATATTCAGTGCCGATGAACGAAGCATCTGGTATTCCTTGTCAGAAAGAGTCTGTGACGGAGCAACTACTATGCTGTCTCCTGTATGAACGCCCACAGGGTCAATATTCTCCATATTACACACTGTAATGCATGTTCCGTTGGCATCACGCATAACCTCATACTCTATTTCCTTCCAGCCTGCAATACAGCGTTCCACAAGAACCTGACCCACACGGCTGAGACGAAGTCCGTTGGAGAGAATATCAATAAGCTCTTCCTGATTGCGAGCTATTCCGCCGCCGCTTCCGCCAAGGGTATATGCCGGACGCAATACTACGGGATAACCGATTGTATTAGTAAATGCGATACCATCCTCCACATTCTCAACCACAAGTGAAGGCGCACAAGGCTCGCCTATTTTCTCCATAGTGGTCTTAAACTCAAGTCTGTCCTCTGCTTTCTTAATTGTCTCGGCAGTTGTTCCTATAAGCCTGACATTATGTTCCTCCAGAAAACCTGTCTCGGCAATTTCCATGGCAAGGTTAAGTCCGGCTTGTCCGCCAAGTGTGGGAAGAATACTGTCCGGCTTCTCCTTGAGTATTATTTTTTCAAGGGACTTTACGGTAAGCGGCTCAATATACACCTCATCCGCAATGTCCTTATCCGTCATAATTGTGGCAGGGTTAGAATTAACTAACACAACCTCAATGCCCTCTTCTTTAAGTGAACGGCACGCCTGCGTTCCTGCATAGTCAAATTCCGCTGCCTGTCCGATAACAATAGGTCCAGAACCTATAACCAATACTTTCTTAATGTCGTTATTCTTTGGCATATTAATCCCTGCCTTTCTTCATCATATCTATAAATCTGTCAAAAAGGAAATCCGAATCCTTAGGGCCTGCGCAGGCTTCCGGATGGAACTGCACCGTAAAAATATTTTTGCCTATATATTCAAGACCTTCATTAGTCTTGTCATTAACATTGATGAATGCCGGCTTGGCAATCTGCGGATTAATAGTATCCATATCTACCACGTATCCGTGATTCTGTGAGGATATGTATACTTTGCCTGTTTTTAAATCTTTGACAGGATGATTGGCGCCGCGGTGTCCGTATTTCATCTTATGTGTATCAGCTCCTGTGGCAAGCGCCATAAGCTGATGCCCAAGGCATATTGCAAAAATAGGCACCTCCGAATTATAAAGCTTCTTCAGCTCCTCAATTATGGAGACACACTCCTTCGGGTCTCCCGGTCCGTTGGAAAGCATGATTCCGTCAGGTTTATCTGCAAGAATCGTCTCAGCCGGTGTAAGCGCAGGGTATATGGTGACATTGCAGCCCCTGTCGTTAAGAGAACGGGCAATGTTTTTCTTGGCTCCGAAATCCATAAGCGCAACCTTAAGTCCGTCGCCCTCCAAAACCTGTTTTCCGCTGCATGTAACCTTCTCAACAACCTTGCCTGTTGTATATTCTTTTAAACGTGGAATAATATCATCAAGATTATAATTTTTGTTGGTAGTAATCATTCCGTTCATAGTGCCTTTTTCACGTAGAATCTTGGTCAAGGCACGGGTATCAATTCCTTCGATTCCCGGAATACCGTTAGATGTAAGAAAATTCTGAATAGTGTCTTCGCTTCTGAAATTGCTTGGCATAGGAGAAAGTTCACGTACGATAAAACC
Source organism: uncultured Butyrivibrio sp. (assembly GCA_964414835.1). GTDB lineage: Bacteria > Bacillota > Clostridia > Lachnospirales > Lachnospiraceae > Eshraghiella. The sequence continues at coordinate 9,611 of CAYPWY010000027.1, read as the reverse complement.
GTCCGGCCAAGGCCTTCCTGACTCCTTATCAGCATGACATATACCATAGTTGCCGATTAACGGGTAGGTCATAACTACTGCCTGTCCCGCATATGAAGGGTCAGTCAACACCTCCAAATACCCCGTCATAGAAGTGTTAAATACAATTTCGCTGATAACTTCCTTATCCGCTCCAATGCTTGTTCCTTCAAATACGTTGCCGTCTTCCAGAATCAGAAATGCTTTCATGGTTTCACCTTATTCCTTTCTCAATATTGTATGGAAACGCCGCAAAAATACGGCTGTTATCGCCTAAAAAATTTCAAAAAAAAAACAACTAAGCATAGAGATAGCGCTTTTTTTCAAAAATACGCCTTAGGAACCTGTTCCAAGGCATTTTTATTTATTTTAGGAAATTCTAACATAAAACCATTATAATTTCAACCCTTTGTGATAATTAATTTATGATATAATATTTTATACTCTTTTGAGATATAAAGAGTATGTATATTTATCAACAATCAAATCCTTATAATATCCGCCTGTAACTTTTCCTTCATGTATCAATGCTCCCACAGAAGTACAGCCGTTTTCGGAAAGGCTGTTTTTTATGATTTCTGCCATTGATCCGCCCAGTCCCAGATGCGAACGGTCCGCTCCCATATACAATAATACATATTCCTGAATCCTGTGCTTCTTACGGATGAGTTCAAATAACATTTTAGGTGACAATGGTCTGGTAAGAGTATTTCCGTAATTGGGAATGTTGACTGCAAAGGCCGCCAGCTTCCCATCCTTGAATATAAGCTTAACCATTTTGTAATCCAGAACATATTTCAGCGAACCGTAAAGCTTTCTGAATTCTTCTAATGAAATTGGTTTATATGCCGGAAATGATGAGTATAATTCCGTCAGCAGATAATAAATGCTTGTCAGGTCTTTATCAAAGCTTTCCTTTGCGGCGTTTCTTAAAACATATCCATCCTTACTCATTTCTTCCAGACGTTTTTTATATTTGGGAGAAAAATATCCCTTGGGAATAATCTTATATTGGTTGGAAATGTAATTATCACAAGCCTCAAATCCCATCTCCTTCCAAATACGGGGATAATAAGAAAGGTTATAGGGTTCACAGGCATATGGCGTGCCGAAGTGGTTTGTCTTTAATCTGTATCCTAACCAGAAAGAAGCATTATATGGACCTACTACAGTGTTTTTTCCTATGGCTTTGACAAAATCAAATACCTTTTCAAAAAGAACATTGTAAGCCTCCCTGTCGGAACTGCTCTCAAAGAATCCTATGTAAGCGTTTTCGTCATTAGGATATACTGTGACAATACATCTGGCAAATATTTCATTTTTATGGCTGACAACAATAAACGGCGTTACGTCAAAATATCTGCTTAGGCAATGTGTCCCGTTCAATATGCTTTTTTCCAAGGATACATCCTGAGTAATTTGGTTTTTACGGGAATACAGCAGCTTTGGAAGCTTTAAAAACATTTTTTTGTCTTTGGTCGTCTTTGCTATTTTACATATCACCTGCATTGTTTCTCCTTAATATATGAATAATTCCCTTGTCCGCATTTAATTCCACTGTATCGCCGTTATGCAGGACGCTCATTGCATTCCTTACATTTACAACTGACGGCTTCTTTAATTCTCTGGTAATAATTGCGGTATGTGATAATATTGAACCTTTTTCGGCAATAATCCCAAGACAGTTTTTGATTAAAAGAACCCATCCAGGGTCAGTGGTTTTTGTCACAATAATTTTATCGGTTGTATCAATATCCTGTGAAGCCTCTTCTATCAGCATAATTTCGCCTTTGACGATTCCGTTGGACGCCGGAATCCCCATCAAAGAACCTGCGTTTCCCACATTATTGCTTTCTACATTATACAATGTTTTATTGAAAATCCTGTCATTGTAAACCAAACGGCTGAAGGCAGGAAGGGCTTCATAATTGCGGTATTCAGCTTTTCTTGCCAAAACCAGTTCTTTATAATCGCAATCATCCTTCAGTTCGTCTAAGTACAAATAAAAAATGTCCCATATATCCTCCAGCCTGCCCTTCTCAACCATCATCCCTGATATTTTCAATATGATTTCGCGCATAATGCCGAAAATGCGGCTTCGGTTCATTCTGGAAATTTCCCTGTTTAAAATTCCAAGCTTTGCTTTCTTTACAAACAAATTTTTCGTTTTTATATAAGGCGTTTCCGGATTGGTCATTTCACTGTATAATTGGGAATTAATATAATCGTCAAACAATTCCGGATTAGTACGGTATGTTTTGGTTTCCAGCTTCAATTCATTGAGACATCTGTCCCCGTAGCAGTCAATATAATTTATTTTAGCCGTTCTATACTCCTGACTGTCAAAGCCGTACTCTTTAACTATGCTGCATATATTTTGAAGCTCAAGAACAGGCTTCATGCTTTCAAGATTTTTAATGTGAGCGATTTCCCGGTTATTTTTACCTGCCAACGCAGTGAAAATAAATGAATACATGTCGTTTGCCAACGTAATGTCCCATTTGGATGCCAAATCTTCTTTTATATTTTCGTATAATTCAAGCAATGAATCAATATCATTTTTTTCTTCTATCAAGTGTCTGTATACAGGCATTTGTCCGGTAAAGTAACTGTTAAGCTTATCCATTTCCTTAGGCGAATGAATAAGCAGTGAGAAAAATGAGCACAACACCTTGAATTTTGTTTTAAAGCCGATATGTTCTATGTTGAAGGTCACATTTTTATTGTTCACTCCAAGCATTGACTGCCATATTTTAATAATTTTTTTTGAAAACGGCAGCAGATGTAAAATATCATACCAATTGCTGATACGGTAATAGATTCTTCCGTTTGCAATATCAGTCATATCCTTAAGAATATAGTCCATATCAAATATCAAATTACTATCTTTTGTAAGACGAAGCACTAAGCTTCTGAATATTTTATAGTAAATTTCCTTCACAAAGCTCTGTGTAAGCGGCAATGAAATGTCCGGGTAGCTTTCCACTATATTGCTGTTATCAAGAATAACCGGAGTATCTGACACATGTAAAGCTGTTATGGGGCGCGCCTGCAGAATATATACAACATCGCCTTTGACCGCATACTCCACATCCATAGGTTTTCCGAAAATACCTTCCACCTTGGCGGAAATTCTTATCAGCTCTTTTATGATGCTCTCATCCAGCACAGGAGAATTTTCCTGCTTATCAAAGTAATAAATTTCATCTTCTTTATTATAGTAATATGTTGTAATGTCGGTTTTATCTTCCACAACATTATTTCCAAGTCCGCTTCCTGCCACAATGACAATTTCATTCAATAGTCCAAGTGGGTTGGCTGTAAACATCACTCCTGCATAATCAGCATTTACCATCTCCTGCACTATAACCTTCATATTATCTGAATGCGACAGATTGTGTGCTACGGCATAATCATTAATATTGTTTTTGCCGATGCTTTTCCTTACCTGATTGATTGCTTCTTCCACCTTATCCCTGCTGACATTTAATAAAGTATCGAATTGTCCGGCATAGGAAAAATTCTCTCCGTCCTCCCCATCAAAAGAAGACCTTACTGCAAATTCTTCCGAATTGCTGAAGGTCATATCAGGCTTTCCGTCTTTATCCAAAACAATAAATTCAGGAACATTTATACCGTTTTCCCATAATATTTGTAAATTCTCAGCCTTCATAAAATCACTTGAATAAAACTCATCCTATCTTTCCGAATATCAAATACAGAATAATCGTGGCAATCATCATGGATTCCTGAATATAAGTGTAAATTTCAACCTTGCTGACAATCTTGTATTTTGCGGGATTTTTCTTAAATTCAATAAACTTCCATGAACACCAGATTGTATTTAAGCCTAATGCAATAACCGAAAATTTATTCAGATTCCATACCAGAATCATATTGGTAATAATATCAACCCATGTTAAAATAAACACAAAATTAACGGATTTTTTGTATCCAAACAATTTTGAATATGTCACATATTCCGTTTCATCCTGGGGCGCCCTTATCTTCCTTGATACCTCCCAAATAAGAGCCGGAAAATACAGCGTCATTACAGCCAGTACATTCGTCAGGGTAAAAACAGGCAGGTTATATTTAATAATCGTAAATGAGATAACATATATGTTCAATATTATCTGAACCGGATTATGTGTCACAAGCGCCAGCGGAAGGGATTTGGCAATCTTGTGCTTCTGGAAGAACCAGACTGCCATCAGACTTCCGTATGTATACAAAATCAGGCAGAATATGAAATTATTCATAAAAATAAAGTTAATAATTAACGTGACCGCAATCAAAATAATCACAAAAATTTTCAGGTCTTTTTTGTGAACTCTTCCTGACGGCAGAGGTCTTTCCTTAAATAAACGGCAGTCCAGCTCATAATCTTTAAAATCATCGGCAATTCTAAGCCAGCAAAGAAAACTGAATACGGTAAATGCGCATACTATTTCCTGAATCCCCAGTTTAAAATCAACCACACCATTATTTAAAAGAACAATAAAGTAAATTTCCCCAAACACCAGAAAACCAAGCACAAGCCTTGGCAGTATAGGATACATCTCTTTAAAATAAATATTTAACCGTTTTAATGCCGCTATCATACGCAATTACCTTTCCCTCTCGCTGTTCCTATCTTATCACCTATCTCAACAATTGTTTCTATTCCATTCATGGAATTATCAATTATGTCTTTATCTATATTAACACAATCAGTAAAAAATTGCAGTATAGTTGAACCTCCGTATTCAAAATAACCTTTTTCCTCCATCTTTGAGAAAAATTTTTTGTTGGTGTGGTTCACAATATGCCCCACCAGCATGGCTCCTATTTCCACCTGTATTACTTTTCCGAAATTCACTGTCTGCAGTACCGATACTTCCCTGCAATTCCTGCTGTATGTATGGTATTCGGCAGAAACAGGTCTGATTGTATGCAATAATCCTTTTATTCTGTACCTGCATTTAACATAACCATCGTCAGGAAAAACATATCGGTGATAATCCTCCAGTCCCAAGCGGTAAACCAGGCAGAAGCCTTTTTCAAATTCCTTGGGAATAGGACGTGCTATTATTTCCTGCATTGTATAAACACTGTCCTTTATGTGCAGTTTCATATTGTCATTTATGGGATAATACAAAAGCTTGCTGTCCGCCACCGCATTCAGTTGGTCACAGGCAGATGTATTTCTGATAACCCTCTTTCTGATAAAAAAATCATTAAAAGAACAATAATCGGTTCCCCTATAGGGCTTCATATCAATGGAATGTTTCTTTATGTAAGGTGCAATGTCCTTTTTTGATAAAAATGATTTTTTGTATAGAGCCTGCAATTTACTAAACCATGGTCTGGCAAAAATAAGCTTTAACAAAATCCTGCCGTATACCGTACCATATAATATCCGCAAAAGATTGTCATGTGCAGCTTCTGCATTTTTAATGCTTTGAGTTTTTCTGTCATAAACTAACATAGACTCTTCTCCATAAATACCAATAAAGCAGCCGTCAATACTGCAAGGACGGAAAATATAGCATACCATATGCCTGCAGGTTTCCTGATTTTTATATTAAGCACATATAAAACCGCAGCCGCAAGAAACAGCATATGCAAAATTATTTCATAATAAGGCAGTGCAAAGAACCTCCATACCACGTAAAATACCGGAAATACCAATGCGCTGTATGTAACCGGAAGTCCACGGTAATATTGGGTGTGTCCGTCCGTGGTTACATTAAAATACCCCAGTCTTGTAATTCCTGCCAGAACATACAATACGGCAATAACATAAGTAATTGCTTTTAAATTAAAAGACAATCCGCCATAGGAATCCAACCCGGAATTGAACAATATAACAGCCGGAAAAAGCAGAAATGAGCACACATCAGCCAGTGAATCAATCTGGATACCAAATTTTTGCTCCTGCTCATTCCTTTTGCACATTCTTGCTGCTTTTCCGTCAAACAAATCACATATCCCTGCTGTAATAAGACATATCATGGCAATATTCATATTGTAGATATTCATAATACCTAAAATTGAAACCGCAGCTCCTATGTATGTTAAAATTATAGATTTGTTATAAAACCCAATCAGTTTCATAAATCCGACACTCCTTGTATCACAGATTCCTACGTATATGCAGCTTATACAATACTAAATTCACTAAAATATGTGTAAATGCACCTAGAAATATATAAAAACAATATTTGTATATGCTCATATGGGAAAAACAAAAAAGAACAAGAATCACACCAATCAGAGAATCTATCTGGTCCACCACAAAGAATATACCGCCTTTTATCCCTTTGGACGTTTTACCGGGAACAATTTTCAGTCTTCTTTTAATGAAGCTGTTGGGCAGCTCAAAAGCCATATATGCCAACCCAAACAGAAATCCCGCTATGAGATTAAACCACACTTCATTATCATAATCAGCATATAATTCATTTCTATATGTTATGTGAATCAGATTACAAAAAGCGCCCCATAAGCATTGAACAATCATACATATGATAATCATGGAAACAAAACCCGCCCATGTTTTGTTATCCCCAAATATCCGCTGACCATCAATAAAAATCCTGTTTCTGTCAATAGGGGCATTGGTTTTTTGGTATAGCCTGGTTTTGGTAAACAACATATTAAATGCTCCCGCAAAAATCACCGGAAGCATCGTTATGTACATATCAAGTATGGTATTGCAAACGATTTTCAGCCACATAGCGAGTATCCTATTCCCCAAAATTCCACAATAAAAAATGCGAATCCCCAAAAAAGCACTGCGGCAGCGGCAATGTCTTTTACAAGCTTAATTTCTGTTTTTATCTCCGTTGAATATAAATCAGCCAGATGCTCAATAGCAGTATTAATACACTCCGAAGAAAACACACCCACAGCAGTGACGACATATCCGATATTAAAAACAAGAGAAACCTTCAATACAATATTAATAATCAGAAACACCAATGCGATGCATATGTAGTATTTATAGTTTTTTTCTGTTTTAAAGGCATAGAAAAGTCCCTTAAAAGCACATTTTAAGCTATCGATAAATGTCTTGTTTTTCATATGCAGATTATATCATATTATTATCCCTGTTGCCAACATTTTTCTATATGTACGGTTTATATCTTTGTTTTTTGCTCTTTATGTCACCATTGCTTTTAAACCGCATACTATAATAGTAATTAATTCAGGGAGACCTGTATGTCTTTATATAAAATTTTGCAAAACATGCCGGATACCGGCAGCCTGCGCGTAGATGTTACAGATAATATCGGCAGACCAATAGAAAATGCCACTGCCGAAATATCGGTAACAGGAGAGCCTGAAAATATAATTGAGTCACTTTCTACCGACTCCAACGGACAGACAGATTCGGTACTGCTTCCGGCACCGCCTATGGAATACAGTGAAAATCCGGGTGTTTCACAACCATATTCCGAATATAACATAATCGTACGTGCACCGGGGTATGCTCCTTTTTCCGTCAACGGAATTAATATTTTTTCCGCAAGGCGTTCAATCCAGAATATCAGTCTCACCCCTTACATCACCAACCCAAACGGAACCGTAATAACAATCGGTCCAAACACATTGTTCGGAAACTACCCTCCTAAAATACCTGAAGCCGAAATCAAGCCGATAACCTCAAGCGGAGAAATCGTGCTTGACAGGGTTGTGGTTCCCGAAACAGTGGTTGTCCACGATGGAGTGCCAACTGATTCCACTGCTACCAACTACTATGTTTCATTTCCTGATTATATAAAAAATGTTGCCAGCAGTGAAATATATCCTACATGGCCCGAAGCCACCTTAATCGCCAACATTCTTGCGATTACTTCATTTACATTAAACAGGGTGTACACAGAATGGTACCGTAACAAGGGCTACAATTTTACCATAACCTCATCAACAGCCTATGACCACAAGTGGATAAATGACAGAAACATTTTTGACAATATAGGATTGATTGTGGATGAAATATTTGCAGATTATCTTTCAAGACCTAACATAAAGCAGCCGATTCTTGCACAATACTGCGACGGTAAACGAACCACCTGTGCCGGTATGAGCCAGTGGGGTTCAAAATATCTTGGGGATGACAACTATTCCGCCATTGAGATTTTAAGGAACTATTACGGAAGCGACATATACATTAATACTGCTGAGGAGGTTTCCGGAATCCCGGCATCATGGCCCGGCTACACATTAGATATAGGCGACTCAGGAGTTCCTGTCCAAATCATTCAGGAACAGCTTAATGCCATACGAAGAACATACAGTAATATCCCGGCACTTGCCATTGATGGAATATATGGCGAAAATACCGCTGCGTCCGTAAGCAGATTTCAATCGATTTTCGACCTGCCTGTTACAGGCGAGGTAAATCAGAAAACATGGTATAAAATATCGCAGCTTTACGTTGCACTGGAAAAACTTGCCGAACTTTAAAAACGGCTCCTGCCGCTATAAAACCTGCCCTTTCAAAAAGTACCTTTTATGCACGGCAGTTCACTGTGAATACAGAACAGCAAAAAAGCTGGATGGCTGTACACCGACCAGCTTTTTTGTTAAGCCGCTTTATATAATTCTGCTTATTGCCCTTTCACAAAAGCTCTCCATTTAGGAGAAATCCCATTATTAATCATAGCATCAAATGTGCTGAATCCCGACTCTGAATTCACTGCCCAACACATTAAAGAACTGTATGATATATCTGCATTATCCTGAATATATTTGCTTATTTCATCTTTCTTAGCTAATATATTACGTTTCTGCTCATCACTTAAAGCATCAAATACATCATCCGTTACCAAAGTTGTTTCATTAAACATAATTGCGCCAACTCTTATATTGGTAATTGAATTATAAGGGGCAGGGGGTTCAAAATCATTACCGATATATTCCTCAGGCTCAATAGAAATATAATAATCATATAAGACCTGAGGATAATCATCTCTTGACAAAAACTCGCTATATGCGGCAGAAGCCCCTAATCCCCACATGTATCCTAAATCAAATGCGGCATTATTCATCATAGGCTGAGTTGTGATTATCTTTTCGTTGTTTGCAATCTCAAGCAGTTTTGCCGTATCCAGTTTATCCATAACCTCCTGAGGAATAATAGCATCAGCAGCATCGGTATCATTTATGATATCATACCTAATCCATCCGGTTTCAAACGCATCTTTGGATGGGTATACGAAATTACCGTCTTCATCCCAATACTCCGAAGCATCATGTAAGTATTCCTCAAATTCGTCTTTGTTTTCCTGAATCCAGTCAGTAAGTCCAAATGAAATTAATAAATCCGGATGGCTCTCATCGTCATAAGGATGTCTTTCCAGATACCATTCACATGTATATGCCTTGTACTTTGATGTGTTTTCCTCATATTCAGTTGGGAGCTCCAATGTATCTATAATATATTCAGTTTCCTGTATGGCAGAAGCTTCTCCTGACTGTTGCGTTTCTCTTTTCACGCAACCGCTTAATAACGACACCAGAATAAAAACGGATGACGATATAATTAATATGTTTATGATACACTAAAATTACCGAAAAAAAGCGTCAGAATTCCCTGAAAAAAT
>CAYPWY010000026.1:0-25189 GCA_964414835.1 uncultured Butyrivibrio sp. | reverse complement strand
GCTCGCGATGAATAGGCTGTCGCCTGCTCCCGCTCGCTTGCGCTCATTATATCACATTTACGCTTAAGATATAATTTCTATCTCATAGGGAAGCTATATACTTTGACTCCTTAATCGGGCAAATTATTCTTATGGGATAGAAAACTCTGCGGGGATACATTGCACAAGTGTTTCCGGGCAGAGTTTTCCAGTGAATGTGGATTACAGATTCCACTCCCAGTTTCTTACGATTTCAAGGTCTTCACCGTATTCGGAGATATGAGCCTTGTGTTCAACCAGAATGTCATTCATCTTCTGCGTCAGGAACGAGCCTCTGTTGCCAAGCTGCGGAAGATATTTAAGCGCCGATTTAACAAGGTTGAAACGATCAATCTTGTTTTGAACACGCATATCAAATGGAGTAGTGATTGTACCCTCCTCATGGTAGCCGTATACGTGTATATTGCGGTTAGCTCTTCCGTATGTAAGCTCATGGACAAGTGTTGGGTATCCATGGAAGGCAAATATAACAGGAGTGTCCTTGGTGAAAATTGAATTAAAATCTGCATCTGTAAGTCCGTGAGGATGTCTCTCATGTGACTCAAGCTTCATAAGGTCAACCACATTGACAAATCTTATTTTAAGCTCAGGAATATTTTCACGGAGGATAGTAGTTGCGGCAAGTGCCTCAAGCGTAGGTGTATCGCCGCAGCATGCTATAACGATGTCAGGTTCTTCACCCTGATCGTTGCTTGCCCATTCCCAGATGCTTACGCCCTGTGTACAATGCTTAACAGCCTGCTCCATTGTAAGCCACTGATGGCTTGGATGCTTGGATGCTACTATAACATTAACATAATTTTTGCTCTTTATGCAATGGTCAAAGCATGAAAGCAGACAGTTTGCGTCAGGAGGAAGGTACATACGTACAACGTCAGCCTTTTTGTTGGAAATGTGATCCAAAAATCCAGGGTCCTGATGTGTAAATCCGTTGTGGTCCTGCTGCCATACGTTGGATGCCAGAATAAGGTTAAGTGATGCAATTTTCTGTCTCCAAGGAAGACCGTTGCATACCTTAAGCCATTTTGCATGCTGTGCTGCCATTGAATCTATAACTCTTATAAATGCTTCATAGCTTGCAAAGAAACCATGGCGGCCTGTGAGAAGGTATCCTTCAAGCCAGCCCTCGCACATATGCTCACTGAGATATGCATCCATAATACGTCCGTCATGTGCAAGGCAGTCGTCAGTGTCTATAATTTCGGCATTAAAGTCTCTGTCGGTAGCCTCAAATGCTTTGTAAAGTCTGTTTGACATAGTCTCGTCAGGACCGAAAATACGGAAGTTTTTGGAATCTTCGTTAAGCTTAAATACATCTCTTATATATCCGCCAAGCTCCAGCATATCCTGTGCGATTGTCTCGCCCGGTTTTTTAACCTCAACAGCATACTTGGTAAAGTCAGGAAGTCTTAAATCACGAAGAAGCTTTCCTCCGTTGGCGTGAGGATTTGAGCTTATACGTGCATCTCCCTCAGGGCAGAGGGCGCGGAGCTCAGGTATAAGTCTGTAGTTCTCATCAAAAAGCTCATCAGGGTGGTAGCTTAATAACCACTCTTTAAGTAAATCAAGGTGCTCAGGCTTATCCATCATAATAGGAACCTGATGGGCGCGGAAGCTGCCTTCAATCTGAAGACCGTCAACTGATTTAGGACCTGTCCATCCCTTAGGAGTACGAAGCACAATCATAGGCCAGAATGGGCGCTCTGTTGAACCTTCTTCTCTTGCCTTACGCTGAATTTCCTTGATTTCTTCAATAACAGTATTAAGGGTTTCAGCCATAAGTCTGTGCATTGTCATTGGGTCATCGCCTTCGACAAAATAAGGCTTCCAGCCGCATCCATGGAAAAAGCTCTCAACCTCGTCATGTGATATGCGGGCAAAAACGGTAGGGTTGTTGATTTTATATCCGTTAAGGTGAAGAATAGGAAGAACAGCACCGTCCGTTACAGGGTTCAGGAACTTGTTGGAGTGCCATGCCGTTGCAAGTGGACCTGTCTCCGCTTCGCCGTCACCTACTATACAAGCTGTAATAAGCTCAGGATTATCAAATACAGAACCAAAAGCGTGAGCGATTGAGTAACCAAGCTCGCCACCCTCATTGATGGAACCCGGTGTTTCGGGAGCAACATGGCTTGAGATTCCGCCTGGGAATGAAAACTGCTTGCAGAGTTTCTTCATTCCTTCATAATCCTGACTTACGTTAGGATATACTTCGCTGTAGCTTCCTTCAAGGTATGAGTTGGATACAAAAAAGTTGCCGCCGTGTCCCGGACCTGATATAAGAATCATATCAAGGTCATATCTTTTGATAACACGGTTAAGGTGTGTATATACAAAGTTCTGTCCCGGAACCGTTCCCCAGTGTCCTACAATTTTTTTCTTGACCTGCTCTCTGGTCAAAGGCTCTCTTAAAAGCGGATTATCAAGCATATAAAGCTGTGCTGCCGACAGATAATTGGCTGCGCGCCAGTAAGCATTCATTTTCTCAAGATAATCATCAGTGAGAGGCTGCTTTTCAATGCAATCTTTTGCTGCCATAAAAACTCCTTTCTTTCTATAACATCCTCCGAAGACGCAAAGCGGCGGAGGAGTTATTTTAATATGACTCTTCATAAATCAGAGACCATACAATATTTGGTAATATTATATCAAATTATAACTATATGCACAAACCGATTATGTTACAAAAATTTTGTCTAATTTATTTCTTTTTTTAGGAAAATTGTAGTATAATAAATTTATGAGTGAAAAACATTACTTATCCAACAGTATGATACAGGTTTATAATGGCTGTGGAACACAGGCCAGACGTGTTCTGTATTTTCTTGCGGCGGAACATACAGAGATTGCAGTGCCGCAGGATATATGTGTGATTATGGTGTATCCGTATGAATGGAGCAATATGATGACACCTTGGAAGCATCATGGTCCAACGACACAATTTATGAATACTACAGGAGGCGGGGTGCAGTATGCCGAAGCTTTTGAACAGGAGGTCATGGGAGCAGCGGAGGCAAGGTTTAGGTTCCATGTTGACGGACGGGGAATAGCCGGATATTCTCTTGGAGGAATTGAAGCTATGTATATGGCTACAAGGACGTATTCCTTCGGAAATTTTGAATTTGCAGGGAGTGTTTCAGGTTCGTTTTGGTACGAGGGCGCCCTTCAATATTTTGGAGAGCAAAGACTGATTGGAGTAAAAAAGGCTTATGTGTCACTTGGCGACAAGGAGGCGAAAAATTCAAATCCCCAACGTGCAAAAGTGCGTGAAAATACAGATGCATTTGTACGGGAACTCGAAAAAAATGTGGATGTTACATATGAAATTAATCAGGGCGGTCATTTTAGTGATATTCCGGGGCGCATTGGGAAATGCATAGAATGTTGGTATAATGTGGAAAAAGTTATATAGTAAATATATAATTATTACTATATTTTGAATTTGCAGACATAGAGTACAATGATAATGGTTTATTATATTTTACGTAAGGAGATGTGGTTATGAGTCAGGAATTTGTGGAAGACAATGAACTTAATATGCCGGAAGACGTTGTCATAGATTTAATGAATGAGGATGTACCGGAGGATAACGAACCCGGGAAAGCAAAGAAAGCTAAGGCTTCTAAGGAGAAGAAAGCAAAGGCTCCGAAAGCACCTAAGGAGAAGAAAGAGAAAGCACCGAAAGCTCCGAAAGCACCTAAGGAGAAAAAAACTAAGACTCCTAAGGTAAAGAAGTCCGGCAAGGTTCAAAATGAAAATTCCGTAGATATAATTACTGCAGAAGATGCGGAACCTGATATAATGCTTACGGAAGCGGCGCCGGATGCTGTGTCTGCCAATAATATAGAATTTACTGCAGGATTGGATTTTGAGCCGGGACAGGAGATATTCAGTGGTGAAGAGGTAGCAGCCGAAGCGTTGGAGCCGGAAGCAGCCACAGAACCGGAAGAGGCGGCAGCTGAAGCGTTGGAGCCGGAAGCAGCCACAGAGCCTGAAGAGGCGGCAGCTGAAGCGTTGGAACCGGAAGCAGCCACAGAGCCGGAAGAGGCGGCAGCCGAAGCGTTGGAGCCGGAAACAGCTACAGAACCGGAAGAGACTGACGAAACTGAGCAAATTGTTTGTGAAGACCAGACTGCAGAAGAACAGGAAACGCTGTCCGGCAAGAGCAGTAAAATAAAAAGATTTAAGGAAATGATTCTGGCAGGAAGCGATAAGAGCAGACCTCTTACAAAGCAGATTAAATTCAGGCTGGTGGTTTCATTTTTTGTACCTGTGCTGTTTATAGTACTTTTGGGAGTTGTATCTTATAATACAGCCAAATCAACAATCGTCAAAAATTATGAATCCACGGCAGAGAGTACCGTTGACAGCAGTGCAAGCTATATTAATCTGATAATGTCTGATATAGTAAACAGAGCAAATCAGATGGTTGTTGAGAACGAAGTGACTTATTATTACATGCAGTATAATTCCAACTCCGACAGTGAAAACTCATCCTATTATAAGACTATTTCCACAACTATGGGAACACTTACACAGAGCGCAGTCGGTATTGAATCTGCAACGCTTATAGGTGAGCTTGGAAGACCTGTTACCACCATACAGAATACAGGTAACGGAACCCTTACATATGAAGATTTTCTTGCATCGGAGGAAGGCGCATATTGGACAGAGAACCCATATGCCACAAAGGGCTGGTTTGGAAAGCATGATTATATTGACAGCACAATGGCTCTTAATACTGATTATTATGCAGCTTCATACATAAGGAAGTTCACCGATGGTGTGGGATTCGCAATATTTGATATGAAGTCATCAGAGGTAGAGGAGACTTTGAAGGATTCGGTAGTCAGCAGTAATTCCATGGCTGCATTTATCACAGCGGACGGAAGAGAGACAATCGTTACCGGAGATAAAGACAAGACCTTTGAGGAAGCAGTATTTACAGGAGAAGATTTCTGGATTAAGGCAATGGAGGGTGAAGAAGAAAGCGGAAAAGAGTATGTTAATTTCAACGGCAAAAAGCAGCTTTTTGTATATTCAAAGGTAGGAGATACAGGTACAATAGTATGCTGCGTCATACCTCAGAGCGATATACTTAAATCAGTAAGCACAATCAAATTTATGACATTCGGATTTGTTATAATAGGTATAGTTGTGGCATTGCTTATAGGACTTTACATGGCAGGCGGTATTGCCAAGGCAACCTCACAATTTTCGGCATCCTTCCGTAAGGTTGCAAAAGGAGACCTTACAGCAGAAATCAAACTCAGAAGACAGGATGAGTTTGGCGTTATGGCTGATGATACCAATGAGATGATAGGCAAGATAAGAGGACTGGTTATTGATGTGGCAGGCTTCGGTCATGACGTATCTGATGCTGCAGGTGAACTTTCGGATGCCGCTTCATACATTAACAATTCCATAAGAGATGTATCAGTGGCTATGTCGGATATGGATGCGGGAATTTCATCACAGGTTGATGATACGGAAAGCGGATACCATCAGATGGAAGATTTTGCTGAAAGTATTAACGAGGTTTCACAGAAAACAGAGGTTATAGGTCGTGTTGCGGAATCCACCAAATCACTTGTTGAGGAAGGCGGTTCAATAGTAGGCGAGTTGAAGACACAGTCATTGTCAACTGCCGAACTTACGGAGACAATAATCACAGACATAGAGGAGCTCGAACGCAAATCAGCAGATATAGGCAGTGTTATTGAGACTATCAACGGAATAGCAAAGCAGACCAACCTTCTTTCATTAAATGCGTCAATCGAGGCGGCGAGAGCGGGAGCGGCAGGAAAGGGCTTTGCCGTTGTGGCGGACGAGATAAGAAAGCTTGCAGACCAGTCAGTAGAGGCGGTAAAGGACATTGAAGAAATAATCAAAAATATCCAGAACCAGACCAAGAAGACCGCGGAATCCGCAGGCAGTGCAGGTGATATGCTTAAGAATCAGTCAAAAGCTCTTCACGGAACAGTGGATGTGTTTGGCAAGGTGGGAACACAGTTTGATGAACTGCTTGGAGAGATTAATGTGATTCTTGAAAGTATGCGCGCAATTACTGAGAACAAAGACCGTGTCCTTGACACCATTAAAAACATAGCAGCGGTTACAGAGCAGACCAGCGCTTCAACCACTACGGTTAAGGAAACGGTTCAGGCAGAGGTTACTGCTGTTGAGGCTCTCAGTGCAAGGGCAGAAGAGCTTACAGGCAAAGCAAAAGAACTTGAAAATGCAATACAAATGTTTACAACATAAATTATAAAATATATTGACACCATATTCCGATAGTGATATATTACTTTTGTAGCTGTACTACTTTGACTAGTACAGCCCGGCGGAAATATGGAGGGCAATATGAATAACGTTTTGGAATATTTGGAAAGCTCCAAGGAGCGTTTCCCTGATAGAATAGCGGCCAAAGACGTACACACACAATGTACCTATAAGGAGCTTTTCTTAAAAGCCAGACAAATAGGCTCGTACCTGTCGCAATATGTGCAGGTACGCAGACCTGTGGTGGTTTTTGCAGAGAAAAGTGTTGAAGTTCTTGAGGTATTTATGGGTATAGTGTACGCCGGCTGCTTTTATATTTTACTGGACCCGTCGTTTCCCATAGAGAGAATAGATAAGATACTGAAGGTTTTAGCGCCGTCTATGGTTGTGACAAGCCCGGAATATATGGACAAGCTGAAAGAATCGGGATATACGGGAATGACGGCAGATATGAAAAATATCTGTGCAGAGGTTGATACAGAGGCGCTTGATGCCATAAGGAAGCAGAGCCTTGATACGGACCCGCTTTATGGTATTTTTACATCGGGCTCAACCGGTGTGCCTAAAGGAGTTGTGATTTGTCATCGCTCAGTTATTGATTTTATAGATAATTTTACGGAAATATTCGGAATTACAGATAAGGATGTTATGGGAAATCAGGCACCATTTGATTTTGATGTTTCAGTTAAGGATATATATTCCTGTCTCAAGACAGGTGCAGAACTTGTCATAATACCTAAATCATATTTTATGTTCCCTAACAATGTAGTGGACATGCTGGATGATAACGGTGTGACGACTCTTGTATGGGCAGTATCGGCACTTTGTCTTCTTAACAGACTTCATGGACTCAAATATAAAGTTCCGTCACGCATCAATAAAATAATGTTCAGCGGAGAGATGATGCCGATTAAGCAGCTTAATGCATGGCGCGGGTACTATCCGGATGCTATGTTTGTTAATTTGTATGGGCCTACGGAGATTACCTGCAACTGTACTTACTATATAATAGACAGGGAATATGCCGATGATGACAGACTTCCTATGGGCAATGCTTTTCCCAATGAAAAAGTGTTTTTGCTTGATGATGATGACAGGCTTGTTACTGAGCCCAATGTACCGGGAGAGGTGTGTGTGACGGGAACCGCCCTTGCGCTTGGTTATTACAATAATCCAGAGATGACCTCAAAGGCTTTTGTACAGAATCCTCTTAACGGCAATTATCCTGAGATAATATACAGAACCGGAGATATTGCAGTATATGGTGAAGACGGGCTTATGTATTTTTCAGGCCGCAAGGATTTCCAGATTAAGCATATGGGGCACCGCATCGAGCTTGAAGAAATAGATGCAGCGATTAACGGAATATGCGGAATCGAAAGGGCATGTACCTTTTTTGATGATGTAAAAAACAAGATAGTTACATATTATGTGGGTAGCATAGAACGCAAAGATATAATAGAAGCAATGAAAACAAAGGTTCCTGAATTTATGATACCTAATGTTTTTATGAAAACAGATGAGATGCCGTTAACCAAGAATGGCAAACTTGACCGCGGTTATCTTAAATCACAATACAGACAGGGAGGCAGAAATGGAGCGTAGTATTTTGGAACAGGCGAAAGAAAAGTTCGGTTCTCCCCTTTATGTATTTGACCTTGATGCTCTTAGGCAGCGTGTGGATATGATAAGGGATTGTCTTGGGAAAGTGCAGTGTTGTTATGCGATGAAGGCCAATCCTTTTCTGATAAAGCCCATGAACGAGTATATTGACAAATACGAGGTATGTTCACCGGGAGAATATGAAATATGCCATAGAATGAAAATTGCTCCTGAGAAAATAGTCGTGTCAGGAGTTAATAAAACATATTCTTCAATGGAACGCATTATGGAACTCAGCGGCGGCAGGGGAATTTTTACAGTTGAATCTATGGAGCATTATGATGTATTATCAAAAATATGCCGTGACCGTAATATTGACATTAAGGTTATTATAAGACTGTCAAGCGGCAACCAGTTTGGAATTGACAAAGCTGAGTTTGAGAATATATTACAGAGAATTGTCAATGACGGGCATCTTCATATATGGGGGCTTCATTATTATTCGGGTACGCAGAAAAAGCTTTCCAAGATAGAAAAGGAATTGGCGATGCTTGATGAATATGCTTTGCATATTGAGGAAACATATGGCATCATGCTTAATGAACTTGAGTATGGTCCGGGACTTTCGGTAACGTATTTTGACAATGATAAGCCCATAGATGAATCGGAAGAACTGAAGGAGTTGTCCCGACTGCTTGATAATGTGGTGCATTACAAACATATCACCATAGAAATGGGTAGGTTTATTGCCTCCTGCTGTGGTTATTATATAACCTCAGTTGTTGATGTTAAGCATACTGACGGGGTAAATTACGCAATAATTGACGGAGGAATACATCAGCTCAGCTATTATGGTCAGAGTATGGGTATGAAAAAGCCACATATGCAGTTAATTACCGCCGGTTCAGGTGATGAAATGCCATGGAACATATGCGGTTCGCTTTGTACTGTCAATGATGTTATATTGCGAGGAATAAATTTTACGGATATAAGCAAAGGCGATTATTTCATATTTGAAGATTGCGGTGCATATTCGGTTACGGAGTGTATGGCGCTTTTTCTCAGCAGGGAGCTGCCGCAGATTGTATTTTATTCAGGTAATAACGGTTACACCATAGTCAGGAAGATTATGGGTACTGATATTATAAATTCACAGATGGAGGGATAGCAGATGGAAGAGTTATTGGAAATTTTGGAGGACATTCAGCCGGGAGTCGATTATGCCACATGCACAACATTGATTGATGACCATATTCTTGATTCATTTGGAATCTTGTCGCTTGTATCTGAAATTGAGGATGCTTTTGATGTTGAAGTTTCACCGGCAGAGCTTGTTGCAGAAAACTTTAATTCGGCAGACAGCCTTTGGAAAATGATTTGCAGGCTTAAAGGAGAGGAATAAATATGGCATATCATACGATAGCATATTATGCCGTATTTCTGCCCATTGTCATACTGCTTTATCAGGTAGTGCCTAAGAAATTCAGATTTGTGGTTATACTGGCTGCAGATTATGTGTTTTTCTGGATGTTCAGCGGCAAGCTTATCATATATTTGCTGTTTGCTACATTTTTTACGCATTACATAGGTATATGGCTTGAAAATGTTACGCTTACAACAGAGGCAGATAATAAAGTAATTACCAAGAAAAAAAGACAGGTGCTTGCGGTTGGAATAGTGGTAAATCTTGCAGTACTTGTTATACTTAAATATACTAATTTTTTCGGACAGTCGTTATCTGACCTGCTTCACTGCTTCAATGTGAAGTGGACATTCAGTCCGGTAAAATTTATGGTGCCTATAGGCTTGTCCTTTTATACGCTGGAGATTATTTCATATATTACTGATGTGTACAGAGGAACCCAAAAGGCTGAACATAATATTGCCAAGGTGGCGTTATATCTCAGCTTTTTTCCGCAGATAATGGAAGGACCTATCGCAAGGTTTCATGAAACGGCAGATGTACTTTACGAAGGAGCTTCAATAAAGTTTGATAATCTGAAATTCGGGTATCAGAGAATTATCTGGGGACTTTTTAAAAAGATTGTAATTGCGGACAGACTTTATGTTACTGTCGATTATATTTTTAACAATTATGCGGATAAAGACGGTTCCATAATTCTTTTCGGTGTTGTCTGTTATGTAGGGCAGCTTTATCTTGAGTTTTCAGGATGTATGGATATGGTAATAGGTACGGGAGAAATATTTGGCGTTACGCTTCCGGAAAATTTCAGGCAGCCGTTTCTCGCACGGTCTGCAAGTGAATTTTGGCGCAGATGGCATATAACATTGGGTACTTTTTTCAAGGATTACATATTCTATCCGGTGTCACTTGCCAAGCCTGTTAAAAATTTTGCCAAGAAGGTCAAGACAAAGTGCGGCAGAAATGTCAGCAAATTTGTTGCTCCAACAGCAGCTTTGTTTTGTGTATGGCTGTGCAACGGACTGTGGCACGGAGCTAACTGGACATTTATTTTTTACGGAATGTACTATTTTGTACTGATATTTATAGAGAATATTACTGAGGAACCGGTGAAAAAGCTGGCGGCTAAGCTGCACATCAACAGAGAATGTGTAGGTTACAGAATATTTCAGACAGTTAAGCTCTTTATTATAGTGTTAGTGGGTGAATTGTTTTTCAGGGCTAATTCACTTAAAGACGGCTTTGCAATGTTTGCAGGCATATTTAAGAATTTCCATATAAGTGCATTGACATCAAGCATATTCAGGCTAAAGATGGACAGATTCGACCTGATGGTGGTGCCTGTGGGAATCCTTCTTGTTACAGTTGTAGGAGCTATGAAAGAAAAAAATATTGACATCAGGCGAGGTGTGTCTAAGTGGGTTATTCCTGCAAGATGGGTGTTCTGGTATGCGGCAATTATGCTGATTGTAATTTTCGGGGCATACGGAAGCGGATACACGGCGGTTGATTTGATATATGCAGGTTACTAGAAAGGCAGATTATGAATATAGTTAAAAAATTGTTGCGGTCAGTGGGATTTTTAGCCGGGCTTGCGGTAATACTTACGGTAACTTCAATTCTCATAAAGCCAAAAAGCGCAGTTTATAATGCGGTAGGTGTTGACAATAAGACTAAGGATTTGAATAAAGAGGAAGAACAGTCTATTGACTTGGTGTTTTTCGGGGACAGTGAGAGCTACTCTGCATTCAATCCTCTTCAGATGTTCAGTGAACAGGGCTACACCTCATATAGCTGCGGAACGTCACTTCAGAGGCTTTGTGATACATATGTACTGCTGGAGAAAATTCTTTCCAAACAGTCACCGAGCGTGGTTGTTCTTGAGACTAATTGCCTGTTCAGGTCTTCAGGTGTTGAGCAGGATGATGATGATGCGGTTATGAGAACTTTCTCCAAGATTATTCCTGTACTTAAATATCACGACAGATGGAAAACGTATGTACCAATCAATATCAATGTCTACTCTGATAAGAATGACAGCCGCTTTAAGGGCTTCCGCTACAGGACGGAAAGCGAGCCATACACAGGCGGTCAGTGGATGCACGAGACGGATAAGGTTTCTAAAATAAGTGATGATACGAAGGAATATCTGGGGAAAATAAAGGATTATGTTGAATCAAAAGGTGCAACACTTATGCTTGTAAGTTCCCCGTCACCGCTCAACTGGACATATTCCAAACACAATGCCGTACAGGCACTGGCTGAAGAATATGAACTGGAATTTCTGGATATGAATCTTCTTCAGGATGAGCTGGACATTGACTGGACAACAGAAACCAAAGACGGCGGAAATCATCTGAATTTTGAAGGGGCTAAAAAGGTATCTGCCTATTTGGGAAAGTATTTATCGGAAAAGTATTCTCTTCCGGACCATAGGGATGATTCTGCTTATGATAAATGGAAAGAGGATGTTGAAAACTCCGGTATGGATATTTGACTATAGTTTAAAACTATAATTAACTAAAACTGATTTGTATAACGATATAATTGCAAATTAATCTTTATTGGTGTACAATCACAACAAGCTCTTTCGTATTGAAGGGTAATTTGGAAGAGATTGTTTCAGAAGTAAAATAAATATAGACATGTGCGAAGAAAATTTCCTTTAAGCCGGATAAAGGTTTGATTAATCAGGGAGTTCAGGAGAGAATCCGGTGCAAATCCGGAGCTACAGCCATAACTGTAAGCAGTTCCATGAACTGCAAGCCAGATCGCTCGTCGCATATGTAGGATATTCACAAAAGAGTGGATATTATGTGGAAAGACTTTTGGGCAGGGAAGAGTACACCGCATTAACCGGGCTGATACATTTTTGTATGGGTCTGTTTAGTGAGGCATCTGAAAAGTCAGATGCCTAATATATTTTTCAGGAGGAAAACAATGAAGAAATTTGCAGCAGTTATTGTGGCTATTTTACTTTCAATAGGATGTATTTCAATTGTAGCCGCAGCAGAAGAAGAGATTCAGGTAACACTTAGGATTGAAGGTGTTGCAGGAAATTACTTTTATGACACAGTAAGCACAACCAACACCAATCTTGGTGATTTCTTTGAGCAGGTCAATGAGGAAAACGACAGTGTAGACATTGTTATTGAGACAAGTGACTGGGGAAGATACCTGACAGAAGTCAATGGAGATAAGGCAGCAGCATACGGTGATTATTCAGGATGGCTTTTTACTGTAAACGGCGAGAGCCCGGTAGTGGGAATGGACGGAGTTGAACTTAATGACGGTGACGTTGTGGTTCTTTACTATGGAGACCCATATGGCGTAGGCTTCCAGTATCCTGAGGCTGACATTTCAAATGTTGAAAATGGTGTCATTATTTTTACAAGTAAGGATACAGTATATGATGAGAATTACAATGCTTCAATAGTAGTTAATCCTGTAGAGGGAGCAACTGTTAACTGGTATACAGACGACACCAATTACACATCATATACGACAGATGCCAACGGTACGGTGACAATCGCTGAGGAGCTTCTTACGGAAGGAGCACATAAAGTAACCATAGAAAAATATGCTGATACAGGAGTGCCGGTAGTGCTTAGACTTGCGCCTGATTACACTGTAACAGTGGAGAAGGATGTTGATACTTCTGATGCTTCAAGCGCAGCGGTGTATTCAGCAATTATGGCAGCTATGATGATTGCTGCCGCAGGAGTAATTGTATCCAAAAAGAGAGCATATGAGAAATAAATATAAGCTTAAGGGTATTATAGCTGCCGCAATTATTGTTTTTGCAGCAATGACACAGGCGGTTCTTGCGGAAAATACAGGCAAGAGTGCACAAGAGGAGATTTGGGAATATGAAATGACGCAGGCTGGTGTTTCAGATTACGATGAGTATCTGAATGCCGGCCTTGTGCCGTTTGCGGGGAATGGTACAGACTGGCTTGTTATATATATGAAAGAAGCCGGAATTGAAGCTGATTATGAAGCCTACAATGAGGCACTGGATGAATATCTGTTGACGGCAGGAGAGCTTAAGGCAACGGACTACGAGAGAATAGGTCTGGTAAAAGCATGTATTGGAGTTGACAGCGGTTTTATTACGGATGTAATAGAAAATCAGACCGGACAAAGCGGTATTATGAGCATAATATATGGTCTGATGCTTGCAGTGAGCAATGACTATGTAAGTGATGATGTTTTATACGATATAGCGGACAGGCTTATAGCACTTCAGATTGATGACGGCGGCTGGAATCTTAACGGACAGTATTCGGATACGGATGTGACTGCAATGGCGCTTCAGGCACTTGCGCCGTTATATGAATATGGGTACGGGGAAAATATAGAAAAAGGAATCGCAAGGCTTTCCGGGCTCCAAAGGGATAACGGCGGCTATGCAAGCTATGGAATAGATAACAGTGAAAGCACTGCGCAGGTACTTATGGCACTTTGCGCTTTGGATATAGATTATAAAACAGATACAAGATTTATTAAAAACGGTGTGACAGTATATGATGCACTTATGACATACGCTGCGGATGAAGGCGGATTTTCCCATACTGTAGGTGATAAAACCAATGCAATGGCAACAACGCAGGCATTGTCAGCGCTTGTATGTATTGACAAGTATGAGAGAACGGGAAGATTTATTTATGATTTTAAAGATATTGATAATAATGTAATAAATGATATATCAGAAACGAAAGAGCCTGAAACGGAGCAGACCCAAGGGGAACATGAAACAATTAATGCGGAAGAGCAAAACAGTTCGGGAAACGGTATAAGGGGAGTGACAATTGAATATATAATTATGGGACTTATTGCCTTTGGTACACTGATAACTGTTCTTGTATGTGCTGTTAAAAAACGTCTTAATGTTGTGAAGACCTTGATAATATTGGCAGTAGGCACAGCTTTGGCAATTGCGGCAGGACTATGCAGATTTGAGACTGTCAGTGAACATTATGCCTCGAAAAGTGAACAAGGTGATGTTGTCACATATATAACAATCAAAGGATATGATGGAGAAATCGCAAAGCGGACATGTGTGTACATTGATGAGGGCGATACGGCTTTTGACCAGCTGCTTAATCTGGTGGTGGAGAAACATATTAATATTGATTACAGCGGAAGTAAAACATTAGGAAATATATATGTAAAGAGCATAGACGGTCTTGCCGAATTTGATTATGGAAATATGTCAGGGTGGACATATTATATCAATGGGGATATGCCGGATGTGTCATGTTCGGCATATAAGCTGAAGCAGGGCGATGAAGTACAGTGGATATATACTGACGGAAAAGAATATACGGAGGCAGATGAATGAGGAATTTTGAAGAGTTTAATCCCATTGTATTGTTAGTGTATTATATGGCTGTAATAATTCCCGTAATGCTTTTAATGAATCCATTGCTGATAACAATAGGGCTTGCGGCAGGGCTTGTACGTGCGGGAATATATGAAAAAACAATACCGGTAAAAAGAATTTTATTTTCAGTGATACTGGTGATTGTAATGACGGCAGCCAATGCACTTCTGACACATCAGGGTGAGACGGAGCTTTTTTTCATAAATGACAGGGCGGTGACGCTGGAGGCAGTGAAATACGGAGCAGTAAGCGGGCTTATGCTGTCAGCGGCACTTGTGTGGTTTTCGGCTTTTTCACGGACTCTTACAGGAGAAAAAATAATGGCGTTGTTGTGGCGGCTGCCAAGACTGGCGCTGCTGATTTCTATGATTGTACGATTGATACCTAGGTATCTTAAAAGATATAAAAAGGTGTCGCTTGCTATGAAAATTAACGAAGAGATTGATACCGGACACGAAAGAAACCAGACCATGAAAATGTCTTCCGCCGTCTTCACATGGGCATTGGAAAATTCAATGGATACCGCAGATACGATGATGATGAGAGGGTACACATCCGGCAAAAAAAGAATATCCGAATTTGGATTTACAGCAGGCGATACAATAATGATTGCCGTAATAACGGCATTGCAGGCTATGTATTTTTTGGATGATAAATGGCATGTGGCTTTAATGGCTGTACTGTGCTTTTTGCCTGAGTTGTACAGAATTAAGGAGAATATTAAATGGAAAATATACACCTTGAAAATATAGATTTTGAATATGAAACAGGGAATAAAATATTTTCCGGCGCTGATATTGATATAAGTGCCGGAGAGCTTGTTCTTGTCTGCGGAAAAACCGGATGCGGTAAAAGCACACTGCTTCGTATCATACAAAAAGAGCTTGGCACAAAGGCCGGATTTGTAATGCAGAATCCGGACAATCAGATAGTATGTGACAAGGTTTATGCAGAGCTTGAATTTGGTGTAGCCAATCAGACTGACGGACAGGGAAAAATACATTCCCGGCTTGTAAGGCAAAGAGTTGCTGAAACTGTGGGGTATTTTGGAATAAGCCATCAGCTTGACAGAGATACGGACACACTTTCCGGAGGAGAAAAGCAGGTGCTCAATATTGCATCTGTTATGGCTGCCAATCCTCAGGTGCTTATTCTTGACGAGCCTACATCCATGCTTGACCCTATAATGGCTGACAGAGTTATCGATTTGGTCAAAAATATCAATCGCGAGCTTGGGGTGACAGTGATTATTGCGGAACACCGTTCAGACAGACTGTTTGCTTATGCCGACAAGGTGATTCTTATTGAGAATAGCAAAACCATATGCAAAACCAACAGGGATATGGCAGCGTATATGTGGAATAAGGATGAGCTTGCAGGATTCCTGCCGGAAATAACAAGAGCCGTAAACGTATCAATGCTTTCATTTTCATCTTCGCAAGCTGTTGATACATCAATGCTTCCGCTTTCATTGTCGGAAGCTGTAAATATTTCAAATGTTTCCGATTTACCATCGAAATACGGGGAATATGGCAGGAATTATTTTCCGAACCGGACTGAGTCAAAAAATGCATCTAAAGGCAAGGCTGTTTTGCAGCTCAGAAATGTGGCTTTTTCTTATGCTAAAGACAAAGCTCCCGTTATTGACAATCTTACATTAAGTATTGACAGCCACAGCATAACAGCGCTTTTGGGAGAGAACGGATGCGGAAAGTCAACACTTGCATTGCTTGCCGCAGGGGCCCTTAAGCCATACTCAGGCAAAGTGAAGATTGACGGAAAAAAGATAAAAAAAGCAGGCGAAAACTGTGCAATGCTTTTTCAGGATGTTACATGCCATTTTACTGAAGACATGCTTGGCGGAAAATATGCCGGAAGACATCCTTATGACCTGAGCGGCGGAGAAAAGCAGCTTGCGGCGCTTGATATAATCCTTGCTAAAAACCCTGCGCTGCTTATTCTTGATGAGCCAACAAAGGGACTTGACTACAATGAGAAAATGAAACTGGCTGATAAGCTTGGCAGCCTTCGGAAGGAAGGGAAAGCGATTCTTTTAATCACTCATGATGTGGAATTTGCGGCACTGACTTCCGACAGAATGCTGCTTATGTTCGGGGGAGGAATCGTCTCAGATAAGCCGCCGCAAGAGTTTTGTGAGAGCAATATTTTTTATACTACGGCAGCGGCAAGACTTGGCAATATGATGAAAGAAAGTTGATTGTATGAAAACAACGGCATTGATAATAGTATGGTTTGTCATTTTAATATGTGCCATACTTCTCATTATAATGGAAAAAAAGAAAATTGATGTACGCAAGGTTGTTTTGATTGCGGTTATGACAGCAATGAGTGTTGCGGGCAGATTTATTTTCGCGCCGCTGCCGGGATTTAAACCTGTGACAGCAATTGTGGTAATCTGCGGAATGTATCTTGGAATGGATGCAGGGTTTTACTGCGGAGCACTTACGGCTCTGATTTCTAATTTTTATTTCGGTCAGGGGCCATGGACTCCTTTTCAGATGCTGGTATGGGGGATTATAGGAGCTTTGGCAGGTCTGATGTCAAAGCTGCTGCAAAGTGAAAAACTTGCCTTGATGGCATATGCCATAGCGGCGGGAGCAGTTTTTTCATTTCTTATGGATATATACACGGTAATATGGGCTACAGGCGGGTGGTCATGGGCTTATTATGGCATAGCGATAGCTTCCGCAGCGCCGTATACCGTAATATATGCAGTGTCCAATGTGGTGTTTTTGCTGGTGCTGGCAGGCCCCGTAGGCAGAAAACTTGACAGGATAGTGAAAAAATATGAGATTCAGTCAGGTAAAATTAATTAAAATTTGAGTAAAATTTCACTTGTTGATGCTGATATACTATGATACAATTATCAGAAGAGGGCGTACTTGCCGGAATACTATATTTTGATACTTATTTGGAACATAGTGGGAGAAATACAATGAAGATACATTTTATTATAAATTTGGCACTTGCGGGGGCAGTGTCGGCTTTAGTCTTAACGGGCTGCAGCGCTAAAGCCTCCGAGAATTACAGAAGCGGTATGGAATGTTTTAATGAAGCAGATTACGACAAGGCAGTTGAGTATTTTAAACAGGCAGTTGAGACGGATTCGGACAATGTTGAGTATCTTGTAAGCCTTGGTATGGCGCAGACAGAACTGTTGGATTACAGCGGGGCAATAGAGACATTTGACAGCGCCATAGCGGTTGATGGCGATAGTGCGGATGCATACCGCGGCAAAGGAATTGTGTATTACAGACAGGGCGATTATGATAATGCCATGAAGGAACTGGAGACTGCGATTTCTCTGTCAGATGACAAATATGACGAGATTCAAATCGACTCATTGAAATATTATGCTTCATGCCAGTACATAACCGGTGATTATGAAGGCGCCATAGAATCTTATGGGAAGCTTATTGAAAATGCGGACAAGAGTGATATGGCAGAGCTTTATTATGCAAGGGGCTGTGCCTATATCAAAGAAGATGATGAGAACAATGCGGTTTTGGATTACGAGAAATCTCTTGATTATGAGGATGATAACTACGAAACCTATTGTAACATGTATATGTGTTTTAAGGAAGCAGGATACGAAGAACGTGCGGAATCCTATCTGAGAAGGCTTCTCAACGGAACGGATACGGATAATCTTTTATTCGGTAAGACATACTATAATCTTGGAGAGTATGACCGCTCTATTGAGTATCTGGAAAGTGAATATAATAGCGGGAATAATGAGGCGGCATATTATCTGGCAATGACATATGAAGCAATGGGCAATTATGCGGAGGCGGATTCATTGTATCAGGAGTATCTTGGCAAACATCCTAACGATGCTTTTATATATAATCAATATGGTGCATACCTTATTAACAGAGGAAAATATGAAAATGCACTTGTGTATATAGAAACAGGTATTGAGCTTAACGACAGCGAGGCGATGCAGGGATTGCTGTTTAATCAGGCGGTATGCTATGAATATCTCCATGAATATGATGAGGCTATGCAGGCCTTTGAAGACTATCTTGTTCAATATCCTAATGATAAGGCTGCCCGCAAGGAGTATGAATTTTTAAAGACCAGATAGAATCCGGAATTTCGGTTTAAGGTGGTATAATATGGTAGAAACTAAGGAAATTGAAGAGCGAGTTATTCTGGTTGCTGTCAGACAGTCGGATAATGATAATACAGAAGAATCCTTGGAAGAATTAGAACAACTGGCATCCACAGCGGGTGCCGTTTCTGTTGCAAGGATAATACAAAACAGGGAGTCAATACATCCGGGAACTTATGTAGGCAAAGGAAAACTCGAAGAAATCAGACAGTTGACAGCTGAATTTGACGCCACCGGAATCATATGTGATGATGAATTAAGCCCTGCGCAGATGGTCAATCTTGAAGAAGCTCTTCAGGTTAAAATAATGGACAGGACACTTGTCATACTGGATATTTTTGCTGCAAGAGCCAATACCGGTGAGGGTAAGATACAGGTGGAGCTGGCACAGCTTAAATACCGTTCCACAAGGCTTATCGGGCTTAGAAGTTCTCTTTCAAGACTTGGCGGCGGTATAGGAACAAGAGGTCCCGGTGAGACTAAGCTTGAGATGGACAGACGTCTTATCCACGACAGAATAGGCCAGCTTAAAAGGGAATTGGCTGATGTTGTAACACATCGTGAACTTACACGTAACCAGAGAAAACGCAATGGAATACCCGTAGTTGCCATAGTGGGATATACCAATGCAGGCAAATCCACTCTTTTGAATACGCTTACCGGTGCGGATGTTCTTGAGGAGGACAAGCTATTTGCAACACTGGACCCCACAACCCGTAACCTTATATTGGAAAGCGGACAAGAAGTTCTTATGACAGATACGGTAGGCTTTATAAGTAAGCTTCCCCATCAGCTGATAGAAGCTTTCAAGAGTACACTGGAGGAAGCAGTGTATGCGGACATAATACTTCATGTTGTGGATACCTCCAATCCTCATATGGATGCACAGATGCATACTGTATATGAAACTCTCGGAAGGCTTGGAGTAGGGGATAAACCTATTATAACAGCTTTCAATAAAGTTGACAGGCTTTCGGATAATGTCACTGTGAGAGATTTCAGGGCGGATTATACTGTGGAGATTTCGGCCAAGCAGTGCATTGGACTTGACAGTCTCAAGGATGTCATAGAGCAGGTATTGAGAAGCAGTAAGATTTATGTGGAGAAAGTATTTGCGTATGACGAGGCAGGTAAGATAGCGCTTATAAGGAAATACGGAGAACTTATAAGCGAAGAATACACAGAAACGGGAATAGCAGTTAAAGCATATGTTCCTGTTGAAATAGCGGATAAAATAACACATTAAGGAGATTGTCAGATATGAGTTATGCAGATAAAGTTTTTATTGACATGTGTAAGGATATTCTCACAAACGGTGTGAGCACCGAAGGTGAAAAGGTACGTCCTCATTGGGAAGACGGAACTCCGGCATATACAATTAAAAAGTTTGGCGTTGTCAACAGGTATGACCTTGGCAAAGAGTTTCCCATTATCACATTAAGGAAAACAGCATTAAAAAGCGCCACGGATGAGATTTTGTGGATATGGCAGCAGAAATCCAATAATATTAATGATTTACACAGTCATATATGGGATTCATGGGCGGATGAAAACGGCTCAATAGGTAAGGCTTATGGATACCAGTTAGGTGTGAAGCATCAATATAAAGAAGGAATGATGGATCAGGTTGACAGGGTTATATACGATTTGAAAAATAATCCTTTCAGCAGAAGAATAATGACTAATATATATGTGCATGAAGATTTGCATGAGATGAATTTGTATCCATGCGCATACAGTATGACTTTTAATGTTACTCAGAACAAAGGTGATGACAAGCTTACACTCAATGCCATTCTTAACCAGCGTTCACAGGATATTCTGGCAGCAGGCAACTGGAATGTTGTTCAGTATGCAGTGCTCGTTCATATGCTGGCTCAGGTGTGTGATATGAAGGTTGGAGAGCTTGTTCATGTAATTGCAGATGCACATATATATGACAGACATATTCCTATTATTGAAGAACTTATTGCCAGACAGACATACGATGCACCGGTTTTTCATCTCAATCCTGATGTGGACGATTTTTACCGGTTTACACGCAATGACGTATCCCTTGATAATTATGTTACGGGACCTCAGGTGCTTAATATTCCTGTGGCGATATAACCAATGGCAGAAAGGAAATACATATGAACATAATAGCGGCGGTTGACAAAAACTGGGCAATAGGATATAAGAATCAGCTACTGGTGAGAATACCGGAAGACCAGAAATGGTTTAGAGAGACTACTACGGGAAAAGCGGTAATTATGGGGCGCAAAACACTGGAAAGCTTTCCTAATAAGGCACCTCTTAAGAATCGTCTTAACATAGTAATCACATCTGATATTTCCTACAAAGTTGAAGGCGCAGTTGTGGTACACAGCGTCGAAGAGGCTGTGGAAGCGGCAAAGGATTATGCAGATGAAGACATATATGTAATAGGCGGCGAGTCCATATACAGACAAATGCTTCCGCTTTGTAATGTTGCCCATATAACAAGAATAGATTATGAATATCAGGCTGATGCGCATTTTCCTAATCTTGATGAGAATGAACAGTGGCATATAACAGACAGCAGTGATGAGAGGACATATTTTGACCTTCTCTATGAATTTGTAAAATACGAGAGGAAGTAAATTATGGGCGATTTACGGAAGGATATAAGAACTTTCAGGCAAAAGCGGAATGTAATAATTAAGGCAGCCATAAAAATCCTGATAAGTGCAGCCGCAATTATTCTTGCAGTCTGGCTTTTGACCAGATGAGGTTTTAATTGATATTTTAATCACGATTATTTTTATTCAGCATATCTTATATCATAATTTATGTGGCTGTCACATATAAAAAGGATGGTTAAGATATGCTGATTGCTTTGGATGCAGGTCATGGGGGCAGTGACCCCGGAGCTGTGTATAATGGAAGATTGGAAAAAGACGATAACCTTAGGCTGGCTATGGCAGTAGGTGATATACTTAGGAATAACGGAGTGGATGTGGTATATACCAGAACTGATGATGTATACGAAACTCCTTACCAGAAAGCCACTGAAGCCAATGAGGCAGGAGCAGATTATTTTGTATCCTTCCATAGAAATTCAGGAGAAAATCCCAACACTGCAGCAGGTTCTCAGGTTTTAATTTACAGCGGCGGCGGGGAAAAAGAACGTCTGGCGCGAAATATACAGAATAATCTTGTGCAGCAGGGATTCAGGGATTTGGGAATAGTTGAGAGACCTAATCTTGTGGTACTTAAAAGAACAAGTATGCCGGCAGTGCTTCTTGAAACAGGGTTTATCAATAATGACGCAGACAATGCCAGATTTGATGCGGATTTTGACCAGATAGCCAACGCAATTGCGGCAGGAATCCTTACAACCATAGGGCAGGATGCGGTTTCTGCCAAGCCGGTTAGAGCAGTAAACAGTGAAACAGATACACCCATAGAAATCAGGACGGTAAGAACTGACGAAAATTCAACGGCTGACAATGACGATATTATCAGCGAAAATGAGAGAAGACGGGCGGATGTTCTGGGCGCATGGGATATAGAGACAGAGGACCCGTACAGCCAGTTTATGGAGGAAGAACCGCAGCCGGAAGATAAATGCACGTGCACAAACCTTTACCGTGTACAGATAGGTTCCTTTAGAGAACGGGATAATGCGGAACGGCTTCTGGCTTCAGCTTTGACCGACGGCTTTCCGGCATTTATTATTTATTCTGATGGTTTGTATAAGGTTCAGGTAGGAGCTTTTAAGAATCTTGATAACGCAGTAAGAATGGAAAGACGTTTAAGAAGATTCAGATATAACACATATATCACAACTTAGCATAAGTGAAAACGGGCGGAATATATTTCGTGAATTTCGCTGGTTGTTGCGGCAGTTGCCGAGCGGGCAATCTCTTTGGGTCCGCCTGCTCGGCTGATTGCTTGCGTAAATAACAATTCTTCCGAAGCAGAAAAATGACTTTGGAAGAATTTTTTCATATATTACACATAAAATTCATTGACTAAATTAAAACCATATTGTAGAATACTATCAGTTTATTAAGCTATAAACGGGTATTCAAAGGAGGAATTAGAATATGCCATTTTGTAAGAATTGCGGAGCTGAGAACAATCCTAACTCAAAATTTTGTGTTAAATGCGGAACTCCAATAGAGCAGCCGCAGGTTGATTTTAACAGCATACCGCAGGGAGGATATGCACAGCCGGATTTTAATAATGTACCGCAGGGAGAGCCTGTACAGCCGGATTTTAACAGTATACCGCAGGAAGAAGCGGTACAGTCGGATTTTAACAATGCGCCGCAGGAAGAAGCGGTACAGCCGGATTTCAGTAATGCGCCGCAGGGTGGATACGCACAGCCGGATTTTAACAATGTGCCGCAGGGCGGATATGCACAGCCGGATTTTAACAATGTGCCGCAGGGTGGATACGCACAGCCGGATTTTAACAATGTGCCGCAGGGCGGATATGCACAGCCGGATTTTAACAATGTGCCGCAGGGTGGATACGCACAGCCGGATTTCAGCAATGTGCCACAGGGCGGATATGCACAGCCGGATTTCAGCAATGTGCCGCAGGGCGGATATGTGCAGCCGAAGGAGAAAAAGCCTGTTAACAAGAAGCTTATAATTATATTAGCAGTGGTTGCTGTACTTGTGGTTGCAATTATAGTGACAGCCATTGTTATTTTCAAAAATATTAAACATAAAAAAGAAATTGAGCGAAAAACAATCAAGCTTGAAGAATACATAGATGTCACATTTGAAGGTTATGATACTATCGGTACAGCATATGCGAAAATCGATTATGATAAATTCTATGTGGCAGCACTTGAGGCAATGGGAAAAACAGAAAAGACAACAAACCTGAAAACCATTGCAATGGCAGAGACGCTGTATTATTCTATTGACATTGAGCTTGACAAGAAAAAAGACCTTTCCAATGGAGATGAAATTACTGTTGATATTGAGTACGACGAGGATATAGTTAAACAGGCAGATGTTATAATTGATTTTGATTCATATGAGATTGAAGTTGAGGGACTTGATGAGGTTGAGGTAGTTGATATATTTGATTATGCTGAAGTTACATTTGGCGGATTTGACGGAGATGTATATGCAAGCGTAAAGAACACTGCCGATAAAGAAGGATTGAAAACCGTGTGGTTTGATGTATCCAATTCTTATAACCTGTCAATAGGCGATACAATTACCGTGTCAGTTGATTCTTATTATGAAGAGAATCTTCTTGATTACTACGGAATAAAACTTGAAAAACTTACTATGGATTACACTGTTACCGAAAATGATGTGGATAGATATATAAATAAGCTTTCTGATATTGGCGACGAGCTTATGGATACTCTCAAGACAGATGCAATGACGGAAATTGAAAATACATACGGTTGGTATTCAGGGCGTTATGAAATTTCTGATTTGGAGTATTATGGTGCTTATCTTATGTATCCTAAAGCCGATGGTGAAAAATATAACACTATTGCAATAATATACACAGCAACTCTTACTCCAAATGAGGACTATGAGTTGGATGCAAGAACCATATATATAGCTGTTGAGATAGAAGATATTATTCAGCGCGCCGACGGCACTCAGGAGTATGACGATTGGTATTTAAGCATACCGGGTTACAGCTATTTGGGTGACACATATTATTCATATTATGGCTATGAAACAGAAAAAGATATGTTTGAAGACATTATCATTTATTATGTTGAAGAGTATGGTTATACATATGAAATAAGCGATGGTCTTAAAGATTATTACAGCGCAGATGATGACGATTCTAAGACTGAGGATGAAACATCAGAAAAGGATGATAATGAGGATGAAACTGATGCATCAAAAGACGAAAATGATGATGAAGATGAAACATCAGAAAAGTAAATGTGTAAACCACAAAATACACAATTTTAAGTAAATAAAAATGCGGTAGTTATTCAGGCATTTGCTGAATGATTGCCGCATTTTTACTGTTAATATATTCAATGATTAACATTGAAAAGAGGGTTAAGGAAGCGAAAATTTTGACAGATTATTGTGCGAAAGCGGTGGCAGAGCATCAGATTATTGGAAAAGTGGAGCAAATGATGCCCTTGATAATATAAATTTATTTTACGGTTTAGTTTCTGTATATTTCTGTTGAAAAGGTTCGCGTAACCGAATATAATAAAAATTGGAACAGTGTATGTTTGTATGGAGGATAATGATTCATGGATTTTCTGACAACAGCAGAGTATGCAAAGATATGGAATATATCACAAAGAAGGGTAGCTATCTATTGTAAAGAAGGAAGAATTGATGGAGCAGTT
>CAYPWY010000025.1:0-27113 GCA_964414835.1 uncultured Butyrivibrio sp. | reverse complement strand
CTTTATAGGAAACCTGAGGCTTACCGACATTCGCTTCAACCTTAAATTCACGAAGAAGTCTGTCTACGATAATTTCAAGGTGAAGCTCGCCCATTCCGGCGATGATTGTCTGACCTGTTTCCTGGTCAGTATGCTGTCTGAATGTAGGGTCTTCCTCAGCAAGCTTTGCCAAAGCCTCACCCATCTTGCCCTGAGCATCTTTGGTCTTAGGCTCGATAGCCAGCTCAATAACCGGCTCAGGAAATTCCATTGATTCAAGAATAACAGGATGCTGCTCATCACAGATTGTATCACCTGTTGTAGTAAACTTAAAGCCTACTGCAGCAGCTATATCTCCTGAATAAACCTTGTCAAGCTCGGCTCTCTTATTGGCATGCATCTGAAGAATACGTCCGATACGTTCTTTCTTATCCTTAGTTGCATTATATACATAGGAACCTGAATTACAAGTACCTGAGTATACTCTGAAGAATGCAAGCTTACCTACAAATGGGTCAGCCATAATCTTGAATGCCAAAGCTGAGAAAGGTTCTTCATCAGAAGAATGTCTCTCTACTTCGTTGCCTTCCATATCAACACCCTTAATAGCAGGTATATCTGTAGGAGCCGGCATATACTCAATAACTGCATCCAAAAGCTTCTGGACACCCTTATTTCTGTAAGCTGAACCACAGCATACAGGAATTGCCCTGCACTCGCATGTAGCTTTTCTCAAAGCTGCTTTCATCTCTTCAACGGTGAGTTCCTCACCCTCAAGATATTTCATTGTCAAATCGTCATCAAGCTCTGCAATTTTCTCTACAAGCTCGTTGCGATACTCTTCAGCCTGTTCCTTCATATCATCAGGAATTGCTGTGATGGAGATGTCCTCTCCCTTATCATCATTATAGATATAGGCCTGCATTTCAAAAAGGTCGATTACGCCCTTAAAACCATCCTCTTTACCGATAGGTAACTGGAGACAGATAGCATTTTTGCCTAACCTATTTCTAATCTGGTCTACCGCTGCGTAGAAGTTAGCACCCAAAATATCCATCTTGTTGATGAATGCCATTCTAGGTACGTTATAGGTATCAGCCTGACGCCATACGTTCTCTGACTGAGGCTCAACACCACCCTTAGCACAGAATACACCAACAGCACCGTCAAGAACTCTCAGGGAACGCTCAACTTCAACTGTAAAGTCAACGTGACCCGGAGTATCGATTATATTGATACGATGCTCTAATGCACCCGGCATTGGCTTGGTTTCCTTCTCTAATGTCCAGTGACATGTAGTAGCGGCTGATGTGATTGTGATACCTCTTTCCTGTTCCTGCTCCATCCAGTCCATTGTAGCAGTACCTTCATGAGTATCACCAATCTTATAGTTAACGCCAGTATAATATAAGATACGCTCAGTCAATGTAGTTTTACCTGCATCGATGTGAGCCATAATACCGATATTTCTGGTTCTCTCTAACGGATATTCTCTTCCAGCCAAGGTATATTTCCTCCTTAATTTTATAAAAATGCCTTACGCTGCCCTGTGCATCCGCACAGGAGCATAAAACATATCTTGTATGCAAGATTAAAATCTGTAATGTGCAAAAGCCTTGTTTGCCTCTGCCATTTTGTGCATATCTTCTTTTCTCTTAACGGCTGCACCTGTGTTGTTAGATGCGTCAAGAATCTCGTTGGCAAGTCTCTCTTCCATAGTCTTCTCGCCTCTCGCACGTGAAAAAGCTGTCAACCAACGAAGTCCGAGAGCCTGTCTTCTGTCAGCTCTGACTTCAATAGGTACCTGATAAGTGGCACCGCCTATACGTCTTGCCTTAACTTCAAGTACAGGCATAACGTTATTCATAGCTTCCTCGAATACTTCGAGCGCCGGCTTACCAGCCTTCTCTTCCACTCTTGTGAATGCTCCATACACAATCTTCTGAGCTGTACTCTTCTTACCATCCAACATAATGTTGTTGATAAGCTTAGTAACAACCTTGCTGTTGTATAACGGATCTGCTAATACATCTCTTTTCTGAGTATGTCCTTTACGTGGCACGGTTCTTCCCTCCTTAATAAAATTAATTCATCGGTACTCACATGTGTCTAATGTGTTCGCGCGCGGTATATTGTAACCTGCAACCTACAGGAAAAATACTTACAATCCGGCACTAACTGACTAAAATGCGAATATTATTTTGCGTCTTTCGGTCTCTTTGCGCCGTATTTTGAACGCGCCTGTCTTCTCTTAGCAACGCCTGCTGTATCAAGTGTACCTCTAACGATATGGTATCTGGTTCCAGGTAAATCCTTAACCCTTCCACCTCTTACGAGAACAACGCTATGCTCCTGAAGGTTATGTCCCTCACCCGGAATGTAGCTTGTTACCTCAATACCGTTAGAAAGACGAACTCTGGCAATTTTTCTAAGAGCTGAGTTAGGTTTCTTAGGTGTCTTTGTCTTAACAGCTGTACACACACCTCTCTTCTGCGGAGAAGCTGAGTCGATAGCCTTCTTCTGAAGTGAGTTATAGCTCTTCAAAAGGGCAGGTGCTGTTGACTTCTTGACAGATGTCTGTCTACCTTTTCTTACTAACTGGTTAAATGTAGGCATTCTTTTTTCACCTCCTGTAAATATATTTCCTTGGTTGCGAATCTGATAAATCAAATTCTCATAATTGCGCACCAAAATAAGCCATGCTTATGGTGCACGCAAAAGTTATTATATCCATTGTTTATGATATTGTCAACTTTTTTTTGATAAAGAAGAAAATTTCTCCAAAATATTGGGGCATTCCATCAATGCATTTAGTAAGGAATAAACAACAAATGATTGTTTTATGAAACGAGTATATAACAATTAATTATATATCTATAATTTACTTAAAAATTTTTCTAAACTTTCTTGCAAGCTTTACAGTTCTGGAATTCACAATATCGTTCAACTTCTTATTCTCGGCTTTCAGGCAGTTGTTTTCTTCCTCAAGCTTTTTCTGTTCTACCAGAATGTTCTCTTTTTCAGATAGAAGTAAAGATACTTCTGCCTTTATTTCATTGTTCTTTTTCTCACTGTTCTTAAACTTTTTCTCTAGCGCACTGATTTTTTTATTCTGTTTTGTTTCCATTCCATTCTGATAACTGAGACATCTTTGCAGTACTTCTTCCTTAGAAGCCAGCACAGCAGAAACCATTTCATTTCTCTCTTTTGACACTCTGCTGTCATATGGCGCATCCATCCGGTCAGGATTATTCAAATAGATATTTTTCAACTGGTTACAAGCAAGAAAATCCAGAAAATGCGTGAAATTTCTTTCATGCCTTTTTAGGTGGGTACTTAAGTTTACTTGCTTTACCAGTTCCTCCAACGGAACACCAGGACGGAATTTATCTGCCATAAGGCAAGGGAAATCATGGTATTCCGCCAATTCTCTCATTCTGCCGTCATGTGGAATGAAAATAGCCGGAGCGCCTCCCAGGATAGCCGCAATATTACCATGCAGCCTTAAGCCTATGCTCAAGTCCACATGTTTCATATTCTCAAACCAGTCCAATGCCGATGTAAAAAAACGCACCTTATCACGCTGATAAAGTTCTTTGGCTCTTGATTCTTCCAATCCCTTATTCATATAAAATGTAGCAAACTCCGTTGTAAGCTGTGCAACACATTGACTGTTTTCATATTGATGTGTAAGATTAATCAAATATTCCAACAGATTTTCAGAAACATTCTGGCTGAAATTAATTGATATTTTTGATTCCGGACCCAATTCTAATGTCCGTTGCTCTAAATGCTTTCCAAAAGTATACATAGAAGGGCATCCAATAATCGTATAGTCCTTCTCTTCTGTAAATCCCAGTTTTTTAAGATAATCCGCTGTAATCTGCCCTCTCACGCCAATCATTGCGGATTTTTCCAAAACAGCGGAAACAAAATTTTTTGCAGCATCATCAAAAGGAAAACTCTCATTCAAATTGGGTTCATAGGGTGCACGGATTCCTATGCCAATTATGACACATGGTATTTTTAATTTACGGAAAAGCTCTGCATATATATTCAGCTTATTCGTAAAATCCGGTCGAAATGCATCCGCCAGCGGAACAATATATGCATCATATTCTTCGTTTATCCGGGCAATATCTTTGTCCGTATACCGCTTTCCCTCTCCTGCATAATTATCCATGTCTATTTCTGTGTCTTCCGTCATCAATGTACGAAAAACACCATTGACATAAAGTAAATTTCCGGAATTTGAACCTATTCTGTCATAAACCAATATGCTTTCATTACTCTGAGGTAGAAGTGGCGACACTCCCCCTCGCATCAGAATTCTTCTCATTTTTTTCTTGTATGATGTTTAAAGAAGCTGAAACACATACTTTTCCTTTCTTTTAACCTTGTATATTGACACAGTAACACCCAATATTGTCAAATGGACAAATTTACGACTCAATCCCTTTCAGCATATAATCAACCACTCTCGCTACCGATTCGCCGTCACAATCTGCAAACATTTCTTTGCGGAATTTATCCATCGGTTCATAATCATAGTTATCAATACCATCCAATTGTCTTGCCAGTTCTTCTGACGACTTCACAATCGGACAGAACAAATAGTCCTCAAAGCAATTTGCATTGACGCTCATATTTCCTGACTTAATCATTTTTTCAAAGTCATAAGCTGTAGAATATGCAGGTTTCCGTAAAATGCAGGTTTCAAAAAACATGTCCCTGTAATCGCCTACTACGATATCACATGCAGCTATCAGCTCTCGTCTTAACATCTGAGTCGTGATTTCCTTGCTGAATCCCGGAATATTAATTATATTTTTTGTCTCCCATTTTTTCTGATTTTTATTAAAATTAAC
The DNA here is from genome assembly GCA_964414835.1 of uncultured Butyrivibrio sp. Classification (GTDB taxonomy): domain Bacteria; phylum Bacillota; class Clostridia; order Lachnospirales; family Lachnospiraceae; genus Eshraghiella. The sequence goes on along the minus strand of CAYPWY010000025.1, from coordinate 22,266 downwards.
TACAACCACATACCGGTCGGAAATTAATTTTTCCAGAACATCAAGCTCAAGCAAAGAAAGCCATTCCTCACACCCTCTTCGCGTACGCCATGTAGGCATATACAAGATAACCTTTCTCTCACCCTTTTCCGGGAAGAGTTTATTTAATTTTTCCTTTACATTTCTAATATATTCGGTATCAAAATAAATATCTGTGCTGCAATTTCCCCGAAGACTGCATACCGTTTTGTTATTTGTACAATATTGTCTGCGGAATATTTTTTCACGCTCCGGTGATGGTATCTGCAATACAGATACATCATTTACCTCTGCAAATAAATGATAGCGTTTTTTCCATTTCAGGAAATATCCATTCAGCAATCCGGAATTATATAAAGTAAATGGACATTCACGCAGCATGATTTCTTCTGTTTCCTTACGGAACTTTGTCATACAAAACAGTTCAATAGCCTTATAAACAACTATATATCTGGCATTGGCGATTTTTCTTGCAACTGCCGCTTTATCTGTATTTTTACCGGTTAAGAAAAGCGTACTGACCGCCAAACGATTTTGTTTATTCAACGCTGCCTTTACATACTCCAATCCCGTATCATTCAGCGTATTCTTAGTTACAACAAATACCACCTTGTTCTCAACATTACATTCCTTTATATATTCATTGTAAATATCTGCAAATTCCGTTGCATCATCCACCAACTGTTCGTATTTTTCTCTGAAGTTTCTGTTTTCCTCCATTTCTTTATCTGAAAGCACTCTTCCTCCTGCAACATTATCCCCCGGCAGAATTTGATACATCTCACAGTATTTCTCCTGCACCGCACGGCTGGATCTGGCATAAGACATAGAAATTGATGTTGTAAGCGAAGCGGCGCCTCTTCCTATTTTCTTCTCTTTGAAATCCTCCAATATTTCCATAGTATATGGTGGGGCATACTCCCTTTTTTTACCATAAAGGGCCACTGAATCTACCAGAGTTCCTATATTCTTTGCAAAAGTCTCATTGCCCAGGTTATTTTCATAATAATTCAAAGCATAATCATACAATAATCGGTCGGTATCTTCCGGATCATGCAACCCCAAAGAAGCATATCTTTCTGCAAACACTGGGAGCAGATTCTGCATAGATTCGTAAAGATTCTCTTCATACGGAATCGGTGTTATGACCGGCACAATTTTACCATCCTTCATTTCATACGATTCAATACTCTTGTATGGAATATTGGCAAAAATCCCCTCCATAAAAAACTGTCTTCCGTTATTTGTTGTAAAATTATGTCTGATGGCATGTCCCATGCTAGGTAATACGCTTCGACTGTAATAAAATGGCACATCCTCCTCTTTTCCCGTAATGTAATGCCAAAGTCTAATCATAGATTCCTGCGTATAACCTCTTCCCCAGTATTCAACTACAGCAAATTTTTCATTCTGTGCAATTTCCTGCTGCAGATATCCACTGACAAGCACACGCATTTCAGCTGCTTTTTCCAATAGATAATTCTTATATTCATCAGAAGATTTAAATATTCCGATTAAGTCGTTGATTTCTTTTTTATTCAGGAAATCAATTGTATCCGGATTAATCATTGGGAAAAATTCGTGAAATTGTTTTTCATCCAGATTCATCGCGTCAAACAACTTTTCCTTGGATGTTAAATCCATAAAACTTCCATAAGGCTGCCAAAATCCATCATCGATTTCATTAATAAAAGATGGTATTCTCCATGCCCTTCTAGACGCGTAAATATATTTTGTCTTAAAAGAAAGATTCCTTTCTTTTATCAGCACATCTGCAATTCTTTTTAAGTGATGACCGTCTCTTGATATAAAATAAAGTGTTTGATAACCTCTTCTCAATGCATCGTGAAGCACCCAGTCCACATATGGTACCAGGCATAAGGAAACATATGAAATGACAAATTCATCCCGCTCAAAAATATTTTCAGAACACATTCTAGCCTGCATTGCTGCTACAAGAAATGCATCATAGGTTCCAATTGTATTGACAATTTCCTGCTGCATTTCATTAAATGAAGGCTTTGCGACCTTTCTGGTATTAATGCAGAATTTTCTCGGCTGCGTAATATCTGCATTGTTATTATCTCCATAATGCACCCATTTTTTAAAATCATAAAATGGCTCAAAGCTTTTGTATACTTCAAAGAACAGCTTTTGTGATGTTTTCAATACTCCATATTCATTGGAAAGGAAAAGCGGCAATTCAGCAAGTAACGGATCTGCCTTTTTCAACATCTCCGTAATAATTACCTTCGGAAGATACATATCGCTGATTAATACCACATATTCGCCTTCGGAAATATATTTTTTTACAAGATTAATTTGTTCTTTCAATGGGACAACATTATCAAGTTCTGCTTCCAGTTCCCATTTTTTCAAGAGCTCTGTCTGTTCTTCAGATAATCCATAAACATTGGCAAGACGCTCAAATATCTCGTCGAATGTAATTTCTGTGCATTCAGAATTTCTAAGGCCTTTCGATTTACTATAATATTCCCTGACATTCATCTCTGCCATATGTCTGATATCAGGATACTTTAGCACAAGCGCTTTCGGAAAACCACCCGTTTCAAGCATTTTTTCTTTTACATAATAGAAAATCCCGATTGGCGCCAGAACCTTTCGCGAAAACAATGTATCAAACACATCAAAACTATACAAACGCTGGAAATTTCTTTCCTGAATCTTAAAGTCCATAACTTGTCCGATTACTTTTTCAAAGTCTTCAGCACCTCCGGCATATGCCCAAAGTTTTTCCTGAATCCGCTGTAAATCTTTTGAATCATCTTCCTGCTCAAATGTTGAAATTGCTTCCAGCAATTCATCAAAATTATTACATATTTTACCAAGTGTACGTTCATGATACTCTTCGGGTTGTGCAAATCCATCCTGCATATATTCATCATAATCAAAAACATATCGGATATAATGCTTAATCCCCATTGCAACCATATCGGATATAATTGCTGAATAATCTACAATCGCCAGGTCCATCTGATCCATAATCTCATAAAAGTCGTCTTTATTATCCCAAAACCAGAAATGCTTCCGGTCTCCATAGGTCTCCCATGCACGTAGAAAGCCGGTTTCTTTTTCCATATTCGGATGTAATTTAAAAATCAAAAGCAGATTATTTCTTTCACAACACTGGTATAAAGCTTCTATATCTGTAATTGCCTGAGAAAATGTACCTCCAAGCTTCGCGCGATATGTCGGTGCATAAACAACTAATTTCGTTGATGCCGGAAGCCCCTTTACCTTTCTCAAATCATGTTCAAAACTTACAACAGGCTTAAAATTCTGCTGATATTGGCAGCGCAAATATCCAATCCTTACAAATTTATCATCGTCAACCCCGCAATCTAATGCTTGTTCCTTTTCATTAGACGGTGATGTTACAGCCAAAAGCTGATGGTCCCTAAAAAATGTTCCTTGCTTAACATATTTTTTTGCAAGACCCATGGCAATATCTCCGATAAACAGCCTTCTTTCAACACGCTTTACGCCCACTCCATGCCATAAATTTAAATACTTAATATTTTCAAGTCCCTCCGGGATTTCAAACTTTACCTGTTCCGCCACCATCACCCCTGTGTGGTTAATTACATACTGTGCTTCCGGTGATTCCACCTTATATGCATGAAAACCAAGATTTCTCACCTGTTCAATCGTTTCCTCATTACTGCAAAGCCAATATGCAGCTATATCAGGACGGTAATTGTTAATGTACACAAAAAGGTATTTCGGATTTCCTCGAAAGTCCTGGCTGGATTGTCCTGCTACAAATGCCCAGACATAATCCCTTTCCCTATTTGCTACAAACTTTTCCGCTTCCTTCAACTCGCACTCTCTTATGCCCGAAAAAATTTTGTCTTCTGCCTTTTTTTCACTTTTATCTGCAAAAAATACCTGATTAATTTTCCCATGCACTTTTTTTGCTATGGAACGGCATTTATTAACTATGCGTTTCATGGTTTCTCCTTTCCCCTATCTGAAACATTGAAGCTCTACCAACCGATAGACTTTCTCAATTCTGAAATCAAATCATTAATATTGCCCGGCTTAAAAATACTGCTGGTCCCTGCTACAAAAATATCGGTTCCGTTTTTATACAACTTGGCAGCATTTTCACAGCTGATATTTCCATCAGACTCTATATATATGTCCTGATGTCCAAGCTCGTCCAAAAGCTTCCGCACACGGGCCGTTTTCTCAATTGTATGCGGAACAATTCTTTGTCCTGCAAAGCCCGGATTTACATTCAGAACCATAACTCCTGCAATATAATCTGATATTTCCTCAAGAACCTGAATTGGAGTTCCCGGATTGATTGCAATAACCGGATGCACATCTCTCTTCAACAAATAGTCAAGACATTTATGAATATGACATGTTCCCTCATAGTGAAGTGATACATGTTCTCCCGGCTGAAAGTCAAACCATTCCATTTTATCCTCCGCACGATCAATCATCAAATGACAATCGATGGTAATATCCGTCAACATCCTGAGTCTGCGGACAAAATCAGGGCCATATGCCAAATTCGGCACAAAGGTACCATCCATAACATCCACATGGAGAAATTCAATATTATTTTTCTTGAATTTCTCCAAATAATCCATAATCTGGTCAAATCCTGCACACATAATAGAGGCTGATATTTTTCCTTTTTCTCTCATAATTTTTTCTCCTGTTTTCCAAAAATCAAATTTACTGCCCGCTCAGAGGATTTTCCGTCAGTGTAAGTAAAGTTTTTCTTAATAAACCATTCCAGTTTCTTATCATCGTATTCTTTCTTCTCAAGTATATCCAACAATACATCAAAGTGCTTGACTATTCTTCCCGGAACAATATCCTCATATGGTTCATAAAAATCTCTGGTTGATACATACATATTCTGATCAAATGCATAGAACAACATTGGTCGTCGCAGCAATGAAAATTCATAAATGATAGAAGAATAATCCGTAATAAGAACATCTGCAATAAAGAGTAAATCATTGACCTCTCTGTATTCGGAAGCATCCACGATATATTCGGCAAACTCCGGCGGTATATGAATCTTCTCCTGAACAAATGGGTGCATCTTGACAATGAGGTAAGAGTTTGTTTTTTTACACATCTCCCCCCATTTGACCAAATCAATTTTCTCCATCGGAAATGTTGCATCCAACGCACTCCGTCCGCGAAATGTCGGAGCGTACATAATAACCTGTTCTGACGTCTTTGCACGGGGAAAAACCTCATATAGCGAATTGCATATTTTCTCCTTATAGTCACTATCAAAAAAGATATCTGTCCTCGGAACACCGATTGGATAAAATTTATTCATTCCTATTCCAAATGCTTCCTGATGATGGTAGGCGGAATGCTCCGAGCTTACCAACACATGGGTATAACACTTGTGGACCCTTGTATTGATTGGAGGCGCTCCTGCTTTATCCATCCGCTCAAGCCCAAGTGCCTTGAATGCTCCGCATGCATGCCATACCTGAATAATTTTGACGCCTTCATCAAAATCCACTTCATAAAATTCAGGATAATAATCATCCAACAGAATAATATCCGAGCTCGCAAGACGGTATATAAATCGAATCATCTTAATGGGACCATACGTTTTTTTTATATTTGGTTTAAAATCAAAGACAATCTTATACTGTTTGTCCAGTCCCATCTCCACCATCTTATTGTATATAAACTCCTCGTTCCCACCCAGCTTTTCACGGGAACCTGATGCAAACAAAACTTTATTTCCCTTTTTTTTGCATATTTTATTAAAAATATTGAATACGAAAGTAAAAGTCTTTTTCAAAAAATCCTTGACATCTCCTCTTACTCCCGTTTTCCATTCCCGAAACCTTTTTACAATGTAATTCTGTCTTGGTTTCGGCAAAGCCGTACTTACATCAATATAAAATTGATTCGTATCCAAATCCATCTTAGTTGCACAAATAATATGATGACCTTCATCTTTGTAGATACAGATTTCCTCTTTCCATTCCTCTTCCTCACGCTTATGGATGGCGCAATCCTCAATACCGGCCAGATACATTTCCCCATTGCAATCAACTGCAGCAAGATAATAATCTCCCGTCTCCAAAGGATAATTTTTATTTGCAGATTCCACATTCAAATAAATATGAAACTTATTTCCATCCCATGTAAGAACGGTTGCCTGTATAAACTCTTTGCTATCAAAATTATAAAAGCCAATCTCACATTTCTCGTTTTCTTTCTTTTTTACATATCCGTCCAGCAAGTAGATTGCCCGCCTAAATTGGATTTTGGTTATCACCGGTTCCATCGCTTTTGACATTCACCTTACACCTCATTAGTCCATTGTAAAGACAACTTTCATACTAAACGTATTTCTGTCCCTGACAACACGAAATGCCTCTTCCGCCTCTTCCATCGGAAAGCGATGAGAAATCAATGCATCAAATGCACCGCTTTTGAGCTTATCCAACGCCATTTTCCAATCATTCTGCATGTCATTATAGCTAGAATTCCAAGACCCTTTCAGTGTAATCTGTTTTCTCAGAATCTTCCAATACAAATCCCTATTCATTGTAAGATCCGTCTTAGGATTTCCTACCAATACAATGGTAGAAAGAGGTCCAGCTCCGGCAACAGAATTACAGATGGTCTGATTGGCTCCAACCACCTCAATTACCACATCTGCTCCTTCTCCACCAGTTAATTCCTTCACACGCTCCTCAAAATTTTCATTTTCCAGCGCTATCGTATCAAATCCAAGCTCTTTTGCCATCTTAAGCTTGGCCATCGTGTTTCCGCACATAATAACCTTATCGGTAATCTGCCTTGCAAATGCCGCACAGACATAACCAATCATTCCGCTTCCAATCACCAACACAGATTGCCCAGGCTTAACATCAGCTAATTGATTTGCATGTATTCCTACTGCAGCAGGCTCGCACATAGCTGCCACCTCATACGACAGGTCATCCTCAAACAATACCAGATTCCATACCGGAACAACCAGATATTCTGCCATTCCTCCATCACATCTGGAACCAAAATAATTATAATGGCTGCATTGTGCATACTGCTGCTTTTTACAGGAACTGCACTCAAAGCATGGGAGCATCGGAAATACGCAAGTCCTTTTTCCAAGAAGTGACTCATCCACCCCTTCTCCCACTGCTACAATCTGTCCTGAAAACTCATGTCCGGGAATCGTTGGAAAATGATACGTTCCGTTAATGAATACACGCTCAATATCGCTGGAGCAAATTCCACATGCCTTGATTTTTACAAGGACAGTACCTTCTGTCAGTTTTGGCACATCCACCTGGTCAAGAGTCAGCTCTCCCACCCTGTGCAACACCAAAGCTTTCATTTTTTCCGGTATCTCAATCAATGATTTCATATCTTCTCACTTTCTCATTCTATTTTTGTATCATACTCTTAAATATATGCAAATCACTATCAGTTGTCAATTTGAAATTCAGGGGATCGCCCTCGATAATATAAATCGGCTGATGGTTCATTGTACAGATTTGGGAGGTTCCGGTAATGACTGCCTTCTGCTCATTTGTAAGATTATTCTGCATTTCAAGGAAACGCTTCAGCTGAAAGCTGTCCGGAGCCTGACCGTTAAACAGCTTGGCTCTCTCCGGAATATCGGTAACAACCTTTCCATCCTCGGAATACAGCATAGTATCTACTGCCGGAACTCCACATACACATGCCCCGTATCTCCCCGCCGCATCAATACTGTCGTTCAATATTTTCTCTGTAACAAGCGGGCGCACCGCATCATGTATAACGATTACATCATCCTCATGAAGACCCTGCTCACACACAATTGCATTAGTCACATTATGGATACTATCCATTCTCTCCTTTCCGCCTTCAATAATGCGCACCCTATTGGAGTCTTCAATATATAACTTGACCTTTTCTTTCATATAATCCAGATAATCCTTATGGGTAGCGATATAAATATAGTCAAAACGTTTTACCTTAAGCATGCTTTCCAGCGTGTATAAAATAATCGGTTTTCCTTCTACCTCGATAAACTGTTTTGGTATCTTTGCACTCTTCATTCTGCTGCCCACACCGCCGGCCAACATAGCTCCATATATCATATTTGTTTTTTCTGCATAGTCTTACTATACAGGCTCTCCTTTCTGTGGTAAATTATCCGGTATTGAGAATGCCTTTAACGCATGCCTTTCTCTCTCCGATTCCGGAGGAATCTTCATGTAATCTCCATATCTCCGTTTTAAATACTTGTCATTATCTGCCATTCCATAAAATTTCCGATTTTCAAATACAACCGGCTTCTTAGGAAAAATCCATTTTCTGGGATATCTGTCCTTGCGAAAATGGAGCCCGCCGGTAGGTATGGCAATCTCATTTGAATTCTCATTTTTATTATGCCCCAGCACCTTCTCAGTCAACAGAAGCCATCTGTTTAATGATAGAAAACCAAATAAAACCCCCACTGCAGCTTTTATCCTTATAGCACGGGCAGCTTCCTTAGAATCCCCCGCCATCGCCAGCAGCACCTTTCTCTTTTTACGGATTCGGACACATGAACAAATGAATTGCATTCCATCCGACAACAGCCATTGGAACATCCGTCCTATCTTGCTGTCACAAACATTCTCAATCGGCAATATATCGATAAATATTCCCGCTTTTTCCGGCTCCGAATCAAGAAATTCACAAAAGATAGTTCCCTTTAGTCTTACTTTCATAAAGTTTAAATCATAGTTTTTATCCGCCCGTATTTCCTGAACAAAATAACGGTTTTTATATCGTTTCAGAAAACAGTCACGGAATCGGTCATAATCCTTTCTCGGCATACAGATATCAATATCGTCATCCCATGGAATAAATCCCTTATGGCGAACGGCACCAAGGGCACATCCGCCGCTCAAAACATAGCTAAGATTCTCTTCCTCACAGGTTTTATGAATATCGTCCATCATATACAACAAAATATTCTGAACCTGATTTACCTCTTCCTGTGACAGCATATGAATATTTTCATTGTCCAGAACCATCTGTTTAAATACAGAATAGGTTGACAGTTTATTCATACTCTTCACTCCTATAAAATAAATTACCTATATTTCTTTGAATACTTAATTTGGCTTACTTCGCACCTGCTTAAAGCACTCCTCTTAATAATATCATGTATATAGGCATCTGAATATAATCCATCTTTAAGCCAACCACAAAAAAGTAGATAAACACAAATCTGCACAACGAGTCCATGAAGCCGATTTAACCATCAGTTCATTCATAATTTATCCACCTATACTTGTAATTATAGCATATTGCATTATAGCATTCCAATACTTTGTTGTCAATCTTGACACTATGAATTTGCAAGGTCCAGCCAGTCAGACAATCCTTTTGTGCTTGTACATTGGGCTTTATAAATTGTGTTAGCTGCCTGCGTATATAAAAAACACGGCGGAGGCAATGACCCCAGCCGTGTTATATTACCGGTTATTCCTCTACGCTGATTACTGTTTCTTCGTCCTCAACGCCTTCTGTATCACCGTTTTGTGAATTCTCCAAAGTGTCATTCTCAGGCTCTTCATCAATGATGATATCGTCCTCCATTGCAACATCACTGTCAAGCATTACTGAACGGTATCTCTTCATTCCGGTACCGGCCGGAATCAGCTTACCGATAAGAACATTCTCTTTAAGTCCGATAAGCGGGTCAACCTTTCCATTGATAGCAGCCTCTGTGAGAACTTTTGTTGTCTCCTGGAAGGATGCTGCCGAAAGGAATGAGTTAGTTGCAAGTGCGGCTTTGGTAATACCAAGCATAATCTGTGTTCCCTCAGCCTGCTCAAGTCCCTGTGCGGCAAGTTTTTCGTTAGTCTCGTTAAAATCAAGAACATCGACCGTTATTCCCGGAAGATAATCTGAATCTCCTGAATTATCTACCTTTATCTTCTTAAGCATCTGTCTAACGATAACCTCTATATGCTTATCATTAATCTCAACACCCTGAAGTCTGTATACTCTCTGAACTTCACGAAGCATATAGTCCTGAACTGCTCTTACACCCTTAATCTTAAGAATGTCATGTGGATTGACGCTGCCTTCCGTCAACTCGTCTCCGGCTTCAAGGACTGCACCATCCATAATCTTAATTCTTGAACCGTAAGGTATAAGATAATTCTTGGAATTACCTTCGTTATCAGTAATAACAACCTCACGTTTCTTTTTATTGTCAACAATCTTGGCAACACCTCCGAACGCTGCAATAATTGCAAGTCCTTTAGGTTTTCTTGCCTCGAAAAGCTCCTCTACTCTAGGAAGACCCTGCGTAATATCATCACCTGCTACACCACCGGCATGGAATGTACGCATGGTAAGCTGTGTACCAGGCTCACCGATTGACTGTGCTGCAATAATACCTACTGCCTCACCGACCTGAACCTGCTGGCCTGTTGCCATGTTAGCACCATAACACTTAGCACAAACACCCAAATGGCACTTACAGGTAAGAACAGTTCTTATCTTAACCTTCTCAATTCCAAGCTTTTTGATTATCTCAGCTCTCTTAGGAGTAATCATGTGATTTTTCTTAATAAGAACTTCTCCCGTTGCAGAATCAACAATATTCTCTGCAAGGTATCTGCCTGTAATTCTGTCCTTAAGTCCCTCTATTTCTTCCTTGCCATCCATAAAGGCTTCAACTTCAATACCGGGGATTTCCTTTCCTACTGAACAATCCATTTCACGGATGATAAGCTCTTGTGATACATCCACAAGACGTCTTGTAAGATATCCCGAATCGGCTGTTCTAAGCGCTGTATCGGAAAGTCCTTTTCTTGCACCATGTGCAGAGATGAAATACTCCAATACGTCAAGTCCTTCACGGAAGTTTGACTTAATAGGAAGTTCGATTGTACGGCCTGATGTATCTGCCATAAGTCCACGCATACCTGCAAGCTGTTTTATCTGCTGGTTAGAACCACGGGCACCTGAATCAGCCATCATAAAGATGTTGTTATATTTGTCAAGTCCTGAAATAAGAGCTTTTGTAAGCTCACCATCTGTCTTAAACCATGTGTCTACAACTTCCTTATATCTTTCTTCCTCTGTAATAAAACCGCGTCGGAAATTCTTTGTAATTTTTTCTACTGTTTCCTCGGCATCGGCAATCATCTGCTGCTTCTGTGCCGGCACTGTCATATCCGAAATAGAAACTGTCATAGCAGCTCTTGTTGAATATTTGTAGCCCATAGCCTTGATATCATCAAGAACCTCAGCCGTTTTGGTTGCCCCATGGGTATTGATTACCTTCTCAAGTATCTGCTTAAGACCTTTCTTTCCAACATGGAAATCTACTTCGTATTTAAGGATATTTTCCGCATCTGTCCTGTCAACAAAACCAAGGTCCTGAGGAATAATCTCATTAAAGATTAACCTTCCCAAAGTAGTTCTGACATTTCCTTCAACCTTAGTTCCATCGGCAAGCTCTGCACTTCTGTGTACATAAATTGCCTGATGAAGTGAAATCTGTTTATTCTCATATGCCAGAAGCGCCTGATTAATACTTGAAAAATAATGTCCAAACAAATCTCTCGGTGTACAAAGTACATTACGGTTGCCGTCTGTTGTATCCTCAAAATGAATCATATCATCTATGTTAAGCTTTCCTTCGGCAACATCAGATTTGATTTCTTTCAAATCTGAATATAGCTTATCTGAAACCGCTTTGGCATCAACATCATTTTTATGGTCAGCAAGTTTTTCCATTGTAAGGTAATAGATACCAAGTACCATATCCTGTGAAGGAACGGCAACAGGACCACCGTCTGACGGCTTCAAAAGGTTATTAGGTGAGAGCAGAAGGAATCTGCACTCTGCCTGTGCCTCAACTGACAGCGGAAGGTGCACAGCCATCTGGTCACCATCAAAGTCAGCATTGAATGCTGTACATACAAGCGGATGAAGCTTGATAGCCTTACCTTCTACAAGTATAGGCTCAAAAGCCTGAATACCAAGTCTGTGCAGTGTCGGTGCACGGTTAAGCATAACCGGATGCTCTTTGATTACCTCCTCAAGCACATCCCACACTTCAGTCTCAAGTCTTTCTACCATCTTCTTGGCATTTTTAATATTGTGAGCCGTTCCGTTTGCAACAAGTTCCTTCATTACAAATGGTTTGAAAAGCTCTATTGCCATCTCCTTAGGAAGACCGCACTGGTAAATCTTAAGTTCAGGTCCTACTACGATAACGGAACGTCCTGAATAGTCAACTCTCTTACCCAGAAGGTTCTGACGGAAGCGTCCCTGCTTACCCTTGAGCATATCCGATAACGACTTAAGCGCACGGTTGCCTGGTCCCGTAACAGGTCTTCCCCTTCTGCCGTTATCAATAAGAGCATCTACTGATTCCTGAAGCATTCTTTTCTCATTACGAACAATGATTTCAGGTGCTCCAAGCTCCATAAGCCTTGCAAGACGGTTATTTCTGTTAATAATTCTTCTGTAAAGGTCATTAAGGTCTGATGTTGCAAATCTTCCGCCGTCAAGCTGAACCATAGGTCTTAAATCCGGTGGAATTACAGGTACCACATCAAGAATCATCCATTCCGGCTTGTTACCGGATTCCCTGAATGCTTCCACAACCTCAAGTCTCTTGATAATTCTTGCTTTTTTCTGTCCTGAGGCATTCTTAAGTTCAGCCTTAAGCTCCTCTGAATCCTTTTCCAAATCTATTCTCTGAAGAAGCTCCTTAATAGACTCAGCGCCCATTCCGGCTCTGAATCTGCTGCCCCACTTTTCTGTGGCATCGGAAAATTCTTTTTCTGAAAGAACCTGTTTTTCGCTAAGGTCTGTATCTCCTGCATCAAGAACAATATATGATGCAAAATAAAGAACCTTCTCAAGCACTCTCGGAGATATGTCAAGGATAAGTCCCATTCTGCTTGGGATGCCCTTAAAATACCATATATGTGATACAGGCGCAGCAAGCTTGATATGTCCCATACGCTCTCTACGGACACTTGCCTTGGTAACCTCTACACCACATCTGTCACACACAACACCTTTGTATCTGACCTTCTTGTATTTACCGCAGTGACATTCCCAGTCCTTGCTCGGTCCGAAAATCTTTTCACAGAACAGTCCATCACGCTCAGGCTTAAGTGTTCTGTAGTTGATTGTCTCCGGTTTTAAAACTTCACCATATGACCACTCAAGAATTTTCTCAGGGGATGCAAGCCCAATCTTTATTGAGTCGAATGTAATCGGCTGGTACGTTTCATTATTATTAATCTCAGGCATTTTATACGCTCCCTTCTATTCTTCAAAATCATCATCTGAATAATCGTCTATATCATCATCCACATAGTCATCTTCCGATTCATCATCAACAGCGGTGAACTCTCCGTCCACAATTTCCTGTTTCTGGAATCCAAATTTTCCAAACGGTTCCTCATATCCGTAAGCTTCTTTGTCATGCTCAAAGTTAACAGCATTTTCATTTTCTGCGTAACCGATATTTTCATTAATATCAACTTCCTCGCCGTTTTCATCAAGCACAGTAACATCAAGTGCCAAAGACCTTAATTCCTCAAGAAGCACCTTAAATGACTCAGGAATACCCGGTTCAGGGATATTGTCGCCTTTGATAATCGCCTCGTATGTCTTCACACGGCCAACAACGTCATCCGACTTAACTGTCAGGATTTCCTGCAGCGTATAGGAAGCACCATATGCCTCAAGTGCCCAAACCTCCATCTCACCGAAACGCTGTCCGCCGAACTGCGCTTTACCGCCGAGAGGCTGCTGCGTAACAAGTGAATAAGGACCTGTTGAACGTGCATGAATCTTATCGTCTACGAGGTGATGGAGCTTAAGGTAATGCATATGTCCAATCGTAACAGGACTGTCAAAGTATTCACCAGTTCTGCCGTCACGAAGTCTTACCTTACCATCTCTGGAAATAGGAACGCCCTTCCACTCAGCTCTATGGTCAAGATTGTTTCCCAGATATTCCATAACATCATCATTAATCTTGTCAGACCATTTTGCCTTAAAGTCTTCCCACTCAAGGTTGACATAATCATTGGCAATATCCAAAGTATCCATAATAGCCGACTCATCTGCGCCGTCAAATACAGGAGTTGAAATCTTAAAGCCCAAAGCTCTGGCTGCAAGACTCAAATGTATCTCAAGAACCTGACCGATATTCATACGTGAAGGCACGCCCAATGGGTTAAGAACTATATCAAGCGGACGTCCGTTTGGAAGGAACGGCATATCCTCAACAGGTAAAATTCTTGAAACGACGCCCTTGTTACCATGACGGCCTGCCATCTTATCACCGACAGAGATTTTTCTCTTCTGCGCAATATAGATACGGACAGTCTGATTAACTCCCGGTGAAAGTTCATCACCGTTTTCTCTTGTAAATACCTTGGCATCAACTACAATACCATATTCTCCATGAGGAACCTTCAACGAAGTATCCCTCACTTCTCTTGCCTTCTCGCCGAAAATTGCTCTTAAAAGTCTTTCCTCTGCCGTAAGTTCAGTCTCGCCCTTAGGAGTCACCTTACCTACAAGAATATCCCCGGCACGAACCTCAGCACCGATACGGATAATTCCTCTCTCATCAAGGTTCTTGAGAGCATCGTCACCTACGCCCGGAACATCCCTTGTAATCTCTTCAGGTCCAAGCTTGGTATCTCTTGCCTCTGCCTCATATTCCTCTATATGAACTGATGTATACACATCATCGCGTACAAGCCGCTCGCTTAAAAGGACAGCGTCCTCGTAGTTGTAACCTTCCCATGTCATAAATCCGATAAGAGGATTCTTACCAAGTGCAATTTCACCATTGCTTGTTGAAGGTCCGTCAGCAATAACCTGACCTTTTTCAACTGTGTCTCCCTTGTCTACAATAGGCTTCTGGTTATAACAGTTGCTCTGGTTGCTTCTTGAATACTTGGTAAGCTTATATACATCCCTGTTTCCGTCTGCCTTCTTAATTACAACTTCAGTAGATGTTGATTTTTCCACAACGCCGCCTTCGCGTGCAACAACACATGCACCCGAATCAACTGCCGCCTTGTATTCCATACCTGTTCCTACAACTGCTGAATCTGTTGTGAGAAGCGGCACTGCCTGACGCTGCATGTTGGAACCCATCAGCGCACGGTTAGCATCGTCGTTCTCAAGGAAAGGTATCATTGATGTAGCAACGGAAAATACCATCTTAGGAGATACATCCATAAGGTCAATTTTACTTTTCTCGAACTGGGAAGTTTCTTCTCTGTAACGTCCGGAAACACTGTTGCGGACAAAATGTCCATCGCTGTCAAGCTCAGCATTAGCCTGCGCTACATAGTAGTTGTCCTCTTCGTCGGCAGTAAGGTATCTGACCTCATCCGTTACGCGAGGATTCTTAGGGTCCGTTTTATCTACCACACGGTAAGGTGCCTCAACGAATCCATACTCATTAATTCTTGCATACGTTGCAAGTGAGTTAATAAGACCAATGTTAGGACCTTCCGGTGTCTCAATAGGGCACATTCTTCCGTAATGTGTATAGTGAACATCTCGAACCTCGAATCCGGCACGGTCTCTTGAAAGTCCACCCGGTCCAAGTGCTGAAAGACGTCTCTTGTGTGTAATTTCTGAAAGCGGGTTGTTCTGGTCCATAAACTGGGACAACTGGGAGCTTCCGAAAAACTCCTTAACCGCAGCCGTTACAGGCTTGATATTTATAAGAGTCTGAGGTGAAGCACCTTCAAGGTCCTGAGTTGTCATTCTTTCTCTTACAACTCTTTCCATTCTTGAAAGACCTATTCTGTACTGATTCTGCAAAAGCTCACCTACTGCCCTGATACGTCTGTTTCCGAGATGGTCGATATCATCCTTGTTGCCTACACCGTACTCAAGGTGAATATTGTAGTTGATTGACGCAATAATGTCATCAACCGTAATGTGCTTCGGTATTAAATCTCCGGCATTTTTCTTAAGTGCAGCTTTAATATCGTTAATATTGTCGTTCTCTGTCAATATATTTTTAAGTATAGGATAGTATACATCCTCTGTAATTCCAAGGCTTCTTGCCTCTTCCTTAGTGATGTCTACATAATTGGTTACATCAACCATCATATTGGAAAGGACTTTCACCCTGCGGTCTTCAACAAGAAGCCATACATAAGGTACAGCCGCATTCTGGATAGCCGCAGCACTTTCCTTGGTCACAGTATCTCCTGCGCTTGCAATAATCTCGCCTGTTGTAACATCAACAACATCTTCTGCAAGCTTATGTCCAGTAAGTCTGTTTCTAAAGTGAAGCTTCTTATTGAATTTGTAACGTCCGACTTTAGCAAGGTCATATCTTCTAGGGTCAAAAAACATTGCATTGACAAGGCTTTCCGCACTATCAACCGAAAGCGGTTCACCCGGACGTATTTTCTTATATAATTCAAGAAGTCCCTGCTCATAACTTCCCTCAGGATTCTTCTCATCAACTGACGGGTCCTTGGCGATACTTGCAAGAATCTTCGGTTCTTCACCAAACAACTCAAGTATCTCTGAGTTCTTACCAAATCCAAGTGCTCGCACAAGAACTGTGACAGGCACCTTTCTGGTTCTATCTACACGCACTGAAAAGACATCATTAGAGTCCGTTTCGTACTCTAACCATGCACCTCTGTTAGGGATAACCGTACATGAGTATAACGTTTTACCAATTTTATCATGACCGATTTCATAGTATATACCAGGTGAACGAACAAGCTGGCTTACAATAACTCGCTCCGCACCATTTATCACGAATGTACCGGTTGCTGTCATAAGTGGGAGATCACCCATAAAAATATCATGCTCTTTAATCTCATCCGTCTCCCTATTGTAAAGGCGCACCTTCACCTTAAGCGGAGCCGCATAAGTAGCATCTCTTTCCTTGCATTCTTCAATAGAATACTTTACATCATCTTCACATAAAACAAAATCAACAAATTCGAGACTAAGATGTCCACTGTAGTCTGTAATTGGTGATATGTCTTCGAAAACCTCCTTGAGTCCTGCATTCAGAAACCACTGATATGAGTTTCTCTGAACCTCAATAAGGTTAGGCATCTCAAGAACTTCTTTCTGCCTTGAATAACTCATTCTGACATTGCTGCCGAATTTCTGAGGACGTAATCTGTTTTTCTCCATTGACGTTTCACCCCTTGCGCTTTCTATATATTTCTTCATTTCTGTGCAACAAGCCTAAGCCTGCACAATAATGCATCGTCCATAATATCACAAATGTCATATATTGTCAATGTTTTTTTTGGATAAAATATGAATAATTTTTTGAATTTCAGATTGTAATGATATATATTTTCAGGCAGTAAAACCCCGGTACACACATACGTGCTCCCGGGGTTCCCTTATCTGCTTAAAATACTGCGGC
Source organism: uncultured Butyrivibrio sp. (assembly GCA_964414835.1). Classification (GTDB taxonomy): domain Bacteria; phylum Bacillota; class Clostridia; order Lachnospirales; family Lachnospiraceae; genus Eshraghiella. The sequence goes on along the minus strand of CAYPWY010000025.1, from coordinate 4,820 downwards.
AAAATTACTTAATTGTAACCTTAGCTCCAGCCTCTTCAAGTTTCTTCTTAATATCTTCAGCTTCTTCCTTGCTAACGCCCTCTTTAACTACCTTTGGAGCTGCTGTTACAAGATCCTTAGCTTCCTTAAGACCTAAACCTGTGATTTCACGAACAACCTTGATTACAGGAACGCCTGAACCCTCTGTAAGCTCAACGTCAAACTCTGTCTTCTCCTCTGCTGCTGCACCTGCGCCTGCACCTGCTGCTGCAACTACAACGCCTGCTGCTGCAGATACGCCGAACTCTTCCTCACAAGCCTTAACAAGATCGTTTAATTCTAATACTGATAAACCTTTGATTACTTCAATAATTTCCTGAGTTGTCATTATAATTTCCTCCATCTGATTAATATAATTAAAAAATAACTTTAAGCTTCTGCTTCTTTCTGCTCAGCAATCTGCTTAATAACACGAGCGAAGTTGCTGACAGGTGACTGGATACTTCCAAGGAACTTGGAAATGAGCTCGTCTCTTGAAGGGATAGTTGCGATAACTGAGATTCCCTTGTTGTCATAGTAAGTTCCCTCAACCACACCTGATTTAAGCTCCAATGCTTCTGCTGTCTTGGAAAAATTAAAAAGAATTCTTGCCGGTGCAGTAGCATCGTCCTTTGAAATTGCAATTGCTGTAGGACCTTCAAGGTCTGAAGCGATAGCCTCAAACTCGGTTCCTTCAATCGCACGCTTAATCATTGTATTCTTATATACCTTATATATAACGCCTGTTTCTCTCATCTGCTTACGAAGCTGTGTATCCTGCTCAACAGTGAGTCCACGGTAATCAGCAAGAACAACTGACTTAGCGTCTTTAAGGCTCTCAATGATTTCATCAACGATAGGTTTTTTAAGTTCAACCTTTGCCATGAGTATTTCCTCCTTATAGAATTAAAAATGCCTCCCGCAGACACAGGAGGCATAATAAGTCATATCATGCTTAAAATCTCCTCGGCAGGCGTTGCATACTTATGCCTTACGGCACCTGCTGTCTACGGCAATAGCTGAAAACTCAGCCAACAGATGATATATTAACATCTGATTGTTATTTTGTCAATGGCTAATCACTATAATCAGCCAAGATATTTTGCACTGTCAACCTTCACTCCAGGACCCATTGTAGATGCAAGAGTGATGTTCTTAATGTACTGACCTTTAACTGCCGATGGTTTAGCCTTTGCAATAGCTTCCATAATAGCATTAAAGTTCTCAGCAAGCTGTTCTTCCGTAAAAGATACCTTTCCCACAGGAACATGGACGATATTTGTCTTGTCAAGTCTGTACTCGATTTTACCTGCTTTAATATCGTTAACAGCCTTTGTTACATCCATTGTAACCGTTCCGGCTTTAGGGTTTGGCATTAAGCCCTTAGGTCCCAGAACTCGTCCTAAACGGCCCACAACGCCCATCATGTCAGGTGTTGCAACAACTACGTCAAATTCAAACCATCCTTCATTCTGTATCTTTGGAATAAGCTCCTCGCCGCCTACGAAATCAGCTCCGGCTGCTTCTGCTTCTGTTGCCTTAGCGCCCTTAGCGAATACAAGAACTCTTACGGTCTTACCTGTTCCGTGAGGAAGTACAACAGCACCACGAATCTGCTGGTCTGCATGACGTCCATCGCATCCTGTTCTGATGTGTGCTTCTACTGTCTCATCAAATTTGGCTGTAGATGCTTTTTTTACTAAAGCAACTGCATCCTCAGCACTGTAAACTGTTGCGCGGTCTACTAACTTAGCCGCCTCAACGTATTTTTTACCTCTCTTCATAATAAAAAACCTCCTAGTGGTATTTGCGGGGTTTGCCCTCCCACAATTCTTCCGATATCAAAATCGGTTAGCAATCTGTTATTCTTATTCCTCTACCGTTATACCCATGCTCTTTGCAGTACCGGCAATCATGCTCATAGCTGCTTCAAGGGAACCTGCGTTAAGGTCCGGCAGTTTAGTCTCGGCAATTTTCTGTAAATCAGCCTTTGAAATTTTAGCAACTTTAGTCTTGTTCGGTGTTCCTGAACCTGACTTAATGTTACATGCCTTCTTAAGAAGAACAGCTGCAGGTGGAGTCTTAGTTACAAAGCTGAAGCTTCTGTCTGCATATACTGTAATGATAACAGGGATGATTGTGTCTCCCATATCTGCTGTCTTAGCGTTGAACTGCTTTGTAAATTCAACGATGTTGACACCATGCTGTCCAAGTGCAGGACCAACTGGTGGAGCCGGTGTAGCTTTGCCGGCAGGAATCTGTAATTTGATATAACCTGTTACTTTCTTTGCCATTTTTGGCACCTCCTAAAATATTGTGGTATTTGCGGGAATTACCCTCCCACTCCGCATCTCGCCGCCGAAGGAGCCTTGCTCCTGAGGGGGCTTTTCATCTCGCCGCCGAAGGAGCCTTGCTCCTGAGGGGGCTTTTCATCTCGCGGTGCAATCCCAGACTTGCGTCTTGGGGAATTACCTGATTACATATGTCGTATCTCTGTAAAACTAAGCTCTACCGGAGTTTCTCTTCCGAACATATCTACCATAATGGTAACTGTCTGCCTGTTCTTATTGATACTCTTAATTGCGCCAACAGTGTTTTCCCAAACACCTGATACTGCTACTATTGTATCACCAACCTTATAATCAACTGCAATTTTCTTTGCATTGATTCCGAGATTCTTCATCTCTTCATCGGTAAGTGGAATCGGCTTAGAGCCCGGACCAACAAATCCTGTAACGCCTCTGGTGTTTCTGACTACATACCATGTATCATCATTCATAATCATATGAATAAGTACATATCCCGGAAAAATCTTCCTCTGGACCTGCTTCATTGCTCCTGATTTGGTCTTTTCGAGAACCTCCTCAAGTGGAACTGATACTTCCAGAATCTGGTCCTGAAGATTTCTGTTTTCGATAGTCTTTTCAATGTTAGCTTTTACTTTATTCTCATAGCCTGAATATGTGTGAACTACATACCAGCAGGCCCCTGACATTTCTTCTGACATCTAATCACCTTTCCATAACCTGCATATTCAAATGCACTATTATTTTACCAATAACTCCAATCCTAATCTTACAATCATATCAACGATTGTGATAATGATTCCAAGGCAAATTGAGCTGAGCAGCACTGCCAATGTCTGTTTGCCGAGAGACTGGCGGCTAGGCCAGATGATTTTCTTGAATTCTGCCTTAACCTGTGAAAAGAATCCTGTTTTGCCTGATTTATTTTTTACTTTGACGGTTTTGGCAGTTTTAGATGCCACATCTTCAACGATAATATCATCAGATATTTTACCGTCTACTAAATTCTTCTCAGAATCACCCATCGTAATTAACCTCCAACATCACGCCGCCGAAGGAGCCTTGCTCCTGAGGGGGCCTTACATCACGCCGCCGAAGGAGTCTTGCTCCTGAGGGGGCCTTACCAAATTACATTAATTATTTAGTCTCTTTGTGTAATGTGTGTGACTTACAGAATCTGCAGTATTTCTTAGTCTCCATTCTGTCAGGATGAGTTTTCTTATCCTTTGTCATATTGTAATTACGCTGTTTGCACTCTGTACAAGCTAATGTGATTTTAACACGCATGACTGACACCTCCATTTAAAAATATCTATGACTTATTGTTATATGCATACTAGGTTCGCTTACAAAAATCCAAATGATTTTTTAGGCATAAAAAAAAAAGCCTTACTTCCCGTAGCTTACCTACTATAACACAGCAAGCTATGGAAAGTCAACACTTTTTCATGAATAATTTTAAATTCTAACAGAATACGCTTCCGCAATATAATATATCCTGTGCCAAATCCTCCCTGTAATCCTTATGACATGGGTTCAGGCTGTTTATTGTCACCCCTGCACTTTTACGGTTTCCGGTGGAATGAATATACCTGTCATTGCCTATATACATTGCCACATGCCCCGGAAAATAAATCAAATCCCCCCTCTTGATATTACAGCGGTTAATATAATGAACAGGATATCCTTCCTCAATTCTTGCATCCCTGTAAATAAGTATCCCCTGTTCCATATACGCCATACAGACAAGTCCTGAACAGTCTATTCCCATAACAGTTTTACCGCCCCAACGGTATCTGACTCCAAGATATGCCAATGCACTTTTCACAAGACATCTGCGAAGAATTGCTTCATCACATTTTTTACGGTATGATGTCCTATGTGTAAAACATCCGTTCAGCAGATAACTATCATCATCCAGCCTCGGCTCAAGAGAAACCGTAGGAACATATCCGCATATTCCGGCGGCGGTTCTCACATAGCTCCATCCGATATCTTCAATATCGATTATAGAACAAACAATAGAGTTTTTCAATAATGTATCACGTATCTCAGAATTGTATTTAGGTTTGGCAAGCACATCCACCGCCTGCCCTCCAATCCGCATATACTGTGGTGACTGCCGCTTTGCAATATCAATATAATCTGTCTTTCTCAGGCAGGCAGTATCCGCATATCCGCTGTAACCGTTGTGTGCAGTTACATGGACCACAGGCTGCATATTAAAGTCTGCCGTAACCGCCCATCCGGATAAAAGTTCATCCGATACAGATGTTTTTCCCTCATCCTCATATAAAAAACATTGCCTTGATGTAACCACTGCATAATCCATATTTCAATTCCAGACATAGAGTCGTTTCTTATTAATTATAATATGAATTTTCTTTTTTTTCGTTATTCCTGCATAAAATTCCCAAAAAAATAGTGACAAATACCCTTATTTATAATCCTGTCTTTGACAGTTTGCAGAAAAGAAAATCGCTGTAACCTCAGTAA
>CAYPWY010000024.1:0-28163 GCA_964414835.1 uncultured Butyrivibrio sp. | reverse complement strand
TTTACTGAGGTTACAGCGATTTTCTTTTCTGCAAACTGTCAAAGACAGGATTATACTTCTTTTATCGTCATTTTACAACCCATAATGCATAGTCAACAATACAATTTATGAATTTTTGTTTATAAACTCCATTATGTTTTCCCAAAATTCTTCCTCATTTTCAAACATTGCATTATAGCTTGTATCTTTAATTATACACATATTTTTTACGGGAGCAGTTAACTTTTCCATATACTCCGCTGCTGATTTATACGGAGTGTTGTAATCCCAGTCTCCTGTTATAAACATGATGGGAACCTTATATTCCATATTTTCCTCATAAAGGTTCACACTCTTCATATACTCGCTAAGCTTGTAGCTTATTTTCGGTCCGTTCATCATAATTCTCAAATCAGCCATATCATACAGACGGCTTGAAGGAATTTTCTTCAGAAGCTGCTTATCCATGCCGCTTGATATATTGTATTTGCTCAAAAGCACATTCAGCTTGGTAATCTGCTTCTGTGTAAGCTTTTCTTTATCAAATGTACCTTCAGTTGCTGCAGATATTTTGTCTATGGTTTTGATATCACGCCTGTTGCCGGACTTTTCCGCAAGCTCCCGGACGCGTTCACATCTTATTGCGGCAACATTGCGCATATCCACAACCTGTCCATAGCCTATATAGCCTGACACAAATTCCGGATTTTCCCTTACATACCTTATTGCAGGTATTGTTCCCCAGTTATGTGCCATAATAAACGGCTTCTTATTGTATCTTTCATTGACAAGCTTAACAATAGCTTCAAGGTCTTTATATATCTCATCATATTCCACTAAGCCGTCAGGACTGTTATAATACGTTCTTCCGGCACCCCTCTGGTCATAAAACACCCAGTTGCATACGCTTTCTGTTCTTCCGGCAATTTCCCATCCTATAAGTGATTCCGCAAGTCCCGGACCTCCGTGGACATGCAATATTACAGGCTTGTCGCCCTCTGACACATATTCTATAAAAAAATGTTTTACACCGTTAATTTCAATATATTCCGCTTTTTCCATGTTATTAATCCAATCCTCATTTTTGTATTTATGCTAATAATATCACAGTTCGGAAAATTTTTTCATTCTTTTTTTACATTTATTATATTTTTTTTATATCTTGTTCATATTTTCTTCGCAATTATAGGTTATTATGTACTTGTACCAAACCAAAAGAAAAAGCTTTATCCTTTTTCTTCATTCCTATCCGGCAGCCTTGTTTTATAAGGCTGCCCTCCTTTATATTACATAGGAATAATCTGAATTTTTACATAAGAATAATCTGAATTTTCACATTGCATAAGTATCTTGCAGACCTTATAATACAAGTTTGGAGGTATATTTTATGAAGTATATTAAATTAATAGCCGCTATGCTGATTGCAGCAATTGCAGCCGTCAGCCTTACAGGATGTATGGACGCTCCCGATATGAACGGAACTGCCACAATTACCGTATACGACCAGAATACATCTTATTCCGGGGAAATCAACGGATGGTTTGCCGATGTAATCAAGGATAAATTCAATATAGAACTTAATTTCAAATCTGCGAACGATATGACGTTTGCGGCATATATGGAGCAAGGCAGCCTAGGTGACATAATAATATTTTCCAATGAAAATGACTTTCGTACCGTATGCGAAGCCGGGCAGCTCCTTGATTGGGAATATGCGGACTGCCTGACCGAATACGCACCATATATTAACGAGCACTATGCCGATGCACTGCTTAAGAGCCGCAGTCTTAGTGAAGACGGACAAATCTATGGCATCAATGGAAATATAGCCCTTGATACTGACAATCACGAGGATTTTCCTTATATCTGCTACCTTCGATGGGATTTGTATGCCGGGCTTGGTTATCCCGATGTCAACACCCTTGAGGATTTTGAAAATATAATTGCCGACATGACAGCACTTGCAAGAAGCAATGATTCGGATTCTTCAATATATGGCATAAGCCTTTTTAACTCATGGGATGACAATATGCTTGCCGCTGCCGTTTCCATCGCAGGAATGTACGGATACACTGAATGGGGTCCGGGACTTTACAACCTTTCCACAGACTCATATGAAGCTTGTATTGATAAGGACGGCATCTATATAAGGGCTTTACGCTTTTTCAATAACCTGTACCGCAGCGGTCTTCTGGATCCTGATTCAATGTCCCAGACTTATGAGCTTGCCAAAAAGGATTATGAAAAGGGACGTGCCGTTTTCGGCATTTACAGTGTTGTTGCCTCAGACTATAACAATTTGACACACCTTTCGCAGGACAAAAGTATGATGCCTATAACAGCAGCGGATTTTACAACTACCTGTACCCCAAAAAGCAGCTATGGCTCAAATTATGTTTGGGCTGTTTCTTACAAAACCAAATACCCTGAACAGTGTATGAAGTTCATTGACTGGATGTTTTCTCCTGAAGGTATGCTGACTATAATGTACGGTCCCAAGGGGCTTACATGGGATTACGATGACAATGCACTTCCGTATATTACGGATTTCGGCTATGAGTGCCTCTCCAACACTTCAACTATTATGACAGACGGCTATTCAGGAAGCTACATTGAAGGTTTTGTTGATTTCGGATGCCCTACGCTCAATAAATCCACTTTGATAGACGGGCTTGATAATGTCACCTATAACTATCTTACATGGCAGTCAACCCTTGACAGCCAATGGTATTCCGACAACTACGGCAGCTATGATAATGCAGTATCCCAATGGAGCCGGGATACCGGATATGACAATGTGAACAGCTACATTGAAGATACCGGCTGCACTATTTACCCGGTAACCACATTTTCATTGGCTGCGGTTCCTATGGATTACACTATCAGCGAAAATGAAATCGCCAACGATTTATGTACCTATTCATGGAACGCAATATATGCCGACAGCGAAGAACAGTTTAATGAGATTATCGACAATATGTGCTCTGCTGTGGCATCCCGCAAAGATTACGATGCCATAATTGACTTTTATACAGAGCAGCTTGATTTATACAAGGCTTCAATAAATTAAAGCTTCCGTCAAAAAGGCGGCAGGAACCTGTTAATTCTCCTGCCGCTTTAATATTATCTTAAAAAGAACCAGTACACTGCTGCCAAAGCCAACAATACAACTACAACTGCAGCAATTATATATCCCGCCTTGCTTCTTCTTGGGAGTTCAACTTTATCCTCAAGATTATCTGATACCACAATATAAAGACGGTCAATAGTATTGCGGTCCCATAAAACCACGCCGTTTTCCTCGCCTGTCCTCTTGGCAGCCGACAAAAAAGAACTGTTTGTAACATAAACCCGATTGTCATAGCCTGCTGATTTGGCAGCCGAAGCAAATTCACTTATGTTCGAGGCGCTTATTGCATCAATATCATATCTGCATTTAAAACACCAGCGTTCGCCATCCTTATCCGCTGTAATATCGATGAGAGAGCCTTCCTCATTCTCCTTTACATTGGTGTATCCAAGCCCGGTCAACAGTCTTGCCACAATTGGTACAAAATTTTTTTTTGTCATTAATAATCATAGCTTACTCCTTGTATCGTATTTAAAACTTCCTCCAAAACAAAGCGGCAAATACCCATCAACGCCTTAAATCCTTGATGGACTTTGTTGTGCTTACATTTTTACATTTTTTCTCATAGGTATCCGAATAATTGCCTGTATTTTGATTATAACATAATTTAAGTTTTTAGTACACTGTTTTTATTGACTACTATCAAAATTCAAGTTACTATAATATTAGTAGAAATTTTCAGTCCGGAGGTTACCATATGACAAATACTATGAATATTGTTGAACTAAAAAAAGGAGAGCTTCTTTCCAATGCAGGAGAAGACACCGTCAATATATATTTAGTGAAAAGCGGAAAGCTTAAAGCTTATACTACATACGGAAATTTCATATTCAGTGACGGAGCCGCCGCCGGAATCGCCGATGGCTACTACGGAATAAATATATACACATATGTGGCTGATACGGACTGTACTCTTGAAGCCTATCCTTTCAACGGAATATCCGATGTCATTAAGCTTTGCAGTGCTCATAAATCCCACTGCGGCAAGCTTGTTCTCACCAATAATTGTTACATAATGGATATGATTAGATGTTATCTGACACTCATGATGAAATGCCGCAATAAGGACGCTTCATATACGCTTGATACCCGCATCAACAAATGGGAGCTTGACAAATATAATGCCATAGCCGGAACACCAGAAAATATTTCTGACACATATTTCTCCTCAAATGCAGCAATAGCTGCTGCTGAAATGGCAGAAAGCGCACGTTTTGTCTCCGTTCTCAATGATGCATGTCTTGAGATGGCAGACTTTTTGGGAATCAATATGGACTATATTCCGTCGGCATCAGAACCGGAAAACGCCTCCGAATCTGCCGAAGAATTTAATCCTGAACTTCTTTTGGGAGATGAATGTGACCCGGCAGAGCTTGCCGCGGCGCTTCAAAACTCTCTTGATAAAATCATCGCTTATTCCAGATTAGGTGAGGAGGACTCCAAAACACTCAAATCTCTTATGAATACATTCAAAAAGGACTCCAACAAGCTTTTTTCAGATGATGATATGCGTATACTCCGCAAACGGCTTACGGACATGTTCTACAAGCTGTATTATAATGTTTTTATCCATTCGCTGGATGATGACAATATTCCTAACTATATTTCCATGTTTCTTAATTTCGGATACATAGATGAAGAGCTTGTCAGCGAAAACACTCTCATGTCATTATACCGTATTGTGCATAATATAGAAAACATCTGCAACAGTGACCATGTATACACAATGTACAACTGGCTTAAGCATATTTTCTGGGGAGAAAAGGAACCTTCCCGCAACTCTCTGGACCAGAACTACGAGGAATATGTCCGTGAGCAGGCAAGGCTTGGCAAAATAAAGGAAGCCGATGCTTTGGGTGACAATGATATGAAGCTTCGCTATGAAATCAATAACATGTTTCTCCAGACCCACCGGATGACCTACGGAAGAGTCAGCTCCTTTGTTCCTTTTTTAATCGAAGATAACGTATTTAAAGCGCCTGAGTCTATGTTGGTTTCATCCGATGCCCTTATGAAATTAATCGACCACGCCCGCAGCATAGATTTTTCATTGTTTTTCCGTTCAACCGTATATTCCAACGAATCTATCGGAATCAATAAAGAATACATCTATGAGGAAGTTCTGCCGGATATAATACTTACTCCTTGCATTGGCTCTTACGGCGCTATGTGGCAGGAAATCGCAGGGCGCAAACGTACTACAAGCGCACGCTTTATGTTTCCGATATTCTGCAATGTCAGACTGGATTCACTTATGCTCAATGTCCTTGGACATTTTCGCTGGGAATTATGCAAGCGTATACAGGGTACTTATTGGAACAATGTCAGTGAAAAATCACTGACCTCTGAATTCTATGACTATCTGCAGTTTTACCGCAAGAACCGCGACCTTACTGACAATGCCAAAGACAAAATCAAGTCCACACTGACCAGCGCCCGCAATAATTTCAGCGAGGTTTTTGCCAGAGACTATGAACTTTGGATTACATACGAATCACGTGGTTCAAGCCGGCTTAACAAGGTCTCAAGACTTATTATGGCTAAATATTGTCCTTTTAACAAGGCAATCCGTCATAATTTGAAGCTCAACCCTACATACACCAAGGACATTGAGATTTATGAGAGAAACTGTGCAGTGCAGAAAAAACATTTTGATTTGTTGTGCCGTTCCCTTGAAGCCAAAGCCATTTCTGTCCCTGATGAGATAATTGAAGCTAAAGCCTATCTTGACAGATAGGCTTCATCCATTATTTCCTTAACAAATCTGGACGGTTCCATGTCCTTATTGTATCTTTTTTTGGAATAATATATGTTAAGTCTTACCTTGGCTCTTGTCATCGCCACATAGAACATCCTGCGCTCTTCTTCTATGTCCCAGTCAAACACTGCCTTTTTATGAGGTGTTATCTCCTCGTTGGCATCAATGATGTAAACTGTATTATATTCCAGCCCTTTGGAACTATGCATGGTAGTCAGCGTTACCGCATCCTGACTTTCCCTTGACTTGGCATAGCTTTCTTTCAGCTCTTTCTGATATTGCTCTATGTAATCAAACCATCCGGCAAAGCTCCTTTGGCTTTTTGTACTTTCCATCACTTCTTCAATTGTATCATAAAGCTCCCTAACCTGAATATTATGGCTCTCCGCATATTCGGCAAGATAATCATCATATCCGACACCTTTTCTCAAATAATTAATCATTGCATATGGCGGCATAGATGCCATAGTCCTGATGTCTGCCTGAAATTTATCAAGCCTGTCTATCATCCATGGCTTATCTTCATAATACTTCTCCAATTCATCAAAAGAAATCTCTTCATCTGTCAGATAATCTCTTCCAATGTATCTCTTGGGTTTATTCATGACACGCAGAAAATCACTTCTCTTCCTGCTTCCCAAGACTATCATCATATAGGTTATTATATCCTTGGCAATCCAGTGTTCAAAAATATTGGGTATTCCATCCCTTATGACAAAGGGTATATTGTACTCTATAAGCTTCCGTACAAGCGGCGCTGCTATGCCATTGGTTCTGAAAAGTATTGCGTTGTCCGAATAAGGGCTTCCATCTTCTGCATTTTTCCTTATATTTTCAATTATTCTTGTGTATTCTTCTGCCGTACTGTTAAATTCCGCAATTTCAACCTTACCGCCCATCTCATTGACCGTATTAATATCCTTGGGGAAACGCACCTTGTTATTGGCTATAACCTTGCCTGCCGCCAGAACGATATTTCCTGTTGAGCGGTAATTTGTATCAAGAAGTACCTTTTGGGCTGTGGGATAATCCTTCTCAAAATTCAGCATAATTTCGGGCTTGGAGCCCCTGAATCCATATATACTCTGGTCATCATCACCCACAATAAAAAGATTATTACGCGGAAATGCCAGAAGACGGATTACCTCATACTGTATTTTGTTAATATCCTGAAATTCGTCTATAAGTATGTATTGATAACGGTTCTGCCACTGTGTGAGTATGTCCTTTCTTGCTGTCAGCAGTTCATGGCAGTATAAAAGCATATCATCAAAATCTATAAGTCCTGCGTTTTTCAGTGAATGCACATAATATTTGTATATTTCCCTGAACTCCTCTTCCGCACATGACGCAGAATAATATGCATTTATGTCTATTCCTTCTGTTTTAACCTTGCTTATTTCCCCTGTAATACTGTTTACAAGCTCATTAATATCATCCGTCTCAAGACTGCTTCTGTCTATTGCCTGCCTGATAATCTGTGTTCTTCTGTCATCCTTAACAATACTGTCAACTGAATAATTATATGCAGCCCTCAATATTTTGAAAAATACCGCATGGAATGTTCCGAAGGTGACGTTGGTGTTTTGCCCCCTCAGATTATTAAATCTGGATTTCATTTCCATTGCTGCTGCCTTGGTAAATGTAATAACCAGAATATTAGCAGGATTGACCTTGTATTCTTCTATTAAATTCTGGACACGCATTGTTAAAACGGTAGTTTTGCCGGAACCCGGCCCTGCGATTACAAGCATGGGATGTTCACCATGATGTATTGCCTTTAATTGAGAATCGTTGAATTTCATATAATAAATATACTATTATGGCAAAAAAATGTCAATACGGCATAAGCCATGTCTCCTGATTTATATGGCATAAGCCATGTCTCCTGACCATATATATCCGTCTCTTACCGGAGAAATATAATTTTACGGAAATGTAAAAAGCAGGACAGAAAATCCGTCCTGCCATAAAGCCTATTTGAATAAGCCTTTCTTTTTCTTTTTGTCTTCACGTCTGACACCATTGTTCATAGCCGCATCAAACGCAATGAGTGCCTGTCTCTGCTCTTCATTAAGACGCTCCGGCACTGTTACCACAAGTGTAACATAGTGGTCGCCTCTTACCTGACTGTTGCGGATTGACGGAACACCTTTGCCCTTCAGTCTTACCTTGGTGTCAGTCTGTGTTCCCGGCTTTACATCATACTCAACCTCACCGTCAACGGTTTTGATTCTTATGGTATTGCCCAATGCAGCGTCCGCAAAGCTTATAGGGACTGTGGAATATATGGTGGTATCCTGCCTCTGGAAAACAGGTGAGCGTGACACGATAACCTCAACAAGCAAATCGCCTCTTTCGCCGCCATTTTCTCCCGGCTCTCCTTTGCCTCGGATTCTTATGCTCTGACCGTCATCGATTCCTGCCGGAATGGACACCTGTATTTTTTTACGGCTGGATATAAAACCGCTGCCATAGCAGTCAGGACATTTTTCTTTGATAATTTTGCCCTTCCCACGGCAGTCAGGACATGGCTGCACATTACGAACCATACCGAAAAGTGACTGCTGCGTATATGTTATCTGTCCCTTGCCTCCGCACTTGCTGCAGGTAACAGGACTGGTTCCCGGCTTAGCACCGCTTCCGTTACATGTAGGACATGGGTCTTTTAATGTAAGTTCTAATTCTTTCTCGCAGCCAAAAACAGCTTCCTCAAAAGTTATTCTGACGTTGGCACGAATATTGGCACCGCGCATAGGTCCATTGCCGGCTCTTCTTCTGCTTCCGCCTCCAAACAGGTCTCCGAATATATCTCCGAATATGTCTCCCATATCCCCAAAATCAAAGCCGCCGGCACCGCCCGGACCACCGCCGTTCTCAAATGCCGCATGTCCGAACTGGTCATACTGCTGCCTCTTTTGCGGGTCACTAAGTACAGCATATGCCTCCGAAGCTTCCTTAAATTTAGCTTCCGCTTCCTTATCTCCCGGATTGGTATCAGGATGGTATTTTTTGGCAAGCACACGATATGCTTTCTTAAGTGCCGCATCATCTGCGTCTTTTGGCACTCCTAAGACTTCGTAGTAGTCTCTTTTATCTGCCATAATCTAAAGTCCTCCAAGATAAAATATCTTAAGAGTGAGGAATATTTATCCCTCACTCTGATAAATCCATAAGTGTCGGTTATATTTACACTTCTCTGTAATCACCGTCAACAACATTGTCATCCTGAGTATAACCGGCTTCCTCTGCTGTCTGTGCTCCGCCCATGTCAGGACCTGCGCCTGCTGCTCCCTGATTCTGCTCATAAAGCTTAGCAAAAAGTGCCTGTGCGCTGTTCATGAGCTTTTCTTTGGCAGCTTTGATTTCATCAACATCTGCATCTGACATATTGTCAGGTGTGGTTCTGTCAATAACTGCTTTAAGTGCATTCAAATCTGCCTCAACAGCCTCTTTCTCGCTTGCGCTGACCTTATCGCCAACCTCATCGAGAGCCTTCTGTGTCTGGAATACCATTGAATCCGCCTCATTGCGTGCCTCAATTCCTTCCTTACGCTTCTTATCCTGAGCCTCAAACTCTGCTGCTTCCTTAACTGCTTTCTCGATGTCCTCGTCTGACATATTTGAACCGGATGTGATTGTTATATGCTGCTCCTTACCTGTTCCCAAGTCCTTAGCCGATACATTGACAATACCGTTTGCATCAATATCAAATGTTACCTCAATCTGCGGCACGCCTCTTCTTGCAGGAGGGATTCCGTCAAGTCTGAACTGTCCAAGTGACTTATTATCCTTGGCAAACTGTCTCTCACCCTGAAGTACATTGATATCAACTGCTGTCTGGTTATCAGCGGCTGTTGAGAATACCTGACTCTTCTTGGTAGGAATAGTTGTGTTTCTTTCAATAAGTCTTGTGGCAATACCGCCCATTGTCTCAATGGAAAGTGAAAGCGGTGTTACATCAAGAAGAAGAATATCTCCTGCACCTGCATCTCCTGCAAGCTTACCACCCTGTATTGAAGCACCTACTGCTACACACTCATCAGGGTTAAGTGACTTATTAGGTTCTTTTCCTGTAAGCTGTTTTACCTTATCCTGTACACAAGGAACACGGGTTGAACCGCCGACCAGCAAAACTTTTGCTATATCTGAATAATTAAGTTCTGCGTCCTTCATCGCATTCTGTACAGGAACTGCTGTTCTTTCAACCAAATCGCTTACCAGCTCTTCAAATTTAGCTCTGGTAAGATTCATATCAAAATGCTTAGGTCCTTCTGCAGTAGCTGTGATAAACGGAAGATTGATGTTAGTTGTTGTAGCGCTTGAAAGCTCTTTCTTTGCCTTCTCTGCTGCTTCCTTAAGTCTCTGGAGTGCCATTTTGTCATTGGACAAATCAACGCCCTCTGCCTTCTTAAACTCGTCAATCATCCAGTTGATAATCTTCTGGTCAAAATCATCTCCGCCAAGTCTTGTATCTCCGTTGGTGGAAAGAACTTCGATTACTCCGTCACCGATTTCAATGATGGAAACATCGAAAGTACCGCCGCCAAGGTCATATACCATAACCTTCTGTTCTTTTTCATTGTCAAGACCATATGCAAGGGCTGCTGCTGTAGGCTCGTTAATTATACGCTTAACATCAAGACCGGCAATTTTACCTGCATCCTTAGTAGCCTGACGCTGTGCGTCATTGAAGTACGCAGGAACAGTTATAACTGCCTCTGATACCGTCTCTCCCAAATAGCTTTCCGCATCTGCCTTTAACTTCTGGAGAATCATAGCGGAAATCTCCTGCGGTGTATACTTCTTATCATCAATGGTTACTTTGTAATCTGAACCCATATGTCTCTTGATTGATGATATTGTCTTGTCGGCGTTGGTTACTGCCTGACGCTTTGCCGGCTCACCTACAAGTCTCTCTCCGTTCTTAGTAAAAGCAACTACTGACGGAGTTGTTCTGATTCCTTCTGTGTTAGCGATTACCACCGGCTTACCGCCTTCCATAACTGCCACACAGCTGTTAGTTGTTCCTAAATCGATACCAATAATTTTACTCATAATAATTATCTCCTTCTATAAAAATATTCTGAATTTACTAATTAGCTACCTTAACCATACTGTGGCGCACCACTGTGTCTCTATAGGTATAACCTTTCTGGAGAACTTCAACCACAACATTCTCACCGAGACTGTCATCCTCCACATGCATAACCGCATTGTGGAAATTAGGGTCAAATTCTGCGCCATCTGCTTCAATTTCCTTAACGCCTGCATCCTCAAGCATCTTGGTAAACTGTTTGTATATCTTATCCATACCATCGGCAACAGCACTTTCCTTATCTGCCTCAGGTATAGACATAAGACCTCTTTCAAAATTGTCAACTATCGGCAAAAGCTTTTCTATAATGTCTCTGGCTCCTATTTCATACATTGCGGACTTTTCTTTCTCTGTTCGCTTTCTGAAGTTATCAAACTCTGCCATAGTTCTTCTGTATTTGTCCGTAAGCTCCTCTATCTGTATATCTTTTTTGTCTTTCTTGTCCTTTTTCTTGAAAAAGCCCTTCTTATCACCGCTTTCTTCCGCATCATCAGTCTCTTTCTCATCAGAAACATCTGCCGCAGTATCTTTGCCAGTCTCTGCCGCAGCTTCCTCATTCACTTCCTCTGCTGCTTCATCTGTGGTAATTTCTTCTTCCAATTCAATATCTTTTTCCTTATCTTCCAAAATTATCGCCGCCTTTCTAGTGTTTAAACGCATCATCCAACTGCGTCTTAATATTCTTAATAGTCTCAACTACTTTTTCATAGTCCATACGCTTAGGTCCGATTATTCCAATTGTTCCCTTAGCGCCGTCGCGAAGCTCATAAGTTGCTGTAACAACACTGCAATCCTTCATACTTTCCACAGGCGTTTCTTCACCTATGTATACCTTTATGTCTCCGTCCGTATCCTTTTCAAGGGAGTCTGTCACCAGATTGGCAAGCATCTGTTTCTCTTCCAATGTATATATCAGCTCGCTTGCTTTGGAATTATCACTTAACTCAGGATATTTAAAAATATTGGTTGCACCGCTTGTATATATCTGCAAATCATCCTCACTTGCCGCAGCAGCAGCTATGGCATCAAGGATGTCTCTTATGAGCATACCATATTCTCCTGCCTGAGCTGTAAGCTTGGAGATTATTGCAAGATTAATTTCCTCAAGGGCAAGACCTGCCACTGTGCTGTTAAGCATTATATTCAGCTTAAGACAGTCCTCAGTATTAATCTCCGCAGCATTTTCAATGATTGTGTTTTTGATGGTATTGCCTTCCAAAACAACAACCGCAAGTATTTTGCCCTTCTCAATCTGTGATATTTGAATAAACTTGATTGTTCTGCCATGCTTATGAGGAGCTGCAACCATTGTAGCATAATTGGTGTTGTCTGCCATGGTCTTTGCCACATTTTTCAGCAAATCCTCTACTCTGTCCACCTTTTCCAGCAACAGATTTTCTTTTTTATTAAGCTCATCTTCACGCTTGTCAAGCTGTTCCTGTTTCTCCTGCATCATATTGTCTACATAAAATCTGTAGCCAGCATCTGACGGGATACGGCCTGCAGAAGTATGCGGCTGTAATATATATCCCATTTCTTCCAAATCAGCCATCTCATTACGTATGGTAGCTGAGCTTAAATTCAAATCAGTATATTTGGAAATTGTTCTTGAGCCAACAGGCTCTCCTGTCTCAAGATAATTGCGGATGACCGCCTTGAGTATTTTTATTTTTCTCTCATCCATTTCCATGGCAGCACCTCCGGATGGGATTTTTTCGTTTGTTAGCACTCGTCTCGTTAGAGTGCTAACATTTGAACTATACTCAAAATAGCACTTGCACTTTCATTTGTCAACAGGTATTTTAAAAATTTTTAAGAATAATTAAAAGCGTTTCTTCCATAATAATAGTAACCATATAATTACCGACATAAAACTTTTGTTTGTAACTATATATATTAAATTATCGCGAGGTGAATTATGAGCAACAAAACAAATAATAACTGTAAATCCACTTCAGAGCATTCAAAGGAAACTGCCGCAAACGTAATTAAAAATGAATGTGATGTGTACGGTATCAGACAGACCAGCCGTTACTCCAAGGATAACAAGCCTGTTCCTGACAACAATATGTTTTTTGAAGAGAGGCATAATCCTTTAAGCAGTAAAGGCAATTAAAAGCTTTCCTGACAAACAAAAAGCCCGGATGATTAAATTCATCCGGGCTTTTGTCAGCTCCCCGAGCAGGGCTCGAACCTGCAACAACTCGGTTAACAGCCGAGTGCTCTACCATTGAGCTATCAGGGATTATTCCGACAAACGATATAATACCATACAAGTAAAAATATTGCAACATATTTTTTAGATGCCGTCGTTTTTTTCGACGGCATCTTACTTGTATTTATTAAAGACTATCTTACTTTACATTAGCCTTTGCAGTTTCTGCAAGCTTTGTGAATGCAGCAGCATCATTAACAGCGATTTCTGCAAGCATCTTTCTGTTGATTTCAATTCCTGCTGTCTTAAGTCCATACATTAATTTGCTGTATGAAAGACCATTGATTCTTGCGGCAGCGTTGATTCTTGCAATCCAAAGCTGTCTCATCTGTCTCTTTCTCTGCTTTCTTCCTGCATATGCAGTTGTTAAAGCTCTCATTACTGACTGTTTTGCAACTCTATACTGTTTTGAACGGGCTCCTCTGTAACCTTTAGCTAACTTAAGAACTCTGTTATGTTTCTTTTTTGCGTTTAATCCGCCTTTAATTCTTGCCATGTTAAATCATCCTCCTTGCAATACCAATTACGTATATGGTAAAATCTTCTTCATATTCTTTACGTTAGTGCTGTCAACAAGAGCAGCCTTTCTGAGATTTCTCTTTCTCTTGGTTGTCTTCTTGGTAAGAATGTGGCTCTTGTAAGCTTTCATTCTCTTTAACTGACCTGTTCCTGTCTTTTTAAAACGCTTTGCAGCAGCTCTGCTTGTCTTCATTTTTGGCATGATAAAAATCCTCCTTAAAATTATGCAAATAATATTTTAACGTTTCTCAGCTAAAACCATAGCCATGCTTCTGCCTTCGACCTTTGCCGGTTTCTCAACAACTGCACAGTCCTGAAGTGCCTCGGCAAAATCATCAAGAATATGCTTACTTGATGCCATATGCGCCATCTCACGTCCTCTGAAACGAAGTGTAATCTTAACCTTATTACCCTTCTCAAGGAACTTCTTTACAGCATTAATCTTAGTGTTAAGGTCGTTAGCTTCAATGTTCGGAGATAAACGTACTTCCTTAAGCTCAACAATTTTCTGTTTCTTCTTGGCTTCCTTCTCCTTGCGCACCTGCTCATATTTGTACTTGCCGTAATCTACAATTTTACATACTGGCGGTTTCGCTGTAGGTGCAATTTTTACAAGGTCAAGCTCTGCCTCTCTGGCAAGCTTCATTGCATCCTTAGAAGACATAACGCCAATCATCTCGCCGTTCTCGCCGATAACCCGGACCTCTTTGTCTCTGATTTGTTCATTAATCATTAAGTCGCTAATGGTAGTGTACCTCCAAAAATAAAATATGCGGATAGAAAACTATCCGCTTAAATACACATCACAGTGGTGCCGCAATATGACAGCACAAACCGATTTCAGTATTATAACCCGGGTCGCCCGTATGCGCCAAGGTGAGAGCGGATACTCTTCTTCTTTTCACAACTTCTATAATATATCATCAAAACAATGGTATGTCAAGAAATTTTTAGGCAAAAATATGAATATACAGCCAGGCACCTGCCGGCTTATTGAATTTTGCCAATTTTTATGGTACTATTATAGTACAATAGTTTTGTATAGTCAATCGGAGGAAAAATAATGAATAAGTTTATAATCACATCGGACACAACCTGCGATTTGCCTGATGATTACTGCCGGACAAATCAAATTGACATCCATCCTCTTTATTACAGATTCGGAGAGAACGAAATATACGGCGGCGACACTGACCTGACGCCTGAACAGTTCTACAAGCGTATGAGAGATGGCGAAATGCCCACAACAATGGCAACCAATCCCGAAGTTTCCGAAGCACTTTTTGAAAAAAGAATTAACGAGGGCTATGACATCATTCATATTGCTTTTTCATCCGGATTAAGCAGCTCATGCCAGAATGCTTCCATAGCAGCCCGTGAGCTTATGGAAAAATACCCTGAAAGCCGGATAACCGTTATAGACTCGCTGTGCGCATCACTTGGTGAGGGACTTTTGGTATACAAGGCAGTCAATTATATGCGGGAAGGCCATTCCTATGATGAGGTTGTGGAATATGTTGAAAGCATCAAGCTCAATATCTCACACCAGTTTACCGTTGACGATTTGTTTCACCTTCACAGAGGCGGCAGAGTTTCCAAGGCAACCGCCATCATTGGAATCATAGTAGGAATTAAGCCACTTCTCCATGTAGATGACGAAGGTCACCTGATTGCCATAGGCAAAACGCGCGGACGCAAAAAATCCCTGACTTCTCTGGTTGACAAAATGATTGCCACAATGGGGAACCACAATAATGACGTCATCATGATAAGTCACGGCGACTGTATTAAGGATGCTGATTTTGTTGCTTCGCTAATCAAAGCAAAAACATCCGTAAAAGAAATCATAACCAACTGTATATGTCCTACAATCGGCTCACATTCAGGGCCGGGAACCATCGCTCTGTTTTTTGAAGCGGATGAACGTTAATAAATCAAGGGAGGCAGCTTCGTCACGGAGCGTCTCCCTTATATGTTTTTATTTTCGTTATTTAATTACCTCAAATCCCTTCCAGTATTTAAAAAGTACCTTTGCCACAAATCTGTCACGGCTTACATTACCCCAGAAGCGGGAGTCCGTTGAATTATTACGGTTGTCACCCATCATGAAATACTCATCATCGCCCAGAACATATTCCTGATTATTGACTATAAGCTCCTCTACGGGGACTTCATTAAGATAATCCTCATCAAGATAAAACATATCGCCATCAACAGTAGTTATCATAACCTGACCTGCTTTTATTGTGACCGTTTCTCCAGGAAGACCAATCACGCGTTTTACATAAAGCTTATTGTAATCCGCTCCCTCTGCAGGACATTTGAATATTGCCACATCCCCGCGCTGCGGGTCAGTAAAATAGTAAGTCAACCTGAGGCCTATCATTCTGTCGCCTACATTGATAGTCGGCACCATTGACTGGGAAGGAACTTCCGCATTTACAATTACAAACCGGCAAAGCAAAAAAGCAATCGCCGCTCCTATGAGTATCACTCTCACATATTCCATAACAATTTGAAAAGTAGTTTTTTTCTCTTCTTTGAGTCTCTTTGTTTCCTTTTTGTCCTGCTTTTTCTTCTTTTTGAGCTGCTTCGGAGTCATTTTCTGTTCTTCACGGTAATACCTTTCAGATACAAGCGTAATCCTCTCCTCCGTTTTGTCTTTATTGACTGCCATTGTGCGCTCCGCCTTTCAAATCATTTATTTAAAATATCCCACACCTGATTCAAATACTTTCAAATCCTGTTCTCCGTAAATATTTACGGCTACAGCTTCTCCGATACGTTCAACGTGAGCCATCTTACCGAATATTCTTCCGTCAGGGCTTGTAATTCCCTCTATTGCCCTGTAGGAGCCATTGACATTCCATTCCTCATCCATAGTAGGATTTCCGTTGATGTCAACATACTGGGTTGCTACCATTCCCTCTGCAAAAAGCTTATCCAGCCACTCTTCATTGGCAACAAAGCGTCCCTCTCCGTGGGATGCCGGAGTCACATACACTCCGCCAAGCTCTGCGCCTGAAAGCCACGGGGATTTATTGGATACAATCTTTGTGTACACCATTTTGGAAATATGACGTCCGATTGTATTCATAGTAAGTGTCGGCGAATCTGCTTTCTGCTCTGTAATTTTTCCGTAAGGAACAAGTCCCAGCTTGATAAGTGCCTGAAAACCGTTACAGATACCCAGCGCAAGACCGTCACGCTCTTCAAGAAGCTTATCCACAGCCTCCTTGATTTTGGCATTTCTGAAAGCTGTGGCAAAGAACTTGGCAGAACCATCCGGCTCATCACCTGCCGAAAATCCCCCTGGGAACATAATAATCTGCGCCTGCTCTATAGCCTTCTCAAATTCGTCCACCGAATCTCTGATGTCATCCGCCGTAAGATTTTTAAATACCTTGGCAACAACATTTGCTCCTGCTCTCTCAAAAGCTTTGGCACTGTCGTACTCACAGTTGGTTCCCGGAAATACCGGAATAAATACAGTAGGCTTTGCAACCTTGTTCTTACATACATATATACTGTCAGCCTTGTATACCGGAGTATCAAGCTTTGTTCCGCCCTTAACCGCAACAGTAGGAAATACTCTTTCAAGAGGCTCTTTCCATGCCCTTAATGCCTCGTCAAGACCGACTCTTACATCTCCGCATGTAAATGCATCCTCAGATGTCACTTCACCGATTACAGTATATGCACATCCAATCTTGTCAAGAAGCGCTGCATCTGCTTCTGCAACTATACAGCCGTATTTAGGAGCAAAAAGCTCATTTGGGTTATAGCCATCGTTAATACTTACACCAAGCATATTACCGAATGCCATTTTGCTTACTGCCTCCGCAATACCCTTTGCATTGAGAGTATATGCACTGACAACCGCCTTATCCGCTATTGCCTTGGCAACCGCCCTATAAAGCTCCATAACCTGTGAATATACAGGCAGGTCATATTTGTCTCTCTCTATCTCAAAAAGCACAATCTTGTTACCTGCTTTTTTGAACTCAGGAGTAATCACATCCTTGTAGCTTCCGGTGTCAACCGCAAAAGATACAAGCGTATTAGGAACATCAAGGTCATTAAAGGTTCCTGACATGCTGTCCTTACCGCCGATTGAAGGAAGTCCGAATCCCATCTGTGCGTCAAATGCGCCCAGAAGCGCTTTCATAGGCTCACCCCATCTTGAAGGGTCTTCGGTCATTCTTCTGAAATATTCCTGATATGTAAATCTTATTTTACTGAAATCTCCGCCTGCACAGACAATTTTAGCCATTGACTCAACTACTGCATAGATTGCACCATGGTATGCACTCCATGATGAAAGATACGGGTCAAATCCGTAGCTCATCATAGTTACAAAATCTGTATTTCCTGTGAGGACAGGAAGTTTCGCCACCATAGTCTGAACCTCTGTCAGCTGGTATTTTCCGCCGTAAGGCATAAATACCGATGCTGCTCCTATTGAACTGTCAAACATTTCAACAAGCCCTTTCTGTGAACATACATTCAAATCAGAAAGCGTATTAATCCATGCCTCTTTTACATCATCTATAACAGGAGTTTTGAAAAGACTGTCTTTCTCGTCAGGAATATTGACAACTACATCTGTTTCCTGATGAGCTCCGTTGGTGTCAAGAAAAGCTCTGCTTATATTGACAATCTCTTTTCCTCTCCACTCAAGGACAAGTCTCTTTTCTTCGGTTACAACCGCAACCTCAACAGCCTCAAGATTTTCTTCATTGGAATATCTAAGGAACTCGGCAACATCCTTAGGGTCTACAACAACTGCCATTCTTTCCTGTGACTCGGATATTGCAAGCTCGGTTCCGTCAAGACCCGCATATTTCTTAGGCACCTTATCAAGAGATACCCGAAGTCCGTCTGCAAGCTCTCCGATTGCAACAGACACACCGCCTGCACCGAAATCGTTGCATTTCTTAATGAGACGGCTTACCTCAGGTCTTCTGAAAAGCCTCTGTATTTTACGTTCTGTCGGCGCATTTCCCTTCTGAACCTCAGCACCGCAGGTATCAATAGATTTCTCAGTGTGGGCTTTTGAGGACCCTGTTGCTCCTCCGCATCCGTCTCTTCCTGTTCTTCCGCCCAGTAATATAATAATATCACCGGGGTCAGACGTTTCCCTTATTACAGCCTTACGTGGCGCCGCACCCATAACTGCTCCGATTTCCATTCTCTTAGCAGCATAATTGGGATGATATACTTCCTTCACATAACCTGTGGCAAGACCAATCTGGTTACCATATGAGCTGTAACCATGAGCTGCTTCACGGACGATTTTTTTCTGAGGGAGCTTTCCTGCCATAGTCTTGTCAAGCGACAATGTAGGGTCAGCCGCTCCGGTAACACGCATAGCCTGATACACATATGTACGACCCGAAAGCGGGTCTCTTATGGCACCGCCGAGACATGTTGCAGCACCTCCGAAAGGCTCTATCTCCGTAGGATGGTTATGTGTCTCGTTCTTAAAATTCACAAGCCATTCCTCTGTAACTCCGTCGATTGTTACGGGAACAACGATACTGCAGGCATTGATTTCATCGGAAACCTCCATATCCTGAAGCTTTCCGTCTTTTTTAAGTTTTTTCATAGCCATAAGGGCAATGTCCATGAGGCATACGAATTTATCATCCCGTCCTGCATATACGTCCTTAAACGTGTCCTTATATCTGTCAAAAGCTGCCTCAATAGGCTCTCTGTAATATCCATCCCCAAAAGTAACGTTTTTGAGTTCGGTTGAAAATGTTGTATGCCGGCAGTGGTCAGACCAATAGGTGTCCAGAACTCTTATCTCCGTCATTGAAGGGTCTCTTTTTTCTTCATTCCTGAAATAATTCTGAATATGAAGAAAATCCTTAAATGTCATGGCAAGACCAAGGGAGTCATAAAGCTTTTTCAGTTCTTCCTCCGCCATCTCCTTGAAGCCGTCAAAAATAATTACATCTGCCGGTTCAGGGAATACCGTAACAAGGGTATCAGGCTTGGACATATCTGCCTCTCTTGAATCCACCGGATTAATACAGAAATTTTTTATGCTGTCAAGCTGTGACTGTGTCAATTTCCCCTGAATAACATAAATTACGGCAGTTCTGATTACAACCTCTTCATCCTCACGAAGAAGCTTCACACACTGAACGGCACTGTCAGCTCTCTGGTCAAACTGACCCGGTAAAAACTCAACGCCAAACACATATTCATCAGCATTATGTTCAAAATCCTCCTCGTAAACCATATCCACAGGAGGCTCTGAAAACACTGTCACAAGCGCTTTTTCATATGTGGCATCAGTGATATTTTCAATATCATATCTGATAAGAACACGAACATTGGTGACTGTGTCAATATTCAGATAACTGCTAATCTCCTCACTAAGCTCCTTTGCCTTAACAGCAAATTCCGGTTTTTTCTCAGAATAAACTCTCTTTACGTTACTCATTGGATTCTCCTTTTTGTGTTGTTTGTATAATTTTATTCATGTAATCTTCTTATTACTTTATATACAACCGCATCCTCCATAACAGTAGGTCCTGTGTATGCAAAAAATATCATTCCCTCTGTAGCGGATACTACCTGACTGGCTGTTTCTCCGCTGTATGGGTCTATTATCTCACCGATAACATCGCCCCGGTATACAGTCTGTCCGGGCTCACAAAGCCTTTTGTAGAATCCGGCTGCTCCCGAAAGTACCGGAACCAAATCATCCTCATTGATTACCTCAGCAATATATCCGCTGTGATTGTTATATTTAATGATACCCATTCTGGTAAGGAAACGAAGCATAGAGGCTACTGCCTGTTTTGCCGAAACATCATCAATATAATCACTGCAATGAGTATACAGTGAAAAAGCGCTGGTGCCGCTCATCTGCCAATTATAGTTCAATGTGGTTGTATCCATTGGCTTCGGCTTACGGATTACAACAAAAGGCAATCCGAAAAGATTGGCAAGGCTTGGATTTTGAAATCCTGTTTCCATCATACGCACATGCGGAACAAATTTACCCGGCATATAAAAGCTGGTAAGGTGTATCCCATAGCTGTAACCCTTAATAATCTCCATTATATTAGCCGCTATCTGCTGTGTGGTGTCTCCTGATATATGTCCCGGAAACTTGCGGTTAATATCCGAGTCATCCAATGGCCAGAATCGTCTGTCTATATTGGTAGCATATTGGTTAAGACAAGGTATTACAAGAATTGATTTGTTATTGGCAATCTGTCCGTGCTCCTCCAGCTTTTTCAGTTCCTTAATAAGCAGTGAACAGATATATGTCTGCTGGTATTCATTGCCTCTTAAAGAGCCCACTACACATGCCGAATTTTCCCCTTGTCCGAATCTGAATCCGGTAATTTTAAATTCTTCCCTGTAAATCCCCTCAAGTGAATATAATTTTTCTCTATACATATGATTCACCGCCTTTTTCCGTAACAAAAGCCGTATCATCATCACTGGTCTTGCAAACCCTTGCCATAATAGCTCCTTTGTACACAACAGGGTGCTCTCTCAGTGTAAGCAGGTATCCGTCATTAGGCGATATTATCTCCTCAAGAACATCACCTGTCAGCGGATTTACTATTTTACCTATTTTGAAGCCTTTTCTTATATTTACGCCTATATCCGTATCCTCAAGTATAAAAAGTCCTGACCGTCCGGCATGTATTGCCGACACATCACCGGTCTTGGCAATTATAGGCTCTCTGACCTGTTCAACACTGCCTGTCCATATTCCAAGCTCCTTCATAAGCCTGAAAATTCCTTCAAGTGTCTGTCTGGCATACTCTCTGGTAATTCTGGAGCCCGCTCCCATCTCAACCACAATTGACGGAACCCCGAACATATTAAGACAGTTGGCAAGTGATGACTCCAAATATACCGATGCCGACAATGCCCATATTATATCTGAGTTCATAAGCCTTGCATATGGAAGAAGCCTGTCATAATTCTCAGGACTTAGCCTTACCTGCGGAACCTCCTTGATAAATATGTTGGAGGAATGCACATCCACACACATATCGCTGCCTATAATATCCTGAGTAATCCTGTAAGCAATATGCTCCGCCATGGCACCGGAATCAGTTCCCGGAAAAACTCTGTTCATGTCCAAATCATTCATAGGAATGCCGCGGCTTCCCGTATCTATTCCAAGGGGATTGATTGACGGATATACGTCAACTATTCCGGTAAGCTGCTCCGGATTCGCTTTAATTCTCTCTATAAGCTTATAACACACGTACTGACCGTTAAGCTCGTCACCGTGTGTTCCCGTTACTATCGATATTCTCTTAGTGTTCTTATCGGTATGTTCAGGCTCAAGTCGGTTCTTACGAACCACAAGCCTTTCCTCCACCGGCATTTGTAAAGAAACTATCTCTTCAATCATTAATTACTCCTTTAGGTTGAGCGTGATTATCATAGAACATGCTCCGTATTATTATACACCTATTCACTCCAAAAATCCAGTACTTCTTGTTCCACACTGTTATACGTGATAACCTTGTAATCGCTCCATTCCTTAGGAAAAAGCATTCTGTACTGCCTGTTCAGGAATCTGTCATCCAACAGGGCTATTATTCCCCTGTCGTCATCGGTTCTTATGACACGCCCTGCCGCCTGCAGAACCTTATTCATTCCCGGATACACATAGGCATATTCATAACCGCAGTTTTCCCTGTCGTCATAATATTCCCGCAGAAGCTGTCCTGACGTGTTAATTGACGGCAGTCCCGTTCCCACAATTACAGCTCCTATAAGACTGTCATTTTTCAAATCTATTCCCTCTGAGAACACCCCGCCCATAACACAAAATCCAAGCAGAATATCCGCCCCGTCCTTTTCCCTGTTTTCAAACCTTGCAAGAAATTCCTCCTTGTCCTGCTCGTTCATATCAGGTTTCTGTACAATCAGCTCATACCTGTCACTTATATTTCTCAGAAAACACGCCTGCACCGCTTCCATGTATTTGTATGAGGGAAAAAACACCATATAATTCCCGTTTCTGGCTCCTGCTATGCGGCATATATATTCTTTTACCTTCATATATTCCGTTTCATTGCGCCTTGTATAACGGCTGGTAACATCATTTCCCACCAACAGCAGCCTCTTTGACCTGTCAAATGGAGAATGGGCATATATGGCATAATCCTCCCTGTCACCGCTCAGTAATTCTTTATAATAATTAATCGGCAGCAGCGTGGCGGAGAAAAAAACTGCGGCACGCCCCTTTCCAAGCCTCTCCTTAAGGCAGCCTGACGGATTTACACAGAAAAGCCTAAGCATAAATCCCTTATCGGTATGCTCAGTATAAATAATATAATTGTCATCAAGATTATCATGTATTCCGTTGTAATGATTGACTGTAAAAAAGAACTCTGAAAGCTCACTCATATATGGAAAATCCCTGTTAATCTCCATAAACTTAGTCAGCTCTTCGCCAAGCCTCTGCATATTTACTGCAAAAATATCATCACTGTCAAGAACCCTGTAATCATCCTCGCACTGTCTTTTATAGGCCAGAAGATTGGCATTGCATCGTTCAAGTGCCTTTGTAAGCTTTGTGCTGCGGCCTTTTACCATTCTTTTTATCTCAAGAAAATCCTCCTTGTAAACGGCTGCACTGTACATCTCCCTTGCCCGGTCCACAAGATTATGGGCTTCATCAATCAGGAAAATATATCCCTCCTTATCCCCCTCTGAAAAAAATCTTTTCAAATACACATGTGGGTCAAAAACATAATTGTAATCGCATATTATTCCGTCCATCCAATAACTTATGTCAAGGCAAAACTCAAAAGGACATACCTTGTGCTTTCTTGCATACTCCTCCACCTTCTGCCTGTCAATAACGTTTTCGTGAGTTATTATATCATATACCGCCTCGTTGACACGGTCATTATGTCCTTTTGCGTAAGGGCAGGACACCGGATTACATTCCGCTCCTGTGTCCGTCAACGAAAAGCAAACCTTCTCTTTTGCGGTTATGGTAACCGTTTTAAAATCCATACCGCCATTTCTCAGCACTGCAAAAGCTTCCTCCGCAGCTGTTCTGGTAATTGTCTTGGCTGTCAGGTAAAATATCTTGTCGCCTGCACCTGCTCCTATGGACATAACCGACGGATATACTGTTGATATTGTTTTACCCACGCCTGTCGGCGCCTGTATGAAAAGATTGGTTCCAAGGCTTACCGCCTTATATACATTGACGGCAAGATTCCTCTGGCCTTCCCTGTACTGAAACGGAAATTTGAGTCCATCTATGGACATATCTCTTTTTCTATGATGACAGTAAAGATAATCACCCCATTTGCGAAGCTCATCAATCAATCTGCCGAACCACTGCTGAAGCTGGGTAAACTTTATTGTCTCTTCAAAATATTTTACATTATCGGTATCAAGGTTAACATATGTCATTCTGATACCCATTTTATCACAGCCGTATTGCAGGGCATAAAAATAGGCATAACACATCGCCTGAGCCTTATGCACATATATAGGCTCAGTAAGATATTTTATGTCCTTATAGGTTCCCTTTATCTCATCTATTGTAATTAAATCTTCCGACCGGAAAATTCCGTCAGC
The DNA here is from genome assembly GCA_964414835.1 of uncultured Butyrivibrio sp. Taxonomy (GTDB): domain Bacteria; phylum Bacillota; class Clostridia; order Lachnospirales; family Lachnospiraceae; genus Eshraghiella. The sequence goes on along the minus strand of CAYPWY010000024.1, from coordinate 3,871 downwards.
TCTGCCCTCCACAGATATATTGTAAAGGTCTCCGGGTATATGACATTTCAGGCTGACTTCTGACTGATACTCCGGTCCCATCGATTTCTGAATCCTTCGGTGTGCCTTGCTTCCCGCCTCCATCGCCGCTTTATCTGAAACTCCGCCGAAACGATTATCAATGTCACCGCTTCTGCACAGAAATTCAACAAACGTTCTTACGGATATTTTCAGTTCGCCATTTTTTATATCAAACATTGCCTGCCGTACCTGTATAGTCTTTATTTTTAAAGCTAAAATCCTACACATACATTATACCATACAAGCGCTCAAAAAGCCAGTCGGATGATTCTGTTTTGGATTTTGTTTTTGCCTTATAAAATAACACCGCATATATCTGCGTTATTCTGTGCATCCTATTTTTTGAAAGGATGGTGCATATTATGTCTGATAAAAATTTTACGGACGGCTATGATGACGGAAACATTCCTGATGTGGATTTGCCTAAAAATAAAGACAAAAATAAGACAAGCAATTCCTCCAAGTATGATGTGGAGCCTTTGCCTGAATCCTCACGTCCCCGCAAAGACGGTCCCGGAGGGGATTAAAAAAACACCTGCCGTCCAGACATTGGCGGCAGGTATTTATTAGCAAACTCTATAAAACCTTGGATAAAAATTCTCTAAGTCGTGGATTTTGGGGATTTTCAAAAAATTCCTTGGGCGAACCGCTTTCCAGAATCTTTCCTTCATCAATAAAGAACACTTTATTGGCTACCTCCTTGGCAAATCCCATCTCGTGTGTAACAATAATCATTGTCATACCTTCTTTTGCCAGAGATTTCATCAAATCCAGAACTTCTCCTACCATTTCCGGGTCAAGGGCACTGGTAGGCTCGTCAAAGAGAATCACATCGGGATTCATTGCCAGAGACCGCACGATTGCCACTCTCTGCTTCTGACCTCCCGAAAGGGTGGACGGATACACATCCGCCTTGTCCTCAAGACCTATCTTCTTTAGAAGGGACAGAGCATTCTGTCTGGTTTCCTGCTTAATCTGAGCCCTTGTAGCCGTAATTGGAATCAGTTCTTTTTTGTTATTCCCATTTCTGAACACATTGGTTATTTTCAGAAAAAAGTTTTTTCTCTTTGCTCTGCGCAAATCCCGGCACTGCAAATATGCCGGTGCCATCATAATATTTTGTATTACGGTCTTATTGTTAAAAAGGTTAAAATGCTGGAACACCATACCCATATGTCTTCTATGGATATTGATGTCCACCTTTTGGTCTGCAATATCTACTCCGTTAAAGATAATCTGTCCGCCTGTAGGGTCTTCCATACAGTTCAGACAACGCAGGAATGTACTTTTACCGGAGCCGGACGGACCGATGATTACAACAATATCACCCTTTTCAATGGTGACGCTGATTCCGCGCAGAACCTGCACTTCACCGAAATGCTTTTCCAAATCAATGACGTCTATCACTTTTCCTCAGGCTCCTTTCCATAAGCTTAATACCTGCACTGATTATCAACACAAGCAAAATATAGATAACTGCCATAACCAGATACGGAACCATGAACTCATAGCTGTTGCTTCCGATGTAGTTGAATGCCACATACAAATCCGTAGCACCTACAAAGCTGACTACGGAGGTTTCCTTTACCAGTGCAATAAACTCATTACCAAGGGTTGGCAGAATGTTCTTTACTGCCTGCGGGATAACGATTTTAAGCATGGTAGTTCCGAAGCTTAAGCCCACTGCGCGACCTGCTTCCATCTGACCGTTATCTACAGAGAGAATACCGCTTCTCATAATTTCGGATATGTACGCACCGCTGTTAAGGCCAAATACCACAATCGACACCTGCACGCCTGCCATACGGACACCCATAATCGGCAGCATTACATAGTAAAACACCAATAACTGCACCACCATAGGCGTTCCTCTGAACAAACCCACATAGAAGCTGCATATTCCGTTTAAAATACGCGGAAGCACCTTATACTTGGGGATAACCCTTACGGTTGCTATCAGAGTTCCGATTATAATACCTATTATAAGACCCCATACAGCAATCATCAGTGTGTTTTTCAGTCCTTCAAGAACTCGCACATAGCCGTTTTGCTGTAAAAATATCTCTATGAATTTATCTATTTTCTGACCAAAATTGCCCATCTGAACCTCTATCTTATTGCTGCATATGTATAAATCTTACTGCATCTCATTGATGGCTTCCGTAATGCAGGCTGCCGGTGCGGCATCAATAATTACATACTGTATGTTTCCGTTGAGCAAATCCTGTACTGCCAAGGAACCGTTCTTATATCCAACTGCCTTTGCCGCAAAACCTTCAAATTCCCAGTCTTCATCGCCTTCTACATAAAACTGTCCTGTAGTACCGGTCTGAACACCGATTTTTACATTGCTGTCTTTTTCTTTCAGTATGGCTTCAACGGAAGCGGCATCCTTACATGAATCAAACTCTGTATCATCAGAAAGGGTAATCAGCTTCTGTGATGCACTGTAATATGAATCTGAGAAAGCTACATATTCTTCGCGGTCAGGCTTGATTGTAAGACCTGCCATTGCGACATCACATTTCTGCTGTCCTACTGAAAGACAAACTGCATCAAAATCCATATTCTGGATAACAAGCTCCTTGCCAAGATACTCTGCAAGTGCTGCAGCGATTTCCATATCAATACCATAATAGCTGTCGCCAACTGTATATTCAAATGGTTCAAAAGCTGCATTGGTTGCAACTACAAGCTGGTCCTTGCTTTCATCCAATTCTGCGGAAGCAACTGCAGCAGGAGTTCCGTCACCAAAATATTTGTTGCAAATCTCATCAAAAGTTCCGTCATCCTGAATCTGCTTGATAAAAGTATTTACTGATTCCAAAAGCTCCGGCTGGTTCTTATCTACGCCAAATGCGTATTCCTCATCGGTAAGCTCCACGTCAATAACCTTTACTGTCTTTTTCGCACTGCTGCCGCTGTTGCCGCATCCTGCTAATGCTGCCAATGCAATCACCGCTGCAAGTGCAACTGTTAAAATTTTCTTCATTTTTCATCCTCCTTGTTCCGCATGAAGCATCATGCGATATTTCTCATAATGTACCACTTTCTTCAATAAATTGCAACGTTTTTTGAAATATTGGAAATTATACTTTTTTCGATTTATCTCCTTTTGCAAAAGTTCTGTGGCTATCCAGCCCGGACAAACTGCCGTACTTGCAATTCCGTTTCCCTCGAATTCTACATTAAGTGCTCTGGAATAATTTCTCTCAAATGCTTTGGAAGCAGCATACAAATTTTTCAGCAGTGCTTCCTCAACATCACCTTCCCGGTTCTCCACAAATCATTACACTCATATTAAGACAAAATCTTACTACAAATGAACGGATGAAAAGCACATAATCAATATACAAAGAAAAGTCCCATAAACACTGGGTTTACAGGACTTATCAATATTCGTTTTATCTTAGAAAATCAACTATTACACAATACCCTGAGCCTTCATTGCCTCTGCAACCTTAAGGAAACCTGCAATGTTAGCGCCTGCAACATAGTTGCCCTCAAGACCATACTTCTTGGAAGCGTCGTCAAGGCTGTGGAAGATATTAACCATAATGCCCTTAAGCTTAGAATCAACCTCTTCAAATGTCCAGCTAAGTCTCTCTGAGTTCTGGCTCATCTCAAGTGCTGATGTAGCAACACCACCTGCGTTAGATGCCTTGCCAGGGCAGAAAAGAACGCCGTTCTTCTGAAGATACTCTGTAGCTTCAAGAGTTGTAGGCATATTAGCGCCCTCTGCAACTGCGAAGCAGCCGTTAGCTACAAGTGCCTTAGCATCTTCGATATCAAGCTCGTTCTGTGTAGCACA
>CAYPWY010000023.1:0-30724 GCA_964414835.1 uncultured Butyrivibrio sp. | reverse complement strand
GGGTTGTAAGGAATGTCTCATTTTAAATTGTGCTAATTAGATGCTAACACTATTGAAATAAATTTTGACGTTTTGTAACACATATTATCATTAAATCAATATTATCAAAAATTTATCTCTATTTCAAGTCTTATTTTATGATGTCATGAAACAAAATTTGTAATACTTCGTATGTTATCATTAAGAAGCCACTGAAATATTATGGATACCATTAGAACAATGATTCGGGGTAATTTTTTTCATCTTCACAACTGTTTGCCATTAATTACCTGAAAGCGCTTCTGCCTTTAAATATCAATTCCATCTCCGCATTTGGCTTTTCTTGCTGCTTTAAACAACTGACCGTCCTTTTTCCTTACGGTGATAGTTTTATTTTCGGTGACACCGCAGACTTCAAGTCGTACCTGCCCTTTGTCAATCTGCGGATGCCGCAGTATTCTGGATTGTACATGGCTGGAGATTTCTTTTACAAATGCAATATACGCATATTTTTCGTCTTCATAGGGAACATCGCCATCTTTAAGCAGCTTGTGCAGCTTACTTCTCTGCACTCTGCAGGTAAAATGACACCAGTCATCCGCTCCAATCCTGCAGGGGCTCTCATGGGGACATGGAGCAGCAATGTGAGCTCCCATTTTCAGCAGAGTTTCCCTGGCTTCTTTTATTACAGAGAATCCTGCCGGAGTTCCCGGTTCAACAATCAGCAGCATTTTCCCTGACGCCTCCCACAGCTTCTTGAAAACTGATTTCCTGTCAGTTTCAGCCATCTCATTCATGACATAAGATGCTATGACCAAATCGGCGCTCTCAGTTATTTTTTCAGCTGTCAGATCCGTACTTATCCAACGAGCGTTTCTCAGCCCATCTGCTCCGTCTCTCATAAGAGCTTCACCGATTTTTCTCATTGCGCCCTGACGTTCAAGGCATATAACATTATCAATGAATAACAATTCCTCTGCCGCCCATGATGCAGCACCGCTTCCGGCTCCCGCATCAAGCAATGATGTTATTTTTCCATCATAAACCTCCAATGCGTACTTCAATGCATCTGAAACAGCTCCGAATGTTGCCGGCATTCTGACTGCGGAGTAAACTGCGGCTTCAATATCTTTTGTAAGAAGCTTTTTCCCTGTTCCGCTTTCATTTATATATCTGTCACTAAGGTCTTTTGCTATCTGCTTCAGTTGGGACTGCTTGCAGCCTTCAAGCTGCTGCTGAATGGCTAATCTCAATTCAATAGGAAATTCCATCTAACGCACCTCATATGAATTATTTTAGTAATATCTGCGCTTCCTCCCTTAAAAGTGAATAAATGCAATAGGAATGAATCTTTCCGTTTTTGTAAATTCCGTTCCGCATAGTCCCTTCATATGTAAACCCGGCTTTTTCCAAAACACCTCTTGAGCCTGCATTGTCCTCAAATGGTTCAGCAAATATGCGGACAATATCAAATTTTGTAAATGCCTCACTGCAAATCTTCTTTACCGCTTCTGATGTAATTCCCTGTCTCCAGTAATCCTCCGAAAGCCAATATCCAAGCTCTCCAGACTTCTCATATACATCACTTTTAATAAATATACCTATACTGCCGACGGCTTTTTGGTCTACCTCAATAGCACGGGATATCTGATTTTTGCCTTCGTTTAAAATACAATCGTTGACATACCATCTGGCATGTTCAAGTAAATAAGGATATGGAAATGTATTTCTGAGATTTCCGGCTATGTTAGGGTTGTTAGCTGCTTTTGCTACTGATTCGGCATCTTCCTGCCTCCACTGTCTTAATATAAATTCTTTCATCCTTTTCCCTCCCAAAGTGACACCGGTGTCTTTTTTGAATTATGCCTCACTAATGCAGCTTTTGTCAATGATTAATCCTGCAGCTATCCGGATTACAACTCGCTTAATAAGTCTCCAAGTCTTGTGAATCCCTTCATAAATGGTTTCACAATCGGCATTTGAATAGCTTTGAGATTTGTGCCGGACAGTCAGGCATGAAAGCTTACGGAGCAGAGCGGTTTTCCGTTGAAAACACGCCTGCCCCGTAAACAATAAGAATTTCAGTAAAAATACCACAGACAACTGAATCACTGATGGAAGGTCTGACCCTGCTGAAAAAGTATTACTACAATGATTAAATCTCCAGCGCCTGCACATAGGCGGTCCATTCAGGAGAAACACCTGCAGCAATCACAGTATCAAAAGTAGTAGGGAAATAATGTACATTTAAATCTTCTGTTGAATACCAGTCCCATTCAACAAAATTGTAATCAGGATTTATTTCATACAAATATTCCCTTATCTCTTCTTTTTTTGCAATTATATCAAGTCTTTGTTGTTCATCAAGCGCTTCAAATACCTTGTCAGTTACAATCGTTACCTCTGTAACAGATACAATTGCAGCCTTTTTAGGCATCATTCCCATAACGTCAAATTCTGTACCAAAATATTCCTCAGGCTCTATTGACACATAATACTCATATACTGCCTGCGGATAATCATCACGCTTCAAAAATTCACGGTATGCTGCTGAGCGATATACTACATTTATTGTGTATTCCTCATCCCAACGTCCTTCCACTGCAGCAGACGCTACGGCTTTTTCACTGTTAGCTATCTCAAGCAGCTTATCCGTACTGAGTTCATCCATAACCTCCTGCGGCATTGTTGCAGCTGCAATCGTTGCATTCGCTTGCCATACACCGCCCCAGATCCATTCTGAGTCATATATTGTATCAACATCATCAGGGTATACAAAGTTTCCCTCCGAATCCCAGTACTCATCCTCGTTATGAAAATATTCCTGATACTCCTCCTGCTCTTTAAGCCATTCACAAAAATTTACAAGCTGATTAACCTCATCATCATCAAAGTCAAGGAAACGGGATTCTCTTTCAGCAAGCCACTCCCATGTATAAGGCTCATATTTATCAGCTTCAGCCTGAGGTTCCGTCTCTGTTTCCTCAGCAGTATTCTCCTCCGATTGTGTTGCGCCGGTATCGTTCTGCTGATTACCCGCCGACTGTGTCTTAGTTTCTTCACTTTTGGTGCAGCCGACAATAAGCACACACACAATCAACACAAGTATAAACAATGTTTTTTTACATTTCATAAGAATGCCCCCTTAATATTTCTCCACAATACGAATATGTCCTTTCTATACATTGTCCGCAACTTTCTGCCCTGGCACTAACATATTTCACAATTCGTTATGCAGTTTGTACCAGTCAAACTTCCCTACCGAAGGTTACGGATGGCTTTCTGTCTGTACGAAATAAAGCTGGATATGCTGCCGAGTATTCCGGTACACAAAAACATGACTGCCATTCCGCTTCCTATACCTTGACCCACCACAGTATGCAAAACAGTAGTAATGAAATTATCCGTCATCATAAAAGGCTCAAACACATAATCTGCCAGAAATCCACCCAACAGAATACCTAATGGAACCGTACTGAACTGAATGGCATTTCTTACGGCAAACAGTCTTCCCTGTATCTCCTCAGGGATTTTTTGGTACAAAATAACATTCTGACCTGCATTGATAAAAGGAATAGGAAGACTTGCCGCCACTCCTGCAATTGCCCAGAATATTACGTTTCTTCCTGCTCCCATCACAATATCTCCAAGCAAGAATGAAATCATTGCAGACACATAAATCATCCTGACGCTGTTTTTTGAGAATTTTCCTGTTGCAACAATGATTCCGCCTAAAATTCCGCCGATTCCCATTGCAGCATTGACAATTCCCAAAACTACACTGTCATTTCCGCTCCGTGCCAGAATCATCGGAGACAGAATGTTTTCATATGTAAGTCTTGAAAAGAAATTCAGCAATGCCATAGTAATGATAATTACCAAAATGCCTTTATTATTACGAAGATAACGGAAGCCCTCCGCACATCCGGAAAACATGGACTGCTTTTTCGTATTTTTGCGTCCATCCTCAGGAATTTTGATGACAAATACAAGCACCGAAAATGCCAGCGCAAAGCTTAACAAGTCAACTGCAAGAATCACCTTCAAACCTCCGGCGGCAAAAAGTGCCGCTGCCAGAACAGGTGATAATACAATTACAACATTCCCTGAAAAAGAACTCATTCCGCTTACCTGTGCAAGCCGTTCCTTCGGGACTAGCTTTCCGATTGCAACCGATGATGCCGGTCCCTGAAAAGCATTCATAAAGCCTATGACAAAATTCACCACATAAATATGCCATATCTGCAGTCCGTTTCTGATACTTAGTATTAGTATCGCCACTGAACAAACCGCCGCCATACTGTCAGATACAAGCATAATTTTTTTCTTGCTGTGATTATCCACAAATGTTCCTGCAAACAAACTTACAATTATATATGGCACATAATTGAAAAATGACATCAGCGATACGGTCATCGCTGAACCTTTTTGTGTATATGCCCATAAAATTAAAGCAAACCCTGTCATAGCGCTTCCAAGCTGGGACACCGCCTGACTAAGCCAAAACACAATATATCTTTTAAAATTATTATTCATTGAATTTATCTCCTTATAGTTGTTTTTATCTGCTCACCATAAGTACAAAATCCAATTCGGACGATTATTTACCTCTGCACAAGCTTCGTCCAACCACCGGACCTTGTACAGAGTAAAACACTTAAGTTAATTACCATATAACACAACATATTACACCTCCCAAAAACACAGCTTTATATTGACAGTATTAAGGACTATCTATGTAACGCCTGTTTCTTTTGCTTTTCTGTTTTATCCAGTATTTTGTCATACTGCACATACATTTTCTGAACTTCATTTTCCAATATATAATAATGACGTATATAAGGAATCAAAAGAATCAATATTAAAATTGTAAGACACACCAGTGCCGGATTGCTGTCACCCAGATTGAAGGATGCCAAAGTCATAAATATTGATAAAATCTCCATAATGGCAAAAGTTACAGTCACTATCAGGTGTATCAGCCTTTCATGCTGAAAGAAACCGATTTGTACCAGATGCTCCTCCAGTATATTTTCCCATTCCGCATCATCCCTCTGAAGCAGTTCATCAATCCGCCTGCGATAAGCCAGAATCCTTTTCTCCATTTGCAGCCACCAATCCCTTTTCTGCAATTAACTGAAAATTGTATCAATATATTGACATGGTTCTAATGTATTTTGCCTGATATGTCCTAGCCTTCATTCATCTTTGCCAGCTTCGCCGCCTGGTCTGCTGCAATGCAGGCATCAAGTATTTCCTGAATATCACCGTTCATTATTTTATCAAGCTTATATAAAGTCAACCCGATACGGTGGTCCGTAACACGTCCCTGCGGAAAGTTATAGGTACGGATTTTCTCAGAGCGGTCGCCTGTTCCTATCTGGCTTCTTCTGGCATCAGCCTCGGCATCATGTGCCTTCTGACATTCCAAATCATACAGCTTGGCACGCAAAAGCGCAAATGCCTTATCCTTATTCTGTATCTGGGATTTTTCAGTCTGACTGTAAATAACTATTCCGGTAGGATAATGGGTAAGACGGACTGCGGAATCCGTTGTATTGACACACTGACCGCCGTTACCGGAAGCACGCATAACATCAATACGGATATCCTTTTCATCAATCTGTACTTCAACCTCCTCAGCCTCCGGCATAACTGCCACCGAAGCGGTTGACGTATGAATTCTTCCTCCCGATTCAGTCTCAGGCACGCGCTGTACACGATGAACGCCGCTTTCGTACTTAAGAACAGAATAAGCCCCCTGACCGGTCACCATAAATTCTATTTCTTTCATACCACCGATTCCCGTCTCATCGGCATTAACAACCTCTATTTTCCAACGTCTTGTCTCGGCATAATGAGTGTACATTCTGAAAAGCTCCGCCGCAAAAAGAGCTGCCTCATCGCCTCCGGCACCTGCCCGGATTTCCACAATAACGTTTTTATCATCATTAGGGTCTTTCGGAAGCAAAAGGATTTTTATTTGCTCTTCAAGCTGTGCCACTTTAGCTTTAGCACTTGAAAGCTCCTCCTTAAGCATCTCCCTCATCTCTTCATCATTTTCTTCCTCTAACATCTCAAGGCTGTCAGAAATGTCCCTATTAGCCTTCTTATAGGCAGTGTACGCCTCCACAAGAGGAGTTAAATCGCTCTGCTCCTTCATAAGACGCCTGAAACGATTTTGGTCAGATGTAACATCGGGACTTGCAAGCTCTGCATTGATATCCTCGTATTTAATTAAAAGGTCTTCCAAATTCTCAAACATTATATCCTCCGTCCACAGACAACACGGTCATGACCTGCAAGGTCTTTGACCACTCTGATATCCGCATAATTATTTTTTTCAAGGAGAAGGCTGACTGCCTCTGCCTGATTATATCCAATTTCCATCAATAAATATCCGCCATATGACAGATGTTTTCCGCTTTCCTCAGCCAGTATCTTATAGAAAAAAAGGCCGTCCGCAGCACCGTCAAGCGCTTTAATCGGTTCACATATCCTGACCTCAGGTTCAAGCCCATCTATATCTGCAGTGGGAATATAAGGCGGATTAGACACTATAACATCATATTCCTCATCTATATTTTCATACATATCACTAGCTAAAAAATTAACAAAACCCGCCCCAAGCCTGACGGCATTCCGTTTTGCTATTGTAAGTGCTGCGTCCGATATGTCGGCGGCATCCACTTTTATTTCAGCCACATTTGACTCCGCAGCTGACGGCTGCGCTGTCCCGTAATCATCAGATTTGGTTACGGCGTCATATGACGCAATATGACCAGTCTCTCCGGACTTTTTACACTGAAGTGCAATGCTGATGGCTATACACCCTGAACCTGTACACATATCAAGAACTCTTGCACCACTTTCAATGTATTTCAAAGCTTCACTTACAAGAATCTCCGTATCAAATCTTGGAATAAGCACATCGGCAGTTACCATAAATTCATATCCCATAAAATATGCCTTGCCGAGAATATACTGTAACGGTTCCCGACAGCATCGCCTGTCAACCATCTTATTGTAACTTTCTACCACTGAGCTTTTACTGACATCTATCTCCTCATCACAATGCATATAATAATCCGTGCGGCTCATATTAAACGCCTCACTCATCAAAATCCATGCGTCATTGGCTGCATCAGCAATTCCCGCAGCAGAAAGCCTATTGGCAGCAGCTTCCAGAATCTGTCTCTGATTCATCTCTGTTTTCTCCAAAATTCTCCTGAAGGTACTCTCTCCAGTCAAAAACCGCTTCCACCGATTTGATTCCCACTTCAATCATCTCATCATCCGGTTCCCTTGTGGTAAGTCCCTGTAAAAGAAGTCCCGGCTTACTTAAAGCATTGGTGAACCGATTATCATGGGTTCCGGCAAAGCGAAGAAATTCATAAGAAATTCCTGCAATTACAGGGATAAGTACAATTCTTGCAAGCATACGAAGTACTCTTGAATCAAATCTTACAAGCATCAGCACAAGAATGGATATGCACATAACTATCAACATAAAGCTTGTACCGCAGCGCTTGTGCTCCTTTGAGCTTTTGCGTACATTTTCCACATTAAGCTCAAGTCCATGCTCAATACAGTTGATACACTTATGCTCCGCACCGTGATACATATACACACGCTTAATGTCCTTCATAAGTGATATCAGGGATACATATCCCACAAAAAGAGCTACTCTTATAATTCCCTCTATAAGAATGAGAATTGTATCATTAGGAATATATCTTCCGATAAGCAGTGATAAATAATAAGGTCCTACCATAAAAATCCCCACTGCAAAAACAAGCGATACAATAACGGTTACCACATTAAAAACAGCATCTGATTTTTTTTTCTCTTCTGGAGTCTTTTTCTTATCATCATCCTCCTCTTCATAAAAAGAAGTTGAGTATGTCAGGGTGGACATTCCAAGCACAAGAGAATCTATAAAATTAATCATACCTCTGATTATAGGTGCTCTAAATACAGCACTTTTTCGGCTGAGTCCGTTAAACTCCTCCGTTTTGACTTCTATTCCGCCGTCAGGCTTCCGGACCGCAATGGCATATTTGTCTTTGTTTTTCATCATTACGCCTTCAATTACAGCCTGACCGCCGATTCCGGAGTATTTCATACAAGTTCCTCCTATAACACGCTTAAAAAGCGCAAAATGGGTTGTGATTAACCCTAATCACAACCCTATTACTTAGTTCAACTGCTAGTTGTTCTGTGTTACACCATACTTCTTATTGAACTTATCAATACGTCCACGAGCAGCGGCAGCTTTCTGCTGTCCTGTGTAGAATGGATGGCATTTTGAACAGATTTCCACGTGGATATTTTCCTTGGTAGAACCTGTTACAAATTCATTACCACAGTTGCAAACAACCTTTGCCTGATAGTAATCTGGATGGATTCCTTCTTTCATTGATTTCACCTCACTATTATAAAATCCACTATGACATACCATAAGGTCTCCCGTCATAATAACAATTTTATCAAATTTGCCGTATGCTGCGCACTGCGCTTCATCTTAAAACAGCTTTTAAAGTATATCACAGTATCTATTTTAATGCAACTGTTTTTTTTATTCTTATGATGCCTTATTTTTTTATTCTCATGACTCTTTATGACGCATCTCTATTTTTCTGACGGAACATTATCAAGCACATCCTCAAGGGAATTGTCCGTCACATATGAATTTACATTATATAAGAACATCACTTCATTAATGCCATTACTCTGTATAAGCTCATATATGTTATCATAATAATATCTTGGGTCGATTACCGTTATGCTGTCATAATACGGTGTCAGCATGGGTATCATACAGTTGGCATATGAATCCTTAATGACCATAAGCCTGCGCCCCGTTCCGGCATTAGTTGTGATTTCAACCTGTGAGTAGTTGCCTCCCATAAATACCAGATATTTGTCCTTGGCACTGAGCTTTGACTCATCAAAAAGCGTTGTTGCCTTCTCGGTCTTCTCAACATAGTTGACCACATAACTTCCCTGACTGTCAACCGGGACACATATATTAACTACGTCACTGCTGCTGTATATACCGCAATTAGAAGCCTGTGTTCCCTGAAAATCCCCCGAAACACACATAAAATCATATTCAACACTTCCGGTATCCAGTCCTGCCGCCTCAGCATAATCCATAAATGCAATATAAGCTCCGGTGGTAGTCCAGTGATGGTCAGTTTTATAGTATAGCTGCTGTGATACATTATCCATAAGTGCATCATATACATTTATCATTTCAACATTATCGCCAAGCTGTTTTTCCACCATGTCAAGAGTAGCCTTCTGCGTTGACTTAATGCCATATGGCAGCTTTCCCTCATATATGCATACAGCATTGGGAACAAGCATAAACCTCACATCCACACCGTCAAGCCTGTCTGCAAAATCATTGATGCTGTCAGTAAGTTCATTGACATCTTCACAATCAAAGTTCTCCTCTTCGGCTATAAGATAGCCATTGCTGCCAATATATACTCCATTAATCTTACGCTGTCCAAAAAGCCTTAGAGTATTAGTCTTAAGACTGATACAGGCATCTCTGACGGGAAACTGGTCAGTAAGATAGGTTTCCGTATCATTCATAAAATCGCCACTGAAAAGCGATTTCATTGTGAGCTTTGGAAACGAAGCCATATATCTGTTCTCCTTGTCAGAAAATTCCACATCACCGGACAACACCATCCACAAAGGCATCAGGCAGAGAAAAACAATTGTGATTACTCTTGAAACATTCTTTTTCACACCTACACCTCCTAAAATCTAAAATACAGAAACGGATTATAGCTTTCACTTACAAGAAATGCCACGGACAGCACAAACATAAGTATACATGCCACCCACTTGAGAAATGCCGGCATCCTGCTCTCCTCATCCGCACCCATAACTGAAGGAACAAATCCCAACGCCATAATTATAACGTATCCTGCCACGTAGAACCACGTATCGGAGGATACAAATCCTGCTCCTTTTCCAAACATTGTTCCAAGATATGTCACAGCCTCAGTAAGCGAATTGCTGAAGAAAAATACCCAGCCTATAACTACTATTATAAAAGTAATCAGCCATCTGACTGCCTTTGGCAGCTTGTCCTGTATTTTCCTGAACACAAATTTTTCCAGTATTAAAAGCACGCCATAGTACAAGCCCCATACTACAAAATTCCACGAGGCTCCATGCCACAATCCTGTCAGTGACCATACAATAAGAAGATTCAATATCTGTCTCGGAGCTCCCTTTCGGTTGCCGCCAAGGGGAATATAAAGATACTCCTTAAACCATGTGCTTAAAGATATATGCCATCTGCGCCAGAACTCAGTAACGCTGGTTGCGGCATATGGCTTGTCAAAGTTCTTTGGAAATGTAAAACCAAGCATTTTTCCAAGACCTATTGCCATATCGGAATAACCTGAAAAATCATTAAAAATCTGCAGTGTGTACGCAACAGCACCAATCCATGCCACAACTACGCTTCTGTCGGTAATTCCCAATATCTGTGTATGCAGAGCACCAATGCAGTTGGCAAGTATAACTTTTTTGGTAAGACCCTTTACAAAAACGATAACACCATTGGAAAAGTCACTGCCGGAAAAGCGCCGCACTGTAAGCTGTCTTTCAATGTCTTCATACCTTACTATAGGTCCCGCAATAAGCTGCGGAAACATGGTAATGTACACAGCAAAAGGAATAACCTTCTGCTGTGCCTTACTATTGCCCCTATATACGTCTATAATATATGACATCGCCTGAAATGTATAAAATGATATACCTATAGGCAGTGAAAGCGCTCTGCTTTGCAATGACAATCCCGTTAAGGAATTAATAGTATCAATTAACATTCCCGAATACTTAAAATATCCAAGTATCAGAAGATTAATCACAATACCAAACACAAGTGTGGCTTTGGGGTGTCCGCCTTCTTCTATATCTTTTCCTATAAAATAATTGAAAAAAATGCTTATAACCATGAGAACCACATAAACAGGTTCTCCCCATGCGTAAAAGACCAGACTCATTATGAGAAGTATCACATTTTTCCACGCAATATCTCTGCATATATAATACAAAAGAAGCGTAAGCGGCAAAAATGCAAATAAAAATACAATACTGCTGAAAACCATCTGCCACTCCTATCCTGTGATAATATCGGTAAATGCCCGTTCTATATCTCCGGCATTTTCTGAAACTACATATAATACATAACTGCCCTTTTGTTCCAATATACTTTCAGAAAGAAGCTTGTACTGCTCAGGTGCATATGACTTAAACATCTGCATATTTGTTTCCTTCTGCGTATCAATTATATCCATAATATCCTGTGCCTGTGATTCATCGGCAAGTTTGACGATAAGCACCGTTTCACTGTTCATCACCGACTGATGACCATAATATACAATACTGTCATAATCGTTGGCATTAACGCCAAAATCCTTCTTTATATCCGAGTTGGTAAATTCCTCCATATCACCTATACCAACAACAGACGCAATATTATCAAGAATATCGGATGCATTAACATCCACATAATTGTTCTGCCTGCTGATAAAGACAATAAAAGACATAAGACATATAACTATCAAAATTTCTTTAACTCTAAGCGACATATTAATATATACCCATTTCCTTTACCAAATAGTTAATCCACATAATGTACAGCTTTTTCTGTACATGTATTCCATCGTTGCTGTACAAATCCCCATTGTCTGCAAAAAACTGTGAATCCTCACTATATGCAACTCCAAGCTCCACGCACATGGCACGCATACGCTCATTATACTCAGCAACATGGGCAAGACGGGGCTGGCTCTCCACAGCCTCACTTTTGACCGGCATAAGTGCCACTACTATTATCTTGGTTCCCGGAAGCTTCTCTTGAAGCTCCGAAAGACATTTTGTATACTCATCAATAAAAGAGTCCAGATGGTATTCTTTCTCTCCCATCTCATTAAGCCCATAATGAAGTATCAGATATTCCGGATTATATTTTACTATTTTATCTATATTTTCTTCCAAGTGCGGGTCCAAAGATGAGCCTACCGTGGCTATCACATTGCCCTGATTGGCAAGCTGAAAGTCCGAAAATCCGGTCATAATAGAGTCCCCTACAAAAAGCGTGTTTTTAAACAGCTCTTTGGTCGTCAATTTTCCATCAGACAGCTTGTCCACAACCTCCTCAGCAATCTTTTCATCCACAACATAAGGAACATAACAAGCCTGATTGCTTCCGTAAAATCCTTCCGCATCCAATGCTTCCGTCTCTACCGTCGGGTCTTCCATCGGCGGTCCCAAGGTGTCCGCCGCCTCACTGTCCTGAGACGGATACGGACTGCCTTCCTGTCTGAGATTGTTTTCTACAACCTGTATATCCTGCATGGCCATAGCAGCCATATATGATTCACCTTCGGCCGTATTAACTGTCTTTCCTCTGACTGTTTTCATAATAACGGCTGTTATTAAAATAAGCGCTGCAATAGTTATTGTCATTATCAGTGTTGGTATATATCTGAATCTATTCATTGCAACAGCCACCTCTCATTTTAAAATAGCACCTAATCGGCTTTACAATCCCATAGTAGTCACTATGTTTTTAAGCCAGTAATCTGTGTAAAATTCTTTAGTAAGATGAAGTCCGTCACTGCCGAACAGTTCCTGATGCTCCATCATGTAAGCATTGTCACTGAGATACTCTACTCCTATTTCCATACACATCTCGCAAAGCTGGAAATCATAATCGTTGATGTACTCAAAACGCTCCTGCGTAGCAAAAATGGTGTAGCACACCGGGAAAACACCGCTGACAATAACTCTCGTATCCGGATACGTGTTCTTTACCCTTAAAAGAAGTTCTTTGTACTGGTTAATCCTTGCGGTTCTGTCCTCCGCAGAAGTGGAAAGAGTGTTAATCCCGTAATGAACGATTACCGCATCCTTTCCTGCCGCTTGTGCCAGCACACGGTCCATATTGGCATTGAAATAATCATAACTCTCTCCGTTTTCTGCAACTATGTAATCCATAGATATAATTCCATTGGTTGCCAGCGCTTTAATCTGAGAATCCCCGGTAAATGACATATTTGAAAATGCATCTGCAAAGGACAATGTTCCGTTATTAAGCATATCAACCTTCTGCTGTGCCTCCTCAGCATCAACAGCCTTAAGCACATAATCAGGCGGATATGGAAGAGTTCTGATGTTAACAGCATTGACATCGACAGCTGCTGTCAGACCGTTATAGCTGAATTCTATAGTATTTTCTCCTTCTGCCAGTCTGAAATCATCCTGAAGAATAACACTGTCAAAATCATTTACTTCCTCTGTGTCTCCGTTTTCATATACAACTTCAACAAGAAAATCATCAGCAATTGCCTGACCTCCTGCATACAATTCATCACCGATATACCGTGCGGTAAGCTTTGCCTGACCTGCAGAGCCATCCGATTCCTTAGGGTTTATTCCTGCGTAAATGTCGTCGTATTTGTATTCACCTGAGTTTTTTATTTCCGAGTTAATGGAAAATAAACCGGAAAACATTATCAATGCTATGGCAACAATCCCGCAAATAAGTAATGTTCCAAGTCCGACCACCATAGCTATTTTGATTCCATAGCCGCTGGTATTCTTCTTTTTCTTAGATACTTCTTCCTTACTGCCCATCATAAACTCCTATTATATAAGTCTGGTCTTTTTCACAAGCTGGCATAAATCCGCATTGTTTCTGGTTCTTGAGAACATGTCAATAATGTGTTCGACAGCATCATCCGAACGCATACCATTGAGTGCCTTACGCATTATATCAACCGCTTCTCTTTCCTCATTGTTCAACAATAAATCCTCACGCCTTGTTCCTGATTTTACAATATCTATAGCCGGGAAAATTCTCTTTTCGGAAAGCTTTCTGTCCAGAACAATTTCCATATTTCCTGTTCCCTTGAATTCCTCAAAAACAACATCATCCATTTTACTTCCCGTATCCACAAGTGCCGTAGCCAGTATTGTAAGAGAACCTCCCTCACGCATATTACGTGCCGCTCCAAAAAACTTCTTCGGCATATGGAGTGATGCAGGATCAAGTCCGCCGGACAATGTACGGCCGCTTGGAGCTATTACTATATTATAAGCTCTTGTAAGTCTTGTAATACTGTCCAGAAGAATACAGACATCTTTTTTATGCTCTACAAGCCTTCTTGCTCTCTCGACCACCATCTCCGATACTCTTTTATGATGCTCAGGAAGCTCGTCAAAGGTTGAATATATTACTTCAACATTATCACCCTGAATAGACTCCTTAATATCTGTAACCTCCTCCGGTCTTTCATCAATAAGAAGAATTATAAGGTGCATATCTTTATTATTTGATGTTATCGATTTTGCAATCTGCTTGAGAAGCGTTGTCTTTCCCGCTTTGGGAGGCGAAACAATCATACCGCGCTGCCCCTTGCCTATGGGGGAAATCAAATCCATAATTCTCATGGCTGTGCTGCTTGATGCCCGTTCAAGATGTATTCTTTCATCAGGAAAAACAGGTGTCAGCTTCTCAAACGGAGTTCGCTTAGGTATATCAGAAGGCTGGTATCCGTTGACAGTCTTCATATACAAAAGGGCGCTGAATTTCTCTCCCTGATTTCTTATTCGCTTGGCTCCGATTATAATGTCTCCCGTCTTAAGCCCGAAGCGCTTGATTTGAGTCGGAGAAACATACACATCATTATCACCCGGCATATAGTTGGCACATCTGATAAAGCCGTATCCGTCAGGCATTACTTCCAAAATTCCATTTGCCTCGGATGTATTGTCTACCATTGCAGGGTCATAATCCTGCTTATATGGGTCTGATGCGATACTCTGTCCGTTCTCGGAAATATTCCGTCTCTCGTTATCATATTTATTGGCAGCTGACCTGTCGGCACGAGGCATATGTGCCTTGTGAGTCTGCACTTCTGTCACTTTATCCGACTGCTCTTCCGGTGCTTTATCCAAAGGCTCTTCCTGAGTTTTTTCATAAGCGGTTGGTGCTTTCGCTTCCTTAGACGGTGCGCTTTGGGCTTCTTCCGACTCTGCCGCCGCTAAAATAGCATCAATCAACTGGCTCTTCCGCATTACCGTGATATTTTTGATTTTTTTATCCTTGGCAATGTCCCTGAGTACAGCGAGCGAAAGCGTTTGTAATTTTTCTTTCATATATATCTCCTTCTTAATCGTCCGAATTTCAACTCCTTCATATCCGGACTTTATAGCTTATGGGGTTAAAATAGGAATTATTAAGATAACCAGACAGGTTCATTATATCACCTATTTAATGAATATAAAGCACAATACTGTTAACAATGTATTAAACTTTATTACATAAATGTTACTCTATTTTTGTAAAACTGTCAATGCCATACCGTTTTGAGTTTGCACAGTTTTGTATATAAGTCCACCGGAAAGTAATTTTTTATCGGACAAAACAAAAATCGGAAACCTGTTTCCAAGTTCCCGATTAGTAAAATTTTCAAAAAGTCTGATGCTGCACGTTATGTATCATTTCATGCTAAATAATACAGATATACATCTTCCAACCCTATATTTTCTGATACAATTTCAGATTCCGGCGGCAATTCGTCACCCACAATACGAAGTACAAAGCCTTCCTTCGTTCTGTTGATATTTCCGGCCTTGTATTTTTGTTGAAGTCCTGAAATCTCATCATAATTACAATGTATTTCTCCGACCTTACCATCAATACCGGCTATAATATCTGACGTACTGCCTATATCAACAAGCCTGCCGTCGCGAAGCATCATTATATTATCTGCAATGCATTCCACATCGCTTACCACATGCGTAGCTAAAAGTATAATACGGTTACCGGAAAGCTCTGCTATGTAATTTCTTATTTTGATTCGCTCATTGGGGTCAAGTCCTGCCGTAGGTTCATCCAATATTAAAAGTTCCGGCTCTCCTAAAAGTGCCTGTGCCAGAAGGATTCGCTGCTTCATTCCTCCGGAAAATCCCCCAAGCTTACGGTATCTGAACTCCCAGAGATTGACTATTTTAAGAAGACGTTCGATTTCCTCGGATGCTTTGCGGTTGCTTATGCCTTTGATTGATGCTATATATTTGAGAAATCCTATTGCGGAATAATTGCTATACATATTTTGCTGCTGCGGCATATATCCAATACGGGTTCTGAACTCTGCTCCCATAGAAAGAATCTCTTTTCCATCACACAATATATTTCCGCTGTCACGCTTGATATTATCTGTAATAAGACTAATCATAGTGCTTTTTCCGGCTCCGTTAGGTCCCAGTATTCCATATATTCCATTCACAAATGTTACGCATAGATTATCAAGAGCCTTAACGCTGCCATATGTTTTTGTAAGATTTTTTATCTCTATTTTCATTACACCAGTTCTCCCAACACTCTTAATATCACAAGGGGCAACACAAATATTCCCGTGGTGGTTATTATGGTCATTATATGACTTTTGGTTTTTATTGCCAATGTTTTTATGACCATGACAATTCCACACATAATGATAACTTTAATTACTGATACTGCAATCAGGTATTCCCTGATAGTTATCCATGAAGGAAGCGTACTCAAATGCTGCATATTACATGCGGGAACATCAAGATAGCCGGAGCCATAGCTGGCAAGGACATTGTGATACCATGGCAAATGTACCCCCACAAAGATAACCGCTGCGATAACAAAAGAAATTACAAGCTTAATACATTCGGTAAAACGTCTTCCGTATTTGCTGCTTTTCAAAACAACCGACATTCCCGATGTGTATTCTACTGTCCATATACCAAATACTGATGCCGTCAAAATTATAACTGACAGAATTGCCAGAACAAGTTCATTATTGACATCCTTTCCCGTAAGCTTTGCATACCCCCGGTCATACATAAACACACCGCCGTCTATGTCTTTTATATATTCTGCAGTTTCAAGAACACTGCTGTAGCCGGTTATCCATTTTTCCTTATTCTTATCGTCAATATCTGCCTGTCCGTCCATGACAGCTTCAAGCCGCTCCGTAATATAAGTCACTTTCTCGTCAGAATATTCACCCGCAACCTCATTCACACACATGAGATAATACAGTTCCTCAACCGTATCGCAATTGCCTGTTATCGGTACATAACTCTTCCACAAAAATATTGCAGCAATAATTATAATGAGTCCAACTTTACATTTGATAAATATCTTATACAACTCGTTGGAGACCATGCCTGCCGTTCCAAATCTGTCCCACAAACTTATCTTTCCAAGGAATCCGTCAACTGCCGACCTGAATCTTCCTGTTCCTGCAATGCTTTTTCTACCGGAAAATACAACTGCCGATGTAATCACAGCTATAAGGATAATAATTCCTGTCATAATTCCTGCTGCTGCCTTATACTCAACCGGATTACCGAACATACGCAGATTGCGGTATGTTTCAAAAAGTCTGTTAGTATCTATAAGTGCATATATATTAAGATTCTTTAATGCCATTAATCGGCTGCTGCTTCCTATCGTATAAAACAGCACCGCCTCAATACCGAACAGCGCTACTATCGCAGCATATATAAGCACACTGCTGTCAATCAGGTTCATTATCAGCATCAAAATTGCAGAAACCATAATAAGAACTGCCAGCTTAGCCGCCATAAATAGCACTATATATCCGCTTACACTGATTGGTATTTCCGTTGTTACAAAGCCATAAACGGACTGTATAAGCCGGTCTGTATCCCCAAAACCATACATAGCTCCTGCGATAACGGCATTTGGTATGTACAAAATTATCTCGATAAGGATGCACATCAAAACCATTGATGCAAATCTTGCCAAAGCTATTGTACAACGACCTCTACGACAGGATTTTACAAGCCTTACCGCCCCGCTCTCCTTCTCTCTGATTATCATAACAGAAGTTACTGCCAGAAGCATTATGACCGCTATTATATCTGTTGATATGCTTCCGGTAAGCATATTAACGCCTCTTGACGGACCGGTTTTCAACTGGTTTCCCCAGAGTTTTCTGAATACATCCGCCGTCTTGACAATATTTTTGCTGCCATACGAATCAGTGCTGGCAAAAATGGCTATATTGTTATGTTTAAGTGCATCATCCTCAATCCTGGCAAGATACTCGTCATAATGCGCACAATAATTCACCTCTTCAATAACGACCCTGTATGCCATTGCCAACGTTATACTTTCACTTATGTAACCGTCTGTAAGCTCGTCATATCTGCCTTGCAGATATTCATATGCCTCATCATTGCTCATATCTGCTATCTCATCGTAGATTGTATTATATTGTGATACAGAACATAACGACTCAGCTGCTGTTTTCTCCGCCTGAATATATAAAACGACCACATTCAGTCCGGTCATAACCGCCAGTAAAAATATTACGGTTTTGTCCCTAAGCACCCTCAGAAATTCATTAATTATCATTCTCAATGTATTGCTCCAATTCATTGTTCAGTGCATCAAGAATCGTATCAACTCCTGCATCCTTGAGACTGTTGGCATATGTTTCCCATTCCGCCTCAAAATCTCCGCTTGTATAAAGCGGTATTCCACTGTTGACTAAACCAAGCGCTGTCAATATATCCTCATAATCCCCCATATTCAGGAAAACATTATGGTATCTGCTTACTCTGAGCATATTCCAGCCTATTTGGGCATTATCATACCTTGTGCCTTCCGGATTGTCTTCTGAGGTTTTATCGGCAGCCAGATACACTCCTGTCATATCCGCCCTTAGACTGCTGGATTCAAAAATTCCGGTTCCGGTGCCATAAACAATTCCATCCTCTACGTTATAATCCACACCCTCAATACCATATAAAATGGCATTGGCAATGTCTCTGTCAGTCATTACAAGTGTAAGAAATTCAAGAGCTTCCTCCTTATGGGAACTTGATGCGCTTATTCCATATCCAAGTCCCATCCAGCTGTACATAAGAGGACTGTAATAATATACATTATCCGACATTACACTATAATAATTCCCATATGTTATATATGCAAAATAGTTATCCGCATAATTCTGTATTGTTGTATTTTCATCCATTTCAACCCATTTGCCTGATTTATACAGCTCATTTATTATTGAAAACTGCGCTTTTATATCCTCACATTCGGCAACTGAGTACGCTTTTCCTTCATTCTCTGAAATCACAACTCCATATCGGCTTATATAGTCAGGACTGCTTAATTCAATGTAATCATTCATACTTATTCCGCTTACAATTACACTTTCATCCCCTGCATAACGTTCATATAATTCCTGCAATCCATAGATTGTTCCGTCAAATTCAGCAGCTTCATCTTTGGATATATACTTATCATTAAATACAATGCAGTTTACACTACCGTCATCTCCTCCAGTGTTAGGTATTATATATGACCTTCCATCATACTCTGTAAGCTCCCATAAAGCCTCATCAAAACAGCCATACAACTGCCTTCCGGATTCACTGTTAAGCTCATCAGTAAAATCATACAGTATGCCCGACTCTATTATACTGACAGGCTCCTCGATTCCGTTATCATAATCCATACCTGCAAACACTATATCCGCATCACTGTCTTCAAGATATTCCTCCAGCCGCTCTTTGTAATCCTGAATAACATTCATATACACAAGCTTCAGTTTAAAATCGTATCCCTTATCCCTCAATATTTCATTAATATTTATAAGCTGTTCTTTTGTGAGCTTAGCATATGACGGCATTATCCACACAAGCTCTGTTCTTTGGTCATCCTCCGAATCATCCTCAACAACCACTTCACCTGTACCGGATGCGCCTCTCGCTGTCTCCATAAGATATACGGCTTTATCCCATCTTGCACTCAGCAAATCCGAGTTGCTGAGTGCAAAATATCTTAAGCTTGAGGCATCCTCAGAATCCACAAACCACAAATAGCTTGACGTCTGTGCTAAAATATCATATTCCATTCCGTTTGAGAGAACCATCGTTTTTCCTGTATCAATGTCATATTTTTTTATTAATGACATCCCGCTATAATATACAACACAATCTTCCACAAGCCAGAATCCTAACGCATTATTATCGTTTCCTATATATGTTATTTCTCCGTCTCTGTACAGGCATATATTATTATCGTCATTATAATCTATGTATATGTAACAGTCTTTTGCTGCCTTGCCAGTCACATATCCTATAGGAACGTTTTCCATTACAAGCAATTCTTCGACTTCCATATCTTCTATATTTATGGAACAGTATATATTTGTAAATGTGTCCTGCTCTGCACTCCTACGATAATAACCGCAATATACTTTATCCTCATATATGTCTATATTCATCAGACAGTCTACCGTCTCACCTTTGGCGATTACCTGACTGCTGAATTTGCCTGTTACAGTGTTATACACTGCAATTCCCAGTTCCTGTTCTTCAAGTTCTACCGGTTCAAGAGGATTACTGTAATCCTCAGTGTTAATATATGACATTGCAATATAATTTCCATACAGCTTACATGAGGTTATTGTCTGTATTCCGCTGTATTCAACTACCTTCTCCTTACCGCTTCCGTCCCGGTTTTCGCGCATTATATATCCTGACACCTCATCATTATAATACAATGTGCCTTGAGCATCTCCAATCAGATATATATATTCCTCATCCATAACGAAATTAAGCCACCCACCACCCATATACGCTTCGCATTCCGTCCCGGTTTTATTAGAATGCTCACAATTGGGACGGCTGCACACATATGTATCAAGCTGACTGTTTACATCCGTAAACCTTAACATATTATCTTTAATATATAACAAGCCCTCTTCAGTGCCCGCAATAGATATAAAGGAAAAACATTCGGATGAATATGTTCCATCAGTTTTAGCAGTACGACTTGAGAACCTTATAATAATCACGGCAATTATCACCATAATCGCAGCCGCTGCCGGAATGATAATTGATAGTAATTTCTTTCTGCCCATACCGTATCCCTCTCTACTAATTCTCCACACTAAGATAGCAGTTCCAATTCTGATTGGCTGTAGATGCAGTGTGATAGCTTACAGCATCCATGCATCTGCAATTATCCGGCACCTTTGCCGATACCGTTGCCATTGTTGAAGCTGACGTAGCAGTCTTAGTTCCTGAACCTGCGGTTTTTGTACTGCGGTTATAATAATAATAAGTCATGCTGACACTTAATGCCTTTGCTCCCCCGTATGGCGCAAGTGTACCGGCACTGGCAACTGTGTCTGTTGCCGAAAGTGAAGCTTTCACTCCTGTGGTTCCAAGATATGCCTCATCCGTGACTGTCGCCGCACTTAAGGGCATCATCATAAACGAAAAAACACAGCCCGCCGAAAATATTGCAATGATTTTTTTCAAAAATTTTTTATTCATAATATGTCTCCTCCTTGCATTTTTTATGTGATAATATCATTGTATCATGCACCTAACACAAAACAGCGCTTGGGGTTTAAGCGGTTTATTTTTTGTAAAAGTGGTAAAACCTTAACTGTTCTTTTACATTTTACATTTTGCCGTTTACTAAAAAAAACTGTCGTGGTACAATTATAAATATAACTATTTTGAAAGGATACTATCATGACAAATAATGAAAAGGCTTTACAGCTTCATAAGGAATGGAACGGCAAACTGGAAACCACTTCCAAATGTGCCATTAAAACAAGAGAGGATTTGGCAATAGCTTACACTCCCGGCGTTGCTGAACCTTGCAAGGTTATTGCAGAAGACAAAAAACTTGCTTATAAATATACTATCAAGGCCAATACAGTCGCCGTAATATCAGACGGCAGCGCCGTTCTGGGGCTTGGCAATATCGGACCTTACGCCGCTATGCCTGTCATGGAGGGCAAAGCTGTTCTTTTTAAAGAATTCGGCGACGTCAATGCCGTACCTATCTGTCTCGACACTCAGGACACCGAGGAAATCATCAAAACCGTTATAAATATCGCTCCTGCTTTTGGCGGAATCAACCTTGAAGACATATCGGCGCCAAGGTGCTTTGAGATAGAAGAAAGACTGAAGGCAGCACTTGATATTCCTGTTTTCCATGATGACCAACACGGAACCGCTATCGTTGTTCTTGCAGGAATTATGAATGCCCTTAAAGTTACCGGCAAAAACAAGGAAGACTGCAAAGTAGTAGTCAATGGTGCAGGTTCAGCAGGCGTTGCCATTACCAAGCTTTTGCTTACATATGGTTTTCCGGATATTATTATGTGCGACAAATCAGGTATTCTTTCCAAAAATACAGAATGTCTTAACTGGATGCAGCAAAAAATGGTTCAGGTTACTAACCTTGAATGTAAAACAGGAAGCCTTGCAGATGCCCTTGCAGGCGCAGATATTTTCATTGGTGTATCCGCACCTGGGATTGTGTCCTCAGATATGGTAGCATCTATGAACAAGGATGCCATTATTTTTGCAATGGCTAACCCTGTTCCTGAAATTATGCCTGACGCTGCCAAAGCAGCAGGCGCCAAGGTTGTAGGAACCGGAAGAAGTGATTTTCCTAATCAGGTCAACAATGTTATTGCATTTCCGGGTATATTCAGAGGTGCTCTTAAAGGACATGCCTCACAGATTACGGAAGAAATGAAGCTTGCCGCCGCCAATGCCATCGCAGGTCTTGTATCTGATGACGAGCTTAACGAAAACAATATCCTTCCTGAGGCTTTTGATTCAAGAGTTGCCGATGTTGTAAGCAAAGCAGTTATGGAAAACATTACAAAATAGCTATGGAACATCGCCCATTCTACTCAGCCAATCAATATTACAGGGAATTTTTCGGTGACAAAGTCTACAAAATCTCACTTAACGCAGGTATGTCCTGCCCCAACAGGGATGGCACCCTCGGCACCGGCGGATGTATTTTCTGCAGCGCCGGCGGTTCAGGTGACTTTGCCGCCGATGCATGTATGAGCATCGGTTCGCAGATTGACGCCGCAATAAATCTGGTAAGCTCCAAATATACCGGTAATAAATATATCGCATATTTTCAGGCATTCACCAATACCTATGCTCCGGTTGACAGACTGCATGATATTTTTTATGCGGCTGTATATGACCCGCGAATTGTGGGGTTGTCCATTGCCACACGTCCGGATTGTCTTGAGCAGGATAAAATAGAACTTCTGTCTGAAATCAACAGCATCAAACCTGTATGGGTGGAGCTTGGGCTTCAGACTATTGATGAAGATACCGCCCAATATATCCGCCGCGGTTATACACTGGATGTGTATGAAGACGCACTGGAAAGACTTAAAGTCTGTAATATTCCCGTCATCACACACATTATAGTAGGTTTACCGGGTATTACACATGACCGGCATGTTATGTGTGCAGAATATCTTGCCAAAAAACATCCTCATGGTGTAAAATTACAACTGCTTCACATATTGAAAGGTACTGACATTGCCGCCGACTATGGGGCGCACAAAATTCAGGTCATGTCCCGTGATGAATATATATCCACTATTGTTGATATGATTGAACTTCTGCCTGCCGATATGGTAATCCACAGAATCACCGGAGACGGACCGAAAAAGCTTATGCTTGCACCTATGTGGAGCACTGATAAAAAGAACGTTTTAAATTTAATTAACAGAGAATTCCGATTAAGAAATACATATCAGGGAAAGAGGTATAATGATGGCTGTTGAATCCATTACTCTATACAAATTAATTATTTTATATATGCTGGACAGGGTTGATTTCCCTCTGTCCAATAATACAATATCGGGATTTATACTGGAAACCGGATACACCGACTTTGCCACCATTCAGCAGGTTCTTGGAATCATTCAGGATGACGGTCTTATCAATGTAGAAAGCAGCCGCAGCAACACCAGCTATACACTTACAGACAGCGGACGGGAAATGCTTGAATATTTCGGAAATAAAGTGTCCGATGAAATCAAAAAAGAAGTCAATGATTATCTCGCCAAAAATAAATACGAGCTTAAACAAGCCGCCAATGTAATCTCGGAATACTACCGCACCACCTCCGGTGACTATTCAGTACATTGCTGTATCAAGGAAAACGGTTCCAGTCTCATTGACCTGACTCTGTCAGTTCCGGATGAAGAGGTAGCCGATATTATGTGCGGCAACTGGAAAGAAAAAAGTCAGGAAATATACCAGTTTGTAATGAAACATATGATATAGACAATCACATTACTGTCCCGTCAATCACTTCCCACAGCTTGTCAAGTCCCTGTTTGGTTTCCGCCGAAAAGGGAATTATCACACCCTCCGATGGCATTCCCAGACCTTCACGCACTATTTTTACCTGTTTCTGTATCTGACTGCGGTTAATTTTATCAAGCTTGGTGGCAATTACTATGGGCGTGTAACCCTGATATGCTATCCACTCATACATCAGTCTGTCATTTTCAGAAGGCTTATGTCTTATATCTATAAGCAAAAACACCTGTCTTAACTGTTTAGAAGTTTTAAGATACTTCTCTACCATCTTCCCCCATTTTTGTCTGGTCTCAATAGAGGTTTTGGCATAACCATACCCCGGCAAATCCACGCAGTAAAATACATCGTTAATATTATAGAAATTAATTGTCTGTGTTTTACCGGGCTGGGACGATATTTTGGCATAAGACTTACGATTCATAAGAGCATTAATCATTGAAGATTTGCCTACATTGGATTTTCCGGCAAAAGCAACCTCCGGAAGTTGATTTTCCGGAAGTCTGCTTGTAATACCGCATACTGTTTCAAGGTTTACATTTTTAATTACCATAATCAATCACCATTCTATTTACACAGTGCATATTTAATTACATCCTTCATGGTTTTCACATAATGAATTGTAAGACCATCAAGAATTTCTGTTTCAATATCTGCAACCTGTTTCTCATTCTTATAAGGAACAAGCACCTCTTTGATTCCTATAACAGAAGCAGCCAAAAGCTTTTCTTTAAGTCCTCCTATGGGAAGCACCTGTCCATGAAGAGTTATCTCTCCTGTCATCGCCACATCATGCCGCACCATTCTGCCTGTCAGTGCCGAAAGCATGGCAAGGGCAATTGTAATACCTGCTGACGGTCCGTCCTTAGGTACTGCTCCCTCAGGAACATGAAGGTGTATATCATTTTTCTCAAAGGTGCTCTTGCTTATATCATATTTATCGGCGACAGAACGTATATATCCCAAAGCAACCTGAGCAGACTCTTTCATAACATCGCCAAGCTTACCTGTAAGCACAAGTCCGCCTTTTCCCGGCATAAGAACTGCCTCCACATCAAGAGTTGTTCCTCCCACACTGGTCCATGCAAGCCCTTTAACAACTCCCACCATATCTTCTGCTGCCATCTCTTCACTGTCATACTTAGGATTTCCAAGATACTGACTGAGATTTCTGACAGTAACCTTGTGGGTGTTTTTCTCTCCGCTGACAATTGATTTGGCTGCCTTGCGGCATGCCCCTCCAATCTGACGCTCCAGCTCACGCACTCCTGCTTCCTTAGTGTAATTCTCTATAATCTTGCGGATTGCATCATCTGTAAAAGACAACTGCTTACGTGTAAGTCCGTTTCTATCAAGCTGCTTTTCCACAAGATGTTCTTTGGCTATATGAAATTTTTCGGTTGATGTATAGCTGTTCAGTTCCACCAATTCCATTCTGTCAAGGAGAGGTTTAGGTATTGTACTTGTATCGTTGGCAGTTGCTATAAAAAGGACATCCGACAAATCCACAGGTACTTCTATGTAATGGTCACGAAAAGCTGCATTCTGCTCACTGTCAAGTATTTCAAGCAATGCTGATGCTGTATCTCCTCTGGAATCTGTTCCAACCTTATCTATCTCGTCCAAAAGCATAAGCGGATTACCCGTACCTGCCTGTTTCAGTCCTGTTATGATTCTTCCCGGCATAGCACCTACATATGTCTTTCTATGACCTCTTATCTCGGCTTCATCCCTTACACCGCCCAGGCATATGCGGACATATTTACGGTTAAGCGCACCTGCTATGGATGAAGCGATTGATGTTTTGCCTGTTCCCGGAGGACCTACAAGACATATAATAGGGCTTTCACCCTTACCGTTTAATGAACGCACCGCAAGAAATTCAATTATTCTGTCCTTAACCTTTCCA
Organism: uncultured Butyrivibrio sp.; assembly: GCA_964414835.1. GTDB lineage: Bacteria > Bacillota > Clostridia > Lachnospirales > Lachnospiraceae > Eshraghiella. The sequence goes on along the minus strand of CAYPWY010000023.1, from coordinate 4,611 downwards.
AGTCCATAATGGTCGGCATCAAGAACCTGCCGCGCATTGACTATATCATTATTATCGTCGGAATGTTTATTCCAAGGCAGTTCAAGCATAGTCTCAATATAGGTTCTGGAAACCGATGCCTCCGATGAGTTTCCGGATATGGAATCATATCTTTTTATCTCACGGAATATTTTGTTTTTCACTTCCTCTGAAGCATTAAGCTCTGTTGTTTTACGCTTAAACTCCTCTATTTCGTCTTCAACATCATCTTCTCCAAGCTCCTGACGGATTGCCTGAATCTGTTCACGCAGAATATAGTCCTTCTGATTCTTATCTACTCTGCTTCTGACTGCTTCAGAAAGCTTCTTCTTAATATCTACGACCTCTATCTCATCACAGACAATATCGCATACTGCATCAAAACGCATCAGTATGTCATCCGTATCAAGAATACACTGCCTGTCTTCAAAATCGGTTGTACACTCTACCACGGACGTATATATTATTTCGTCCAGTCTGCTTATGGCACTTATTCTGGAAATATTATCGCCTTGATTGCGGCCCGTTTCCATGTAATAGCGCTTCATCATTTCCTTTAAAAGACTTATTCTGGCATCCCGCTCGGCATCCGGCAGCACAGCCTCTTCATCAGCAGTAGGATACACATCACCTTCAAGCATATCTTCCGTATTGGTAAAATCAATAAACCTTCCACGTTCAAGGCCTTTTACCAGTACACGGACAAGTCCGCCGGGCATCTTCACAATCTGCTTTATTTCACAGATTGTTCCGACGTCTACCACATCATCCCTCTCAGGATTGATGACATCCGCTGATTTCTGTGCCACAAGAAAAATCTTTTGGCCGTTTTTCATAGCGTACTCTACGCTTTTTATTGATTTTTTTCTACTCACATCAAAATGAATGACCATATATGGTAGTATGGTCATTCCTCTCAGTGCAATAATCGGTAAGTTAACCTTTACGTCATTCATGCGCTTTCTCCGTTATTTTTCCCAATTGTATGTGTAACATTTTCCTTAACAGGCAGCTCTGTGCTTCTGTACTCAAGCTCCGGTCCAATTCCCTCCATCACAGTCTTCTCAGTAATGGTGCACTTAGAAATAGTGTCATCAGATGGTATGCGGTACATAACATCCAACATAGCTTTCTCCATTATTGAACGAAGTCCTCTTGCTCCTGTCTTGCGTTCAAGACTCTGTTTTGCTATTGCCCTGACAGCCTCATCGGTCACTATGAGTTCAACCTCGTCATATTCAAAGAGCTTTTTATACTGCTTAATAAGCGCGTTTTTAGGCTTTGTAAGAATATTGACAAGAGCATCCTCATCAAGCATATCAAGAGCTACTGTCACAGGCACACGACCTATAAGTTCAGGTATAAGTCCGAACTTGACAAAATCCTGCGGAAGTGCCTTGGCAAAAAGCTCACCTATATTCTGTTTCTCATGCTCTTTAATCTCCGCATTAAATCCGATAGATTTCTGATCCATACGGGACTCAATAATTTTCTCAAGTCCGTCAAAGGCTCCGCCGCATATAAAAAGAATATTGGTGGTGTCAATGGGAATCAGCTCCTGCTGCGGGTGCTTTCTTCCTCCCTGTGGCGGAACGGATGCAACAGTTCCCTCTAAAATTTTCAAAAGTGCCTGTTGTACACCCTCTCCCGATACATCCCTTGTTATGGATACATTCTCGGATTTACGGGTAATTTTATCAATCTCATCAATATAGATAATACCTTTTTCGGCTTTGTCAATATCATAGTCGGCTGCCTGTATAAGCTTTAAAAGAATATTTTCGACATCCTCACCTACATATCCTGCCTCTGTAAGCGTAGTTGCATCTGCTATGGCAAAAGGTACATTAAGTATCCTTGCCAATGTCTGTGCAAGATATGTCTTACCTGAACCTGTAGGTCCCAGCATAAGAATATTGCTCTTCTGAAGCTCTACATCATCACCTATAACCTTTTCATTATGAACGATTCTCTTGTAGTGATTGTATACTGAAACGGATAAAACCTTCTTTGCCTCCTCCTGACCTATAACATATTCGTCAAGAAGCTCCTTAATCTGCATTGGCTTAAGAAGATTGATACCGTCATTTTCTTCATCGTAATCTGCCGATTGTCCATCGTCGAACTCATCAGCCATAATCTCATTACAGATGTCTATACATTCATCACATATATATACGCCTCCCGACCCTGCAATGAGTTTTCTGACCTGCTGCTGGTTCTTTCCGCAAAAAGAACATACAAACAGCTCATCTTCTTTCTTTCCTGCCACAATAATACCTCCTGTAATCCTCAATCCGGCATCTCTTTTCAGATACCTGCAAAAGCTGCGCTTGCAAGACACGCCTTCGGTGCGGCAGCTCCTTACAGATGCAAAACAACTTACAGCCCCCGAAAATACTTACCGGGGGCCGGATATCTTACGCTCTTTTCTCTACAACACTGTCAATGATTCCATACTCTACGGCTTCATATGCTGACATATAATTGTCTCTGTCGGTATCACGCTCAATAATATCAATTGGCTTACCTGTGTTATCCGCAAGAATTTTGTTAAGCTTCTCTTTAGTCTTAAGAATGTGGTCTGCGACAATCTTCATATCTGACGCCTGTCCCTTAGAACCACCACTTGGCTGATGTATCATTATCTCCGCATTAGGAAGTGCATACCTTTTTCCTTTGGCACCTCCTGCAAGAAGAAAAGCTCCCATACTTGCAGCCATACCGATGCATGTTGTTGATACATCGCATTTGATATACTGCATTGTATCATATATTGCCATACCGGCTGTTACTGAACCTCCGGGACTGTTAATATACAGATGTATATCTTTTCCCGGGTCCTCTGATTCAAGGAAAAGCAACTGCGCTACAACTATACTTGCTGACGCATCACTGACCTCTTCTCCCAAGAAAATAATTCTGTCTTTAAGTAATCTTGAATAAATATCGTAAGAACGTTCCCCACGACTTGTCTGCTCAACCACATAAGGCACTAAACTCATATGATTACCTCCTATATTGCTATACAATATTACACTGCCTGCCCAAAAAGACAATTCTGATTATTCGGCATCTGCTTTTGGAGCAGCTTTTTCAACTGCCTTACTTGCAATAAGCTCTGCTGCTTTCTGAATCGCAAGGTCAGCTCTAATCTGCTGTTCCTCTGCTTCTCCGAGCATTTCCTTAACTTTGTCAGCCTCCATCTGGTACATCTGTGCCATTCTGTCGATTTCAGCTTCATAATCCTTATCTGTAACTTTGACATTCTCAGCCTTGGAAACCGCCTCAAGAACAAGACTGTTCTTGATTCTTGTCTCAGCCTCCGGTCTTAAGCTGTCCATAAACTGCTGTGGGTTGGCTCCCATATACTGAATGTACTGGTCAATTGAGAGTCCCTGCATCTGAAGTCTCTGTGAAAACTCATTAACCATATTGTTGACCTGAAGCTTAATCATACCCTCAGGAATATCCATTGTGGCATTTTCAACAGCCTTTGCAACTGCTCTTGACTGCTTTTCTTTCTTAGCTTCTTCTTTCTTCTTATCTGAAAGGTTCTTCTTAATGTCCGCCTTGTAGTCTGCAAGTGTCTCGAACTCTGAAACATCTTTTGCAAAATCATCATCAAGCTTTGGAAGCTCTTTAACCTTAATTTCCTTAACTGTTACCTTGAAAAGCGCAGGCTTTCCTGCAAGGTTGGCTGCCTGATAGTTCTCAGGGAATGTTACATTAACCTCTACCTCTTCGCCAATCTTAGCGCCGATAAGCTGCTCCTCAAAATTATCAATAAAAGAATGTGAACCGATTGTAAGAGGATAATCTGTCCCCTTGCCGCCTTCAAAAGCTTCTCCGTCAACAAATCCCTCAAAATCAATTACTGTCTGGTCTTTATCCTTAACAGCTCTGTCAGTAACATCTACAATTCTTGCGTTCTGCTCTCTTACTTTCTCAAGCTCTGCCTTCACATCATCTGCCGTAACCTTAGCGTCAACCTTCTCAATCTCAACTCCGAGATAGTCACCAAGCGTTACCTCCGGCTTAAGTGCGACTTCTGCCGTGAAAATAAAGTTCTTGCCCTTCTCAATCTGTGTGACATCGATTTCCGGCTGTGAAACTATATCAAGCTTACTTTCCTCTGCTGCCTTAGCATACTCATCAGGAATAAGAATATTAGCGGCATCCTCATAAAACACGCCTGCTCCGTATACCTTCTCAATTACTGCACGAGGCACTTTACCTTTTCTGAAACCGTTAACTGTTAATTTGCTTTTATTTTTCTCATAAGCCTTCTGGAGTGCTTTCTCAAAATCCTCCGCAGCAACCTCGATAGTAAGTTTTGCCATGTTTTTCTCTAAATTTTCTACTGTAAAACTCATTTTAAAAATTTCCTCCTTGCGAAAAACCGTGATTTATATTTTGTGTCCGCTGTAGATGTTCAGCACAAATCAGGCAGACACCCCATTAACGGTCATACAGCAGATATTATAACATATAGTAAATGAAAATGTCAACAAATTGGAATTCATCAAACAATATTATTGCACTGGAGTTTGACAGTTGAATAACTAAAAAATCGCTACAGGTATTGATTTA
>CAYPWY010000022.1:0-31729 GCA_964414835.1 uncultured Butyrivibrio sp. | reverse complement strand
TCCCATTTTACAGAACAATTTGGCTGTAAATATCACTTTGGTCGGTGTTTACAGGGGTCATGACGACAGTTACAAGTATGCAGAACTATATGCTGAGAAACTGTCAGGCATCTGACGGCTCATATTATGCAAGGATGACTGACTGCAACGATTCTGAGCTTTCAAATTTTGACGGGGATACTGATATTAAGGATTACAGATACCTGCAGAATATAGGCTACGCATATATAGAAAGTAATAATGAATACAAGCCATATCTTTTTGTGGGCGGAATCAGCGAAAATTTTACCGATATTGTTGCGGTCAATATTACTGAGGGAAGAATGCCGGAGAGCACCGATGAAATTATACTTCCAAAGCATCTGATAACCAACGGAGGCAACAGGAATTACCAGGTTGGAGATAAAATAACACTTAACATAGGTCAGAGGCAATGGAATGATGTAATTCTTATACAACAGGATCCGTATTATGCCTATGATAATGATGAAGATGAGGTGGTTCAAAATGCAGAAGAGCTTATTGATACCCGGGAACGGACGTTTACAGTGGTGGGCTTTTACGAAAGACCGTCATTCGAGCCGTACAGCGCTGCCGGTTATACGGCGCTTACTGTGTGTGATGCTGGCAGCGGCTATAATTATGATATTTTTTACCAGACGCAGAAAATAAGAAAAATTTATGCTGTTGCAGAAGGGCTTGACCCGAATACAGAGCGCACCTATTATAACAGCCAATATCTTAGATTCTGCGGCGTGTCCCTTAACGACGGCTTTAACAGTATGCTTTATACAATGGCTGCAATACTTTCGCTGATTATAATGTTTGGCTCTATATCATTGATTTATAATGCCTTTTCAATATCCGTAAGCGAAAGAACCAAGCAGTTTGGAATATTAAAGTCAGTGGGGGCAACAAAGCGCCAGATGCGGCGAAGTGTGATTTATGAAGGAATGCTGCTGTGTGTTATAGGCATACCTTTAGGAATACTTGCGGGAATAGCAGGAATATTTATAACTTTTAAATTTATCGGCGAACTGTTTGATTTGATTAACGGTTCATCTAACGTGGAATTTAAGCTGTATGTTACATGGTGGTCAATTGTAATATCGTCAGTTATATGCCTTGTAACGGTGCTGATATCTGTTAATATTCCTGCCAAAAAAGCGGCAAAAAGACCGGCAATAGAAGCAATACGTCAGAGCGGGGATGTGGTAATCAAACGTAACAAGGTTAAGACAAGCAGGCTGACATATAAACTGTTTGGATTTGAAGGAATGCTTGCCGCCAAAAACTTTAAGCGCAATAAGAAAAAATACAGGGCAACGGTAGCATCGCTTTTTGTAAGTATAGTGCTTTTTATATCGGCATCAGGCTTCTGCGACTACCTGACAAAAGGATTTGGCGTGGCGGTTCAGGAGTATAATTATGATATATCATTTACACTTATGGGAGATGATGTATCGAAAATTTCCGTGGATGAATTGAAAAGTATCATTAATGATATAGAAGGAATTACCGATACCACATACATGGCTACGGGCAAGGGATGGTATGTTAATGTTGATGACACCGTTTCGGATAACCATACTATTGAAAAATTAAACGAATATTACGGAGAGGCATATGTAGATGTTATACAATGTTTCGTCGAAGATGACAAATACAGAGAGTTCCTTGAAAAGCAGGGTTTGGATGCGGATATATATATGAATGTCGATGAACCTGTAGCAGTGGCATACGATAAAATTGTGCTGTATAGTGATAAATATATTAAAATAGATGTTTTCAGTGGTGATGAACTGACATTGTCAGTGGCGGATGATGACAATGAAAACAGCGTTGAATACATTAAAATCGGAGCGGTGGTGGAGCATCCGCCCATGGGTATTGTGGAAAACAGCACACAGGTAGTCCTAATGTATCCATATAGTGCTTTTGAGGCTGTTATGGGAGATGATTATGAGCGTTATATATACTATAGCATGAATTCCGATGACCATCAGACATCATATGATAAGCTTTGTGAGATACTTGATGATAAAGGTTTGACAGTTTATTCAGAGGATATAGCACAGCAGATTTCCTCTTTAAGAGCACTAATCAGCATATTAAAGATTTTTTCATACGGATTTATAGTGCTTATATCTCTTATATCAATTGCCAATGTATTTAACACAATATCCACCAATGTTGGATTAAGGCGGAGAGAGTTTGCCATGCTTAAGTCGGTTGGAATGACGAAGAAAGGCTTCAACCGTATGATGAATTATGAATGTCTGCTGTACGGTATTAAAGGGATTATATATGGACTTCCGGTATCCATACTGATTAATTGGTTTATGAGCCGTTCGATTGAGTTTGGCGTATCGCTGGGATTTATAATGCCGTGGAAGAGCATTATAATAGCCGTAGCCAGCGTATTTATAGTTGTTTTTATTACAATGCTGTATTCAATGAATAAAATAAGACATGATAATACGGTTGAAACTTTAAAGAACGAGAATTTATAAATGTGATTTTAGACTGATATAATAATGCTCCTCACAGGTTTTTATGTGAAGCCTGTGGGGAGCATAAATTATTCTAGCTGTTTTTTTTCGCTCTGTAGCGGGCTGTTGAATCAAGAATTTTTTTGCGTATTCTCAGATTCTTAGGAGTTACCTCCAAAAGCTCATCAGAATCAATAAATTCAAGTGACTGCTCAAGGCTCATAATTTTAGGCGGAACAAGTCTTAATGCCTCGTCTGCGCTGGATGAACGGGTGTTGGTAAGATGTTTTGTTTTGCATACGTTGACTTCAATATCCTCAGAACGTCCGGTCTGACCCACAATCATGCCTCCGTATACCTTTTCGCCGGGACCGATAAAAAGGGTACCTCGTTCCTGTGCATTGAAAAGACCGTAGGTAATTGCCTCGCCGTTTTCAAATGCAATAAGGGAACCCTGCTTACGATACTGAATATCTCCCTTGTAAGGCCCATATCCGTCAAAAATGGTGTTTATGACACCGCTGCCTTTTGTATCCGTAAGAAATTCATTGGTGTATCCGATAAGACCTCTTGAAGGGATTGAAAACTCAAGCCTTGTGGTTCCGCCGTTAAGCGGTGCCATACCGTTAAGCTCACCCTTCCTTATGCTGAGCTTCTGGATTACGGTTCCGGAGCAGTCCTCAGGAACATCAATATATGCGATTTCCATAGGCTCCAGTTTATGACCGCGCTCATCTGTCTTATAGAGAACCTCAGCTTTGCTTACTGCAAATTCATAGCCCTCACGGCGCATATTTTCAATAAGAACCGAAAGATGAAGCTCGCCGCGACCTGAAACCTTGAATGAATCGGTATTTTCCGTTTCTTCCACACGGAGGCTTACGTCCGTATTAAGCTCGCGCATAAGTCTGTCACGCAGATGTCTTGAGGTGACAAATTTGCCCTCCTGACCTGCAAGCGGAGAGTCGTTTACCATAAAATTCATTGCTATTGTAGGTTCTGAGATTTTCTGGAAAGGAATTGCCTCCGGGTTATCCACAGAACATATTGTGTCTCCGATTTTAATATCTGAAATTCCTGAAATTGCCACAATAGCTCCAACCGTAGCCTGGCTGACTTCTATTTTGTTGAGCCCGTCAAATTCGTAGAGCTTTGTGACCTTAACACGCTGGTGTTTGTCCGAATCGTGGTGATTGACAATCATAACCTCCTGATTGACCTTGATGACACCGTTGTCCACCTTGCCGACACCGATTCGCCCAACATACTCATTATAGTCAATTGTGCTGATAAGAATCTGCAAAGGCGCTTCGGAATCTCCTTCCGGTGCAGGAATGCTTTTGATGATAGTCTCAAAAAGAGGCTCCATATTGTCCGATGTGTCATCCATATTATACTTGGCATAGCCGTCTCTGGCTGATGCGAATACAAAAGGACAGTCAAGCTGTTTGTCATTGGCATCCAGTTCCAAAAGAAGCTCAAGTATTTCATCTACAACTTCATCGGGTCTTGCTTCAGGACGGTCGATTTTGTTGACGCATACTATCAGGTCCAAGTCAAGCTCAAGGGCTTTCTGGAGTACGAATTTGGTCTGAGGCATAACACCCTCATAGGCATCAACTACCAGAATGACACCGTTGACCATTTTCAGCACACGTTCCACCTCACCGCCGAAATCGGCATGGCCGGGAGTATCAATAATATTGATTTTGGTATCTTTATAATGTACGGCAGTGTTTTTGGAAAGAATAGTAATACCTCTTTCACGCTCAATGTCATTGGAATCCATAACACGCTCGGCAACATCCTGATTTTCCCTGAATGTACCGCTTTGTTTTAAAAGCTCATCTACAAGTGTGGTCTTACCGTGGTCAACATGGGCGATAATCGCGATATTTCTCACATCTTCACGTTTTGTAATCATAAAAACCTCCGATAAATAATATAAACATATATACAACCATAATATTTTATCATAAATTCTGTAATTTACAATAATTTTTTGTTCTAAAAACAAAACAAGCAGCATAATATGTAATGATAAAATTATCAAACAACGATTGCTGCCATTTGGTATAATGAATGGGGGCAGGTTAAGTAGAAGGGAGAAACAGAAGAATGGTTGATAAGGTTATTGAAAACAACAAAGTTACTATTATCGGAGAGGTGGTATCTGAATTTGAATTCAGCCACGAGGTGTATGGGGAAGGATTTTATACAGTAAATATATCCGTTAATCGTCTCAGCAACAGTGTGGATGTGATTCCTTTGATGGTTTCGGAAAGACTGGTTGATGTTAATGAGGATTTGCGTGGTATGATTATTGAAGCATCGGGTCAGTTCCGCTCATACAACAGACATGAGGAGACAAAGAACAGACTTGTTCTTTCTATTTTTGTCAGGGAACTGGAATTTCTGGATAATTATGATGAGGATATGAGCACCAACCAGATATATCTGGACGGATATATCTGCAAACCGCCGATTTACAGAAAAACACCCCTTGGAAGGGAAATTGCAGATATTCTCATAGCAGTCAACAGACCTTATGGAAAATCAGATTATATACCGTGTATAGCATGGGGCCGTAATGCCAGATATGCAGCAGGCTTTGAGGTTGGCGGACATATAAGGATATATGGAAGGATTCAGAGCCGTGAGTACACAAAGCGCATAAATGATGAAGAATGTGAAAAAAGAGTGGCATATGAAGTGTCAGTAAGCAAAATTGAATTTTTAGATGTGTAAAAGGTGTTGACTATTGTCAACAGTAATGATACACTGTTTATATAAGAAATATATTAAGTAGAGGTTGCGCCATTAATCAGTATACCGTGTGATATGTCAGGCATAGGTGAGCACGGGGGAAAGGGAATGGTGCCGAAGCAGCATAATTCCTGAGATTATGAATGCTGGGAATATGGATAATATCCATATTACTGTCATCGCAAGATGGAGAGCTACTAAAGTGTTATTCTATTAAGAGTATGACTTTAAGAGTTGGCATCTTGCCAACTCTTTATTAGTGTATCAGGAAGTTTTTGTATTAAAATTCAGGAGGAAAAATATGTCAATTTTTACAGGAGCAGGTGTGGCACTTATAACACCTATGCATCAGGATGGCAGCGTCAATTATGACAAGCTTGCCGAGATTATTGATTTTCAGATTTCCAATCAGACAGATAGTATCATTATCTGCGGAACAACGGGAGAGGCGTCTACTCTTTCCACAGAGGAGCATATTGATGTTATCAGATTCTGCATTGAACAGGTTAAGGGAAGAGTGCCTGTAATTGCCGGGACAGGCTCCAACTGCACCCAATCTGCAATAGACCTTTCAAAGGATGCGCAGGATGCAGGAGCAGATGGTCTTTTGTGTGTTACACCTTACTATAATAAAGCAACACAGTCAGGTCTTACAGGTCATTTTAAGGCCATTGCAAACGCTGTGAAGCTTCCGGTTATTCTTTATAATGTGCCGGGAAGAACAGGCTGTAATATACTGCCTAATACTGTGGCTGCTATTTGTAAGGAAGCATCTAATGTGGTAGGTATCAAGGAGGCATCAGGCGACATCTCTCAGGTTGCTGCGCTTATGAGCATAATGGATGGCAAAATTGACTTGTATTCGGGCAATGATGACCAGATAGTGCCTATTATGTCCTTGGGAGGAAAGGGTGTTATTTCTGTTTTATCCAACGTTGCGCCAAGACAGACTCATGAGATTCCTGCGGATTATCTTGCAGGCAATGTGGAGAGCGCATGCCGTAAACAGCTTCAGGCAGTAGAGCTTGTCAAAGCACTTTTCTGTGAGGTTAATCCTATACCGGTTAAGCATGCAATGAATCTTATGGGTATGGATGTGGGACCGTTGAGAATGCCGCTTTCACCTATGGAGCCGAAGAATCTTGAGAGTCTTAAAAACGCAATGAAGAATTATGGTTTAATATAATTTTTTTGAAAGAGGTAATAATAATGACAAAAATAATTATGCATGGCTGCAACGGCAAAATGGGTCAGGTCGTTACTAAAATTGTTGCAGATGACGATGCTTCCGAGATAGTGGCAGGAATAGACATTTTTGATGACGGACATAATGAATATCCTGTGTTTTCCGCCATTAAGGATTGTGATGTTGATGCGGATGTTGTAATTGATTTTGCATCTGCCAAGGCTGTTGATGCGCTTCTTGATTATTGTCAGGATAAAAAGCTGCCTTTGGTGCTTTGCACAACAGGTCTTAGTGAGGAGCAGGCTGCCAAAGTGGAACAGGTAAGCGCCAAAACGGCAGTTCTCCGTTCTGCCAACATGTCACTTGGAATAAATACGCTTTTTAAGGTGCTTAAATCGGTATCACCGCTTCTTGCTGAGGCAGGCTTCGATATTGAGATTGTTGAGAAACATCATCATTTTAAGCTTGATGCGCCTAGCGGAACGGCGCTGGCACTTGCTGATGCTGTCAATGAAAGTCTGGATGAGCCATACAGCTACAAGTATGACAGAAGTGCAGACAGAATACAGCGTCCTAAGAAGGAAATCGGAATCAGCGCCGTAAGAGGCGGAACCATTGTGGGAGAGCATCAGGTTATTTTTGCAGGCGAGGATGAGGTTATTGAATTAAAGCATACGGCTTATTCCAAAAATGTATTTGCAAAAGGCGCTGTTGAGGCGGCTAAATTCCTCAGTGGGAAACCTGCCGGTATGTATACAATGAAAGATGTTATCGGTTAAGGGTTAAATCATTTATTTGTACATTAATTATCATATATTATACTTCGGTACGCAGTAAAATTATGCCACGCATACCGGAGTATTTTTTTGCTTATTTTGCTAATACTAATGACAAAACAATAAAAAGGAGTAAAATCATGAAAAAGATTAAAATTTTATTTTTATGTATGGCATTAGCATTATGTACTATCGGTGTTGTGGGGTGTGGCAATGACAATTATAATGGGAGCAGCCAATCAGGCACTAGTTCAGGAGAAAACTCAACTTCCGGCAATAGCGCAACCTCTTCAAACACCAACGATAATAATGACAAAGAGACAAGCTCCGATTCAAATGGAGGAAACAACGGTATTATGGATGACATAGGTGATACAGTGGAAACTCTTGTTGATGATGCTGCAACAGCAGTTGATGATGTAGTAAAATAGAGTCAAATAAGCCCGGCGGATAATCCCTTTCAGGGGTAGCCGCCGGGCTTGTTTTCTGCGTAAATAGCATGGAAGGCTGTTTAAAGCTCCTCAAGCTCTGTTAACCAGATTGTAATGCAGGCATCACTTGGCATTCTCAAATCGCCGCGAGGTGATACTGCAACAGAGCCTACCTTCGGCCCGTCAGGAAGGCAGGAACGCTTGAATTGTTGTGAAAAGAAACGACGGTAGAAGGTCTTAAGCCATGTAAGGATAGTTTCTTTGTCATAAAAATTAACAAAAGCATTACAAGCAATGCGGTACACCTTTGACGGAGTATATCCGAATCGCAGTATATAGTACATAAAGAAATCATGCAGCTCATATGGTCCCACAATATCCTCCGTTTTCTGTGCAATCACACCGTCAACAGGCGGAAGAAGCTCAGGGCTTACAGGAGTATCAAGAACATCTAAAAGAACTGTGGAAAGAGCATCGCTGCCGCAGGTGTCCGCATAGTATCTTACCAGATGTCGTACAAGGGTCTTTGGTATGGAGCAGTTGACACCGTACATTGACATATGGTCACCATTGTATGTTGCCCATCCGAGAGCCAGCTCTGACATATCCCCTGTGCCTATGACAATGCCGTTGTTCTGGTTAGCTATATCCATAAGTATCTGTGTGCGCTCTCTTGCCTGACTGTTCTCGTAAGTTACATCATGGATGTCCGGATTATGACCTATATCATTGAAATGCACGCTGACGGCGCTGCTGATATTTACCTGACGAAGAGATGCGCCCAGGCTGTGAACCAGGCGGCAGGCGTTGTTGTAGGTACGGTCAGTGGTGCCGAAACAAGGCATGGTGACAGCTTCTATATTTTCATGAGGAATTTTAAGCATATCAAACGCTTTGACTGTGGCAAGCAGTGCCAAAGTGGAATCCAGACCGCCTGAAATGCCGATAACTGCATGTGTGCATCCGGTATGTGACAGACGTTTTTTGAGTCCCATAGCCTGAATTGTAAGAATTTCTTCACATCGTGCATCCCTATCCGCCTTGTCAGTCGGAACAAACGGCGTTACATTGTATTTTCTCTTAAGCTCAACAGTCTTCGGCTTAAGGGGAAAGCCTATTTCAAAATAGCTGTCTTCGGCAGAATCGTCTGTGATAAATGTTGTCATTCTGCGACGCTCGCTTACTATTCTTCCGAGGTCGACATCGGCATATACCGATTCATTGGTAAAACGGCGCGATTCAGCCAAGATGGAGCCGTTTTCAGATATAATGCTCTGTCCGCCGAAAACCAAATCCTGTGTTGACTCGCCTTCTCCTGCGTTGCAGTATACATATGCCGATACAAGGCGGGCCGACTGTCCTGATATAAGGTTTCTGCGGTAAATATCCTTGCCTGTAGTCTCATCACTTGCCGAGCAGTTTACTATCAATGTAGCCCCTGCCAGTGCGTGATATGAGGAAGGTGGATTCGGAGCCCATACATCCTCACAAATCTCGGCGGAAATCCTAAGCTCCGGCATATTAAAGCATCTGTACATAATCTTTGTGCCGAAAGGTATCTCGTAGTCAATTCCATCAACATATATGAATGTGGTGTTGGAAGGCGCGCTTCTGAAATGGCGCAGCTCATAAAATTCTGAGTAGTTGGGAAGATGTGTTTTTGGGGTAATCCCGATGATGCGGCCGTCGGTAATTGCGGCAGCTGCATTGTAAAGCTTACATTTGTGCATAAAAGGAAGTCCCACAAATGCTATAAAATCCTTGCCTGCAGTATATTCTGCAAGATGGATAAGGGTGTTAAAGGCTTCCCTGACGAGCTTGTCCTGAAGAAATAAATCGCCGCAGGTGTATCCCGTAATACAAAGTTCGGGAAAAATTATTACCTGCGCACCTGTTTCCTGCGCTTCGTCCATAAGTTTCTTAATTTCCTGTTCATTATGATAGCAGTCTGCAACCTTGATTGCAGGTATCATAGCAGCACATTTTACAAATCCGTCTCTCATTGTCATCTCCTGATTTTGTTTTAATAATACACAATCACAGTATAAATTATTGTCTTCAAATTTTCAATACGATATGGTATCATTATTAAAAGAAAATTTTACGAAAAACAGTCCGCCAGTAATATAATCTGGCGAACTGCACAGCATAGTGAGATACTATTTTGCTTTTTCAAGTGCTTCATTAATGGCATTAATAAGCACGATTGAAGTATATTTGCTGTCGTACGGATATGTAATGTTCTCAGTGGAATTGTTTTTTATTACCTGTGAAGCAATATCGTTAAGTGATGAAGATATGAGCGGGTACATGGTTTCCACTGACTCTGAGGTGTTCACAAGGCTTATTGATTTAATCTGTTCACTGTCAACCACCACCTCTATATCCACCGGATTAGAGGCGAGAACTATTGAGGAGGTATACACGCCGGGTGAAAATGTTGTAACAGCAACAGGTTCATTGCTGTTTTTCTTGGATTTACCTGTTATGATAAGAAAAAGCAGTACAATTAATATGATTCCTAATACCACAAAAATGGCAGTGTATATAATTTGTTTAAGCTTAAGGACAAGTATTTTGGTTTTTGAACTCATGGCAAACTCCCATATCTGATTATTATAGAATATTATTTTGGAAGTGAAAATATTACTTATTTTCAGCGAGGTATCAAAATGCATTTGCAGATTATGATGGGTGCGTCAGGTTACGGCAAGACGTACAGGCTGTATGAAAAAATAGTACAAGAATCGGTTAAACCTGAAAATACGGCAAAGAGATATATCCTTGTGGTTCCTGAGCAGTCTTCAATGCAGGCACAGAAGGACATTGTCCGTATGCATCCCAATGGAGGTGTGTTCAATATTGATGTGCTGACCTTCGGAAGAATGTCGTACAGGATTTTTGAAGAGCTTGGCATCGAATTGGCGGAAAATATTGATGATACAGGCAAAAACCTGATAATCCGCAGGATAATTGATACTGTGTCGGACAAGCTGCGCATAATAAAAGCCGGAAGAAGGCAGGGCTTTGTAAGCGAGATTAAATCAATAATATCAGAACTTAAGCAATATGGCATTAAGCCTGATGGACTGAGGGATATTATAGCCGGTCTTAAATCAGGTGACAGGCTTAAGCAGAAGCTTAATGACATACTTGTTATTTATGAGGCATTTGAAGAATATATAAAGGGCAGATACACAACGATTGAGGACAGACCGGAGGCTATGCTTTCGGTTATGGGCAAATCTGAATTTTTCAGCGGTACAGTTGTAGCTTTTGACGGATTTACGGGATTCACACCTGTACAGTACAGGATAATTGAAAAAATAATGCTTAAGGCGGAAATGGTAGTTATTACCGCCACCATTCCCAATGATGAGGCATATAATGTCTTTCACGGAGAAGAGGATTTGTTTGCCATGAGTAAAACGATGATTGCCAAGGCAGGCAAAATTGCCGACAGAATCGGTGCCGCTGTTTCGTATAAGCGCCTTGAAGCGGATTATGAGAAGTACCGTTTTGCCAAGTCGGAGGCGCTTGATTTTCTTGAAAAAAATATTTTCAGATATAATGGCAGGCAATATAACAGGAGTACTGATGCAATACATTTTGCCAGACCTGACAATCCTGCTGACGAACTTATATGCACTGCAAGTGATATTCTTAAGAATGTAAGGGAAAATAACCTGCGTTTCAGGGATATTGCCGTAGTTGTCGGGGATATGAAAATGTATGCAGATGAGGCGGTAAGAATTTTTACCGAAAGCGGCATACCGTTTTTTGTGGACGCAAAGAGGACCATAATAGGCAATCCGCTGGTTGAATACATAAGGGCGGCAATAGAGATTGTCGGGGAAAATTATTCATATGAAAGCGTGTTCCGTTTTATGAAAAACGGACTTTGCGATATTGACAATGATGCGGTTGACATAATAGAAAATTATGTGATTGCTTACGGTCTGAGAGGCAGAAAGGCATGGAATGAGAATTTTGTGCGCAAGTATCCCGGCAAAGAGAAAAATATGACAACCGTCAATAAGGTGAGAAAGACATTTATAGGGAAAGTATCATCACTTGATGGTATCATTAATAACACCAATTCCACAGTGGGGGATTATGTACGTGCAGTATATGATTTTATGGAACAGGAAAATCTCTATGAGCGTATGGAAAAGCTGGCAGACGATATGGAAAGCAATGCCGCCGGAGATTTGTGTATAAGAGCCAAAGCAGACGGCTTCAGGCAGGCATACGCCAGAGTTGTGGAGCTTTTGGAACAGATAGATGCGCTTCTTGGAGATGAGAAGATAAACCGTCGTGAATTTGCCGAAATCATGGATGCAGGATTTGAGGAGATTAAGGTGGGGATAATACCGCCTTCAGTTGACTGCGTGACAATGGGTGATATTGAGAGAACCAGACTGGAGCATGTCAAGATACTTTATATTCTCGGAGTCAACGAAGGCGTAATTCCCAAAACCTCTGACAGCAGCGGCGTGATTTCAGAAAACGAGCGCATGGAGTTAAGTGAAAATAATGTAGAGCTTGCTCCTACTCCAAGGGAAAAAGTATTTATTCAGAATTTTTATCTGTATCTTAATATGACGGAGCCTGAAAAGGAGCTTTACCTTATGAGCCATAAATTCGACAATGAAGGCAAGGAAAGCAAAGCGTCAAGGGTATTTTCAATGGTACGGAATATGTATCCCAAGGTATCTCTTACGGATGTAAGCCATCCTATGCTCCATATAACCAATGCAAAGGCTTCAAGACATATATTGGCAGATAACGGAGATAACGACAGTGCAGTAGGGGCGCTTCTGATGTACTATATGAGCCATGAACCATATGCTGAAGACCTTAAAAAGCTGTTGTCAGCGTTCACATACAGCGATATGGAAGATACACTTAGCGCAAAGGCGGCAAAAGAACTGTATTCTGAGATGAAGAACAGCAGCATAACAAGGATTGAGACCTTTGCAAACTGTGCGTTTTCTCATTTTGCAAGATACGGATTGGAGCTTGAGAAAAGACAGGTGTATGAGCTTAATGCGGCAGATATGGGAACCGTTTTTCATCATGCCCTTGAACTTATTTCAACCCGTCTGTCAGATAAGCACAAGAGCTTTGCAGATATAAAAGAGGACGAGCTTCATCAATTGGTGGAAGATGCTGTTATGGACGCCTCCGTAGATTTCTCAGAATCCTTTTTTGCAGATAACAGTACCAACGGATATATGAAAAAAAGAATTATAGATATAACGGAGCGTACCGTATGGGCACTTGGAAAGCAGCTTCAGGGCGGAACGTTCAGACCTGCGGAGTTTGAACAGGTGTTTTACAAAAAATATGGTGAAACAGCCATAACCGGAAAAATCGACAGAATTGATACCGCTGAAAATGACGATGGTCTTCACATTAAAGTGGTGGACTATAAATCAGGTCAGAACAAGCTGTCGCTGGACGAAATATATGCAGGATTAAAGCTGCAGCTTATGGTATATCTTAAAAGCACGCTGGACAAAGCTGCAAAAGATAATCCCGGCAAGAAAATAATAGCGGCAGGAGCCTTTTATAATCATATAGATAATCCTATTGTGGCGGATTTTAAAGAGGACACACCTGAAGGGTATGAAAGGGCATTGCTTGAAAAGCTTAGACCGACAGGAGTTGTAAGCATAGACAGCATAGGACTTATGGACGAATGGGAGGACGGCAAATCCCTTTGCACGCCTGCGACAAAACGTTCCGGCAAAATAGCCATGGGCTCCACTGTGTTTACGGAGGAACAACTTAGATGTCTGGCGGATTTTGCGACGGCAAAGATGTCGGAATTTGAGCATGATATACATTCAGGAGCAGTCAGCGCAGAACCCTATGAAGGAGCATGTGATTATTGTCCCTACGGGGCAGTGTGTGGCATTGAGTCCGCATCTTTCAAAAAGCGTAGACTGGAAAAAATATCGGGAACACCTGATATGTGGCAGAAATTCGGATACAGCGGTAATAAGGAGGAGCAGTGATGGCTTGGACCAGGGAACAGCAAAAAGCAATAGATTTTCGCGGCGGCAATCTGCTTGTAAGTGCAGCGGCAGGCTCAGGCAAAACTGCGGTTCTTGTGGAGCGCATAATCAAGAGAGTGACCGACGATGCGGAGCCTGTGGATATTGATAATATAGTGGTAGTGACTTTTACCAAGGCGGCGGCAGATGAGATGAAATCAAGGCTTGGCAAGGCTTTTGAGAAAGAGATAATAGCAAATCCCGGCAACAGACACCTTATGAAACAGCTATCACTTATTGACAGTGCCAAAATATCAACCATAGATAAATTCTGCACATATATCGTAAAAAACTATTATAATTCCATAGGAATCGACCCTGCTTTCCGAGTTGCGGACGAAGGTGAGCTTAACCTTATAAAAGGCGATGTAATGGATGCAATTATAGAAAAGCATCTGTCTATGGATGACAAGGCTTTTGAAAACTTTGCCGAAGCATTTGCAGGCGGCAAAAATATAGATGAAATATATGATATAATTACAGAGCTTCACCGTTTTGCACAAAGTAATCCTTGGCCTTTGGAATGGCTTGACGAATGTATGGCGGCATACAGCGTTGCGTCTCAGGATGAGTATGAGGCGCTTCCGGTTGTTCGGGAGACAGTGGAATATATTATTGATGTGGTGCGGGAATGCATTAAAGAGTATGAAATTATGCTGGAGTTCTGCATGGAACCATCCGGACCTGCCAGATATGCCGACAGGCTTAAGGAAGAGCTTGCAATGCTTAACAATATTGCGGGACTTGCCACGTTGTCAGAGCTTGAGCTTGCATTAGATTTGGAGTTTAGAAAGCTGCCTCCGGTAAAAGCTGCCGATGAGGAGTTGAAAGAATTTGTTAAAAGTACAAGAACAAGCGTCAAGGACAGGCTGTCAGATATAAAAGCAAAATATCTTGACGGAAGTAGGGCGCAGTACAACCGGATGGCAGAATGCAGGGAGTACGCCGCTGCGGTTACGGAGCTTGCCAAGGAGTTTACTATTGAATACAAAAATGCCAAAATGGCAAAAAATATAATGGATTTTTCCGATATAGAGCATTATGCTCTTGACATATTGGTTACACGCAGCAACGGTGAAATAGGATATACGGACATTGCGGATGAGCTTGCACAGCGTTATGAGGAAATATACATTGATGAATATCAGGACAGCAATCTTGTTCAGGAATGTATACTGAAAGCCATATCAAAGGAACGTTTTGGGATAAATAATATATTTATGGTAGGTGACGTCAAGCAGAGCATATACAAATTCAGAATGGCAAAGCCGGAGCTTTTCATGGAGAAATATTATACATACAAGGAGTCCGGTAAATGCGCCAAAGTAGAACTTCATAAGAATTTCAGAAGCCGTGCCAATGTTTTATCAACCATCAATGACGTGTTTTTTATGGCAATGAAAAAAAGCATAGGCGGTGTGGAATATAACGATGAGGTAAGCCTTAACTGCGGGCTTGAGCCGGAAGCCCCAAAAGATGATGTGACAGAAATAATTCTGGCAGACAGCTCGGAGTTTGATGGTGTTGATACATCGGACATATATTGCAATATGGCGGCACTGAGAATTAAGCAGCTTATGGAACAGAGTCCGGATTTGCGATACAGGGATGTAGTCATACTTCTGAGAAATGACAAGAAAGATGCACCAAAGTATGCCGCAATACTTAACTCACACGGAATCCCCTGCGTGTATTCAAGGACTACCGGGTATTTTGATTCCTATGAGGTAAGTAATATTATGGATTTGCTTAGGGTGATTGATAACCCCCGTCAGGAAATTCCCCTTGCAGGCGTAATGCGCTCATATTTTTCATATTTTACGGCGGAAGAATTGGCAGTCATCAAAGGCAGAAAGCGGAAAACACAGCTCTATGACTGTGTTATTGAGTATGCGGAAAAAAACGTTGATGCCGTAGCAGAAAAATGCAGTAAGGTTATCGCGCTTATAGAAAGATACAGGGAATATTCCAAAACAGTTACCATTAATGAACTGATAGCGGATATTATATATAACAGCGGATATTACGATTATATTGGTGCAATGAACGGCGGCAATGCAAGAAAAGCCAATCTTGATATGCTTGTGCAGAAAGCAAGGGAGTATGAGAAAACCAGTTATTCAGGTCTTTTTAATTTTCTCAGGTATATTGAGAAGCTTCGTAAATATGAAGTTGATTACGGAGAAGCACAGTCCGAATCTGAGGAAGATGATGTTGTCCGCATAATGAGTATACATAAAAGCAAGGGTCTGGAATTTCCCGTAGTAATCATTGGCAATATGGGTAAGGCGTATAACACCAAGGACATACAAAAAACAATCATATATGACGGTAACTACGGGTTAGGCATAACTAATGTAGATTTGAAATACAGAATAAGGCGTGACAGTCCATACAGAAATATGATTGCAAGAAAAATACTGTCGGACGATATAGGAGAAGAGCTTAGGGTTTTGTATGTGGCTATGACGAGAGCAGAGGATAAACTCATTATGCTGGGTGTGACTAATGTAAAAAAATCCATGGCAAAGTGGAAGATGGCAGCCAGAGAGTCACTTATGAATATGAATTACATATCAGAAAATAAGAAATACATAGATATTGTAATGCCTGCGGCATTGAATGCAGGTTCCAAAGGGCGTTTTGCAGTGAATATACTTACACAGGATGAAATTATGGAAAATGCCATAGAGCCGGTTTTAAAGCAGACAGCCGCTTTAAGGGATGCAGTTTCCCATATATCGGAGCTTCAGCTTGATAATAATGTGTATGAAAAGATATGTGAAATTCTTGATTATGATTATCCATACAGCTCGGTGTACACATTGAGAGCAAAATATTCGGTTTCAGACCTGAAACACAAGGCAATGGAGGAAAGTGAGCTTTTGGAGGCCAGGATTACGGCTCCTGAGCACACTAAGCCTGTTCCTGCGTTTATAAAAGAACGTGAAACCGGCGGAACCTTCAGGGGCAATGCATATCACAAAGTGTTTGAGCTTTTGGATTATAGCAGAGCCGATAATGCATCATCAATAGAAGACCAGCTGAAAGAATGGAAACAGGACGGCAGAATCAGCCCTGAATACGAAAGACTTATTGACTGTGTTAAATTTGAAAGGTTTATAAACACAGCCCTTGGTCAGATGATGAAGGAAGCATACAGGGAAAATCTGTTGTTCAGGGAACAGCCGTTTACCATGGAGGTAGATGCCTCAGATATAGACAGACAGTATCCGTCTGAAGAAAAAGTGCTTATACAGGGTATTATAGATGCATTCTTTTTCATGGACAATAAAGTATATATTGTGGATTACAAAACTGACAGAGTTCCAAATGGCACATCAGGAGAAACGATACTTATAGAACGGTACCGCAAACAGCTGGAGCTTTATTGTGATGCCATAAGGAAAATAACAAACAGGGAAATCGGCGGCTGTTACATATATTCTGTCAGCCTCAATAAAGAACTTGCGGTATTATAGTAAGTTCCATGGGACCTGCTCTATGTATATAATATAATAAAAGCAGGCAGCAGGTGTGTATGGAGCAGAAAATAGAAGACCAGCTGAATCTTGCCCTAAAGATGCCTGAAAGTGACAGAATCCGTACTATGGATATGGATACAGGGTACAACTCGTCAGAAAACAGCTGGGAGCTTATAATACGTTACAGCGGGGATATAGAATCTGCAGCAGAGGGGCTTATAAGCAGCATAAAAATCCTTACGGGAGGATATGCGCTTGTGACGCTGCCGCAGGAAAATGTGGAGACATTTGCAAGACTGCCGCAGGTGATTTTTGTTGAAAAACCAAAGAAAATGTATTTTCAGCTTGAATATTCCAGAAGCGCCGCATGTCTTGATTTTCAGTACGATTACGGTTATGCCGATGAATGGCGGCTTACGGGAGCAGGTGTTATCGTTGCGGTCATAGACAGCTCGGTGGACTATGCACATCCTGATTTTATCAATGCAGACGGGACCACAAGAATTATCGAGCTTTATGATGAGCAGACAGGCAGGATATACAGCTCTCAGGAAATCAACAATGCCTTACAGACCGGAAACAGGGAACTCGTTCCGGTTACTGATATAAGCGGACATGGGACCCATGTGGCAGGAATAGCTGTCGGTAACGGAAGGGCCTCTGCCGGAAGGTACAGAGGTGTTGCATATGAAGCGGAGCTTCTGGTAGTCAAGCTTGGCAGTGATGAGTATTTCAGCAGTGCAAGACTTATGGAGGCGCTTGATTATGTCATCAGAAGAGCTTCCGAGCTTAATAAGCCTGTAGCTGTAAATATAAGCTTTGGAAATAATTACGGAGCACATGATGGAAGTGCTCTTTTGGAGACATATATAAACAGTGTGGCGGATATATGGAAGAGCGTTATAGTGGTTGGAAGCGGCAACGAGGCGGCAAAGCGGATTCATATAAGCAGAACCTTGTCCCCGACAGGAACCGGCGGGGCGGCATCAGGGCAGGTAATGGTCAGCGAACTTATTGTCGGTCAGTATGAGCCTTCATTGGATATACAGCTGTGGAAAAATTATTCCGATACCTTTTGGGTTACAATCATAGCGCCTGACGGAAGCCGATACGGTCCGGTTACGGGTGATGATTATATCACAAAATTTATGGCAGGCAGCACCGGTATATATGTGTATTACGGAAAACCTGCCCCATATAGTGCCAATCAGGAAATATTTATTCAAATGGTGGGAGGCGGTTATATTCCTTCTGGAATATGGCAAATAGAGGTTGAGGCAGTCAGTATTGTTGACGGCAGATACCATATGTGGCTCCCGGCAGGGGGCTTTGTCAGTACTGATACGGGCTTTGTGGATACGGAGCCGGAGATTACACTGACAATACCGTCGACCTCCTATAACGTTATTACAGTGGGAGCATATAACCAAAGGACAGGGGCTTATGCGGATTTCTCGGGGAGAGGCTATACGAGAGTTATAGAGACAATTAAGCCGGATATAGTGGCGCCGGGAGTTGATGTAAGGTCTGCTGCGCCGGGCGGAGGATATGCGGTAAGAAGCGGAACCTCCATGGCAGCGCCGTTTGTGACGGGAGCAGCAGCGTTGTTGATGCAATGGGGAATAGTTATGGGTAACGACCCATATCTGTATGGCGAAAAAGTGAAAGCTTATCTAAAGCGCGGAGCAAGACCCCTTGCGGGAATACCGGTGCCATCGCCTCAGGCAGGCTGGGGAGCACTGTGCGTAGCGGACAGTCTGCCATAAGGAATATTAATTTATTGCTACTCCTCAGGAGTGTCTTTTTTGTGTGATAACCGGTAAAACATCATAATAAAATACGTTATTATGGGTATAACTATTGTGGACAACAGGGATATTTTGAGAAGTCTCATGGCAAGCGGACTTCCTATAATCGCAAAGATAAGTGTTGATATGTACATTCCTGCCAAAAGGACTGCACCGATAATTGCAATAATCTGTTTGGCGGTAATCTTCTTTTTCATATTGGCTCTCCTTTGTGTAGTTATAATTTAAGTATATCAGCAGTTCGGTTTTCTGAACAGCCCCAATTTTAAATGTAAAACAAAACCATTTTAAATGTAGAAATAAAAGCAAGAAACGGTGCCGCCGGAAAGGGGGGTTACCTGACGGCACCTCTAAAGGGGAGGATTCGACATGGAATATTCCAATGCCGATTTTAGTGCGGGAAACATTTGCTTCCCGGTTAATATTATTAGCAAAGGGGAAAATTTTATTCATTGGTTGACGGAAAAGGTTAATTGTTATATACTTTTAAAGTCCGGGTAATGAGGACATACACTACTAATAATTAGGAGATTTGTTATGACATTATTAGAAAAATGGAGAAAAAGCGCCTATGAACAGGAAACTGATGTGAGAACTGAGCAGATGTTCTGGGCTAATTATTTTAATCTTGAAAAAGGAATTTATGAGCAGATACTTAAAACTCCAGACGAGCCTGTGACAGGAACGGTTAAGGAGCTTGCCGATAAGTATAGTGTTGACCTTATGATTATGGTTGGATTTCTTGACGGAATCAACGACAGCCTTAAGACTCCTAATCCTATTGAAACCATGGATGAAAATACACAGGTTAATCTTGACTACGACATGGAGCTTCTTTACAAAAATATGGTCGGCGCCAAAGCTGACTGGCTCTATGGACTTCCTGAATGGGACAATCTCATTGATGCTGACAGAAGAAAAGCTTTGTACAAAGAGCAGAAGCTGTCAACTACCATTGTTAAGGATAAAAAAATCGGACGTAATGACCCATGTCCATGCGGAAGCGGCTTGAAGTATAAGAAGTGCTGCGGAAAGAATGCATAGACACAATATATAAAATATATAATATAATAAGGCTGTCCATATGGACAGCCTTTAATTGTCATATCCCACCATAATTTCAGGAAAGCGTGACTGAATCACATCAATTATTCTGTCGGATGTTTTTTGGGTTATGCGGTGTATTTTATAAAGTCTTTTACAGTCGGTAACAATACACAATGGAAAATACATTTTAGGACTGCCTTTTGATTTATGTAAAACATTATAGTTGTATATCCATACAATGTTTTCCAGCGGAATTATATCTACGTTCATGCGGGCTATGGATATGAGAAAGCTGTCCGTGATATATACGTTTTTACAGGCTGTGGCTGTGGATACGTCAAATTCCGAGCAGGCAAGGGCATATAATGTCTTTCTGCTGCCGTATTTTCTCAGGTGCATAACTGTTTGGGATAGTGTAGGCGCAGCTATTATACACAAAATAAATATAATATGAATTGCCGATATTGTACATATTAGAAGCAATGCCATAAGATAGAAGGTGGCAAAGCCGTGGGTATAGTGATACTGGCTTATAATCACAGGGCAGCTTGTTTTCGACAGCCCTGATATGGAGAAATCCAGTTCCCTTGAAAGGGCGGCGGTTATTTTTCTGAGAAGGTCATTATCATCTATAAGCTGTGCATTAAAACTGAAGCTTTCCAATGTACTGTAATTATCGGGAAGCCTGCCTGAGGAAATTATGAAATAGTAGCACACGTCATTTTCAAGAGTATAGTAAATTCTCGCTTTGACCTTGTTGTTGATTCGGTAGTCAATTCCTGAGTAATATAATGTGTCGGCAGTTATTTTGACATATTTTGACTGGCTTCCAAATAATTCGGGCACCTGTGAAAGCTCTGTTATATCAGCTGCCTTATATTTGCTTTCAAATGGATTAATCACCAACAGTATAACTCCTGCAATGAGAACAATAACCGGAAGAAAAAGCCGTGAAATATAACGTTTTCTTATTAGCTGATTCAAACTGCAGATATTCATGGTTGTCCTCCGTTGACATTGTTTCATTGACATTGCTTATGGTATAAGTATAAAATAGTAACAGCAAATAATCAAGCAAAAGAGGACATGAATATGAAGGCATACACGGTATTTGCCAAAGTATATGACGAATTTATGTCGGACATACCATATAAGCTTTGGGCAGATAATATAACCGCATATTTGCACACCGCCGGATTTGAAGGCTGCAGAATACTGGAGCTTGGGTGCGGTACGGGGAATTTTACAAAATACCTTGCTGATATGAAGTACAAGGTAAAGGGAATTGACATATCACAGGAAATGCTCCGACAGGCAAAGCGCAAGCTGCCGGATTGTATTTTTGAACAGCAGGATATGCGTGTATTTGAGGATTCCGTTCAATATCCGGTAATAGTCAGTGTATGTGACGCTGTCAATTATCTTACCTGTTATTTTGATTTAAAGGCAATGTTTGAATGTGCTGCAAGGACGCTTTGTGAAAACGGTATTTTTATATTTGATATGAAGACCGAAGGATATTTTCAACGTCTTGGAAACGGAATTTATACTGATGAAATTTCTAAGGGCAGTTATATATGGGAAAACGATTATGATGCACAGCTGCGGGATAACAGTTATTTTATCACATTTTATCTGAAAGCATTTGCCGGACTGTACAGAAAGTACACAGAGGAGCACACACAACATGCCTTTACGCATGATGAGGTGTGCAGTGCTGCCCGAGAAGCAGGACTAAGCGTCAGGGCAGTGACGGGACCGGATTTAAAGCCGCCTGCAGACTGGCAGGCTGACAGAATATATTATATTTTTGAAAGGAAAAGACATGAGTGATTATATGATAAGAGCCATTGCCGCAGGCGGCCGTATAAGGGCATTTGCGGCTTTTACAAAGGATACGGTTGAGAAAGCAAGGCAGGCTCATAATACAAGCCCGATAGTTACAGCCGCCCTTGGAAGACTTCTTACGGCAGGCGTCATGATGGGAAGTATGATGAAAGGGGAAAAAGACGTAATAACTGTCAAAATAGATGGCAGCGGTCCGGTTAAATCACTTCTTGTTACTGCTGATTCCAAAGGCAATGTAAAAGGTTATCCGGGCAATCCATGCGTAATTCTTCCTGCCAATGCCGCAGGCAAGCTTGATGTGGCAGGAGCAGTGGGAACAGGGATTCTTACAGTAATCAAGGATATAGGAATGAAGGAGCCCTACAGCGGAACCTGTGAGCTTGTCACAAGTGAAATTGCCGAGGATATTACCTACTATTTTGCATCCAGCGAACAGACACCGTCGTCGGTGGGGCTGGGCGTGCTTATGACTAAAGAAAATACGGTTAATGTTGCAGGAGGATTTATAATACAGGTTATGCCCGATGCGGAGGAAGATACTATTGCGCATATAGAAGAAAAGCTTTCCGGCATTAGTTCCGTAACAGGTCTTTTAGAACAGGGAATGACGCCTGAGGATATACTTGGACTTATATTGGAAGGTCTGGATATGGAAATACTTGACAAAATGCCTGTGGGCTTTAACTGCTCATGCTCAAGGGAGAGAGTGGCAGACGCTTTGAGCCTTATAGGCAGGAAAGAATTGGATGATATTATAGCGGATAATAAACCTATAGAAATCAAATGCCATTTCTGCAATACTTCTTATGAATTTAATGTGGATGAACTTAAAAGAATGAGCAATTAATACTATTAAGCACGAATTTATTTGACTTATTGCGTTTAATATGTTAGATTATTTGTATCGCGGATGCGATGTCATTTTTAATTTTTTTGGAGGTAATACCATGAATGGTACAGTTAAGTGGTTCAATAATCAGAAGGGATATGGATTCATTTCTGATGAGAACGGTAATGACGTATTTGTACACTACACAGGACTTGATATGGAGGGTTTTAAGACTCTCGAGGAAGGTCAGGCTGTTGAATTCGATGTTGTAGACGGTAACAAGGGCTCACAGGCAGTTCACGTTAAGAGAGTTTAATTTGTGAAATATATTGTCATTAAATAAGATTACGGGAGGGCTGTCAGTTAACTGATAGCTCTTTTGCGATTTTAATGTACATATCGGGAAAGGAAATATTTATGAATATCTTTAGAGAACTTCAATTTGAAATTCCGTCAGGCTATGATTTGTCGCAGAAGGTTCCGAGAAATACAATAATGGCGGCGATTATAAGCCTTATAGCTGTATTGGCTATGACAATAATATTGTGCGTGCTTGTCAGAAAGCGGCAGAAAGGCAAAGCTCTCGGCGTTTTTGCAGGTATTGCGGCATATATGATATTTTTCTACTTTGCGGGAAACACAGTAGTTAATATTTTATTTGGAACTTTCTTCAAAGATTACGCGGAGACTAAGGCGGTGCTGGTCATAGTTCTGGGTTTGGTCATGTCACTGGTGCCTATGTTTGGAAGGCTTCTTGTTATGAAGCTTATGTCACAAAGGATGACTAAGGCTTCCGATGCACTTTCCGTAGGTGTGGGTATAATGGTAACGGAAGGGTTCCTGTATATGGTTGACCTTCTTATGGTTGTGGTATCATGCAATACGATTAATAAGACCGGAATAGAAGCCATAGTATCAAGTGCCGGGACACAGGAGGAATTTACCGAGACTCTTGACAGTATATTTGAAATGATTAATTATAGGGCGGCAGACTTTTTCTATATAGGAGTGGCTGCCATAGCATTGATGATATTCCATCTGGCGGTAACCGTTATAATTTTTGCCGTATTCCAGAAAAGGGAAAGTAAGGGATGGTATGTATTTGGGTTTGCAGCATATTTTATTATACAGCTGCTAAATTATATGGCAAACTACGGAGTCGTGTCAGTTTCTGTGAAAATAATTGCAACGATTCTGGTTACTGCAATTACTGCTTTTTTTGCACTCAGAATGTATAAAATATATTATAAGAAAGAAGAGTTTGCAGAACAGAAAAAGGCTGAGGCGGCACAGAAAAAAATGCCTAGATTTGATAATCTCAGCAAGCTGTAAGGTCTGAAATTTCATATAGCCGTCACACTGCTGTTTGACGAATGCCGGAAAACAGCAGTGTGACGGCTTAAAATATTAACAAAGCACTTACCTATTTATTCTTCGGAGTAACTACAAGGTCTTCGTAAGGAACCTTTTCGTCAAGCTCGCCTGCCTCAATGAGAATATCCTCAATAAGCTCAAAGGCGTCTTCCTCAAAGGTTGAATCCGTCTTCCACGTATCCTGTTCTTTATATCTTTCTACGATTATCGCAATGGTATTGACATCGGTATCCTCAAATTGCGGTGCGATAATCTCAGCAATGTCTTCACTTGAATGGGTGTCCACGTATTCCATTCCTTTTTCAAGTGCGCGGATGAATCCGTCAATTATTTCAGGATTATCCTCAATATAGCTTTTCTTGGCACTGTATGAGGTGTAAGGCACATAACCGCTTTCCACACCAAGAGAAGCCACAACATAACCCTCGCCTTCAAGCTCAAGTGCAGTTGCACCCGGCTCAAATTCTACGGTGTAATCACCGGAACCACCCGAAAAGGCCCCGCTGGTCAGACCGAAATCAATGTTCTGAACAATATCAAGGTCATTGACCGGGTCAATACCTTTGTTTTTCAGCACATACTCAAAAACCATCTCCGGCATACCGCCTGCTCTGCCGCCAAGTACCGTAGTTCCTTTCAAATCATTCCAGTCAAAATCATCTGTCGCCTCACGGGATACAATAAAGTTTCCGGCACGCTGTGTAAGCTGTGCAAAATTTACTGCATAGTCATCTGCACCTTGTGCATACGCGTATATTGTTGATTCAGGTCCCATAAAAGCAATATCCGCATTGTCGGAAATCAGAGCCGTCATGGTTTTATCTGCACCAAACCCTGTTTCAACTGTCAGGTCTATTCCTTCATCCTCAAAGTATCCAAGCTCCATTGCAACATACTGCGGTGCATAGAAGATTGAGCGGGCAACCTCGTTAAGGGTAACTTTTGTAAGCCCGGCGTCTTCTTTTTTGCCGCATCCGCTAAAACACATTGCAGCAGTAAAAAGTGCCAGCATAACAGCAATTATTTTCTTTTTCATGTAGGCCTCCTTAAATTACATAATGTAGTATATTCATTGCGGAGGTTGTTGTTACACTCTTGTAATTTAATATAATTTTTGTGGTATAAATGCTTTAATATTGACATTGCAGGGAAATTTGGAAAATGCTAACATAATAATCAAGATAGTAAAATATATAAGTCGGGGGATGCGACATGATACAAATTAAAGGATTGGACAAATATTTCAATCGCCACAAGAACAATGAGATACATGTAATTGATAACACAAGTCTGGAATTTGAAGATAATGGTCTTGTGTGTATTTTGGGCGAAAGCGGTTCGGGAAAAACAACGCTTCTCAACACCATAGGCGGACTTGATACCTTCAGCGGCGGAACGATAACCGTTGATGACATTACACTTAAGGGATACAGTGCTTCCAAAATAGAACTCCTGCGCAATAAAAAGTTCGGATATATATTTCAGAACTATTATCTGCTGGAAGAAGAAACAGTTGAATATAACATAAGAATTGCACTTGAGATATTCGATATAACGGAAGAAGAATTACAGGCAAGGACGGAGTATGTGCTTGACGCTGTTGATATGTTGAAATACCGCAAAAAAATGATGTCGGAATTATCCGGAGGACAGAAGCAGAGGGTGGCGATTGCCAGAGCTCTTGCTAAGGCTCCGGATATTATTTTTGCCGATGAGCCGACAGGTAATCTTGATGAGAACAATACTGTAAAGGTTATGAGTATCGTCAAGAAAATATCAGAGAAATGCCTTGTGATTCTTGTCACTCATGAGAGGCGTATTGCGGATTTCTTTGCTGACAGAATAATAGAAGTCAAGGATGGAAAAGTCATTTCGGACAAAACCAATAAAGGCAGAAAGGCATATTCAAAGGCTGATGATACCAACATATATCTTGGTGAGTATTCACCAAAAGCCCAATATGAGGATGGTCTTTTCAATGTATATTCAGACGGAAGTGATTTCCCTGTAAAACTGGATTTTGTGTTTAAAGACGGAAAACTGTACATACAGAGCAGCAACGATGGAAAAACGGTATTTATAACCGGAAATTCCGAGACGCAGATGCTTGAGGGGAAAAAGCCCACAATAGAAGAGAAGGACATAGAAGAATTTGAATACAGCCTTGAAGCTGTAAGGCTGAAAAAAAGACCCCATCTTAAGTTTAAAGAGACTGTTGCTATGGCATTAAACAATGTGCGTGCATTAGGAAAAAGGCAGGCATTTATGTTTGCTGCCATGATAATTACGGCTGTTCTAATTGTTTTGGCAGTCGCAGATTATTATTCTATGAATCAGATAGATATAAAAGATTTTGTTACAGAGGATTCTCATTATGTAAATATTACCACAGAATGGGTTGGAGGCGTGCACGTCTGGGATGACTCTGAAAACTCTGAAATAATTACGTTTGCGGACTGTATGGAAGAATTTCTCGACAGTGGAATTGACGGAAGGTTTATGCCCTCCGCTAATGTAATGATGTATATGCGCAGTAGCAAATATGCCCAGTATTCCGAAGTTAATTTCACATATTCACAATTCGGATATGTGGATTATGATATGCTTGATGAAGATGATTTAATATACGGCAGACTTCCGGAAAGTAAACAGGAAATCGTGCTGGATAAGATGCTCTATGAAAAAATAATTGAGGAGCGTCCTCAATTGCAGTCTGTGCTAGAGAGTTATGAGGATTTGGAATATATTACTGTGAACATAGGATTTGACAGCGGACCAATTAAAATATGCGGTATTGCAGACAATGGAGAGATGACGGCTTATGTAAGCAAGGCCCTTATGGTAAATGTGGGCAATCAGACATACAAAATAGGTTTTTTGTCCGACCTGCAGAAGGCATATCCGGGAGAATATGATGATATAAATCTGGACGATAAAGGTGCATTGATTAGCAATGATTACTATAAAAATTACAGGCAGTATATAACAGAATATCTCAGCAATATGTATGGTATCAATGTATATGAATCGCGGGAAGGATTTGACGATGACTTCGGTGTTGATATTGTTCTTTCGGAAGAGGGATATGAACATTATCTGTATGTTATCGGACAATGGGAAGGAAAATTTAAAATATATACCAATGAGCCTGATAAGGTTGTGGAGTTTTTCAGCGAAAGGGCTGATGCAATCAGAGAGTCGCAGGGTCTGAAGGTGGAAGTCACGCATACATATGACCAGCAGTTGAAATCGTATTTGGAATCCAAACAGCTTGATGTTAATGCAAGATACATTGTGACAGGAGGAATATTGCTGTTATCATTAATTATTATGTTCTTTATGATGAAAACCAATGCTACCAACAGAATGGGAGAACTGGTGGTATACAGACTCATAGGAATATCACCGAGAAGCATTACAGTTACTTATATACTTGAAATATTTATGATGGTAAGCTGTACTCAGCTTCCGGCAACAGTGTTTGTATGTTGTATATTAAAATATCTTTCAGGCATTAAAAATCTGGGATTTGCAACTTCATGTCCATTGTATCTGATGTTTTTGATTATAGTTGTCTGCTATGTAATTAATATCATAGTAGGGCTTATACCTATATGGAAAATTGTCAAGCTTCCGCCAGCAAAGCTTGCTGCCAAGAATTAGGAGGAGATAGATATGCTTATAAAACTTGATGAAATAACCAAATACTATTATTCATCCACCAGCGTTTCTATGGCGCTGCAGAAGGTAAGTCTTGAATTTGACAAGGGCGAATTTGTTGCCATAACAGGTGAAAGCGGAAGCGGTAAATCAACACTGCTGAATGTCATATCCGGTCTTACATCCTATGAGGAAGGCGAGCTGTATATAGACGGAGTAACCACTTCATCATTCGGAAGTGAAGAGTGGGATGAATTCCGTAAAAACAAAATAGGTTTTGTTTTTCAGGATTATAACCTTATTGAAAAATACAGTGCCCTTGAAAATGTTATGGCTGCAATGATAATAATGGGCTGTGACAAGAAAACCGCCAAAAAACATTCAATGGAAATACTTAGCCGCGTAGGGCTGAAGAATTTTGCAAATCAGAGAGCGTCGCGCCTGTCAAGCGGACAGAAACAGAGATTATCCATAGCAAGGGCGCTGGCTAAGGGTACGGATATAATAGTTGCCGATGAGCCTACAGGAAACTTGGACAGTGAGACAGGAAAACAGATAGTAGAATTGTTTGCATCCCTTGCGGGCGAAAAGCTGATAATAATGGTTACACACAACTATGAACAGGCAAAGGATTATGTCACAAGGCAGGTAAGATTATATGACGGTGTTGTTGTTTCCGATGAAACCGTAGCGCATACATCTTCACATGCAGCTTCTGATGAGCAGCCTGTACAGGAAGAAAGGGCGGACAAATCAGCTGAAAAGGGCAAAAAAACAATAGGAACCGCTGCCGCTGCAATGCTTTTTGCACGGATGGATTTCAGACGCCAGCCTGTGGCTATGATGTTTATTGCAGTTTTTATGCTGATAGTTTCTGTGGCTTCCTTTGTGTTTATGGGGCAGATATATGCAAATTATGATGATATAAATACAAGGATTTACAGTCCGACCATATATGCAAAGGAGGATAACTGCAGAATATC
This sequence comes from uncultured Butyrivibrio sp., assembly GCA_964414835.1. Classification (GTDB taxonomy): domain Bacteria; phylum Bacillota; class Clostridia; order Lachnospirales; family Lachnospiraceae; genus Eshraghiella. The sequence continues at coordinate 2,982 of CAYPWY010000022.1, read as the reverse complement.
GGTGTTGAGACAGGATGGAAAAAATATTACAGAGGAAGATATTGCAACGCTTCAAAATGTCAAGTATGTTGAGGCTGTTGAGAAATATGATGCTGTATCAGATATAAATTATGCTTATATACCGGAAGTGGATTATTTGGAAGACATCGACGTGTGGAGCGTGTATGAAATAAATGGAAGCCTGATTTCTAATTCCCAGATAAAAATACTGAATTATGATAAATTTGTATGCTCATCCACTTGTATAAGCGAAAGCGACCTGGCGGAAGGAAAACTTCCGGAGTCAAGGTACGAAGTGGTTGCTTATGCAGGGGCAGAAGGTCTATATGCCATTGGAGATACTATAAAATGTTATTTTGAAAATACCAATTTATGGAAAGGTGAAATGCTAAGTCATGATTTTACCGTTTGCGGAATACTCAAGGAACCGACCGACCAGCTGTATTTTTCAGAGGATTATTGCAATATGCTGTCATACTCGGTTTTCCGGCCGGAACTTACCATATATGGCGGATGGTGTGTAATTTATGATGAATACGCTTATGATGAATCCGTGTTCATACCGTTTATAGATGAAAGACTTGAGGATGGAGAAATCTCTCTATCCGTAAATTATGACCTTAAAGTAGGTGCCCAGTATACGACGATTTTACATAAAGGATGTCCACACTTCGCATTTTGGTATGGATCAGTAGTGAACCTTAAACTTGATACTACTGATGAATATATTGACGGATATATGTTGGATGAAGATGCATATATAAGTGCTGAAAACTTTAATAGTAACGGAAGCTGCTTTATCGGAATAAACGAAAATCTTTTCAGAACGTTTTTCCCGGAGGGAAGCACCCAATGCGGACTTTACATAAAAGATTATGCCTATACAGACAAGGTCATTAAACAGATTGAAAAGTTGGGATATGATGGGATAAGTACCATACGTGCAGGCAGTGTGGAATATGATAATGACAAATTGTATAACAGAATGATGATACTTGTAATAGCGATTTCCGCCATTGTGGTTTTGGCAGTGATGGATGTATTTATTGTAACATCAATGTTTAAGATTAAGAAAAGAGATTACAGTGTACTTCATTCTATGGGCGCCGCACCTAAGATATGCCGGCTTATATCTGTTTTCCAGGTTAATATTGCCACAGTGGTGACGCTTATCATAACGGTGGCGGTTATGTTTATACTTGATTCTAAGGGTATAAAGTCAGTGCATAGTATGCTTGTATATATGGACTGGTGGAAATACGTTGTCTATGCAGTCTACAATCTTGTATTGGCACAGCTGATAGCGCTTTTGTTTAACAGATATACAACAAAACAGTGGCGTAAGGTCGAGAAAACAAAATAGTATTCATATTAACTATAAACCACCGGATTTTTAAATAACACTGGCTAAATTCCTAAAGTCATTTAAAAGTCCGGTGGCATTATTATCTGTTATTATAAATATCACAATCCGCCAAGCTGAAGCACATTAAGCAGAAGAATCCAGCTCATGCCATAATATGTTACAACTGCAACAAGGTCGTTTACCGTTGTGATTAGCGGTCCCGATGCTACGGCAGGGTCTACCTTGATTTTCTTGAAAAATAACGGTATGAGTGTTCCCACGGCGCTTGAAACAAGCATTGCAAGCAGCAGTGAAAAACCAATGCAGCCTGATACCGCATAGGAAAACATAAGCGTTTTTTTCTTAAATATAAAGATATACAGCCCGATAAATATAAATGACAGAAATCCGAGAACCGCACCGTTGCACAGACCTACACGCATTTCTTTTAATACCAGCCCGAATTTCTGGCGAGTGGTAAGGGATTCATCCATAAGTACACGTATTGTTACAGCCAGAGACTGGGTGCCCACATTTCCCGCCATGTCCAATATTAATGACTGAAATGCCATTATAAGCGTAAGCTGTGAAACCACTTTCTCAAATGCACCCACAACCGTCGAAACGATAATACCGAGACCAAGAAGAATCGTCAGCCAAGGCAGACGTTTTTTCATACTTTGGGGAAGGGTTTCCGATAAATCTTCTTCGGCTGTCAAACCTGCCAGACGAGCATAGTCTTCACCCATCTCCTCGTCCACAACGTCAATGAGGCTTTGGGCTGTGATAACACCGATAAGGCGGTTATTATTATCAAGTACCGGTATGGAATCCTCGTAATAGTCCTTTAGTTTTTCGATGCAGTCATCAATGCTTTCGCTGCCGTACACATAAGGGAAGGATGTAACAATCAAATCTTCCAAATCGGTTTCCTTGCGGGCAATGATGAGCTCTTTCAGGTCAATTGCACCGTAAAATTCATCAGCATCATTGACTACAAACAGGGTAGAAATATTGTCATTATCCGCTGCCTGCTTAACCAGGGAACTCATTGCTTCTTTAATAGACAGTCCCTGTCTGATGATAACAAAATTAGTTGTCATCTTGCTTCCGATTTCATCATTGTCAAAAGAAGCAATCAGCTTTACGTCATTTCTTGATTCGGCATCCATCAGCTCAATCAGCTGTGCTCTTTTTTCCTTTGGAATTGCCCTTAAAATATCAACAGCGGTATCTGATTCCATGTCGGAAATAATTGCAGTAGCTTTTTTCAAGCTCATTTCATCCAGATATTCGGCAGCTTCCTCCTCATTGGTATGCTCAAGTATTCCCGAAAGCATTGATATGTCAAGTATGCGGTACAGTCTGGTACGCTCCTGTACCGTAAGGCGCGACAGGACCTCTGAAATATCTTTTTCATGGTAATCCTCAAGCTTGCCCTGCATTGTCTTTGGAGCTTCGTTGCTGCGGATAATTCCTATAATTTCACTTTCGTAATCAGGCTTTGATGATAGGATTTCTTCGGATACAACTATATCTGTGTTTTTCTCTTGATTCATCTCAAATACCTCCTGATTAGGTTATTATATCACGATTCGCATCTTCGATTCTTACTGCTGCTTCGCAGCAAATCGTGA
>CAYPWY010000021.1:0-33530 GCA_964414835.1 uncultured Butyrivibrio sp. | reverse complement strand
GGAATGGTGGCTCACTTTTACCGGACAGACGGCTCAACCAGCCCCGGATTATTCATATATCAAAAAAAATGTTTGTTGGAGAGATACTTATTGTTGATGACGAGGTTAATGAAGAGTATACAGATTCCTGGATAATTGCAGAATACTTGAAAGAACAAAATTTTTCTGTAATAAAAAAAGATACATTTCCAGGTGAACATGAACTAGAAGGACATAAATTGTCAATGGTTATATGTGATTGGATGTTTAAAAAGGGTGATAAAGATGGCAATGCAAGAGAGGTTATTGCATTTCTTAATAAAGTTCAATCAAAGGAATTTGTACCAGTATTTATCTGTACATCTTTAGATAGGCAGGAAGTAGAAAAGTACTTAGCTGATTCAAAATACAATTGCACAAGATATAAGGATAATGATGCATCAAGCATATTTATAGTAAGAAAAGGTGATATATTGAAAAAGGAAGAGGATTTATTTATTGTTATAAAACGACAATGTGATTTGAATCGCGAAGACAATAATGGATTATATATTTTAAAAATGTCTGAAATAGAGCAGACTAGTACTACTCCAATATCAATAAATTTTGATGATAATACAATTCAAATATTGGAAAATACATATCAATTAAATCATGCTAGGCAAAATAAAATTAATAAGCAATTAAAAATGTTTTTGGTAAGACAAGAGTATTGCATAGGGGAAAAATTCTTGAAACAGCTTTTCAAGTTATTATACCTTGCGTTTGTCATAAGAAAGTTGTTATGATTGATTTGAAAGAATTGGATATTATTAAGTTTGAATGCGAAGAGTTTAAACAATATGAACGAGTTGCAAGATTGCTTGAACCCTATATAAGTATTGTTACAGATAAATTTGCTGCATATATGTCTTCGAAAGGAAGCATGAGAATACCTGAAGAGTTGTTTACAGAAAAGTTCTTTATTGACAATAGCGATGATGAGTGACAACAAAATGACAATACAATCCACTAAAAATTCACGCAACAGGTAGAATTCAGACAAAACGCCCGGCTTTCTACCGCAAAAAAACAATCTCAAACACCACAAAACAACTTTACAATTAAGAGAAGCGATGATGGCAGCAGTATTGTATGGCAGCCATCATATCAGCGTCCGTAACGGGCAAGAAGAGTGTCAATAAGATTGAGATTCTGGGATGTGCTGCAGTTATTTAGGGTTCCGATAACATATACATCCAAATCAGGGCAGTAAAAAACAGCAGTTCCGAAACTTCCGGTGTGACCGTACAGCTCGTAATCATCATCATACATCATAAGACCAAGCCCATAGTAACAGCCGGGAGAATCCAATTCGGTGAAACGGTAAATTTCAGTAAAATATGATACATCAAATAATTCCCCATTCATATAGCCCTGTATGAACGTGCTGACATCATTGACAGTGGAGATTATTCCACCACAGGCACCCTCTCCGGCTTCCATCAAAGGTCTTCCGTCAAGACCGCATGGCAAATCAATAAGCTGTATGCCGTCCCATGACATTCCGGCAGTAAAAAGATATGTGTCTTCAAGTCTAAGGGGACTGTAAATATATTTGTTATAATTGTCATTAAGAGACTGTCCGGTTACAGTCTCTATTATTTTGCCCAGAAGCTGATAGTTAAAATCCGAGTAGAACGCTTCTCCCTCCTGACCGGGAATAAAATGCGCTTCCAAATGTCTTGTCATATCAAGAGCATCCTCAAAGGTGTAACTTAAATCTTCCTTATAGTAGCTTGTGGAGCGTATGGAAGTATAGACATCAGAACTTTCGGAAAAATAATTGGCAATTCCTGATGTGTGTGACAAAAGCTGTCGTATGGTAATGTCGTGGGAGTAATCATGACCGTCCATAACGGCAATACCGTCTATAATATCATCCGAAAGGTACATATCTATTTTATCGTCAAAAGATAATATGCCTTCGTCGGTAAGGTTGAAGATAACCGTTGCAGTAAACATTTTGGTTATGCTGGCTACCGCAAAGCAGTCATTTTCGGTCATATCTCCGTAGCAGCCATTCCACAGCACATTGCCGCTGCCGTCAACGAGCTTGTAAGAACCGCTGTTTATTCCGTATATATGACAATAGCTGTCGAAAATTTTGGCCAAATCAGAGTTGACATCCTCAGAGTAGAAAATTTCAGGCAGTACATTTCTTTGGCAGGAACAAGTCAAGCTTCCCGCGATTATTGTCAATATAATAAATAGTGATAATTTTTTATACTTTGTCCCCATATAAGACCTCTGTTTTCTGTCAGATTTGTAGTATGTAATTATGGTATACAACTTTTAAAATAAAATGCAAGGGGAACTTGACAATTTGAGCATAATTTATGACAATATAATTGTATAAGGAGGAATTATGAGGTCAGGGCATAAGGCTAGAAAAATTATATTTTTCATATTGATTATATTATCGGCGGTGGGAACCGTGATTGTTTATAGGCTTTCGGAACACCAAAAAGGGTGCGGCGGTACATATATATGTAAAGAAACCGGAGACAAGCTTACTGTTGTTGAGCGGGATAATGTGACTGCGGTTTTTAAAGAAGACTCGGATACTGAAAGCATATACGGCGATATGTACTTTTTAAACGATGATGTACAGTCAGGTGAATTCATTTTTGATAATGGGTCGGGCAGTATTGATAAATATGGAATAATCAAGGACGGAACATTTATACTATGCGATGTGGATGATTATTATTTATATGATAGCGGTTCATATAATAATATCTCAATTTACAGGCTGACCGGCGCCGAAGAAAATTTCAGGAAAGCAGCAAGTATTGTTTTTCCGGTATTGTTGGCTGTTTTCGGCATATTACTGATGAGCAGCTGTGTCAGGGAACGCCATAGAGGCAGGTGTGTGTGTGCTGCCGCCATATATACTTTTTTGGCAGCAGTTACGCTTATTTCTTATCCGGCTTCAAAGGTATCCGGAATGTATCGCAGCAACAGTGTTAAGGATACCAACGGAGACTATGCCGCCATTGATATGTATGTAATTGAAGAGACTGAAAATCTATGTGTGTCAATAGGCCGTGATGATTGGGCGGTCAGTACAATGGTATGGTATGTTAAGGATGATGAAAATAATGTTGAAGTTATGAGAGACGGAGAAATATCCGATGTTTTGTACAAAATAGAGCAGTACCTTGTAAGCGACCTCAGTATAGGGAAAAATTACATCTCAATGTTTGTGGCAGATAAAGTAACCAATTATGAAAGAAGTGAGATAATAGTCTTCCGCAAACAGCATGAAGCATCCTATTATGTTAAATGGATTGTTGCGGTTCCGGTTTTATTTGCACTGATTGCAATAATGCCAATGGTAATCAAAAAGAAGTCTGTCAGGAATTTAAAGGATACACAGTTTAAACATATTAAACAGGTTAAAAATACAGAAACTATGCGGCATGGAATTGTGTACCGGATAACAGAAGTTGAATTTATATGCGGTGGGATGGATTATATGCGGAGCTATTTGGAGCGCAATCAGATAGGAATGGAGGTAATTGTCACGCAATCCGGTCTTATTTTCAACGGAATGGAAGTCGCCGGCTCAATGTCGGATAGAAAATATGTAGACAGCGGTATGCTGGAATATGCCATCAAGACAGATGAAGACGGAATCAAGCTGGTTATATATGATGGGGAGGATATACAGCTTGTGTACAAAGTCGAGAGGGAAATCAATGAAAAGTAAAATATTAAATCGTGTTTTAATATCCGTCTTGACACTGGCGGCGCTTGGACTTATTGCTATATATATAATCAGCGTCAGATACGGCAGATACGACGGTAAATACATTTATACGGATGATGAAAATACGGTAATTATCGAAGTACAGGAGAAAAAGGACACGCTGAAAATAAAATATATATTATCATCTTGCACCGTTTCGTCTGAACCAAATTATGAGGACTTGATTAGCAGTGTTATATCTTACATTGATTTTAATAATTATAACACAGCGTATTATGCAGAGTATGATTTTGAAATCCCTATAGATAAAATAGCAGGCGGAGTACAGGTCGGGGTATATGATAAATACAGACAATGCTATAAGTATGCAGGTATGTTTTTTGCCAGTGATGGAATTTATGTCAGTAAGGAATTTAATTACGCTGATGATGCTGACTTAATATATCCGGCAGGAACAGTATCAACCCTCAATGATGAAATTGATATTAACAATGAACCAGGCAGCTGGGATAATATTGAAGGATATTGGCTATATGCTGCCAGAACGGGATATGATACAGAGCATATTGCAGCCGCTATCAAATGCATATTTGCGGCGGTGGTTGTGGTATTTGGTATAGCATTGTCATTATGTTATGTAAGACGCACTGGCAAGACAAAACAATATATTGCCCTTGCTGTCGTTATGGTATATTGTGCTGCGGCATATTTTATCTTCCTTATGCCGTCATGCGCAGGAACATATGCAGCCAAAGATGACGGAATGATTATGACGGGAGAAGAAACGGCAGAGGTTATTGACTACGGTGATACGGCGGTCCTTATGATAGGACAGAATGTGTATGATATAGAGCCTGAGGAATCATATGATGCAATAATTGATGAGACAGATATTGATATGGATGAGGAGGCTGTTGCACCGAAAATATATTATACACCGATAATTTTTTCGGATTATAACGGCAAGTGGTATAATATTGATGGTATTAACGTTAAGTCCATTATGAATGAGCGGGTGACAGTGAACTCAGTATGTAGTTTAAAACAAACATTTGAAGGAATCGGGCTTGTATTTGATGATGATGTAAGAGGAATTGATGTAAGATGTGATTTTCAGCGTCAGGGAATATACCGCATATCGGAAAATCTGAGATATGTTATATTGCTGCCGGCGGCATTTATGACGGTAATTGTAATAGCCGGTGTAATAGGACGCCGCAGGTACCTTAGGCTTAACCCTCAATATCCGTATGGGCAGTATGTTATGAAGAAACTGGTGTATATAAATCCTGATATGGAGTATATGCGGAAATATCTCATAAATAATCTCAGAGAAGCCAAAGTATTGTGGAAACAGAACACTTTTGCAGTTAATGACAGTGAATTTGTATCACCGGTATATGCCCGTGATGACAGAAAGGACAGATTGTCGGGAATTTTCGGAATGAAGCGTTCCGTTGACATTACGGTGAATAAATTAAAGGGCAGGGCGGACAGCTATCGTCTGGCGTATAACGCAAAGAAAACGGTTTTGGCAACGGTTATAGATGATAAAATAGTTGCCGCTTTTGAACTGGAGGTGTGCAATGAGTAAAAAAATATTTACATCCGCAGCTTTGATATGTATTGCATTGTTCTTTGCAGGCTGCACAAAATATGAGCCGGATTATACAATTTGGCGGGAGATTATAATTACTGATTACGAAATATATGAGGATTACGTTGATATTACGGTGGATGATGCTTATATAGCAGGCGCGTATGATGATGTATACTATCAGGATGCGTGGGCAGTTGATGAAGAAGCAGATATTGTTTATGATGATAAGGTATCAGGAAAGGATACCTCCGAACCGGATTATCAGGTATATGAGGCGGTGTGTTATTCAGGCTTATATAATAATGATACGCTGCACTATACAATAGTCAGCAGTCAGCATACATACACATTGGACGCAAATGAAATTGACAATTTTGAAAATATGTGCGATTTTATTAAGGAGTCCCATAACAAAATACTAAGGCTGACAATAGTCAACGATAAAATTTCAACAATTACCGAAACAGGATATATAGTGTACGGAAGGACATAAAATATGGTACAGGATAATTGCGAATTATGCGGATATTATGAATATGATGAACAGGAAGACTGCTATGTGTGTTCCGTAAATCTTGACGAGGATGAGATGTATAATTTCATGTCGGGAAATGTCAGGGCATGTCCATATTTCCAATGCAATGACGAGTACAAAATTGTACGGAAACAGATGTAGATACAGGAGGAATTGAACCGATGGGTATAAAAGGAACAGAATTATTTGTAAAAGCACTTAGAGAAGAAGGTGTAGATACGGTCTTTGGTTATCCGGGAGGAATGGCGATAGACCTTTTTGATGCGTTGTATGACGCTGTAGATATAGATGTAGTGCTTCCAAGGCATGAACAGGCTCTTGTGCATGAGGCGGACGGTTATGCCCGTTCAACAGGTAAGGTTGGAGTGTGTCTGGTTACAAGCGGTCCCGGCGCAACTAATCTGGTAACGGGTATTGCCACGGCTAACTATGATTGTGTGCCTCTTGTGTGTTTTACGGGTCAGGTATCAAGAGACCTTATAGGTAATGATGCCTTTCAGGAAGTAGATATTGTGGGGGTTACCCGCAACATATGTAAATATGCTGTTACGGTAAGGGACAGAAAGGACTTGGCAACTATAATCAAGAAGGCTTTTTATGTGGCAAGAACCGGAAAGCCGGGACCTGTAGTTGTAGATATTCCCAAAGATGTGCAGACAGAGCCAGGTCCTGAAGACTATCCGTCAGAGATTTCCATAAGAGGCTACAAGCCTAGCAGCGGCGTACATGTAGGACAGTTAAAAAAGGCAATGACCATGCTTAAATCGGCACATAAGCCTGTGTTTCTGGCAGGAGGCGGTGTCAGGATAGCCAATGCAGGGGAGGGTCTGACAAAGCTTGCCGAGAGTATGAAGATACCTGTGATTACAACGATTATGGGTAAAGGCGTAATTCCCACTGACAATCCTCTTTATGTGGGAAATATCGGAATGTACGGGAATTATGCTTCCAACAAGGCAATATCGGAGTGTGATGTTCTTTTTGCAATAGGTGTCCGTTTCGGAGACAGAATAACAGGTAAAATTGAAGAATTTGCCCCCAATGCCAAGATAATACATGTGGATATAGATACTGCATCAATCTCAAGGAATATTGTGGTAAACGTGCCTATAGTGTCAGATGCCAAAACCGCAATCAATGAAATGCTGGCTCACGCATCAGTCTGCAAGACAGAGAACTGGGTAAAATCCATAGAAAAATGGAAACAGGAAATTCCTATAACTATGGCACAGTATAAGGGGATGACCCCTGAGAAAATAATCAACAAAATTAACGATATATTTCCTGACTCAATAGTTACCACCGATGTAGGACAGAATCAGCTTTGGACAACACAGTATATTAAGATGAACGGAAAAAGGCAGTTTCTGACATCAGGAGGGCTTGGAACGATGGGTTACGGACTTCCGGCGGCAATCGGTGCAAGTCTTGGGAATCCGGGTGAGCCTGTCATCTGTATATCGGGAGACGGCGGAGCACAGATGAATATACAGGAGCTTGCAACGGCGCATGCTCTGGAAACACCGGTTATACTCTGCATTTTCAACAATACATATCTTGGCAATGTAAAACAGATGCAGAAGATGTTTTATGATAAAAGATACTCGGCTACATGTCTCAGGTATTCAAGAAGCTGTAACAGACAGTGCAGCATAGACGGAACATGTGCCGGAAAGGAATACGTTCCTGATTTTATCAAGCTGGCAGAGAGCTATCAGGCTATGGGAATAAGAGTTACCGACGAATCACAGATTGATGAGGCCTTCCGGCAGGCCAAAAACAATACTAAATCGGCAACTGTCATAGAGTTCATACTTGATTGTGAGTATGATGTGTATCCTATGGTTCCCGGCGGAAAAGCGCTTACGGATATGATGTTTGGATAGGAGGAAGACCATGGACAAGATGAAAAAAAGATGGATATCCATATATGTAGAGAATGAAATCGGTGTGCTTGCAAGAATTTCCGGTCTTTTTTCAGGAAAATCTTACAATATAGATACGCTTACTGTAGGGGTAACAGAGGACCCGACAATGTCCAGAATGACAATCGGCGTCACAAGTGATGATAAGACCTTTGAGCAAATTAAAAAACAGCTTAACAGAAGCGTTGAGGTAATAAAGGTGATGGATTTTACCGACCTTCCCATACATATGAAGGAGCTGATGTTTGTAAAGATTAACAACTGTACGGAAAAAGATAAGTCAGAAGCCTTCAGAATAGCGCAGGTATATGGAGTAACTGTTGAGGACTATAATAAAAATACAATTCTTTTGCAGTGTACTATGACTGAGGATAAAAATAACAGTATTCTTAAGCTGCTTAATGAAACCTTCGGTTACAGACTGGAAGTAGTCAGAGGCGGTGCGGTAGCCATTGAGGCAGTCAGCTATACGGAACGATAATATTATACATATATCTGAATGACCGGCAGCTGCACAAGGTATGCCTTAGGCGCGGCAGCTGCTTACGGATGCAAGGCAGAAAAAGCAGAGGCTACACATTTGATGTGCAGCCGTTATTTTTTCATCTGCTTACTAAGCATGTTAGTATACCATATTGTGAAAATCATATATATTGCGGTAACTGCAAACCATGCAATGTTTACCGCACGGATGCTGCCGGTTAATTTGACCACGCACAAAGGTGCATATATTATCACAACGGCTGTGTTGATGATGAGAAGAACTTTTCCGTCAGGCGCTTTCTTTTTGACCTGCTTTATTGCAAGAAAAAGCTGTGCAATAATCAATATTCCCATTAAAACTATTATAAGTATATCCATAAAATACCTCCTTAAAAGTTCAGCTGACAGGCGAAGAGAGCAGCCACTTGGATATGTCAACCATTTCGGGACGGCTGTTCATAATAGTTACATTGCCTTTATTATCAGGAGCAGCACACAGACCGTTGAGTTGGAGCTGGTGTCTTGTTTCTCTTGCAGTGCCGTTGCCGCCGTCAAAAATCTCTGACCTGCCGCCGAAAACCCTGTCTATAGAATTGCGGACAAAAGGGTAATGCGTACAGCCGAGGACAACCGCATCAGGAGGATTGCTTATATAAGCCGATAAAAGCTCAGTAAGGTATGCGTCGAGCTCGGCGCCTTCGATTATTCCACGTTCGACAAATTCCACAATTCCGGGACAGGCAAGTGTCATTATGTCGGCATCATTCTCATACAGCGCCATCAGTCTGTGAAACTTGTCCTCATTAAGAGTTACGGCTGTGGCAAGAACCAGCACCCGTCCGTTAGGCTTATGTAAAACTGCCGGCTTTAGGGCAGGTTCAATACCGATAACGGGAACACCCTGATAGCGGGAACGGAGTGGGCGGACGGCAGCTGTTGTCGCCGTGTTGCAGGCAATTACAAGACATTTGCAATTTTCGCCAATAAGATGCTCCGCCGTAGCAAAAGTAAGCTCCCGAACCTCCTCCAAGGGACGGACACCGTAGGGTGCATTAAGTGAATCGCCGAAATATATATAATTCTCATTGGGCATAAGTGCCATAAGCTCGCGGAGTACACTTATTCCGCCAACGCCTGAGTCAAAGATGCCGATAGGTCTTTTGTCATAACTCATATCATAAACCTCTGAAAAATCTGCATAAACTTGCCTCCAAAGAGCAACGCTCTGAAGAAACCTTACAATTTAACAGTATATCAAATATTGTTGTTTTTTTCCACCGCAACTGAATATTTTTATAACAAAAAACATAGAATAAGTGGAAGGAGCACAGTGTCATATGCGAAAAACGGTTTTGAAAATTATTATATATATAGCGTCATGCCTTACTGTTCCGTTTGTAATCACAATGTTTATGACCGGGGTTTGTGAGGAAACAGATGGCGTGAAGACTGCTAAAACAGTTATTTTGCAGAATGACAGGTCAACTCGGATAACGGATGTGACAGAGTTTGTCACGGGAGCGGTTGCAGCATACTATAAGGCGGGAGACAGTACGGAATTCCTAAAAGCTTTTGCGGTTGTGGCAAGAACATATGGGGAATATATGAAGGGAGATGGGGCAATGGTTAATTCCGCCGACCTTGCCCTCACCACTTTAAGTACGGAAGAGATGAAAGCATCATGGGGGGAGAATTACGATACATATTATCAGCAGGTAGAACAGGCGGTGCAGGAAACGGACGGTCAGGTTATGACCTGTGACGGAGAAATCATTATGCCGTATTTCCACCTGATAAGTGCAGGAATGACAAGGAAAGCTGCGGAAACATATCTTGCTTCGGTTGAGTGCAGCAGCGATATGGAAAATGAGTATTATATAAGTATTGTGGAATATTCTGAATCAGATGTTTCCAAAAATCTTAAAAAGAGTTATGATGATATATCATTTTCAGGAAGCGTGGCAGAAGCGTTTCAGATTATTGAGAGAGATGATGCCGGTTATGTTACTGAGCTGATGGTGGGAAATGTTACTGTCAGCGGTGATGAACTGGCATCCTGCCTTAATCTGCCATCCGCAAGCTTTTCTGTTTCAAGCACGGCAGGAAATGTTGTTTTCACTGTAAAAGGAAGCGGCTCAGGCTACGGAATGTCACTTAACAATGCCAGAAACCAGGCGGCAGAAGGGGCTGATTATCAGGAAATTTTAAACTATTATTATAAAAATATCCAGATTATAAGTGAATAAAAAACCTTTATCAGGCAAACCTAATAGCAGACATTAATTTCTAAGTGCTTATGGTTTGCACAGATGGAGGTAATTGTGAATAGAAAAAAAAGAAAAGTTGATGGCGAAAAAATTTTTTCCATAGTTGCCAGCCTTGCCATAGTTGCGGCGTTGGTTGTGGGGGTAGTATCAATCGTCAAGACAACATCAAACAAAAAAAGTCAGAATTATATTGACCTTAATGTAGCGGATAATGCTACTACAGAAAGCAACAGGGCGACGGAGATTGAACGTACAACAACTGATGTTGTACAGAACGAAACCCAACCGCCTACTGAGCCGGCAACCGAACCGCCTACCGAACCTGCTGCGGTAACCGAGCCTGAGTCACCGGTACAGGTAAACGCACCGGTATTATCATTTAATGACAGCAGCAATCTTCTGTGGCCTGTGGACGGTGATGTAATTCTCGGCTATAATATGGACAATACAATATATTTCCCTACATTGGACCAGTATAAATGCAATCCGGCAATAGTTATAAGTGCAGAAGTCGGTACGGAAGTACTCAGCGCTGCACAGGGTGTTGTGGAGGATATATATGAAGACCCTATAGTAGGAACGAGTATGGTTGTATCTATAGGTGACGGTTATAAGCTTATATATGGACAGCTGTGTGAGCTTGCAGTGGGGATTTCAGACACTGTGGAAGCAGGAACCGTCCTTGGCAAAATAGCAGAACCTACCAAGTATTTTAATGTAGAGGGAAGTAATCTGTATTTTGAACTTGATAAGGATGAAACTCCGGTAGACCCTATGCTTCATCTCATTGATAAAGAGTAACAAAATATAATCTGGAGCGTATAATGGAATTGGGAGGATGATTTCTGGCCCGCAACCGACCAAAGTCGGTGCTTCAGATAGATTAGGAGTTCCCCGCGCGCAGGGAACTCCGTTTTTATAAAAATGTCCTATGAAGTTAAAATGCTCAGCATATTAATCCTGTGCCACAACGTCATTGTAGAATGCGGAATAGTCAGTTCTTCCTTCCTTGGTGAACTGGATTGCGGTTCTTGGATGCTGGTTTAAAAGACCTGTCATAAGATACTGAAGGTCATAGCCCCATACAACACCGTCAGCACGAAGCTTGTTGATATGCTTCTCAATAAATTGAATTGCAGGATATACCTGATATTTAGGGTTTTTGAGAAAGCCCAGTAAAAGCTCCATTGCACAGTTGCCTGCACCACGTCCCATTGCACCGTATGTTCCGTCAAGCCAGTCTACACCGTCACCAACTGCTTCAATGGTATTGGCAAAAGCAAGCTGCTGGTTGTTGTGGGCATGCATACCAACTTTTTTGTTATATTTTGTAGCAGCTTCTACATACAAATCTGCAAGTCTTGCAATCTGCTCAGGGTAAAGTGAGCCATAGCTGTCAACGATGTAAAAAACGTCAACTGGGGATTTGCCGAGAATGTCAAGTGCTGCTTTAAGGTCTCCCTCCTGAGCATTGGAGATAGCCATAATATTGCAGCTTACCTCATAGCCTTTATTGGCAGCATCCTCAATCATGTCTACGGCAGCAGGAATTGTATTGAGATATGTTGCCACACGTATAAGGTCAATAGGGCTGTCCTTGCGGTTGATAATGTCCTGCTTATAATTGCAGCGTCCAACATCCGCCATAACGGAAATCTTAAGATTGGTATCGTTGTCGCCTACAATGGCGCGGATATCATCATCATTGCAGAATTTCCATTTGCCGAATTTGGTTTCATCAAAAAGTTCCTTGTCAGCCTTGTAACCGAACTCCATATAGTCAACACCGGCTTTTATATTTGTTTTATATAAGTCCTTAACAAATTCGTCAGTAAAAAAGAAGTCGTTGACAAGTCCTCCGTCTCTTATTGTTGCGTCCATAACTTTAACGTCAGAACGGTAATCAATCAGCTTTGATATGTCTTTCATAAATCACCTCGTATAATATGTTACTTCTATTATAATGATTTTGCCGAATAATGCAAGTGTTGTTATTTTATGTCGAATTGGTATATAATATCTAATGGGGAAGAGTACAAATGCAGCAAGGTAACAGGAGGTAATTTTGTATGACACTTGTGCAGTTGAAATATGCAATAACAGTTGCAGGAGAAAATTCATTAAATGAAGCTGCCAAAAAATTATTTATTTCACAACCAAGCCTTTCTTCTGCAATACGTTCATTGGAAAAAGAAGTAGGAATAGAGCTGTTCAGAAGGTCCCAAAGCGGAATCCAGCTGACGCCTGAGGGTGAAGAGTTTATCGGTTATGCCAGACAGGTAGTTGAACAGTATGAGCTGCTGGATGCAAAATATATAAGCAAAGCCGCAGTAAAGAAAAAATTCAGCGTTTCGACACAGCATTATACATTTGCAGTAAAAGCATTTGCCGAGATGGTACGCCAGTTTGGCATGGATGAGTATGAGTTTGCGGTCCATGAGACGAAGACATATGAAGTCATTGAGAATGTTAAGAATTACAGAAGTGAAATCGGTATTTTATATCTGAATGATTTTAACCGCAAGGTATTGACTAAGCTGTTTGATGAGTATGGGTTGGAATTTCATGAACTGCTGGTTTGCGGAATTTATGCATATATGTGTAAAAATCATCCATTGGCAAAAGAAAAGGAAATATCACTGGATGATTTAAAGGAGTATCCCTGTCTGTCATTTGAACAGGGAGAATACAATTCTTTCTATTTTGCGGAAGAGGTTCTCAGTACATACGAATATAAGCAGCTTATTAAAGCCAATGACCGGGCAACGCTGTTGAATCTCATGGTGGAGCTTAACGGATATACGCTGTGTTCCGGAATTATCTGTGAAGAATTGAACGGCAGTGAATATTGTGCTGTTAAATTAAAATCCGATGAAAAGATGACCATAGGATATCTGGCAAGAAAGGGAGCGGCAATCAGTCCTGTGGGGCAAAGGTATCTTGAGGAAATTTCCAAATTTAAAGATAAAGCATTAAACTAAAAAAATGTGTGGCTTATAGCCTAAGGCTATAAGCCATAATACTTTTTTTGAATTATCGTAAAAAAATCATTGATGATAAAATAAGTACAATAAAAATAAGTGCATTATTTTATTTAGGAGGATTTTATGGATAGAAGTATAACAACCAAATGCATACATTTGGAAGGGGAACAAAATGAAAATAATCACTATGGGGCAATAAGCTATCCTATTTATCAGACAGCCACCTATGCTCACGCGGGTGTGGGCAAGAGCACAGGATATGATTACAGCAGATTACAGAATCCCACAAGGGAACAGCTGGAAAAAATAGTTGCTTCACTGGAAAGCGGAATAGACGCTTTGGCATTCAGCACGGGAATGTCTGCAATCGCCGCATTGATGGAGCTTTTTAAGCCCGGAGACCATTTGATTGCTGATGCCGACCTTTATGGAGGAAGTATAAGATTATTTGATAATATTTCAAAGAAAAACGGAATAACATTTACAAGTATAGATTGCTGCAGGGAGGATGTAAGAAAATATATCACAAAAGATACCAAAGCTATATATATTGAAACTCCAACTAATCCAATGATGAATGTGACGGACATAGCTGAACTGAGCAAAATAGCAAAGGAGAATAATCTGCTGCTGATTGTAGATAATACATTTTTGTCACCGTATTTTCAGAATCCGTTGCTGCTTGGAGCTGATGTTGTGGTTCATAGCGGGACAAAGTATCTTGGCGGTCATAATGATACTCTGGCGGGATTTCTTGTTACTTCAAGAGAGGACATCAGCGAACAGCTTAGATTCAATATAAAAACCACCGGAGCCGGACTGGCGCCCTTTGACAGTTGGCTGATGATAAGAGGAATAAAGACGCTGGCAGTCAGAATGGAAAAAGCACAGAGTAATGCAATAGAAATTGCCGACTGGCTGGGAAAACAGAGCTCGGTTGTCAAAGTGATTTACCCCGGTCTGAAAAATCATCCCGGTTATGAAGTAATGCGCAGGCAGAGCAGGGGATTCGGGGCAATGCTGACCTTTCAGGTTGAGAGTAAAGAGTTTGCATTATCCGTACTGGAAAAAGTAAGACTGATTCGGTTTGCGGAAAGTCTCGGAGGCGTAGAGACATTAATTACATATCCGGTAACGCAGACACATGCGGATGTACCTAAGGATGTGCTTGAAAAAAACGGAATCACAGAGAGCATACTGAGATTATCAGTGGGCATTGAAGACATAAATGATTTGATTGAAGATTTGAAAGATGCATTCCAAAGAACCGAGGAGGAATTGAACTGTGGAAAGAAATCTTGATTTTGACGCAATAATAGACAGGAAAAATACTAATTGTCTCAAATATGATTTTGCCAAAAGGAGAGGGATGCCTGAGGGCTTGCTTCCATTGTGGGTAGCCGATATGGACTTCAGAACATCATCATATATACAGGATGCCATAAACAATCAGGTTGAGCATGGAATATTCGGTTACAGTGAAGTACGGGAAGAATACTTTGAAGCTGTAAGCAGCTGGATGAAAAGACATTATGACTGGGATGTCTCAATAAGATGGCTGATAAAAACGCCGGGAATAGTGTTTGCTTTGGCAATGGCTGTAAAGGCATTTACCCAGCCTGAGGATGGCGTGCTTATCCAGTCTCCGGTGTACTATCCTTTTTCTGAGGTAATTGAGGACAATGGAAGAAGAGTAATCAGCAATACGCTGGTCTACGGTCAGGATAATAAGTACCATATTGATTTTGAAGATTTTGAAAAAAAGATTACAGATGAAAAGATTAAGCTGTTTTTCCTTTGCAATCCTCATAATCCGGTTGCCAGAGTATGGACAAAAGAAGAATTAATCCGTATGGGAGATATTTGTTACAAACATAATGTTATTGTGGTAAGTGATGAAATTCATGCGGATTTTGTTTTCAAGGGAAAGCATCACGTATTTGCCGGACTGAAAAAAGAATACGAAGATATAACCATAACATGTACCTCCCCAAGCAAGACCTTTAATTTGGCGGGATTACAGGTATCCAACATATTTATTGCGAATCCGCAGATTAAAAAGGCCTTCCGCAGACAGATAGATGCAGCCGGATACAGTCAGCTTGGCATCATGGGTCTTGTGGCATGTGAAGCGGCTTACAGGTACGGTGATGAATGGTACGAGAAGATGCATCAATATGTACAGGACAACATATCTTTTACTGAAAAATATGTAAAGGAGAATCTTCCGGGAGTAACAATGGTGGAGCATGAAGGCACATATCTTGTGTGGCTGGATTTCAGAGATACCGGACTCAGCGTGGAGCAGTTGGAGCATCTGATTATACATGAAGCGAAGCTGTGGCTGGACAGCGGTAAAATTTTCGGAGACAGCGGAAAGGGATTCCAGAGAATCAATGTAGCATGTCCGAGAAAGCTGCTGGAAGAGGCTTTGTCAAGAATAAAAGCTGCATTAGACAGGCGGAATAATAATAGGTAACACCTATAATAAGCGCAAGAAATAATCTATAACATTAATTGAAAAAAATTATTGACAATATCGGATTGAAAGAATATAATTCAATAAAACATATAAATTCTATTGGAAAAGTAGGATTTAAGAAAGGAGACAATGCTATGAAGAAAATATATATGCTGAATAAGAAAAATAGTATGGCGTGTTGCTGCTGTTGTCAGACTGTATGCATAAATACAGCGTATTTTTCATATGCATTGTGTACCTGGATTTAAGTTACTTATTAGCAGGTGCCATGTATATGGCAACTGCTAATTTTATAATATGGGAAAGCTTGAGGGATTTCCCACATTATGAAAAATAACCTAAAGCAGCTATTCTAAAATTTATGGAGGTAAAAACAATGAGTAAAATCAAAGAAAGCGCATTAGAATTAATCGGAGGTACCCCGTTATTAAAATTGAATGGGTACTCAAAAAAGTCAGGAATCAAGGATGCAGTAATCCTGGGAAAACTGGAGTATTTGAATCCGGCAGGTTCAGTAAAGGACAGAATCGCCCTTGCAATGATTGAAGATGCCGAGAAGAAAGGTATTCTTAAAGAAGGCGCAACAATTATTGAACCTACAAGCGGTAATACAGGAATCGGTCTTGCAGCAGTTGCGGCAGCAAAGGGATATAAGGCAGTTCTCACGCTTCCTGATACAATGAGTGTTGAAAGAAGAAATCTTTTAAAAGCATATGGAGCTGAACTGGTGCTTACGGAGGGCGCTAAGGGTATGAAGGGAGCAATCGCCAAAGCAGAAGAGCTTAAAGAATCAACTCCGGGCGCGGTTATCCTCGGACAGTTTGTAAACCCTGCCAATCCTGCAGTACATAAAGCTACTACAGGTCCTGAAATCTGGGAGCAGACAGACGGCAATATAGATATTTTTGTTGCCGGTGTAGGTACAGGCGGAACCGTTACAGGTGTAGGAGAGTATTTGAAAGAAAAGAATCCTAACATAAAGATTGTGGCAGTTGAACCGGCAGGCAGCCCGGTACTCTCTAAAGGAACACCGGGAGCCCACAAAATTCAGGGTATTGGTGCAGGCTTTGTTCCTGATGTTTTGAATACGAAAATTTATGATGAAGTTATCGCCATAGAGAATGATGATGCTTTTGCAGAGGGAAGAGCATTTGCAGTAAGCGAAGGAATCCTTGTGGGAATTTCTTCCGGCGCAGCATTGAAGGCAGCAAGCATTTTGGCGGCACGTCCTGAGAACAAAGGAAAGACCATTGTAGCATTACTTCCGGATTCCGGCGACAGATATTTATCAACACCACTGTTCAGCAATAACTAACAGGTGTATCGTCTGCTTGGCTTGGAGGTGGAGTGAATGGCGGAAGAAAAGGATAATACAGAGCTGGATAATTCAAATTTGGAAGCTATTGCAGATATGGTTAAGAGCATTAAATACGGAAGTGTTACAATCATAGTGCAGGATGGGAAAATTATCCAGATAGATAAAACAGAAAAACGCAGAATAAAGAACTGACTGGAAAACCAGAGGTTTTGTTAAATATAAATTAGCAAAATCTCTGGTTTTTTGTTTTTGTCATCCGTAAGGGCTGCTGTCACGAAGGAGTACATGGTGAGCCGGCAGGCCTTGTAGATGAAGGCGCAGCAATTATTATGAAAGAAGGACTCTCATGAGTAATAATACATATAAAGATTTGCAGAACTCCCATCCATGCTTTGGAGGGCATAAGAACAATGTGGGAAGAATTCATCTGCCGGTAAGTCCGGGATGTAATATTGCCTGCCGGTTCTGTGACAGAGTAATCAACGATGTGGAAGACAGACCGGGAGTCACGTCAAAGGTCATCACACCGGATGAAAGCATTGAAGTGTTGGAAAAGGCATTAAAAATATGCCCGGAAATTACTGTGGCAGGAATCGCAGGACCGGGAGATACGCTTGCTTCTGATTATGCTTTACAGACTTTCCGAAAAGTAAAAGAAAAATTTCCTAATCTTATTAAGTGTATGAGTACCAATGGACTGCTTTTATATGAAAAAGCAGATGAAGTGATTGATGTTGGTATTGATTCCCTTACGGTTACGGTTAATGCCGTAGACCCGGAAATAGAAGCAAAGCTTAATAAATTTATTATTTACAAGGGTAAAAAATATGATGGCGTTGAGGGCGCAAAAATACTGATTGAAAACCAGTTGAAGGGTATCAAGAAGGTAGCGGATGCAGGGATAGTTATAAAGGTAAATTCTGTATTGGTTCCGGAAATCAACGGAGACCATATTGAAACGATTGCAAAAACCGTAAAGGAAGCAGGAGCAAGTATTTATAACATTATTCCGCTGATTCCGCAGGCAGAGCTTTCAGACCAGAGAGCACCTGTCTGTGCGGAGATTGATGCTGCAAGAACGAAAGCGTCAAAATATATTGATGTGTTCAGACATTGCCAGCACTGCAGGGCTGATGCGGTGGGAGTTCCCGGCAAATCTGAGTATGGAGACCAAATATATCAGAGAAGAATTGCAGTAAAAGAAACTTTTTCACATGGATAAAGAACAGTTATATTTAAGAAAGGATTCAGAAAAAAATGGGCGAATTGAGACAGATTGCAATTTATGGAAAAGGAGGAATCGGTAAATCGACAACCACACAGAATTTAACCGCCGGACTGGTAGAACATGGTAAAAAGGTTATGGTTGTAGGATGTGACCCTAAAGCAGATTCAACGAGACTTTTGTTAGGCGGTCTGGCACAGAAAACGGTACTTGATACCATACGTGACGAAGGCGAGGATATTGAATTATCACGAATTATGCGCGAGGGCTACGGCGGAACAAAATGCGTGGAGTCAGGCGGACCTGAGCCGGGCGTGGGATGTGCCGGAAGAGGTATCATTACTTCCATAAATATGTTGGAAAATCTCGGAGCTTATACAGATGATTTGGACTACGTATTCTATGATGTATTAGGTGATGTTGTCTGCGGTGGCTTTGCGATGCCTATCAGAGAAGGCAAGGCAAAAGAAATATATATTGTTGCCAGCGGAGAGATGATGGCATTATATGCAGCTAACAATATTGCAAAGGGTATAAAAAGATATGCAAAGACAGGCGGAGTTCGCCTTGGAGGTATTATCTGTAACAGCAGAAATGTTGACAGGGAAATGGATTTGTTAAGAGCATTCTCAAAAGAGCTTGGTACGAAGCTTCTTTATTTTGTACCGAGGGATAATATCGTACAGAGAGCCGAAATCAATAAAAAGACGGTAATTGAGTATAAGCCTGATTCACATCAGGCGCAGGAATACCGTAATCTTGCTGAGGCGGTAATTAATAACACCGATTTTGCGATTCCGACGCCTATGACACAGGAAAGACTTGAAGAAATACTGCTTGAGTATGGTCTCATGGATTTTGCGGATGATTATCATATCTAGACCCAATTTCAGGTGTATGTGTTAAAGCTGCATAAGCGGCAGAACGGAGGAAAATATGAGTAAAATATATTCATCAATTACAGAATTGGTGGGAGGGACACCGCTTCTTGAAATAAAAAATTATGAAAAAAAGCATAATCTTGAGGCGAGAATACTGGTAAAGCTTGAGTACTATAATCCGAACCAAAGCGTTAAAGACAGAATCGCATATGCGATGATAGATGATGCAGAGAAAAAAGGATTGTTAAAACCGGGATATACAGTTGTTGAAACAACAAGCGGAAACACAGGTATAGGTCTTGCGGCAATAGCGGCGGCAAAAGGCTATAAATTCCGTGTCTATATTCAGGATAATGTAAGCGAGGAACGCTTTAAGGTTATTAAAGCATTTGGCGGTCAGGCTATTAAATTATCCGATGAACCTGCAATTGCCAAAACCTTGGCGGAGACAAACGGAGATTTTGTGGCAGCTATCAAGACATTGAGGGAAGAAGTTCTTTCAAAGGAAGAAAATATATATTTTGTGGACCAGACGGCAAATCCGGCAAATCCCGGAATCCATGAGTCAACCACAGGACCGGAAATATGGGAAGATACCGATGGGAAAGTGGATATTCTTGTTGCCAATGTTGGAACAGGAGGAACGGTATCGGGCACCGGAAAATATTTGAAATCAAAGAATCCGGATATTAAGGTTGTGGCAATACAGCCGGGTCCCAATTCCATTCCAAGCGATTCCAATCCTGAACCGGAAGAAATTACGGGAGTACATAAGTTTGAGGGAATACCCAATGAGAGAATACCGTCTACTATGGATTTAGGCATCTACGATGAAAAAGCTGAGGTTGAGACATTGGAGGCTTATGCGGCAGCAAGGGAAATAGCCAAGACAGACGGAATCCTTGTAGGAACCTCATCCGGAGCAGCCATTCATGCCGCAACAATTCTTGCCAAAAGACCTGAAAATAAGGGAAAGACCATTGTGGCTGTTTTACCTGATACGGGATTGCGTTATTTATCAACAAAATTATTTGAAGAAAATTAGGAGGCATTAAAGTGGCAATTAATTTAGAAAGCTCCAATGTAGCTACCAGAGAAAACAGAATCGGTTCTATTACCGGATATATTGGGAGCCTCAGTGATTTGGCAAATCAGAGCAACTGCGGAACATTAAAAGGATGTTCCAGATGTTTTTCACAATCCAGCACATGCTTATCGGGATGTGCGCTGTCACAGCTTGCGGCAATCCGGGATATAGCAGTTATCCATCATGGACCGTCGGGCTGTTCGGTGGCAGGTGCCGGAAGCTATTATATGGATAAGGTAATGGCGAAAAAAAGAGGCGTTACCAATGATACTGTTTATGTAGGAACAGATATGAATGAAAAAGATACCATATTCGGTTCCGCAGACAGCCTTAGGAGCATCATATTGGAGGTTAACAGACGGTACAGTCCAAAAGCCATTTTTGTATCAAGTTCATGTGCCACAGGAATTATAGGTGAGGATATAGACAGCGTGGTGGATGATGTGAAAGCTGAAATTGATGTACCTGTTGTTGCGGTTCATTGTGAGGGCTTTAAGTCAAGAATATGGGCAACCGGATTTGATATTTCCGACCATGCAGTATTGAGCGCCATAGTAAAACCGCCAAAGGAAAAAAGAAACACCATTAACTTTAAAAATTTCTATGAAAGTGCAAGACCGGAAATTATAGAGATATTTAAGAATTTTGATTTGGAGCCAATATTTTTGTATTGTAACTCTACGGTAGAAGAGCTTGAACATATATCAGAGTCGGTGGCTACAACATGCATATGCGGAACCTTGGGAAATTATCTCGGTAACGGATTGGAAGAAAAATACGGTGTACCATACATAAGAACAATAAATCCGCTGGGAATCGCAGGCTTTGAGACATGGCTTAGGGAAATCGGAAGAGTAACAGACAAAACCGAAGCAGTTGAAAAATATATTGCAGAGCAGAGAGCTATCTACATTCCGCAGATTGAAGAAGTCAAGAAAGAATTGAAAGGGCTGAAAGCAGTTCTCGGAATGGGACCGGGCTACACATTTGAAGTTTCCCGTGTTCTGGATGAGCTTGGTATAGAGGTTGTATGGGCGCTGGCATGGCATTACGACAAAAAGTATGAGAATGGAGATGTTCCGCCTTCAATGGAGTATTTGCTGGAGCATGATGTGGATTTTGAAGCAAGCGTTGCCGACCAGCAGAATTACGAGGTAATGAACATACTCAATAAATATCAGCCGGATTTATACCTGTCCCGTCATCCGGGTTCCACCGTATGGGCTATTAAAAACGGAACACCTGCAGTTTATGTTGCCGATGAATATATGATTTTCGGATATAAGCACACATTGGAGTTTGCCCATGCCATACTTGACAGTATTCATAACAGAAGCTTTGAAAAGAATCTTGCCAGAAGAGTAAAACTTCCATACACGGACTGGTGGTATAAACAGAATGTTGATAAATTCTTGGAGGAGGGAAAGAAATAATGGCAAAATTATTAGATAAGCAGAGATATAAATGTGCCCTTGGAGCAATGCAGACAGTGCAGGCTATTACAAGAGCTGTTCCGGTGCTTCATTCGGGCCCGGGATGTGCACAGAAGCTTTCGGATTCAATAGGCAGCTCAGGCTATTTTTCTCCTAATATCTTCCCATGTACCAGTATTAATGAGAAAGATGTTGTTTTCGGCGGAGTTAAGAAGCTTAATTCAACTATTGAAAATTCTTTAAAGGTAATTGATGCGGATTTGTATGTGGTTTTAACCGGCTGTATACCTGAAATTGTAGGTGATGATACAGAAGAGGTGGTAAGCAGATTTGAAGATGCCGATAAGCCGGTAATATATGCCTCAACCGCAGGATTTAAGGGGAATAATTACATAGGTCATGAACAGGTAATTGACGCTATCATTGACCAGTATCTTGAAAAGTCGGAAGACAGACAGAAGGGACTTGTAAATATATGGGCGGATGTGCCATATCAGGATTTGTTCTGGCTGGGAAATATCAGAGAGCTGGAGAAGCTCATAGAGGAATTGGGATTAACGCCTAACACTATATTCGGGTATCAGCGAGGACTTGAAAATATTAAGAAAATTCCTCAGGCAGAATTCAATCTTCTGGTGTCGCCGTGGGTATCATTGAAAAATATGAAGAATATGGAGAAAAAACTCGGAATACCATATCTTCATTATCCTACATTACCTATCGGCGCATACGAAACCGGCAAATTTTTAAGAGAAGTGGCAAATTTTGCAGGCGTGGATCAGGAAAAGGTAAATAGTATTATCGATAAGCATGAGAATTATTATTACTACCTGATTGAGCGGTATGCGGATATGTTTCTTGAGACACGTGTTATGGCAAAGCAGTTCTCGGTAGTGGCAGATGCACAATATGCGCTTGCTATCACAAAATTCCTGACAAACGATTTGGGGCTTGTTCCGGCAAAGCAATTTGTTGTGGATGATACGCCAAAGCAGTTTCAGGAAGAAATCAGAAAAGAGTTTGAAAACCTCAATTACGGACTAAAAGCGGAAGTAAGCTTCGACATAGACGGATTGAAAATAGAAAACGAAATCAGAAATCATGACTATCATGGTTATCCGTTAATTTTGGGAAGCTATTACGAAAAGGAAGTCACAGAGGAAATGTTCGGTCATTATTTGAATATCTCATGGCCGGTTAAGGATAAGGTCGTGTTGGATGACTTCTATGTTGGATACACAGGAGGTATACGTCTGATTGAGGACATTTATTCCGTAGCTGTTCAGAGATGGAATTAACCGGAGGTGTAGATATGTCGTATAAGATAGCAATCGCATCTTCTGACGGAATCCATATAGATGAAACCTTCGGCTCGGCTGCATTTTTTCACATATATGAAGTCACTGATGCGGAATATGTCAAATCAGAGAGCAGAAAAGCAGGCGAAGCAAATGATGACAGTCAGGACGGCAGACGTGAAAATAACTGCAGCTCATCCGGGTGCGGCAATGGAGGCTGTCATGCAGGAGGCGGAGGCTGCGGCGGAAACGGGGAAAGCTCTCCGAAGGTAGAACTGGTTTCGGATTGCCGCTGCGTAGTATGTAAGAAAATCGGGTTTAATATCAGAAAGCAGTTTGAGAGAAAAGCAATTACGGTTTTTGATGTTGCCTGTACGGTGGAAGAAGCGCTGGATAAAATAACTGCTTATTTCAGTAAAGTTGATACACACCAATCGCTTCGGGGAAATTCAAATATAAAAAATAAATAATCGACTGGTCAACCGGAGGTTAATATATTCAGTATATTAGCCTCCGGTTGTCTATATTAAGTAAAATAAGCAATAGCCATGTTTTGGATTGGAGAGTAATTATGCATTTAAAATATCAGTATACAAACGGTTTCGGTGACGTGCGATGCGGACAATAAATGACACTGTTAAAAAAAGAAATGAAAAAGAAAGGAATTAGTTTATATGAGAAGAAAAAGCAGAAAAATTTTAGCAGCGCTTCTTGCGGGAGCAATGAGTATTTTGTCATTGACTGCCTGCGGAAAAAATAATAGCGAACAGTCGTCAGATGAGTATGTTCTTAAGATTGGAACTGCAAATGGTTCATTATGTCTGGCACCTTTGCATGTGGCGGAGGATTTGGGATATTTTAAAGAGGAATTTGAGGCGGCAGGACTTAAATATGAGCTGGTGGAAATCGATATGCAGCAGGCGGCGGACTTAACCGCATCAGGGAAGATTGATGCCTGCGTAGGACTGGCAGGAAGTCTGATCCCTCAGATTGACAGTGGATTGGAAATTGTATTTACAGGCGGAATACATACAGGATGTACAAAATATTATGTTAAGTCAGATTCGGGTATTACATCGCTTGAGGAATTGAAGGGAAAGAAAATAGGTGTTCCGGGAGTCAGTGATTCATCAGTAATTGCCCTAAAACGTAAATTATTTGATTTAGGTATTGGCGTCAGTACCACTAATATGGAAGTTGAACTGGTTGTATATAACACCACTGATTTACCTTTGGCGCTTGAAAATGGAGCAGTTGATGCCATTGCGTTACATGACCCTGTTGCGACTTCGGCAGAAGAGGAATATGGATTTACAAAGATACTTGATTTAACTGAGGATGAAAAATTTGCAAGTGAGTATTGCTGCCAGATTTTTGTATCTTCAGATACGGCACAAAATCATCAGGAAGCAGCTGCAGCATATACGCGTGCAATATTAAAAGCGTCAGCCTATGTTCAGGCAGAACCGGAAAGTGCGGCAAAGCTTCAAATTGATAATCTTCAATGCTCAGGAGATTTGGAAACAAATACAAAATTGTTAGCTTCATATAACTATACACCATCTGTAAGTCTTGCGCAGCAGACCTTCAGGGATGCATCAGACGAATTGATTCGCATCGGAGACTTGACAGAGGGAAGAGATTTAGATGAATTTACGGAAGAGCATTTTAAAGTATTGGAAGGAGTGCCTGATTCATACATTTATAACGAAGACGGTACATTTACAGAGGTAAATGACACAGCCGAGGCTGTAGGGTGCTGTCTTCAATGAAAATATATAAAATGGCTATAGGCGAAAACTATAATGGGCTATAATTTTAATGTAGTTGATAAATCCTATATGAATAGTATAATATAAACACGATGAAGAGAAAAATCAAAAAGCTTCATTAGTACAACAAACATAAGATGAAGAAGAGAGGTAGTTTATGAAAAAGATTTTCAGAAAAATCGTGGCAGCTGCATTGATAAGCGCATTAGCATCATTTCGCTGACGGCCTGCGGAAAAGGCGGCGATGGGCAGTCGGATGATGATTATGTTTTCAGAATAGGAACCGCAAGCGGAATGCTTTGTCTGGCGCCATTGCACATAGCTGAAGACTTGGGATACTTTGAGGAGGAGTTTGCTGCGGCAGGCGTTAAATATGAATTAGTGGACACTGAAGGTCAGGCGGCATCAGAGCTGATAGCAGCCAATAAGATTGACGGCAGTGTCAGTCTTGCAACGGCAATGATACCTAAGATTGACAGCGGACTTGAAATTGCATTTACAGGCGGAATACATACAGGATGTACCAAGTATTATGTTAAGGCGGATTCAGGAATCACATCACTTGAAGACTTGAAGGGAAAGAAGATAGGGGTTCCGGGAGTTACCGACTCATCAACAATCGCCCTTAAGCGTAAGCTGTATGATTTGGGCATCGGCGTAAGCACCACCAATATGGAAATAGAATTGATTGTGTATAATATAACAGACCTTCCCTTGGCATTGGAAAACGGTGCGGTTGATGTAATTGCGGTGCATGACCCTGTTGCGACCATGGCAGAAGAGGAATATGGTTTTACAAAGATACTTGATTTGACCGAAGATGAAAAATTTGCAAATGAGTATTGCTGCCAGATTTTCGTGTCCATAGATGCAGCAGAAAATCACCCTGAAGCAGCGGCGGCTTACACGAAGGCATTGTTGAAGGCATCAGCCTATGTTCAGGCAAATCCTCAAAGCACAGCAGAGATTCAGATTGAAAATAATCAGTGCTCCGGCGATTTAGACCAGAATGTTGCAATGTTATCCTCCTATAATTATACACCATCTGTAAGTCTGGCAGAACAGACATTCAGAGCAGCGGTTACTGAGTTAATCAGTATCGGTGATTTGGATGATACAATAGATGTTGATGAGCTTACCGAAAAACATTTTGCAAAGTTTGACGGGGTACCTGACTCATACATTTATAATGAAGACGGAACATTTACGGAAGTGAATTAGCGGATGTGTAATATGGCTTCAATGAATATTGTTTCATTGAAACCATATTAAGAATGGAGATGATAGAATGAAAAAGAGATTAGTAAATCTGGCAAAACTTATACTGCCAATTATAGCTGTAATTCTCTCTATTTTGGTATATTATGGCTTTGATGACAACGGAAAGCAGAAGGTAACAAAATATCCGTATTTTGTGTATTTTCTTGTGGCATTTGCAGGAATATATGTGATTTTTCTGATTGTATCTGTATTTGCTAAGAAATTACATAAAAAAATGATATATAAAGCACCGTTATATACAGGAATAGTGGTTTTTCTGGCACTAATTGAATTTCTTACTGCAAAAACAACGATTTTACCTACATTGTATTTCCCGTCACTTGACAGAGTGTTCGGATTGTTGTTTGAGCAAAAATTATTTTTGCTGCAGAATCTTTGGTCATCTCTTAAACTGTTGATAATAGGCTTCGCATGGGGCGCAGTTGTGGGATTTATTACAGGTGTTGCATTGGGATATTGGAAACCGGTAGGCTATTGGCTGAATCCTGTTACTAAAATAGTCGGACCTATTCCTACAACGGCATGGATACCATTGGCATTAAGCGTATTTCCTACTACCCATGGAGCTAACGTATTTTTGATTGCATTTGCGGTCTGGTTTCCTGTAACGCTTATGACAAGCAGCGGCATACAGAGTACAAGTAACGTTTATTTTGAGGTATCCAGCACATTGGGAGCCGGGACACTCTTTAAAATTTTCAGAGTAGCTATTCCAAGTGCAATGCCAAGCATATTTTTAGGAGTTTTCTATGGAACGGTTTCATCATTTACTACACTTATGGCTGTGGAGATGAATGGAAATTCAAGCGGAATAGGCTGGTATATTAACTGGCAGAAACAGGTGATGATGTACGATGGCGTTTATGCAGGACTTATCGTTATAGCAATCTTATGCTCCGCAATATTAACATTACTGTTTAAAGTCAGAGATAAGATTCTTGTATGGCAGAAAGGAGTAATAAGATGGTAGGAAAAATCAGTATTCAGGAAGTGAATAAAACATTTGAAAATCCCAATCCATCAGAAGAGGATGTTATTGCTCTCAACGGGTTTTCATTAGATATAGAACCCGGCTCCTTTGTAAGTCTGATAGGACCGTCGGGCTGCGGCAAATCAACGCTGTTGAGATTAATAGGAGGTCTGGACAAAGCAACCCAGGGAGAAATATTCCTTGACGGTGAGAAAATAACAAAGCCGGGAAGTGACAGAGGTTTTGCTTTCCAAGGCTCCAACCTGTTCCCGTGGCTGACAGTGGAGAAAAACATTGCCTTCGGCTTAAAGGCAAGACACATATACGGTGAAAAAAAGGAAGATGTCCATGAGTTTATTAAGCTCGTAGGACTTGAAGGCTTTGAAAAGTCATATCCCCATCAGTTGTCCGGCGGTATGTGTCAGAGAGCATCACTGGCAAGAGCATTGGTAGGGCATCCGAAGGTATTATTGCTGGATGAACCTCTTGGAGCACTTGATGCCTTTACAAGAATGAATCTTCAGGATGAAATACTGAATATCTGGAAAGAGCACAATATGACTATGATTATGGTAACCCATGATGTTGATGAAGCCATATACATGTCTGACAAGGTTGTAGTTATGTCGGCAAGACCGTCCAAGGTGGAAGATATAATAGAAATTGAGCTTCCGAGACCTAGGGCAAGAATACAGGATTCTTTCCAAATATACAGAAATAAAATATTAGAGATATTAAATTACGGCGGAAATGTAATAGAAGCCGAATATAATATTTAAAGCTTTAAAAAACAGTCGGAACACGCTTGGCAGTGTTTCGCTGTCGTATAAGTATAAATATTTAATGAAAGGGAGATTCAGCTATGGCAAATGTGCAATATTCCGGTGTCAGGGAAAGCAAACCCGGAAGAATTAACGATTTAGGAACTACAAGCAAAGCCGCAGAAGAAAATTTTAAAAAGGGATGCCTGAAAAGAGCGGACAGAAGCTTTGCGCAAGGGCTTCAATGTCAACAGATAAACAGTATGTCGGCATTGATGTCTTTGGAAGATTCAGTGTTTATATCCCATTCTCCACAGGGATGTGTGGGATGTTCCATTATGGCAGTGGATATGTTCAGGGTCGGGCAGGCTCACAGAGGAATAAAAAATATTACCAATCCCAGAATAATCGTAACCAATATAGACCAGAAGAGTGTTGTTTTCGGTGGAGAGGAAAAGCTGCGTCAATCGGTAAAGCTGGCTGTCGACAGATATAATCCCAAATTGATTTTTATTTATGCATCCTGCGCATCGGGAATTATAGGTGACGATATTGATGCGATTGCAGCGGATTTACAGAAAGAATATGACAGCGTAATCGTGCCGATTCATTGTGAGGGCTTTAAATCAAAAATATGTGCTTCAGGCTTTGATGCAGCATTTCTGGCAATCAATAAATACATATTAAAGCACGAAAAACAGCCGAAACAAAAAGGGCTGGTGAACTTGTTTGCGCCGACCACAGTAAGCTATGCGGACCAGATAGAGATGGAAAGGATGTTGTCACTGATTGATGTGAAAGTCAACTATATTCCATTTTACAGTTCGCTGGAAAAAATCAAAATGATACCTTCGGCAGAAGCTTCCACATCAATCTGTAAGGTATTTGCAGACGAGTTTATGAAAACCTTATGGGAGGATTACGATATTCCATATTCCCATACGGTAATGCCTATTGGTATAAGAAACACTGATAAATGGTATAGAGGAATTGCCAAGGTTCTCGGCAAGGAAGCAGAAGTGGAAGAAATTATTGCCAAAGAGCATGAAAGAATTGAACCTCTTGTTGCGGCTCTCAAGGCACGTCTGGAAGGCAAGAGGGTGTTTATCTGCGGCGGTACGGGGCGTTCTTTTGCGGCAGCCGCACTTATTGATGATTTCGGCATGAAGCTGGTAGGCTTGGAGACACCTACCTATGATGATGATGCGCAGGTGGATATTGAATATCTGAACGGAATCCATAAGGATTTTGTGGTTGATATTGCCAATATGCAGCCTTTTGAACAGGTTAATCTTGTCAATAAACTAAAACCCGATGCGTTTATCGGAGTGCCTGACTGGGCAGCCAAGCTGGGAATACCTACAACGCATGTATTAGACGGAAAAAGACCTACCATGGGCTATGACGGTCTTTTGTTCTTGGGAAATAAAATAGCGGACCAGCTGGAAAATCCGGGATTTAATAAAAAGCTGTCAAAGCATGTAAAGCTGCCGTATAAAGACAGCTGGTACAAAGAAGACGCATTCAAATACATTATAGGGGGAAATTAAGATGTCGCAAATATTAGAAAATCCAAGAGGCGGATGTGTTCTTGCAGGCATATGTTCAGTATTAGAAGCAATAGACAAGGTATGTCCGGTATACCATTCAGGACCGGGCTGCTGTATGCAGACGACGGCAGCGGAACAAGGACAATCGGGACATAAATCCTCATGCTTTGTCAGCGGCGTGTCCGTACCGTCCAGTAACATGCTGGAAAAGGAGGTTGTTTTCGGCGGAACGGGGAAGCTGAAAACAACTATTCAGGGAGCCGTAGATATAATAGACGCCGATGCCTATTTTGTGCTGACCGGATGTACGGCGGGAATAATCGGAGATGATATTGCCTCAGTAACCGATGAGTTTCAGGAAAAAGGATATGCTGTATATCCCATTGATACGCCGGGCTTTGCCGGAGACAGCAATCTGGGCTATGAAATAGTATGGAATACCATGATAGACCAGGTAATAGAAGAAAATGTTCCTAAGGATGAACGACTGGTGAATATTTTCGGCATTGTGCCATATCATGACCCGTTTTGGAGCGGAAGTCTGGAAGAGCTTGAAAGAATATTAAACAGGCTGGGCTTGAAGGTCAATACATTTTTTACCGGGCATCAGGGCATTGAAGATATTCGTAAATGCTCCGGCGCGGCATTGAACATTATTGTGAATCCATGGCTTTTTAAAGGACCGGCTGAAAAGTTTCAAAACAAATTCGGAGTACCGTCAATCAGAGTGCCGGGTCTGCCTATCGGAGCAACAGACACAACAAAATTTATACGTCAGGTAGCTGAGGCATTAGACCTTGACAGGGATAATGTGGAAAAAGTTATTGCACAGGAAGAGGACTACGTGTATAGTTATCTTGCACAGTCAATAGGAGTTGTAAGCTGGAAGAGATTTGCGGTTGTTGCAGATGCAAACAATGCGGTAGGGCTGACCAGATATTTAGCCAATGACTTCAGTTTTACACCTGTGTTGGTAATCATATCAGAGCCGATTTTCAGGGAGGCGGATAAACAGAGAATTATTGAGCAGATAACGGATATGGAATATGCAAAGCCGCCGAAAATAGTATTTACTGCCGACCAGTACGAAATTAACCGTACAATTCTAAACGAGGAAGAGGAAATTACGCTATTGCTTGGCAGCAGTAATGAAAGAGAAGTGGGCTTATTAAAGGATATACAGTTTATCACTGCTTCTTTTCCTATGAATGAAAGACTTGTGTTTAACCGTACATATGCGGGATACCGCGGAAGCCTTACATTTACGGAAGACTTATACGACAATCTATAATTCAAATAAATTCAGGGAGGTTTATTATGGCAAAAGATATTGCAAAGGTGTACAATTTTTTAAAAGAGGCGGAGACTTACTATCTGGCTACGGTGGATGGTACCCAGCCAAGGGTACGCCCTTTCGGAACAATATTGCTTTTTGAGGACAGATTATACATATTAACATCCAAAGCAAAGGATGTGTCAAAACAAATCGCAGATAATTCAAAGTTTGAATTGTCGGCAATGGATGCTGCCGGGCGCTGGATTCGTGTCAGCGGCAATTTGGTTCCGGATAACCGTAAAGAAGTGCATACTGCAATGCTGGAGGATTATCCAAGCTTAAAGAGTATATACAGTGCCGGAGGGGAAAATACGCATACGCTGTATTTTGATAATGCATCTGCAACAATTTATTCTTTTGGAGGAGAACCGGAATCGGTGGAATTATGATGAAGGACTATAATATCAGACATGCCGTGATTGAAGACTTAGCAGCAATATCTGAACTGGAAGCATTATGTTTTCCTAAAGAAGAAGCGGCAGCCGAGGAAAGCTTTTATAACAGACTGAAAATTTATCCGGATTGTTTTTGGCTCTTGACTGTAAACAATAAAATAGTTAGTATGATTAATGGGATGGTGTCTGACAGCGCCATCCTTTTGGACGAGATGTATACCGACGCTTCTATGCATAATGGCATGGGAGACTGGCAGATGATATTCGGAGTGGAGACAAGACCGCAGTACCGCCGTAAGGGATACGGCGGGCTGTTGATGAAAAACGTCATAGAGGATGTTAAAAGCAGGAACCGGAAGGGGCTTGTGCTTACCTGCAAAAAAGAACTGATTCATTATTATGAAAAGTTTGGCTTTGTCAATGAAGGAGTATCAAGGTCTGAACATGGCGGACAGTTGTGGTATCAAATGAAGCTGGCATTTTAATAAAAGACGGAATATTGAAAAGAGGAAATTGCGATGACCAGAGAAGAAGCATGGAGTTTATTAAACGAGTACAATAAAGATGAATTTCATTTAGAACATGCACAGATTGTGGAACAGACGATGAAATATTTTGCCGACAAATTAGGATATGGCGATGAAGCGGAGTTTTGGGGGATTGTGGGACTGCTTCATGATTTGGATTTTGAACAATATCCTGATGAGCATTGTATTAAGGAACAGGAAATTATGAGGGAAAGAGGCGTGGATGAAAAAATCATTCATGCAACGGCAAGCCATGGATATGGCATAACGGTAGATATTAAGCCTGAGCATGAGATGGAAAAGGTCTTATATGCAGTTGACGAGCTGACGGGACTCATAGGTGCCGTTGCAATCATGAGACCTTCAAAAAGCGTGCAGGACTTGGAGTTAAAGTCCGTTAAGAAAAAATATAAAGCCAAAAATTTTGCCGCAGGATGCTCAAGAGAGGTTATTGAGCGTGGAGCCGAAATGCTGGGATGGGAACTGGACGACCTTATCAGTCAGACTATAGAGGCGCTTCGCACTTTCAGGGATTGACATGATTTTTGGCCGTTGTATGTAAAATTGGAATTTTCATGAGGTTGATATAAGCTGTTTGTCAGCTCATGAGCGCTTCGTACTTTCAGAGATTCAAATAATACCAATACCCTAGTGGTTATATGGAGGCAGTATGTTAAATCAGTTTTCAAGGACAGAACTTCTTTTGGGAAAAGATGCAATGGATAAATTAAGCAGGTCACGCGTTGCCGTATTCGGAATAGGCGGCGTTGGAGGATATGTATGTGAAGCCCTTGTAAGAAGCGGTGTGGGAGCGTTTGATTTGATAGATGATGACAAGGTATGCCTTACTAATCTGAACAGACAGATTATTGCCACAAGAAAAACCGTCGGTAAGTATAAAGCGGAAGTGATGAAAGAGCGCATTTTGGAGATAAATCCTCAGGCGGATGTCAGGATTCATAAATGTTTTTTTCTGCCGGAGAACTCGGAAGAATTTCCCTTTGAGGAATATGATTATGTAGTTGATGCGGTTGATACGGTAACTGCCAAAATCGAACTGGTTATGAAAGCACAGGAAAAGGGGGTTCCTATCATAAGCAGCATGGGAGCCGGAAATAAACTGGACGGCAGCCAGTTCAAGGTGGCTGACATATATAAGACAAAAGTGTGCCCTCTGGCAAAGGTTATGAGGCGTGAGTTGAAAAAACGTGGAGTTAAGAAGCTGAAGGTTGTATATTCGGAAGAACAGCCTATTCGCCCTATTGACGATATGGCTATAAGCTGCAGAACAAATTGTATCTGTCCTCCCGGCGCAAAGCACAAATGTACGGAGCGCAGGGATATACCGGGAAGCACTGCCTTTGTTCCGTCCATAGCGGGGCTTATTATTGCCGGAGAAGTTGTAAAAGACTTGGCAAGTGATATGTGATTTTTTGTGTACTGCTATATTGTTATATTATAGGATTTGGTTTAAGCAATCTGCCGACTGCGGAGTCCTTTTTGGCAGATTGCTGTATAAATAATAACGCTCTTACAAGTAAACTTGAAGAGCGTTATTACTATGTTATTGTATTGCCTGTATCTTAGCCGAAGTATCTCTTAAGTAATCCCTCAAAAGCTCGTCCGTGTCTAGCCTCATCTCTAGCCATTTCGTGAACTGTATCATGGATTGCGTCAAGGTTCTGCT
>CAYPWY010000020.1:0-35822 GCA_964414835.1 uncultured Butyrivibrio sp. | reverse complement strand
ATATTTGTCTGGACAGCGGAACTCTTGGCATTGATAAATGCGTTGACATTCTTACGGATCTGTACTAACCTTTGCAACACAATCGAAATGCTGCGGAAGTGCTGTCCTGCATTATAGCCATAGCTTTTATGAAAAAAGTAAACCGAACCGGGATACAGGTTCTTGAATAATATTTTACATTAAAAAGAGAGTATGGTTTTGACCATACTCTTTTTAATGTTTATTTAACAGCTTTTCTTTTCTGTATTCTCCCGGAGTATTTCCGGTAATCCGTTTAAAAGTCCTCCAAAAATAATTGTCATTCTCAAATCCGCACCAGTAAGCAATTTCACTGATGCTGTGGTTTGTCTGGGAAAGCATTTCTTTAGCATTTTTTATACGAATATGGGTAATATATTCAGTCGGACGCATACGGGTGCAGCTTTTGAAAATACGGCATATGTGCTGCGGTGTCAGACCTTCAAGACCTGATAAATCGTCCATTGTAATATTCTGCATGTAATGACAATCTATATAATCCATCATGAGCTGCATATGTTTTGTATAGGGTTTCTGATTCTTGACAGTATAGGAAATCTCCCTTTTTATCAGACCCGACTGACATGCGAACTCAAGTATGAATTCATTGATATATGCAGAAGCAAAAATATTGCCGTTGATGTCATTGAACATCAGTTCGCTGCGCATTTTATTCAGCAGAGTATCAAGATGTGAGGCGTCTTTAAGCGGGAAAATGCCAAAGCGGAGACCGATGGTGTCATACAGCAGCGGAAGAGAATCACCGCATGGCACAAACCAACGTATATCCCATATATCTCCTGCCGGATAGTACTCGTGAGGAAGTCTGGCAGGAATAAAAAAACAGCATTTTTCCGGCAAATCATATTTATTATTGTTGACAATCAGCGTTCCGCTTCCTTTGGTATTATAAAAAAACTGGTCATGACGGTGGCCGTCGGGACGCACAACAAGGGGCTGTACGTCATGAAGCCCTATGCTGTACAGATAATATGGAAGCTTTTCCGCACTCATAGCCGGCGGATAAGAGTAATACCACATAATAAATCTCCAAATGTTCAAATTATTCAATTATGATAATATCATTCATTGCTTAAAAAAGCAATAGGGTGTATCATTTTAGCAAATAAAATGATAAGGAGAATATGCCAATGAGAAAAGCTATTTGTGTGTTGGCTTCGGTTGTTACTGTATCAGTAATGCTGGCAGGATGTTCAAATAAAACCGAAGACAAAGAACAGAATACTGAGGGGGAGTCTGTTGTGGAAGTTGATGTGGAAACGGATGAGGAAACGGATGAGAAAACGGATGAGGAAGTAGTATTCAATATGGAAGCCATAACGCAAGAGCATCAGGTAATAATAGACGGAACAAAGGCGATAACTGATGAAAATGCTTTGTATGAAGGGATGGGATTTATCTCAGCCAACAACTCATCAAGGCTTCTGCTTGATTATAAGGATGAAAATCCCGATGCGTATTGGGAGATTTTAAATTATGTTTTTGGTGATGATGGTCTTGACGTAAGCCTTTATAAGCTGGAAATGGGCGCTGACGTTGATTCGTCATCAGGAACCGAGCCGGCTGTTAAAAGAGCCGAGGATGAACCGGCGGATGTGACAAGAGGCGCCGGGTATCAGCTGGCGGCGGATGCACTTACCGTTAATCCTGACCTTGAGATAGATATGCTGTGCTGGGGAATGCCGGGATGGGTTGAAGAGCCTGAAACAACTGAGGGAAAATATGAGGCACGTTATAAATGGTATAAAGAAACAATAGATGCAATGTATGATACATATGGCATCAAGTTGTCATATGTTACGGTATGCCAGAATGAGAAAGCAGTAGATACTCAGTGGATAAAATATATTTCCGACGCTCTTGAGAATGAAACGGACGAAAGATATGATTATGGCTCAATTAAGCTTGTAGCAGGTGAAGGCGTGTGTGATTGGAAAATATCCGATTATATGCTGGAAGATGAGGAACTGATGGATATAGTGGATGTTGTGACGTCACATTACACTTCATTTACAAGCGATTCGACAAAACAGCTTCAGACTGAAAATGATAAAAAGGTATGGTTTTCCGAAGGCTCCTCTCCTATGAAATCGGAACAGCTTGCACATAATATGGAAGAATCCGGCAGCGGCATAGGCGGACTTAACGGAGCGCTTGATATAGCCTCAAGAATTACGCAGGCCATGACGGAGGGAATGACTATGTATGAATTTCAGCCTCTCGTCAGTGCATATTATGACGGAGCTACATATTTTCCGAAGCAGCTTATAACCGCTAAAGAACCGTGGAGCGGCGCCTATTCTCTTGATTCGGGATATTACATGACACTGCATTTTTCAAGATTTATCAAAAAAGGATGGCAGTTTATTGAAGATGCATGCTATGGTGACGGTGTTGCCGGCGGCGACGGACATGCAATTGTCGATTCAACGTTCAATTATATAACATGTACTGACCCGGATACGGGAGATTACTCAATGGTGATTGTCAACAATTCGGAAAAGACACTTAAATATAATATCAACGTCAAGGATTTAGTCAAGGCAGGAGAAAAAGTGTTTTTCTGGGAAACCGTAGATGAATACGACGGAACAGGTGATTACTATGACAGCTTTTTCAATAAGCTTGGATATGTAACACCTGTCCAAGAGGAAGATGGTACATACAGCTATACGATTGTTATTAAACCGTATTCAATGGCAACAATCTCAACACTTGACATCGAAAACAAATCATATACTGACAGAAGCTCCGATGAGGAAATTCTTGCGCTTGATTATGAAGATGATTTTGAGTATGGGGACTATGAAGATGATTATCTTACCTCAAGAGGAATGGCACCAAGATATACTACTGACCAGAGCGGTGCCTTTGAGGTAGAAGCGACAGATAACGGGAATGTGCTTATGCAGAAAATCAATTATGATAACAAGGGTAAAGAGTGGGGCAGTTCTTCTGAGCCGGTAACAACTCTGGGGGATGACCGCTGGCATAATTACACTGTAAGCATAGATGCACATTTTACAGACAATCCGGTTGAATCAACTAAGGTAAACTATGTAGGCGTGGGTGCAAGATATATTTTGGCAAATAATGACTACAGCGGTTACAGCGTCAGACTGACGGTTGAGGGCAGCTGTATATTGATGAAGGACAGGTCCGAGCTTCAACAGATTATGTTGGACAATTTCGATGCCGATGTGTGGCATAATCTTAAAATATCCGTGCAGGACAATGTGATTAAGGCATATGTCGATGATGAACTGTTGATAGAATATGTTGATGAAGCCAATGTGGTCAATTCAGGAAGAGTATCAATATGCAGTTCCTATCAGAACAATTATTTTGACAATCTTAAGGTGACTACAGACAGTGAAAACTATACGGTTTCAAGGCTTGATGATATGGATGCATCACTTACATATTCAGCCGGAAGCACATCTGACGATGACAACGGATGGTATTTTAACACCATGAGCAGCTTTTCAAATTTCAACAGAACAGTGTCAACCGGTCAGGAAAACGATTATGTAAGCTTTGAATTTGAAGGAAGCAGTCTTGCGGTTCTGGGAACACAGAAAGAGGCGGTGCTGAAGATAGAGATTGACGGAGAGGTTGTTCAGGAGGCATATCAGTGTGAATCATCAAAGGAAAGAACGGCTGTATACAGTAACTATGAGCTTGAGGAAGGCAGGCACACTGTTAAAATAACGATTACGGCAGGAAGCTTTGCGCTTGATACAATAGAATACAGATAAAGTGGGAGAATATCCCATGATTTTAGGCGCGGGAAATGAGCCGTGGCACTAAATTGTTTAGTGCCATGGCTCTTTTTTGCATTATGGAGAAGTCTTCTGAAACTTTTTCAACACAGGAAATCCGGTTTTTTCCTGAAAAATACGAAAATCTTAAAATTCCCCTTGATATTTGTATTGAAATGGTCTAAAATGGCATTGTAAGTGGTAAAAAGTGTGACTTTGTGAAAGATTGTGGAGCTAAGTGGTGAATTTCTACGGTAACATCTGATAAAGAAAGGGGTGATGGCAATGTTCATGGGTCAGTACAACCATTCGATTGACGCCAAGGGACGTGTTATCATACCTGCTAAGTTTCGTGATAAACTTGGAGATTCTTTTGTAGTCACAAAGGGCTTGGACGGATGCCTTTACGGATATGCGGAAGAAGAGTGGAAGGCTTTTGAGGAAAAGCTTGGCACATTACCGATTACTAACAGAAATACAAGGCAGTTTACCAGATTTTTTCTGGCAGGAGCTGCGGAATGTGAACTGGACAAGCAGGGACGTATTTTACTTCCGGCAGTTTTACGTGAATTTGCCGGACTTGATAAAGATGTTGTGCTTGTGGGTTCTGCAAGCAAAATAGAGATTTGGAGTAAGGAACGCTGGGATATGTCCAATGCTGAATATGAGGACAATATGGACGATATTGCCGCTAATATGGAAAGTCTCGGATTCTCCATTTAGTTGAGAGGTTTTTATGGAATTTGTGCACAAATCG
This sequence comes from uncultured Butyrivibrio sp., assembly GCA_964414835.1. Taxonomy (GTDB): domain Bacteria; phylum Bacillota; class Clostridia; order Lachnospirales; family Lachnospiraceae; genus Eshraghiella. Next base: position 31,265 of record CAYPWY010000020.1, on the reverse strand, counting down.
GTTTTGCTTAAGGAAACCATAGAAGGGCTTAATATTAAACCTGACGGGATATATGTAGACGGAACTCTGGGAGGAGCCGGACATTCATATCATATATGTGAGCGTCTCGGCGAAAGCGGCAGGCTTATAGGAATCGACCAGGATGAGGATGCGATATCCGCCGCCGGCAGGCGGCTGGAGCCTTTTGCCGATAAAGTCAGCATTGTAAGAGACAACTATTGTAATATCAGAAAAGTACTTTCAGATTTAGGCATTGATAAAGTTGACGGAATACTTTTGGATATAGGAGTTTCATCGTATCAGCTTGATGCTGTGGAGCGCGGATTTACATATAAGGATGGTGATGCCCTTCTGGATATGAGAATGGACAGGCGGAGCGGCAAAACAGCTGAGGACATAGTCAATGAATACAGCGAGATTGAGCTCTTCAGGGTAATACGAGATTACGGAGAGGACAAGTTTGCCAAGAATATAGCTAAGCATATTGTCCGGGCAAGACAACAGGAAAGAATAACTACTGCAGGACAGCTTGTTGATATTATTAAGGCGGCAGTTCCCATGAAATTCAGAGCGGTTGGAGGTCATCCTGCCAAAAGAACTTTTCAGGCATTGCGTATAGAACTTAACAGGGAGCTGGAAGTGCTTGAAAACTCAATTGACGACATGATTGACCTTTTGGCGGACGGCGGAAGGTTATGCATAATAACATTTCATTCACTGGAAGACCGTATAGTAAAAAATAAGTTCCGGGACAATGTAAATACCTGTACATGCCCGCCGGATTTTCCGGTGTGTATATGCGGCAACAAGCCTAAGGGTGTCATTGTAACGAGAAAACCGGTAATTCCTACGGAAGAGGAAATAGAAGATAACAAAAGAGCAAAAAGCTCAAAGCTTAGGATTTTTGAGAGAAGAATAGAGAAATAGAGGCACAGGTGCAAAAAGACAGGGAGGTATCAATATGTCAGATAGAAGATATAATTCGGAATATATGTACGGAAGCGCAGTTCCCCAGCGGGTTGTTGAGGAACCTGTAAGGGTTCCCAGAAGAAAAAACGGAAATTCTGCGGAAGAAAGAAAGAGACAGGAACAGAATAGAAAAATAGAAGAAAACAGGGCGAGGGCTACAAGAATTGGCGGAGTATTCACGCTTCTTATAGCTGCCGCAATAGGCGTTATGCTTTTCACATGCACCAATTATGTAACATTGATTAACCAGAAAAGCAATAATGCAGGCAGGATTTCAAGCCTTCAGAGCGAACTTGATAATATGAAGCTGGAAAACGACTTGAAGGAACTTTCAATTGACACATCAATCGACTATGAGTATATTTATAATGTGGCTACTGAAGAGTTGGGTATGGTATACGCATCGCCTGAACAGATTATTAAATATCAAAGCGGTGAAAGCGAATATGTAATGCAGTTTGCGGATATACCTGAGAATTGATTATAAGGAGAAGTCATGGCAGTACAGAGACGAAAAAGCATCAAATTCACAACATTAATGCAGAAGAAGCTTTTAATCGTTTTTATGGTTGTCATGGCTTTACTTGTTTTTTTGTCTGTAGTTCTAATTAAAATCAATGTAAGCAAAGGTTATGATTATTCAAAGGCAGTTTATAACAATTTTAATTACAGCAGCCGTACCATAGTGGCAAGGCGCGGTGATATAACTGACAGAAATGGAACCGTTCTGGCTTACAGTACCAAGGTCTATAATTTAATATTGGATGCCAAGATACTTTTGTCTGACGAGACATATAAGGAACCTACCGTAGAGGCGCTGCTTAAATATTTTGATATTGATGAAGACGAGCTCAATGCATACATTGCGGACAATGAAGCCCGCAAAGCGGCCGGAGAAACCGTTGATTCTTATAAACGCCTTATTAATGGTCTTACGGACCAGGAGACGGCGGACTTTATCGAGGCTATGAATGAAGATAATTCATTGATAAAAGGCGTGTGGTTTGAGGACCAGTATAAGAGATTATATCCTTATGGCAGCCTTGCCTGTGATTTGCTTGGATTTGCCAGTGAAGCCAATGGCGGAGAACTGGGAATAGAAAAATACTACGACAGCCGGTTGTCTGGGACGGACGGAAGAATTTACGGATATATCAATGACAGCGCATACGAATCAAATGTAAGAAACGCAACTAACGGAAATACAGTAATTTCTACTATTGATTTTACGATTCAGAATATAATTGAAGAAGCTATATTGGATTTTAATGAAGAATATGGTTCAAAAAGCACATCCATTATTGTTGCTGACCCTAATACAATGGAAATTCTCGGTATGGCAGATTATCCTGTTTTCGATTTGAATAATCCGCGGGATTTGTCATCAATATATTCAGCGGAGGAGCTGCTTGAATTAAGCGATGACAAATTTACGGAAGAGTTATATAAGGTGTGGAGCAATTACGCAGTATCCACTATATATGAACCGGGTTCGGTGTTCAAGACTTTTACCATAGCCCAGGCATTGGAAGAGAAAAAAGCGGATTTGCAGGATGTATATAACTGCGACGGCGAAGGCGTCTATAATTCCTCCACAATACTTTGTCATGGAGGTGTGGGACACGGAGATTTAACCCTTTCCGGAGCGCTTACAGAGTCATGTAATGATGCGCTTATGCAGATAAGCATGGATTTGGGAACAACGATTTTTAACAAGTATCTGAAAAATTTCAAGTTAGGAACAAAGACAGGTGTTGATTTGCCGGGAGAAGAAAACGGACTTCTTATAGATGAATCATCAATGATGGACGTAGATTTGGCTACCAACTCTTTTGGACAGAACCTTAATGTAACTATGATGCAGATGGTATCAACCTTTGCCTCAGTTATTAACGGAGGATATTATTATCAGCCCCATGTTGTTAAGGAAATCCGCTCTGAGTCAGGCGAGACAATTGAAAGCATTGAACCTGTACTTGTAACACAGACAATATCATCCGAAACCTCTAAAACAATGAGGGAAATGCTGAGAGCTGTAGTTGATTACGGAACCGGCGGATACGTGTATATGGATGGGTACTCCATAGGGGGAAAAACAGGAACGGCAGAGAAAGCGGGACGTGACAAAACGGAATATGTAATTTCGTTTATGGGATTCGCACCGGCTGAAAATCCTCAGGTGTTGGTGTATGTGGTTATTGATACCCCTGACTGTGAAGAATACAATACGTCATGGTCAGCCCAGATACTGGCAAGGGCGGTTATGGAAAAACTGCTGCCGTATATGGGAATAATGGCGGATGATTCTGATTATGATGCAGATATATATCTTAATATAGAGGATTTGGACGAGGCGGTTGTTAAACCTGACAGCACTGCGCCGGCAGCGGCTGAACCGGAGGAAACCGAACCGGAGGGAGACGAGCCTGAAGAAACCGAGCCGGAGGGAGTCGAACCGGAGGAAACCAAACCGGAGGAAACCGAGCCGGAGGGAGTCGAACCGGAGAAAACCGAGCCGGAAGGAACGGAACCGGAAACATAAACAGATAATTTTGAATAAGATTGCCTGTTCTAAAATAAACTGTAATGAGTGATACTGACAGGCAGGCAATATGAAAGCAAAAAAGGTACACAGAAGAAAAATCAGAATATATAGTCTGACAGCCATAGTTATGCTTATTATGCTTATGCTTAGGCTGTTATATATTGTTATTTTCCAGTCTGAGGAGCTGTATGCGGCTGCAACAGATTTACATGAGCGCGAAAGGGTAATAAAAGCTGCCCGCGGAAGGCTGATAAGTTCTGACGGAACGGTTTTGGCAACCAATGAAACAGTTTGTACCGTTTCGGTAATACACTCCCAAATTACGGATTCCGAGGCGGTTATAAAGATGCTGTCAGAAGAACTTTCAATGAGTGAAGAGAAGGTGCGCTCATATGTTGAGAAGGTAAGCTCAATGGAGCGCGTCAAGTCCAATGTGCCCAAAGAGATTGGCGACAGAATCAGAGAATATAATTATGACGGTGTTAAAGTTGATGAGGACAGCAAAAGAACTTATCCATACGGAGAACTGGCATCGAAGGTTATGGGATTTACAGGCTCCGATAATCAGGGAATTGTAGGTCTTGAAGTGAAATATGATGATATTCTTGCAGGGCAGAACGGAGAAATCCTTACACTTACGGATGCTGCCGGAATTGAAATTACCGGAGAAGAGGAAACGAGAGTGGACCCGATACCGGGAAATGATTTATATCTGAGCCTTGATTACAATATACAATCATACTGTATGCAGGCTGCCATTAAAACATATGAGGCGAAACAAGCCAAAAGCGTCAGTATAATAGTTATGAATCCTCAAAATGGCGAACTGCTTGCCATGGTAAATTATCCGGAATATGATTTGAACGACCCGTATACACTTAATTACGAGGTTTCAGGAATAAGCGATGATGAAAAAATGGATTTGCTCAATGCAATGTGGCGTAATGGTGTAATTAATGATACATACGAGCCGGGTTCAACCTTTAAGGTTATAACTGCAACAGCAGGTCTTTCAACAGGCGCGGTTTCATTGACTGATTCTTACAGCTGCGGCGGAAGCATCGCAGTGGGAGGAAGAACAATACGCTGTCATAAAACTACAGGACACGGAACCCAGACCTTTGCCGAAACACTTATGAATTCCTGCAATCCGGCGTTTATAACATGGGGGCTTAGAGTCGGCGTTGATAATTTCCTTCTTTATATGGATAAATTAGGACTGATGGAAAAGACGGGCGTGGATTTGCCGGGCGAAGCCTCAACAATTATGCATGACAAAGAGAATATCAAAGAGCTAGAGCTTGCAACAATGTCCTTCGGACAGTCTTTTCAGATAACACCGTTACAGCTTATGCGTGCAATAAGCTGCGTAATTAACGGAGGAACATTGGTAACGCCTCATTTCGGAGTTAAAACAATAGATGCCGAAGGCAATATAACTACACTTGAGTATGAAACGGAAACGGGAGTTATTACACAGGAAGTAAGTGAAACCATGAAAGGGCTGCTTAAATCAGTTGTTTCTGAGGGCGGCGGTATAAAATGTTATATAGAAGGATATTCAATAGGCGGTAAAACAGCCACATCACAAAAGCTTCCGAGAAGCGAACAGAAATATATCGCTTCATTTATCGGATTTGCACCTGCCGAAGACCCTCAGGTAATGGCAATGTGCATAATAGACGAACCTCAGGGTATATACTATGGAGGAACCATTGCGGCTCCGGTAATAAAAGAGGTTTTTGAAAATATTCTCCCATATCTGGGAATAGAGAAAGAAGATACGAAAGGAACGCAGTAGAGATGAATGTAGATGGGAAAAAGATAGTGGTAGTGGGAACAGGAGTAAGCGGTATAGGAGCGGTTAAGCTGCTTTCAAATACCCACGCCCGGATTATACTATATGATGGAAATTCCAAGCTTGATGAAAAGGCGGTAAGAGATAAGCTTCCGCCTGATGGGAATGTTGAGATTATAATAGGCGATATGCCCCAAAGCGTGGCAGAAAGTACGGATTTGCTTGTAATAAGTCCGGGAGTTCCCATTGACAGTCCCATTGTTCTTCAATTTAAGGAAGCGGGAGTTACTGTATGGGGAGAAATAGAACTGGCTTATAATTTTGAGAAGGGTACGGTTTATGCCATAACCGGAACTAATGGAAAAACAACCACCACTACTCTTGTAGGGGAAATTATGAAAAATTTTAATCCGGATACATTTGTGGTTGGAAATATAGGCACGTCATACACCGGAGAGGTGCTTAAAACTACCGACAACAGCGTTACCGTAGCAGAGATAAGCAGCTTCCAGCTTGAAACAATACAGGATTTTAAACCTTTAGGAACTGCAATACTTAATATTACGCCGGACCACCTTAACAGGCATTATACAATGGAAAACTATATTAAGGTTAAGGAGTCCATAACACGCAACCAGAAGGGTGAAGGGTACTGCGTGCTTAACTATGATGATGAGGCATTGAGAAAATTCGGAGATACAATAGACAACGCCGTTTATTTTTCTTCCGTTACGAAACCCGGCAGAGGGGCATATCTTGACGGAACAATGATAAAATATACGGAAGACGGCAGTGACACAGACATAATTGATGTAAACGATATGTTTATATTCGGAAAGCATAACTATGAAAATGCCATGGCGGCAGTGGCTATGACAATAAATGCAGGTGTGCCTGTGGAAATCATAAGAAAAGTAATCAGGGAGTTCAAAGGCGTTGAGCATAGAATAGAGTTTGTCAGGGAATTAAATGGCGTTGCATATTACAATGATTCCAAGGGAACCAATCCCGATTCGTCAATCAAGGCTCTTGAAGCTATGTCAAAACCTACAATAATAATTGCCGGAGGTTATGACAAACATTCGGAATTTGACGGGTTTATAGATGCCTTTAAGGGTAAAGTCAAGCTTATGGTGCTTATAGGTGAGACTGCCCCGCAGATAGAAAAAACAGCTATAGCACATGGGTTTAACAGTATTGTCAATGCAGACAGTCTTGAGAGTGCAGTACAAATCTGCTATAATAATGCTGTTGACGGGGACGTGGTTTTACTGTCACCGGCTTGCGCAAGCTGGGATATGTTCAAGAACTTTGAACAGCGCGGGGAGCTTTTTAAGGAATATGTCAACAGACTTTAATTTTTGTATATCGGTAAAGGTTCGCTGAGAAAGGAGTGGTATTATGGCAGAGTCGAAAACGGATTCAGGAAAAGGCAGCGCTGTTACGCCTAAGGGTAAATTTTTTGATTACAGTCTGCTTATAATAGTAATGTTTTTGATAGCCTTCGGACTTGTTATGTTGTATAGTACCAGCTCCTACAGTGCCATGCAGGATTACGGGGATGCCGCCTACTTTCTGAAAAAACAGCTTGTATCAACTGCGGTAGGGCTTGTGGTTTTTGCTGCGGCAATTTTTATAAACTACCATTTCTGGTACAAAATGAAGTGGCTGATATATGTTGTTTCACTTTTGTCGGTAGTTATGGTGCTTTCTCCGTTAGGACACGAGGTAAACGGAGCCAGAAGATGGCTGAAATTCGGACCGCTTTCACTTCAGCCTGCGGAGATTGTCAAGATAGGACTTATTATTGTACTTGCCGCATTTGTAAGCTACAGCGGTGTCAAAATGAAAAAACTGAAAAACAACATAATATATTGTTTAATAGCTGTCTTTGCAGCCGGAATTACGGGATTTATAACAAACAATATGAGTACTGCAATAATCATCATGGGTATAGCGTACATAATGCTGCTGATAGGAAATTCAAAGCCTTGGTGGCTGATTATTGGGACAGTGATGCTTATAGTCGCGGTGGGAGTTTTTCTGATATGGTTCTTTGGAAATGTTGAATCGGCAGGAAATTTCAGATTCAAACGTCTTCTGGCATGGCGTGAGCCTGAAAAATACGCATCGGGAGTGGGATTCCAGACATTGCAGGCGTTATATGCTCTTGGTTCAGGCGGCTTTTTCGGCAAAGGACTGGGACAGAGCATACAGAAGCTTGGATTCATTCCCGAAGCACAGAATGATATGGTCTTTTCGGTAATATGTGAAGAATTGGGACTTTTTGGAGGAATATGTCTGATTATTCTTTTTATTCTTCTGATATGGAGATTTATGGTTATAGCCAATAATGCGCCGGATTTATTCGGCTCAATGCTTGTAGTGGGCGTTATGGCACATATATCGCTTCAGGTGATACTGAACATAGCTGTAGTGACTAATGTCATTCCCAATACAGGAGTAACTCTTCCGTTTATAAGCTATGGAGGTTCATCTGTTATGTTTCTGCTGGCAGAGCTGGGAATTGTGCTGAATGTGTCCAGACAGATACAAGTTCCGGTTACGGTATCGGCAAGAGCAGGAAACGGTGTCAGGCACGCAGTACATAGGTAACATATTGTTTTTCCCCGCATATAATGATTTGTAAGCATTCCATTACGTGCGGGGGATTTTATGGCTAAGCTGGAAATCTGCGGACGAAAAAGACTGTCAGGTAAAATTAATATACAAGGCTCTAAAAATTCAGCTCTTCCTATAATTGCTGCATCGCTGCTTACAGATGAGGAAGTCGTTATAGAAAACTGTCCCGATATAAGTGATGTTTCCATAATGCACAAAATAATAAGTCTGTTGGGTGCAAGGTGTACCGTAGACGGGGGAAAAATCACAGTGTCGGCAAGGAAGCTTTCTTCAGCCCCTGATTTGGAATACTGCAGAATGTTCAGGGCATCTTCGCTTTTGATGGGAGTGCTTTTGAGCAGAACAGGCTGTTTTATTATGCCGTATCCGGGAGGCTGTAATATCGGAAGCAGACCGATTAATTTTCATATTGAGGGGTTAAGGAAAATCGGAGCGGTAATAGAAGAAACCGGTGAAGAAATAATCGGATATTGCAATGGTATTACAGGCGGTGAATATGTTTTTCCGTATCCCAGTGTGGGAGCGTTGGAAAATATAATTATGGGTGCTGTGTGCGCAAAGGGGAAAACACTGCTTAAAAATTGTTCCATAGAGCCGGAAATTAAGGATTTGTGTGATTTTTTAACATTGATGGGTGCTAAAATATATGGTATAGGACAGCGTACCATAGAGATAGAAGGCGTGGAGAAGCTGCATGGATGTAAGTATACCGTGCCGGGGGACAGAGTGGCAGCAGGAACATACATGGCGGCATGTGCAATAGCCGGAGGAAACATATGCATAGGCGGAATTGAACCCGTAAGGCTTCAGGCAGCCACGGAAATTTTGAGAAAAACCGGCTGTCATGTATTTACATATGATAAAAGTAATGAGATAATAATATTGTGTGACGGCAGGAGAAAGCCCGTAACATATATATGTACAGGACCTTATCCGGAATTTCCTACGGATATGCAGGCGCAGATAATGGCTGTTGCGTCATATTTCGGCGGAAGCTGCAGGATATGTGACAGTGTATTTGAAGACCGCTATATGACCGCATATGAGCTTGTTAAAATGGGCGCAGATATTAACGTGGATTCGGATGGCGTGACAGTACGCGGCTTGCCGGCGCTTAGAGGCGGAAGGGTCAAGGCCTGTGATTTGCGTGGAGGCGCTGCACTGGTTATTGCAGCATTAGGTGCGGATTATACTGTCGTAGAAGATTGTTACCATATAAACCGCGGATACGAAGATATACAGAGAGATTTGGAGCAGCTGGGAGCAGATATAAGATGGATTCACGAAGAAAGCGAACAAAAGGAATCAAAGTATTTATAATAGCAGTGATTACAATTCTCGTTATAGCGGCAGCTCTGTATTTTGTCATAAAACACTTTTTCAAGGTTAAGGAAATTAATATAACCGGAAGTGATAAATACACCTATGATGAATTATACAGATATATTTTTGAGCAGCGCGATGACAGCAATACGATTATGTTTAAATATACCGACAGCAAGGCTGATAAACTGGAGATACCTTTTATAGCCAAAACCGATATAAAAATACAGTGGCCTGATACAATCAATGTGACGGTCTATGAAAAAAGCATTGTGGGTTATGTTGTGTACAAGGGAGCCAATATGTATTTTGATAAGGACGGAATAATTGTGGAAAGCTCCGATGAAGTTTTTGAGGATATACCCCTTATAACCGGACTTAAATATTCCCGAATAGTAATCAATGAAAAGCTGGACGTTGATAACCAGAGTCTTTTTGATTCTATATGTGATGTGACACAGTACATTACCAAATACGGGATAACGGTTGATTCTGTCAATATCGAAGAGGATGACAGCATATCTGTCAATATAGGTGAAGTGAAGGTGCTGTTGGGGGATAATGATAATCTGATGGCGGACAAGATATATGAGCTCAGCTGTATGACGGAAGAGCTTGAAGGACTTAAAGGCGTGCTTCACCTTGAGACCTTTGATGGAACCGGACAAAATATAATTTTTAAGGAGGCAGAGTAAAGCTTCATTAAAAAATATTTTAAAAAAAACAAATTTGTAGTTGCTATTTTCAAAAAATGATAATATTATAGTTATATCTGATTTTATGTATAAGTTTGGATTGTCAGTATTTTAATAGATTTGGGAATCTGATAGTGTGGCAGGTTTCCGAAAGATAGTTGGTTTAAGGAGGACAAGGTTTTGTTAGAAATCAGAACTAATGAGTCGGAGGCATCCGCAAAGATTATTGTTGTAGGTGTTGGTGGCGCCGGCAACAATGCTGTAAACAGAATGATTGACGAGAATATTTGCGGGGTAGAGTTTATCGGTGTCAATACTGATAAGCAGGCATTGACACTTTGTAAAGCACCTACCGCAATTCAGATAGGAGAAAAGCTTACTAAGGGTCTTGGTGCAGGAGCTAAGCCTGAGGTTGGCGAGAAGGCGGCAGAGGAAAGTGCAGAGGAGCTTACGCAGGCCATCAAGGGCGCAGATATGGTATTTGTTACATGCGGTATGGGCGGCGGAACAGGAACCGGTGCGGCACCTGTGGTTGCAAAGCTTGCTAAGGATATGGGTATTCTTACAGTAGGCGTGGTGACCAAGCCTTTCAAATTTGAAGCTAAGACAAGAATGAGCAATGCTGTTGTGGGTATTGAGAAGCTTAAGGACAGCGTAGATACCCTTATTGTAATTCCTAATGATAAACTGCTTGAGATTGTTGACAGAAGAACTACTATGCCTGATGCTCTTAAGAAAGCAGATGAGGTACTTCAGCAGGCAGTTCAGGGAATAACAGACCTTATTAATGTTCCGGGTCTTATTAACCTTGACTTTGCCGATGTCCAGACTGTTATGAAGGACAAGGGTGTTGCTCATATAGGTATAGGAACGGCAGGAGGAGATGACAAGGCTATCGAGGCAGTTAAGATAGCAGTTGCCAGTCCGCTTCTTGAGACAACTATCGAGGGTGCATCACATGTTATCATTAACATCAGTGGTGATATAGGACTTATGGAGGCTAATGAGGCTGCAAGCTATGTACAGGAACTTGCAGGCGATAATGCCAATATTATATTCGGTGCCATGTATGATGATTCGGTTCAGGATCAGGCTACAATTACGGTTATTGCAACAGGACTTGACGGATATTCGGCTGCAGCCGCTAATGCTATGGCAGGCTTTAATTACAAGCCTCAGACTGCTCCAAGAACTATTTCTGCACCTACATATCAGTCACCATATGGCAACAAAACCACTTCACAGCCGGCTAAGGATATTCCGGGACTTACCAAACCAAAGCCTGTTGAGAGCAGTATTGAGGAGAAGGGAATTAAGATTCCTGAATTTTTACAGAAAAGAAGATAAGAGATTTAAAATAATAGACATAATAGTAAAATAAGCTGCGGATAATAAAGCGGAACAAGCCCCTCAAAGACTGAGAGAGTTGTTTCGCTTTGTTTTTTGACAAATCCCGCTTTCAGGAGTTCCGACTTGCCGCTCCGGAGAAATAATGGAAATAGAAATTGCCAATCCTTGACAAATCTATTTTTTATGTATAAGATGTAACTATTCACAGTCGGGCAATGCCTGCATAAATGCGTTGCGAATACATATATTCAAAAGCGGATTTGTGAGCAGACGTATTTGGCGGCTTTGGATAGTTATAATACAATATGAGCTGTCATATACAGGAGGCAGATATGGCTAATACAACAACTTACAATCCTAAATCAATAGAACCCAAATGGCAGAAGTATTGGGAGGAGAACCAGACCTTTAAGACAGATGTGTGGGATTTCTCCAAACCGAAATTCTATGCCCTTGATATGTTTCCATACCCGTCGGGAGTAGGTCTTCATGCAGGACATCCTGAGGGCTATACGGCTACGGATATAGTGTCACGTATGAAGAGAATGCAGGGATATAATGTTCTTCATCCTATGGGTTATGACTCTTTTGGACTTCCGGCAGAGCAATATGCGGTAAGCACTGGCAACAACCCTAACGGATTTACGGAGAAAAATATAGAAACTTTTACGGCACAGCTTAAAGAGCTTGGGTTTGACTATGACTGGAGCAAGAAAATCGCCACCAGTGACCCATCCTTTTACAAATGGACCCAGTGGATTTTCAAGCAGCTTTATCTGGACGGATATGCCAAATACATTGACATGCCTGTGAACTGGTGCGAAGAGCTTGGTACGGTTCTGTCCAATGACGAGGTTATTGACGGAAAGTCAGAGCGCGGCGGATACCCTGTTATCCGTAAAAATATGAAGCAATGGGTAATTGACCAGGTTGCTTTTGCAGATAAGCTTCTTGAAGGACTTGAGGAGATAGACTGGCCTGAATCTACTAAGGAGATGCAGAGACACTGGATAGGGAAATCCGAAGGTGTTGAAGTTGATTTCCAGATTGTGGGCGGAGGTAGCTTCTCCATTTTTACCACTTGCATTGAGACAATATACGGCATTACATTTATGGTACTTGCACCGGACGGACAGACTGTCAAGGAGCTTATGCCGAGAATTAAAAATAAAGAACAGGTGCAGGCATACATTGATGAAACCGTTAAGAAAAACGATATGGACAGGACAGAGCTTAATAAGACAAAGTCGGGCTGTGTTCTGGAGGGAATATATGCCATCAATCCTGTCAACGGCAGAGAAGTTCCTATTTATATAGGTGACTTTGTCCTTGCAAGCTATGGAACGGGAGCTGTTATGGCAGTACCTTCCCATGACCAGAGAGATTACGAGTATGCGCAGGCGCACAAGCTTCCTGTTATTCAGGTTATAGACGGCAGAGATATAAGCGAGAAAGCATTTGAAAAATATGATTATCTGGGAAAAGGTTGTAAGCTTATTAATTCCGAAGAATTTACAGGCCTTACTGTTGAGGAGGCAAAGGATGCAATCACGGATAAGCTTGTGAAGCTGGGAGTTGCCCGCAGAAAGGCCAATTATCATTTCCGCGAGTGGATTTTTGCAAGACAGAGATACTGGGGTGAACCTGTGCCTATTGTATATCTGGAGGATGGAAGCATCCATGTGCTTGATGATGAAGAGCTTCCTCTTATCCTTCCTGAGCTGGAGGATTATAAAGGCAGAAACGGTCAGGCGCCATTGGAGAATGCGGAGGAATGGAAAAAATACAGTCATAACGGTATATGCGGTAAAAGGGAAACCTCTACCATGCCGGGAAGCGCAGGCTCAAGCTGGTACTATATGAGATATATTGACCCTGACAATGACAAGGAGCTTGCCGATAAAGAGCTTCTCAAGCATTGGCTTCCCGTTGATTTGTATATCGGCGGACCGGAGCATGCCGTAGGTCATCTTATGTATTCCAGAATATGGAACAGATACCTTTATGACAAGGGCGTATCACCTGTAAAAGAACCTTTCAAAAAGCTTGTTCATCAGGGAATGATTCTGGGCTCCAACGGAATAAAAATGGGTAAGCGTTTTCCTGAATTTGTAATTAATCCCAGTGATATAGTCAGGGATTATGGCGCAGATACATTGAGACTTTACGAAATGTTTATGGGACCGCTTGAGGCATCAAAGCCTTGGAGCCAGCAGGGCGTTGAAGGTGCAAGAAGATTTATAGGCAAGGTATGGAATTTCTTTACCGAGCCTGACAATATTTCCGATGAAAATACGGATGAACTGAAAAAAATATATCATCAGACAGTGAAGAAGGTTACGGAGGACTTTGAGACTTTGGGCTTCAACACGGCAATAAGCCAGATGATGATATTTATGAATGCCGCTGCCAAGGCAGGCAAATGTCCGAGAGATTATGCGGAAGGCTTTGTGAAGATGTTTTCATGCATCTGTCCCCATGCAGGAGAGGAAATCTGGAATGTTCTGGGACATAACGATACAATCGCATATGAGGCATGGCCTGAGTATGACCCGGAAGCCGTCAAAGAAAATACCATTGAGATTGGCGTTCAGGTCAACGGAAAGGTTAAAGGCACAGTGGAGATAACTGTAGGCGAAGACGGAGAAGCAGTCAAAGCAAGGGCAAAGGAGCTTCCTTCTGTTGCTAAGGCTGTGGAAGGTAAAAATATCGTAAAGGAAATATATGTTCCGAGCAAGATTGTGAATATCGTAGTGAAATAGATTCGCTGTAAATAACATATAATGGATATAAGCGAAGAGGCTTCGGTACGTTACAGTACCGAAGCCATTTTCATAAGAGTTTCAATTTTGGTTTGTTCTTCAGGCGCCATATCCTTTTTCATGGATTCAAAAATTGTTTCAATATCGGTTTTGCTGAACTTGATATTTTCCTTTTTGGCTTTGTTTGAGAAAGCCAGAAGAAGCGGGAGTATGTCATCAGAGCTTTTGCCGGAGGCTATTTGCATAAATTCCTTTAAAAGAGCTGATTTGCGGTTGTCAATCTGGTTAAAATCATTATTCATAGGACTCCATTCCGCCGTATCTGCTATAAATCAAGCATACGGCTGTATTGTTCATACATTTGCTGCTGTTGTGGCGACAGAAAATTTTTCAGTATATCAGAATTAGGATTATCTTTGTGTTCCGTATCGTTCATGGCATTGTATATATTGAATATTTCATTCATGCTGCCAAGATTAGACATCATTTCAAAAATCTCACAGTCCTTTTTAGGACAGTAGCGTTTGATTTCGTTAATGATGTGCTGGGTATCCCTGTTGTTTCTGCACAGAGGACAGTCATCGGGCATATCCTTGTAGAATTCAAGTGTCTGAATAAGCTCTGCAAGTCTTATAAATATTGCAAGCATTTTTTGCTGCTGCTTGTCAGTGTAAGGAAGATATGCCTTAATCATTTGAAAATATGTACCGCATGTGGCAATGTCAAATTCCGTCAGCGGCAGATTTTCGATGTGTTCCATGATAATAGCTACCTGAGGATTTGTATAATATATGCTTTGAAAATAAAAATATGCGTTTCCGGTATGCATAAGGATGCCGGTTCTTTTAAAGAACCGGCAAGAAATTGACCGAATATCGGGCTTAGCAGCCGATAAGTGCAATGAGGATTATAATCCAAATCCAGTTTCCGCAGCCGTTTCCGCAGCCGCATCCGTCACCGCATCCGTTGCCGCCGAAAATGGAATTACCGAAAATTCCGCCTTCGCCTCCGCATGCGCATGAAAGAATTAATATCCAAAGAAGTACATTACAACTGCAGTTTCCTGAACCTGAAAGTCCGGAACCGCCACATCCACATCCTGTTGCTGCTAAATCACTCATTTTATTTCCTCCTGGAAATTAAGTTTACAATATACAAATATGCAGGCCGGTTTGTCTTGTTACCGATTAATTATTGATTTTCGGCGATTATGTAGTATAATTTAAAAGATACCGATTTTGAACATGATTAAAAATACATAAATTAATTACAATATATAAAGGAGATTCCATATGAATAAAATTAAAATGACCACACCGCTTGTTGAGATGGACGGAGATGAGATGACAAGAGTCCTTTGGCAGTCAATCAAGGATGAACTGCTTATTCCTTTTATCGACCTTAACACAGAGTATTATGACCTTGGACTTGAAAACAGAAATGCTACTGATGATAAGGTCACTGTAGATGCCGCCAATGCTAATATAAAGTATGGCGTAGCAGTTAAATGTGCTACAATAACGCCTAATGCAGCACGTATGACGGAGTACAGTCTCAAGGAAATGTGGAAAAGCCCTAACGGAACAATAAGAGCAATTCTTGACGGAACAGTATTCAGAGCGCCTGTTATTGTAAAAGGAATTGAGCCTCTTGTAAAGAACTGGAAGAAGCCGATTACAATAGCAAGACATGCATATGGTGACGTGTATAAGAACGTTGAAATTAAAGTGCCGTCAGCAGGTAAGGCAGAGCTTGTATTCACCGGTCAGGACGGAAACGTTATTAAAGAAACAATTCACGAATTTACGACTCCGGGAATAATTCAGGGTATCCACAATGTTGATAAATCTATAGAAAGCTTTGCAAGAAGCTGTTTTAACTATGCTCTTGACAAAAAACAGGATTTGTGGTTTGCATCAAAGGACACCATATCCAAGAAATATGACCATAATTTCAAAGATATTTTCCAGGATATATATGATAAAGAATATGATGATAAATTTAAAGCCGCAGGAATTGAATATTTTTATACTCTGATTGATGATGCAGTGGCAAGAGTTATGAAATCCGAGGGCGGTTACATCTGGGCATGTAAAAATTATGACGGAGATGTTATGAGTGATATGGTGGCAACGGCATTTGGTTCACTTGCAATGATGACATCCGTTCTTGTATCGCCTAGCGGTGTGTATGAATATGAAGCGGCACATGGAACTGTTCAGAGGCATTATTACAAGCATCTTAAAGGCGAAGAAACTTCCACCAACTCAGTCGCAACAATATTTGCATGGAGCGGAGCTTTAAGGAAAAGAGGCGAGCTTGACGGCAATAAGGAGCTTCAGGATTTTGCAGACAAACTTGAAAAGGCATGTATTGATACAATAGAAGGCGGTCAGATGACAAAAGACCTTGCCCTTATAACTACCATAGATAACCCGATGGTTCTTAACAGCTTTGAATTTATCAAAGCCATAAGAGCAAAGTTGGAGACTTTACTTTAAGATGTAAGTATTGACAATGAGCAGTGTCAGACACTGCTCATTGCATCTGCATTGTTTTACATCCGTAAGGAGCTGCCGCACCAAGTCGTACCTTATGCAGCGGCAGAATATGTAGGTGAAGGTATGGTAGTATGAAGTTCAGGCATAATAAAAATAAAAAGCGAAATAACGTATTTTCAAATTCGGTTGCGCTGATTAAGAAGTGCGGCCTTAATTTGATTGTTTTTGAACTGCTGTATAAGCTGGTTGCCTTTGCCGTGTTTTATCCGCTTTTTCTGCTGGGATTGGATTTCACACTTAGGAAAGCAGGCTTTAAGTACCTTACCAACAACTATTTTTTCACTTATTTAAAAAGTCCTTTTACAATAGTGTTCTTTGTGCTTATATTAGTTATAATATCATTCTATGTAACCTATGAAGTGGTGTGTCTTTCAGTATGTTTTGACGCAGGCTATCATAATCATCCAATATCAATTATCGCAATATTCAAATCGGGCATACGGCTTATGAAACGTATGATGAAGCATAAGAAGATTAATGCTTTTTTTCATGTGTTATTTGTGTCCGTTTTAATGAATATAACTCTGATAGGATTCTGGATTTCCAATATAACACTGCCCAATGTTGTGGTTAATGCCATTAAAAATAATTTTTATGTCATTATAATTATGGGAGTTTTTTTGCTGGCATTTTTTATATACTGTCTCATACACATTTTTTCCATAAACTATATGGCATATGACGGAGGAGACATAACGGAAAGTAAGAGAAAGAGCCGGCAGCTTATAAGATTCCGGGGATGGAAAACATTCGGCACAATCGCATGCTGGAATGTATTTATTCTTGTTGCCATATATGCAGTTTATCTTATATTGCTTATTTTCATATGTGTGGGTGTGATTATACTTGATAAGGCTAATATCGGTATGGCATTATATTTGTCCACATTCAGGGTTGTGCTTACTGTGGTGAAGATTCTTCTGGTTGTGATTTCGCTTCCTATGTCATATTGTATTATAACAAGTCTTTTCTATAAATACAGATGCGATACAGGTAACGAGCTTAATATGGGTATCATTACCGAGAGTATTGTCATGAAAAAAAAACGCAGGCGTAAAAAATCAGCGGAGAGACCTAAACTGCAATTAATTGTATCATCCGTGGTAATAGTGGCTTTGCTTTCGGTAAATATAGCTTATTTAGTTAATGCTTTTGATAAAAATCCTTTTGACAATGTGGAGATTTTTGGCGAAACGCAGATTATGGCACACAGAGGAAGCTCATATAATGCGCCTGAAAATACAATGCAGGCTTTTGAAAATGCTGTGTCGGCAACGGCGGATTATATTGAGCTTGATGTTCACGAAACTAAGGACGGGCAGATTGTCGTCATTCACGATTCCAGCCTTAAAAGGACAACAGGGGTTAATAAGAACGTCTGGGATATGAATTATGCTGAGATAGCGGAGCTTGATGCCGGAAGCTGGTTTGGTGATGATGAGAGTTATGCCCAATGCCGTATTCCTTTATTGGAAGATGTTATGTCATACACCAAGGGTAAAATAAAACTTAATATAGAGATAAAGCTTACTGATTATGAGCCGGACCTGGTGGAGATGGTGGCAGCACTTATTGAAAAATATGAATATACAGATGACTGTGTAGTGACTTCAATGAATTATGAGGCGCTTAAGCAAATCAAGAAGATTAATGACAATATAATGACGGGATACGTGCTTACGGTTGCTTATGGCAACTTTTATAATCTGACATATGTGGATGCGTTCAGCATCAATTCCAGTTTTGTCAATAAAAATATGGTAGATGCCATACACAACAGAGGAAAACAGATATATGTGTGGACTGTCAATGGTGAAAACAGGGCAAGGGAATTGACGGTCATGGGAGTCGATGCATTGATTACAGATAATCCCGCCATGGCAAGGGAGGTCGTTTATTCTAAATATTCAAACGCTCTGATATACAATGTGTTGAGCTATGTTTTTAAGTAGCAATGCAGTCTTATATATTTTGACTTTTTTGACAAAATATTATATACTATGATTTAAGGCTTAGTTTGCCATTTATTACAAAAATAACCTATGAAAAGAGGTATGTTAATGGACAATAAAAAGATAGTAGTGGCTTTGGGACGTAATGCATTTGGAGAAACCTTTCCCGAACAGAAGGCTAATGTTGCTAAAGCCGCCAGAGCTATAGCCGATTTGGCTGAGGCGAAATACCAGATAGTTATTACTCACAGTAACGGGCCGCAGGTTGGAATGATTCAGACGGCGATGACCGAATTTGCCCGTCTTGACGCAAGATATACAGTAGCGCCAATGTCACTGTGCGGTGCCATGAGTCAGGGATATATCGGATATGATTTGCAGAATGCCATCAGAACAGAACTTCTTAACAGAGGAATATATATGACCGTATCTACAATAATTACACAGGTCAAGGTGGACCCTTTTGACAGGGCTTTCTCCAATCCGACCAAGGTTATCGGAAGATATATGACTGAGGAAGAGGCAAAGGCTGAAGAGGCAAAGGGTAATTATGTTGTCAAAGAAGACAAGGGCTACAGAAGAATAATTGCGGCACCAAAGCCGCAAGATATATATGAGATTGATGCTGTCAGGGCATTGATTGATGCCGGTCAGATAGTAATTGCGGCAGGCGGAGGCGGAATACCTGTGCTGGAGCAGAGAACCGTTCTTAAAGGGGCAAGTGCCATCATAGAAAAAGATTATGTGGCAGCAAGGCTTGCAGAGCTTGTTGATGCGGGAACACTTCTGTTTTTGACGGCTGCCGATAAGCTTGTAATCAATGAAGGTACTGACAGAGAACAGTCATTTGACACAATAAAGGCATCTGAGCTTAAGGAATTTGCCAATGAAGATAATATGGGAGCAATAACAACCCTTCCGAAGGTGTCTGCGGCGGTTGAGTTTGTTCTTGCAGGAGCAGGGCGCAAGGCGGTTATTGCTAATCTTGAAAATGCAAGGGAAGCAATTGCAGGCAAATGCGGTACAACAATTTTGTAATCAGTGGAAAGGATGAATATAATGACCAAAGTAACTATAATTTCAGGCTTTTTGGGAGCGGGCAAGACTACATTTATTAAAAAGCTTCTTGAGGAAGTATATAAGGGACAGAAAATTGTTCTTATAGAGAATGAGTTTGGAGAAATCGGTATTGACGGTGGCTTTCTAAAGGATGCGGGTGTACAGATTAATGAGATGAATTCAGGCTGTATCTGCTGCTCCCTTGTAGGAGACTTCGGAAAAGCCCTTAAGCAGGTGGCATCAGAATATGCGCCGGATATGATTATCATTGAGCCGTCAGGCGTTGGCAAGCTGTCCGATGTTATTGCGGCAGTTGAGAATGTGAAAGATGAGGCGGGACTTTCTCTTGAGAATTTTATAACTGTGGCAGATGGCACTAAGTGTAAGATGTATATTAAAAATTTTGGCGAGTTTTATAACAATCAGATTGAGAGTGCTTCAACGATTGTTCTCAGCAGAACTCAGAACATGAGTGATGATAAGCTTGAGGCAGCAGTTGCTCTTATCAGGGAACATAATGATAAGGCTTCCATCATTACTACGCCTTGGGATGATTTGACAGGGGAACAGCTTGTTGAAGCTATGGAGAAAAATTCCCTTGTTGACGAACTGTTAAAGGAGCTGGATGTGTGTCCTGTGTGCGGACATCACCACGAGCATGACGAGCACGAGCACGGGCATCACGACCATGATGAGCATGAGCATCATCACGCCCATGATGAGCATGAGCACCATCATCACGCCCATGATGAGCATGAGCATCATCACGACCATGAGGATGGTCAGTGCTGCTGCGGACATGACCATGATGGTGAACACCATCACCATCATCACGCCGATGAAGTGTTTAACAGCTGGGGTGTAGAGACGCCTCATAAATATGATAAGGCAGAGCTGGAGGATATACTTAAACGTCTTGTCACAACAGATGAATTCGGAGTTATTTTAAGAGCCAAGGGAATGGTTCAGGGTAAGGACGGCTCATGGATATATTTTGACGCAGTTCCGGGAGAGTATGAGCTTAGAGACGGAACACCTGAATATACAGGCAAGCTTTGTGTAATCGGGACTAATGTGGATGAGCATCATATGGAAGAGCTTTTTGGACTCAAATAATGCAGTTATGTGCCGGAGAAGACATTTCTCCGGCAAAATATATGAATAAAACATTGTTAGGAGAATATTATGGAAATACCTGTTTTTATAATTAACGGATTTCTTGAAAGCGGAAAAACGGCTTTTATCAAGGATACGCTGGCAAGCGAGGATTTCAATGACGGCTCCAGAAGCCTTATTATAGCCTGTGAGGACGGCGAAGAAGAATATGATAAAGCTGAAATGGAGTCACTGAATGCCACAGTTGTAACGGCGGAGGATATGAGTGAGCTTACCAAGGAATTTTTTATCAATGCCAGTGACAAATCTAAGGCACAGAGAGTATTTGTAGAATTTAACGGTATGTGGAAGCTTGAGGAATTTGTTGACCTTCTCCCTAAGTTTATGGAAGTGGTGCAGATTATAACTTTAGTCAATGCCGAGACATATGACAGTTACCTTGCCAATATGCGTCAGGTTATGATGGAGCAGTATAAGCTTACTGAGATGGTAATTTTTAACAGGTGTACAAAAGACTCCGACAGAGCGGCGTACCGCAGAAGCGTAAAGGCTGTAAACGGAAGGGCGCAGGTATATTTTGAATCATCTGACGGCAGCTCCAACGAAGTTGAGGAAATACTTCCTTTTGACATAACAAAGGATGAGATAGAGATAGATGATGAGGATTTCGGTCTGTGGTATATGGACGCCATGGATAATCCTGAAAAATATGAAAATAAAATCATAAAAAGCAAAGCTGTCGTGTATAAACCTAAGCAATATGCCAAAAAGGGAATGTTTGCACCGGGCAGATTTGCAATGACCTGCTGTGTGGAAGATATAAGGTTTATAGGGTTTAAGTGCGTGTGCGACAAAAATACCGAAAAACAGCTTGAAGGATATAACGATAGGGATTTTATAAATCTTACTGCCAAGGCGAAGGTGGAATTTTGTAAAGAGTACAAAGGACCGGGGGTAGTGCTGTATGCCATTGATATAGAAAATGCAGATAAGCCTCAAGATGAATTGGTCTATTTTAATTAGTTGTCAGGAGGATTGAATGTTGAGAAGATTTAGAAAAGTTATTGCGTTAATAGTGTGTATGCTGCTTGTGGTTCCGCTTTCTGCATGTTCTGTTAGAAAAGCCACAGATGAAGAGATTCAGGCAAAATTTGACAAGTTTTGTGACGGACTTTTTAAGGATATTTTGGAGGAAGACAGTTTCAACGCACATTTTTTGGTTAGTGACGCTGAGGTATATGGGGTAACCTATGACGAGGAGGATTATAATCTCGGTCAGATTGAAATTGATGATTCGGCTTTTGATTATATCAATGATGCTTTGAAAGACCTGCGGACTTATAACAGGGATTCTCTGACTGATGAGCAGAAACTTACATATGACAGCCTTGAAGCCTATCTGGAAATGCAGTTGTCATTTGAAGGTACGGAGCTTGTTCAAAATTATTTCGGTCTAAGCTCCGGCTTGGTAGCAAATCTGTCAACTAATTTTATAGAATTTATGTTTTATGAAAAAGACGACATTGACCATTATCTTATGTATCTTAAAGATGTGGACAGATATGTGGACGACATGCTTGATATACTTGTACAGCAGTCAGAGGCGGGCTACTTTATGTCCGATTATCTTGCAGACCAGGTAATTGAGCAGTGTGATAAACTGCTTAATGCTGAAAACGAAGCGCTTATTATTACCTTTGAGGATAAGCTTGATGGGATGGATTTAACGGATGAGGAAAAGGAAGCATACATTGCTGTAAATAATGAATATGTAAGCGAGCATTATCTTCCGGCATACAGGAATATAAAGGACACCATTGAGTCCTTAAAAGGAACGGGGACCAATGAAGGGGGATTATGCAACTACGGTGATATGGGAATTGATTATTATAAAGCTGTTGTTAAAAACAAGACCAGTTCGGATATGACACCGGAGGAGGTAATTGAACTTTTAGATGATGAGGTGAGCGATCTTTTGAAGGAGTTGACGGCGATAGTTATTGCAGATTATGAAGCTTATGAGACATTTCTCTATCTGGATGCAGGCTTTGACACTCCGGAAGCTGTATTGGAATATATACTGGATAATATGGAAAGTGATTTTCCTGCTCCGGCAACTGATAATTACAGCATTGAATATCAGAATAAGGCATGCGAAATTGAAGGTACGCTGGCATACTATGTTACGAGCAGACTGGATGACATAAGTGGCAATAACATAAAGGTCAATGGTTCGGCAGTGGAAAGCGGCTCCATGACGATGTACACAACACTTGCGCATGAAGGTTATCCGGGTCATTTGTATCAATTCACAGGCTTTTACAACAATGATGATGTACACAATATAAGAAAGGTACTTGATTTTATAGGTGCCACCGAAGGCTGGGCGCAGTATGCGTCAAACTGTACCCTGGATTATCTTGATGTTAGTGATAATGAGAAAAGAATAATCATTATCAACGATTTAATCAGCTACATAGTTGTGTCCAGAACTGATTTAGGCGTAAATTATGAGGGATGGGACATTGATGACACATATGAGTACCTCTCAATGTTCTTTGATGTGGATGATGACTATGACAGCGAAGATAACGCGGTTGTCAGCATTTACGAATCAGTAGTAGGTGACCCCGGACTGTATCTGCCGTATACGGTAGGGCATATCCTTATGAATGATATGAGGGAGAAGGCAGAGGAAGAGCTTGGCAGTGATTTTGATGCCAAGGAATATCATCAATGGATTAATGATGTGGGAATTACATCATTTGAAGTTTATGAGAATCAGCTTGAACAATGGTTAGCTCAAAAGCAATAGCTTTGTTACGTTAAGTCTGCCGCACCCTTGAGTGTACCGGTCAAGTCCGGCATCATCGGCAGAACGGCAGAGCAGGTCTTTAAATTCATCATTGGATATTGAAGGATTATGTGAAAAGACCAGAGCGGCGGCTCCTGACACAATCGGTGTGGACATGGAGGTGCCGCTTTTTGATGCGTAGCTGTTTTGTCTTGTATAGCAGCTGACTATATTGTTTCCCGGAGCTATAATGTCAGGCTTCTGGACATTGCATAAGGTAGGGCCTTTGCTTGAGTATGTCATATGCTTTTTGCCAAAGCTGTCAGTATGTGTCATAATATCTCCTGTTCCTACGGTTATGACCTTGCGGCTGATTCCCGGTGTTGTTATTGTGTGGTATTCGGGACCGTTATTTCCTGCGGAGGTTATAACGGTGATTCCCATATCCCACAGTGAGTCCACAGCCTTTATCAGACTGCTTAACTCATCATCACATGAAGAGGAAGTAGTGCCTATTGAAATATTTACTATTTTTATATTGTAAAGAGCGCAATTATCCATTATCCATTCCAGACCTTTTACAATAGTCTGTGACGTGCCGATTCCGGAAAAGTTAAGAACTTTCAGCGCAATTATGCCGGCTTCCGGTGCCATACCGCAGTACATTCCATGGCTCATGGCGCCGTTTCCTGCGATTATGCCGCTGACATGGGTTCCGTGGGAATTATCATCGTAGGGAGCTCTTTTTTTATTGACAAAATCACAAAAATACAAAATATTTTTTTTTAGGTCATTGTGAGGGGATATACCTGTATCTATAACCGCAATATTTACACCTTTTCCCCTGATATTTTGGCGGTGTATATCATCAATACATAATAAATGCCTGATTTTATTCATAAATTAAACACCGATGAATATAATTAATCATATTGTATATTATGAAATGACCTACGTTTTAGTGAAAAAGGTTAATATGTTATATTACCTTCAGGAACCGCAAAACGGTTCTTTTCTTGCTTTTTGGAGGATTATGGTATACAATAAGCCATATTAATAGTCGGATTCGTCCGAAAGGAAGGCGGAATATGAGCGATACAAGACGAATAATACCGGGTGATATATATAAACATTTTAAGGATAAGCTTTACCAGATTGTCTCGGTTGCCTATCATTCTGAGACAGGCGAAAAGTATGTTGTGTATCAGGCATTGTATGGAGAGTTTAAGACATATGTTATGCCTTATGACAGGTTTGTAGGTCAGGTGGACACATGTAAGTATCCTGATGCAGAACAAAAATACCGTTTTGAGAAGGCGGCACCTGAGCAGACTGTATCGTCAGAGGCTCAGACAGAAAAACTGCAGAAGGACGAAAATAATACATCAGAGGGAGTACAGGCAGCTGCGCCGCCTGATATGCTGTCACCGGACAATGACGGACAGGTCAATCCATACCTGCTGGAGTTTTTTGACAAGGAAGGAAGCAGGGCACAGATAGAGTACCTTAACAGCATACGTAACAAAATTGATGACAGACTGATAAATGACATAGCGGTTTCTTTGGATTTGACTGTGGATGAGGGCGCGCTGGAGGACAGAATACAGTCATTGATAAATTGTCTTAAAACAAAAGCAAGATTTGAGTGTGAAAGACTGAGATGACGGTTTTCGCTATAAGGAGATATTATAACGGTGAAAGAATTTTGGAGTAAATTAAAAGATGACATAACCTTTGAGAAGGTCATAGTAAGGCTTATTATGGCATGGCTGCTTACGGCTGTAATGTTCTTTTTGAAGAGCGGCATAGAATTTAATACGGCACAGTTTGCCGCCGACATAAATATTGTTATGTATGTATGCTTTATGCTGCTGTTCTTTGTCTTTTTCTGTGGCTTGGGATATATGAAGGTGTTTTCATGGATGGAAACTTACGGCCCCATGATTCTCATAACGATTTACGGCGCACTTACTCTCAATGAACATTCGGAGCTTACTTATCTTGTGGGAATAATGGCTGTTCTGGCCGTGTCTGTAGCATATGCCGCAACCAAAACCCATATATTTGCAGAAATAAAACGAAAGAGTACAGTTATAATTATTTATGTTATAGCTGTCTTGATGTATCTGCTTATAGCAGGAACAACGACTGTTCTGAGATATGTTAATTATTCGGCGCCGGGGTTTGATTTCGGAATATGGGCACAGATGTTTCATAATATGAAAGAAACCCTTCAGCCGGTAACAACGGTGGAACGTAATTTCAGAATGTCCCACTTTGCGGTGCATTTTTCACCGATATATTATGTGTATCTGCCATTTTATTTTATTTTTCCTTATCCGGTTACATTGCAGGTATTGCAGGTGGTTACATTGGCAAGCGGAATTGTACCTATATATCTGCTGTGCAGGAGGTTTGAACTGAGTAAGGCGGCAACGGCAGGCTTTGGCATAATATTTGCGCTTTTTCCGGCATTGGCAACGGGCTGTTATTATGATTTGCATGAAAACTGCTTTCTTGTGCCGTTAATATTGTGGCTGTTTTATTTTATAGAGAAAAATAATATAAAGGGCATAATATTTTTCACAATACTTACCATGCTTGTCAAAGAGGATGCTCCTGTATATATAGCCTGCATAGGTCTGTTTGTCATTTTCGGAAAAAGAAAATATATTACGGGAACGGCAATGACAATCGGGGCAATAGCATATTTTGCTGCAGTTACGACACTTATGCAGAGATATGGACTTGGCGTTATGAGTTACAGATACGGCAATTATATGGTTGACGGAGCAGGAAGCCTTATTGATGTCATAAGAACATTTGCCACCAATCCGGCGTATGTAATTTCCGAGTGCTTTAACAGTGAAAAATATCCGTTTCTGGTATATATGTTCGTGCCTATAGGCTTACTGCCTTTTGCTTCCAAAAAAGTATCACAATTTATACTCCTTCTGCCTATGATTATAATAAATCTGGCAACAAACTACCGGTATCAGTATTCCATATTTTTCCAGTATGTATTTGGAGTTACTGCCATACTGTTTTATATGGCAATATCAAATTATGCACAGCTTACTGAAAAGACAAGGAGGTTTATGTGTTCCGTAGCCATATGCTCCTCCATAATAATAATGCCCCTCGCTTCCCTTTCAAGAACATCATATATAAAAATATACAATAACACCAAGAGCCAGATAGAAGTGTTGGACAACCTTATGGAAAGTATTCCGAAAGATGCATCAGTGGGAGCTTCAACATTTTTTATTGCGCATCTGGCAGACCGGGAAGAACTGTATGAATATCCATATATGTTCGGGACTGAGCCGTTACCGGATTATCTGGTAATTGATTTGAGAAACAGTGAGATAACAGCCGGAGATAAGCAGTATTTCAGTGACAATGGATATGAAGAGCTTGAACGTGTGGACGGGCTGTATCTTCTGTTAAAAAGATAAAGAAAATATAAACTCGCATAAAGTCTATTGACTTTTAGAGTGGATAATGAGATAATTTATACGATTTTTTTAAAATACCACATGTGAGCAGAACGGCATAGTGCCTTGCAAGGCTCCGTGATGGATGAAAGAATGGAGGATTTTTATAATGTCAACAAAAGCATATTATCCCTTATCGGAAATTGGCGCCGGGAAAACAGGCTTCTCAAAGACACGTTCTATTATTGAAGCAGCTTTTTACGGAAATAATGTTGTTAAAGTAAACACACTTAAAGAGGCTTATGAATTGGCTAAGAATTCACCGGGAACAATTGTTACGGATATGCCTGTTTATAGAGGAGAGGAATTTGGACTTGAGAAGGATGCAAAAGTTCTTCTTTTCAATGACGGGGCGGTAACAGGACGTTACGCAGCTGCCCGCCGTATCAAGGGCGAGCCTGGAGTGGATGCAGTTAAGCTTGACAAGGTTGCTATGGATGCAATTTATGAGTCACGTTGGAAAACTCTTTATCATGCAGAGGTTTTTGTAGGACTTGACCCTGAATTTATGGTTAAAGCACATCTTCTTATTCCGGAAGGAGAGGAGAATATTCTTTACAACTGGATGCTCAACTTCCAGTATATGTCAGATGAGTATGTTAAGATGTACAAGAACTCTAAGCCGGTAGGCGACGGCAAAGAGCCTGATATATATATTTTCTCAGACCCACAGTGGGTACCGGGCAACAGACCTGATGTTGATTACAGCTGCTTAAGTGACCCGCTTACACTTTGCTATTTTGATACCGACCAGAACTGTGCATGTATTCTCGGTATGAGATATTTCGGAGAACATAAGAAGGGTACACTTACAATGGCATGGGCTATTGCCAACAGAAACGGATATGCATCCTGCCATGGCGGACAGAAAGAGTATACTCTTGAGGACGGCACCAAGTATGTTGCTTCTGTATACGGACTTTCAGGCTCAGGTAAGTCAACTCTTACACATGCTAAGCATGGCGGCAAGTATGACATTAAAGTGCTTCATGATGATGCATTTATTATTAATACGGACACATGTGCTTCAATTGCACTTGAGCCGACATATTTTGACAAGACAGCAGATTATCCTACCGGATGTCCTGATAATCAGTATCTTCTTACAGCGCAGAACTGCTCTGCAACTCTTGACGAGGAAGGCAAGATTCAGCTTGTAACTGAAGATATACGTAACGGTAACGGACGTGCCATTAAGTCTAAGCTTTGGTCTCCTAACCGTGTTGACAAGATTGACGCTCCGGTTAATGCTATTTTCTGGATTATGAAAGACCCTACAATTCCTCCGGTAGTTAAGCTCAAAGGTGCCGCTCTGGCATCTGTTATGGGTGCTACACTGGCAACAAAAACATCTACGGCAGAACGTGTTGCAGCAGGAACAGACCTTAATGCACTTAGAATAGTTCCTTATGCTAATCCATTCAGAACATACCCGCTTGTTAACGATTACGTTAAGTTTAAGAAGCTGGTTGAAGAGAAAGCGGTTGACTGCTACATCGTTAATACAGGTGATTTCATGGGCGCAAAGGTTAAACCGGCAGATACACTTGGAATTCTTGAGACAATAGTTGAAGGAAAAGCTAAGTTTGAAGCATGGGGACCATTTGAGGACATTGAAATAATGTATGACTGGTCAGGAAAGACCGGTGACTTTAAACCGGACCTTAATGATAAGGAATACGTTGCCGCACTGAAGGGCGCTATGGAAAACCGTCTTAAAGCTGTTGAAGATTTCGCAGTTAAGAAGGAAGGCTATGATAAGCTTCCTGATGAGGCAGCGGCAGCTATTAAGAAGCTTGTTGATGAGGCAGCTTCCATTTAGCAGGATTTAATTAGAACAGAAAGACAAAATTGCTTACTGGACAGTCTTGGCAATATGGCACAGGCTGTCCTTTTTGTGTTTATAATGGGAGTTAAGATGTTGTCTTTGGTATACCCAATACCTCGTGAAAACCCGTAAAATAGGGCTTTGTGCGATTACATATCGCCAAAAAGTACATAATTTTTTTGAGAAAAAGGGGTGAATATTGCCAGATTGTCCTTCATGGCATTCCGACAATAAGGATACAAGGAGACTGGTTCATGGAGCTTTGATTCCAAATGAGAGATAAGGCCGATGTGAAGTGCGAAGACGGTCATTTGATTATTACAAAACAATATGAGGTTTGTCAGGGGGTCTTTTTTCGGAAATTCCCAAAAGTCGAGAGTAAAATGTTGGTTTGGGGTTTACATCAGCAGGATATTTCCTTATAGTATAATCTCAAGTTTGAATGAGTTTTAATAAAAAAATAATAAAAAAATAATATACAAATTATAAACAATTGTTAAAAATTTATAAAAAGTATTCAAAAAATAAATTATTTTCTTCAAATCTTGTAAAATATGTGGTATAATGTATTAAATATATTTATTATGCCAAAAGGATAGAGAGATGAATGCTGCATATGAGTGAAGATAAAACAGAAGTTTCCGAGCAGCAGCGAAGACGTAAAAGGATTAATATTTATAAGAAGATAATCATTATTGCAATAACAGCTATAATATTGCTTCCTATACTGTTGTGTATTGTTCTTTTTTTCAGATTGAATAGTCTGCAGAATGATTTTTCGGAATTGAAGGCGCAGATTGAATCATCTGAAAGAGTGGCGTCAGCCACACCGCCCAGGGCTGCAGGGCAGAATACCGATCTTAATAGGGATGATGCGCCCGGTATCCCTGAGAAGACAACAGCTGATAACAGCAATATTGAGATAGATGACAAAAATACTGAATCCGAAAATATTATGGAGACAGATGCCCAAGAGACAGAGACGGCACCTGCTGAGGACAGCATAAAACAAGCGGTAGAACAGGCGCTTAATGACGGACGCAAGGTCGCATATCTTACTTTTGACGACGGATCATGTGAAAACACAGAGAATTTGCCGGATGTGCTCAATAAGTACGGTGTGGAAGCAACTTTTTTTGTGAATGGACATGAGGGATTTGAAAACTCTCTTAACAGGATTGTGGATGAAGGGCAGGCCATGCAGATTGGCGCAGGCGCCATTGGAACAGACGATACAGTATATTACGGCACAGACGGCACAGACGTACGTGCATGGAGTGTACTGTCTACAAACGGCAATGGCGGTACATACAGCGACGGTACAAATTCAGTCAGCGAGAACTCAGCCTTGTTTTTGCTGTCAGTGAAATTGTGGGATGCAGCAGCCTTTAATAGTTATGACAATAATACCTACGCAGGGAGTACTCTGCAGACCGTCATGTTGGACGCTGCAAAAAATAGCAGCTATTTCAGCACATTAGAACAGGCGGCAATCCTGCAAACAACAAAGGACAGCGCCAGTACAACTTTAAGTTCAGGTGTAGGTACTTTTGACTTTAGCGATCCGGAACTTTCAGGTGATACGCTTTTTGCACTGTCCGCAGAGGAACTGCAAAGTTATGTGAACTATTCTACAATCGTATTGGAAAGTCAGGTAGCTTGGTGGCTGCGGTCGGCTTATACTGTTGATAAATATACATTATATGCCGGCACCGTCGACTCCTACGGGCGCACCGCCCCTTGGGATGTAAGATGCAGCGATTACGGGGTGCGCCCCGCTTTTAATTTAAATCTGAACTCTGTTCTCTTCACATCTGCCGCCGAAGGCGGCAAATCCTCCGGCGCCGAAGGATCCGAAGCACTTACCCAAATTTCGGGATATGACGGAAACGAATGGAAGCTGACGCTTCTTGACGAAAGCCGCAGCGACTTTGCTATCGGCACAACAGCAGTGAACGGGAACACCCTTACTGTTGCCTACAGCGGTGCAGCGGCAGGAACAGACGAATACATCTCCGCTGTTGTGATGGATTCAAGCAATACAATCACCTATTACGGCAGAATAAAAAGCATTGCGTCCTCCGAGGATGCAAGCGGCACGGCAGAGATCACTCTGCCCGATGGTTTTGATAGTACAACCGATACCCTGTACCTGTTTTCAGAGCAGTACAACGGGGATAAGATGACCGACTATGCCAGCGAGCTTCAGACGGTTAACCAGACGGTTAACCAGACGGTTAACCTATATGCCGTTACGAACAGCCTTACAAATATCACAAGCAGTAACGGCGCATCATATATTCCGATGACTGATGGTGCGGATTACAATGATGTGCTCAGCGTCAGCGGCGACTATGTTCTGCCCGAAAGCAT
>CAYPWY010000019.1:0-36996 GCA_964414835.1 uncultured Butyrivibrio sp. | reverse complement strand
ACAGGTAAATCAATACCTGTAGCGATTTTTTAGTTATTCAACTGTCAAACTCCAGGGGAATACAATACTTGCAAGAATTTGCATAAAGTTATATAATAGTACAAATTGGGAGATTGGAGTATTGTATGGAAATCAAGAAAAGTTTTGACAGCCTTCAGTCATATGAGAAGACATGGCTGTATTTATCGAATCTGCGCCCCGTTCTCAATTCCAGAGGGCTTTTTCATGATAACACAGAGCAGTTTTTAAGTCCCTGTGAGCCGGAGAAAAATTCGGATGTTGTGATTAAATTTCGCGTGATTAGATTTAATGCGGATAAAGTAATACTTGTTGCAGGCGGTAATTTGTATGACATGACAAAAAGCTTTCATGACGGAAAGTTTGATTATTATACGGCAACGGTTCATTTGGATGAGGAACCGCTGTATTATTACTTTGAAGTGATATTAGGTAAGACTACCCTGTTTTATACGCAGCTTGGCGCACATGCGGATCTGAACCAGTATTATAATTTTGTCATATATCCCGGCTTTAAGACACCTGAATGGATGCGGGGCGCGGTGATTTATCAGATATATGTCGACAGATTCTATAATGGGGATCTTTCCAATGATGTTGTTGACAGGGAATATACTTATATTGGGGAGCATGTGAGACATGTTGACAACTGGGATAAATATCCTGCTACCATGGGCGTCAGGGAATTTTACGGCGGAGATTTGGATGGTGTTATAAAGAAGCTTGATTATCTTAAAGAGCTTGGAATACAGTGTATATATTTCAATCCGCTTTTTGTGTCGCCTTCAAATCATAAATATGATATTCAGGATTATGATTATATTGACCCGCATATTGGTAAAATAGTAGATGACGGCGGAGAACCTTTGCCGGAGAATGTGTATGAGAATGTTCAGGCAACTAAATATATTAAGAGGGTGACGGCGCTTGACAATCTTGAAGCAAGCAACGCTCTTTTTATAAAATTGGTTGAGGAAGCTCATAGCCGTGGCATTAAAGTCATAATTGATGGAGTGTTTAACCATTGCGGTTCCTTTAACAAGTGGCTTGATAGGGAACGCATCTATGAAGGCAGCAATGATTTTGAAAAGGGTGCATATGTGTCAGGAGAAAGTCCTTACAGAGACTTTTTCCAGTTTAATGACCCTAACAGGTGGCCTTATAACGGAACCTACAACGGCTGGTGGGGACATGACACGCTTCCTAAGCTTAACTATGAAGGCTCCAAGAAGCTTGAGGAATATATACTTAGTGTTGGAAGAAAGTGGGTTTCTCCGCCTTATAATGTTGACGGATGGAGACTTGACGTTGCTGCCGACTTAGGATTTAGCGAGGAGTATAACCATAATTTCTGGAAGAAATTCCGAAACGCTGTCAAGGAGGTCAATCCCAATGCCGTTATTCTTGCAGAGCATTATGGCGATTGCAATTCATGGCTTCACGGGGACGAATGGGACACTATAATGAATTACGATGCGTTTATGGAGCCTATAACATGGTTTTTGACAGGTATGGAAAAACACAGTGACTCCTATGACGGCAACAAGGTAGGTAATCCTTCATACTTTTTTGACGCGATGAGACATAATATGTCAAGAATGGGAGGTTCGCCTGTGAGAATTTCAATGAACGAACTTTCCAACCATGACCATTCAAGATTCCTGACAAGAACTAACAGAACTGTGGGAAGAACCGAGTCAAGGGGGCCTAGGGCTGCTGAGGAAAATGTAAATAAGGCAGTGTTTATGGAAGCAGTTGTGGTTCAAATGTCATGGCCGGGAGCGCCTACTTTGTATTATGGCGATGAGGCAGGTGTGTGCGGATGGACTGACCCTGACAATAGAAGGACATATCCTTGGGGACATGAAGATATGCAGCTTATTGATTTTCATAAGAGCATTATCAAGCTGCATAAGGAAACTCCGGCGCTTATGACCGGCTCATATAAAAGTCTTTACGGCGATTACAATGTGATTGCTTTCGGAAGATTTTTGCAGGACAGCAAGGCGATAACCATAATCAACAACAATGACTCGGAGAGAACCGTTGAGATAGATGTTTGGGAGTGCGGTGTCAATAACGGAGACGTTCTTCGTCAGGCCATATGCACACATGCGGACGGATTTTCGGTTGACTGCGGTAATTATGAGACAGTATTCGGCAAAATCAAAATCACATTGCCTCCATTATCGGGAACTATTCTGGTAAAATAATTTCTTCATAATGGTGTCAGACATATCAACTGGTTTTGCGTGGGTGAAATATGGAGCAGATTAAGGAACTTACAAAGCGTCTGATTGCCAACAGCTTTAAAGAGCTGATGCTTCAGACACCTTTTGAAAAAATAACAATCAAAATGATAACTGATTATGCCAATGTAATCAGGCCTACTTTCTATAACCATTTTCACGACAAATATGAGCTGGTAGAGTGGATTGTTCAGGATGAGATAATCGAGCCTACCAAAAAGCTTTTTAAAGAAAATAAAGGCTCTGAGGGAATGAAATATCTTTTTAAGGGATTTTATGAAGATAAGGAATATTATAAGAAAGCTTTTGACATTGTAGGGCAGAACGGATTTGGAGAGACACTCCTTGAAAATCTTGCAGGACTTTTTGATGAGGTTCTTAAGGCATATTCCGAGACCGGACAGGAACCGCAGCATGGCGATTTGCTTGCAAGATATTATGCAGGGGGACTGATAACCGTAATAAGCTTTGTGCTGTTTGAGGCAGATGATATGTCCCTTGAAGAGATAATCGACACATACAGATATATGATGGAACATAGTATCTATCAGCTTATAAATGATAAAAAAATATAAAAAACGGACTACAAATCGTTAAAAATGTAGTCGAAAAATACAAGATTTCAAAAATGTATATGGATTTTTGAAATCTTTTTTTATACAATTCACTAGTAAAATTCGAGAAACTATAAATATTGAGAGGCATAGATACAATGGAAATCGTAATGATAGTGCTTATCGGGCTTGGCCTTGCTTTCGATGTATTTGCAATAGCGGTATCACAAGGTTCTGTTTTGGGAAATGTTAAAGCAAGAGGCATTGTTCTTATGTGCCTGATGGTATGCGCATGGCAGGTGGTTGCAACCGCAATAGGGTATCTGTTGGCATCATTTATACATGTTCAGGATTTGTCGGCAGATGTAAGGATGGTATGGGGTGTTTTATCCGCAGTAATTCTTGTAGCGCTTGGCGGAGTTAAGCTTCTGCTTATATACCAGAGAAAAGCAATTCCTGAAGTACGTTCTGACATTGATTTTAAGAAAACCTGTGCAATCGCTTCATCTACAAGCATATATACGCTTTTTGCAGGCTTTGCAGGCGGTCTTATAACGCTTAATGCGGTGTATATGGGAATTATGATATGTGTCACCACAATCGGAATTGTCATAATCGGCGTTTATGTGGGGTACCGCAACGGAGAGCTTGATAAGAGAATATACTGGAGCGGCGGAATACTTCTTATTATAGCAGGCATTGTCACGCTGCTTGACAGAATAGGTGTCAGATTTAGCGGATAGGTAAGGATGAATATGTTGAATTTTTTGCAAAAGACAGCGGCGAAAATAGGACGCGGATTGATGACAGTGTTTGTGCGGCTTGCATTCAGACCTAAGGTCCGCTACATAAATAAGAACAGACGTAATTGTAAATTTGATAAGCCTGTGATTTTTGTGGGCAACCACACAAGTCATATGGATGGACTTCTGACATCGGTTATTTTTGCCAAAAGCAAGGGATGTATACTGGTGGCGAAGGACTGGTATGAAAAGCCGAAACTGAATTGGTTCCTTAAAAATAACAGATGTATTCCGATGGATAGATTTGGCCTTGATACAGGATGGCTTAAGCTTTCCAGAGAGGCGCTTAAATCAGGACAGTCGGTAATCATATATCCGGAGGGCAAGACCGGCAAAGCCAAAGAACCGGGAGAATTTAAGTCAGGTTTTGTGATGCTTGCCATTATGTCAGGAGCGCAGATTGTGCCGTATGCAGTTGACGGAGAATATAAAATGTTCTTCGGACACAGACAGAGAGTGCTTATAGGCGAGCCTGTCAGCCTTACAGCTGAGGGCAAGGGGCTTAAGCCTCAATACCTTGAAGAAGAAAGCGAGCGGTTCAGACAGCTTGTTATAGATTTAATGACTAAGATAAAAGGAGAGCAAAATGATATTTGAGAAGTTGTTGACAATATTTGAAAATGTTATACCGGAGGTTGACCCGGCTCAGATTTACAGGGATAGCAGCCTTCTGGAGGATTTAGGACTTAACTCACTTACAATGATGCTTCTGGCAGTGTCCATTGAGGATGAGTTTGGAATCAGCTTTAGTGATTCGGTTAATCTTGAGACAGTCGAGGATGTCTGCGAGTACATAGCAGAGAAGACAGGTTCACAGTAATCCACCGAGGTAAATATATGGCAAAGACAGGTTTAGTTTTAGAAGGAGGAGCCTTTAGAGGGGTATTCACAGCCGGAGTACTGGATGTACTTATGGAAAACGGAATAGAGTATGACTATATAGTCGGCGTGTCGGCAGGTGCAGGCAACGGTATGGGATACCTTACGGGGCAGGTTGGAAGAACCCGTAATGTAATAAAACCTAAGGACCATCGGCAGAACTATTTCGGCATAAAACAGATATTCAGACATGGGAAGTTCCTTAATCTGGATAAGATGTTTTTTGAATATCCTTATAAACAGTATCCCTATGATTTTGACAAATTCAAAAATTCCAATACAACCCTTGAGATAGTTGTCAGTAATTGTCATACAGGCAAGGCAGAGTATTATGATGAGCGCAGAAATATAAACAGGTTTCTCAATCTGGGAAAAGCCTCATGCTCGGTTCCGCTTATGTGTGCACCTGTTCCAATCGGTGAGTATCATTATCTGGATGGCAGCATATGTGACTCCATTCCCATTGAGAGAGCTATCGAACAGGGATGTGACAAGCTGGTTGTAGTCATGACCAAGAGCGTCACAGAAACCCCCACCAATTACGGTAAGGCAAAAGCCGTTATGGCTATGCGCTACAAACATAAATATCCGAATTTTTATCAGGCGCTTCTCAACCGTAACAAAGTGTACAAAAGACAGCTTGAGCTTCTCAACAGGCTTGAGAAAGAGGGCAAAGCAATTGTGCTTAGACCTGAAATAGACTGCATACACAAGTTTGAACAGAATGATGACAAGGTTGAAGCTTTTTATCAAAACGGCAGGGATGTTGCAGCACATAATATTGATAAGCTTATAAGATTTGCAAATAGCATAGAGGACTCTGCGATTGCCGCAGGTAAGGAGCCGGTATGAAAACACTTGTAATAAACGGAAGCCTTAAGGGCAGTGACAGCCATTCATATATGATTGCAAAAAGCTTTGTTGACGGTATTGCGGAGGAAACCGGCTCGGAGGTAGAGGTTATTGAGCTTGGTAAAATGAATATAAATCACTGTGTGGGATGTTTCGGCTGCTGGAAGGCAACTCCCGGAAAATGTGTAATAAGAGATGATATGGATATTATCAGGGAAAAAATACTCGACAGTGATAACATTGTACTTAGTTTTCCTTTGTATTTTTTCGGGGTATCCTCCAAGATGAAAACAATGCTGGACAGACTTTTGCCGCTTAAAATGCCGTACAAAGGCAGACATGCATCTGAAGATAATCTTATCATAATGGATTACAGATATGATTTGTCAGACAAGAGACTTATTCTTGTATCTTCCTGTGCACATGCCTCATCCGACATGGTCTATGATGCTGTGACAAGGGAATTTGATTTTATATGCGGAAAAGATAATTATACGAAGGTTTTCTGTCCGCAGGGAGAGATACTTCTTCTTGAACAGATGAAACCGATACTCAACAAATACCTTAACGGAGTTAAGGAAGCCGGTAAAGAGTTTGGCAGAAACAGATACTTAAGTGACGAAACAACCCGTAAGGTGTGCGGACCGCTGATTCCGGTGCGTGCCGTAGAAAAAATGATGACAGGATACTGGGAGGACTATCCACAGTAGGATAATCTTAGTAAAGGATGGATAAAATATGGGAATGTTTAGATTTTATTATGTTGCGGGAACAAGTCCGTTTTTTGTGCTTCATATGGTGCTCAAATGCCGCAAATATATAAACCACCCTGAGAAATACAATAGAGAGGATAAGTACAGACTTGCCCAGAAAATAATGGATCATATGAGAAAGCGAGGACGTGCCACGACAAAGGTTTACGGACTTGATAATCTTCCTAAGGACGGCGGATATATTATATATTCTAACCATCAGGGAAAATACGATGCCCTTGGAATTATGCTTTATCATGATGAGCCTTGCGGTGTGCTTATGGAGAAAAAGCAATCAGAGAAAATTCTCGCCAAGCAGGTTATTGACTTAGTTGAGGGAAAAAGACTTGATTTTGAAAATCCGCGCCAGATGATTAAGGTTCTTACCGAAATTGCGGATGAGGTGTCTAAGGGCAGAAAATATCTTATTTTTCCGGAAGGCAAATGGGGTGATAACAAAAACACTCTTCAGAAATTTAATTCCGGTTGCTTCCGTTGCTCCATAGAGTCCAAGGCGCCCATTGTTCCGGTTGTTTTGGTGGATTCGTACAAGGCGCTTAACGGCAATTCGCTTAAACGCGTTGTGACGCAGATACATTATCTGCCTCCGATTACTTATGATGAATATAAGGACCTTAAGAAAACACAGATAAGCGATATGGTCAGAACCAGAATACAGGATAAGCTTGATGAAGTTCTTAAAGGAAGAAAAGAATAGAAAATGATTAATTATGCTTCAGAAGAAAAAGAATATTTTGAAAATCTGTTAGCTCAGGATGACCTTGCAAAGCTTCCGTTGTATTATACCTTCTGCGAGCTTTTGGAAAACTGTAAGGCAAAATTCTCAGATTGCCCGGCAATAAGCGATATGGTTAATACGGTTAATTACGGAGAGCTGTATGACAGAATCGGCTGCCGACGCAGATTTTTGTATGAAAACGGTTTTGAAAAGGGCGACAATATTGCGGTTTTGGCACCTAACGGACTGGCTGCCATGGAGCTTTATATGGCTGTGCCTACTTCGGGCTGTGCGGTTATTATGCTTCCGTCGGCGCCTAATGCTCTTAGCCATAATGATATTGAACATCTTGTGAAGAAATTTGATATTAAAGGTATTTTTGTTCATCCTGATTTTAAGGAAATCACATCAGGTGTGAACACAAAGCTTTTTGACATAAATGACACTGCTGATACTGCGGCAGATATGGCACAGGTTGCCCCTGACGACACTGCGGTTATATGTTTCTCGGTCAACAATGAGCCAGCCAATCCTTATGGCGCAATGCTTTCACACAAAGCAATTATGAGGGCGGCGCATAACGGACTCTTTATTCCGGGGCACCCTTTTAATCAGAGAACAATTGCAATACTTCCGTTATCGCATGTGTTCGGGGCAATCAGAGGACTTCTTACCTGTATATATACAGGCGCCCTTGTATATGCCTGCGAGGATATGAGCAATATTATTTTTGATATACCTAAGATGAAGCCTACAATACTAACTCTCGTTCCCGGATTGGCAGAGATGGTGCTTTCGGTTGCCCGGATTAAGGGCAGAGAGTTTTTGGAGGGAATTGAGACAATAATCTGCGGAGGCGCATATGTGCAGCCCAAATTAATTAAGATGGCAGAGAACCTGGGCATAACCCTTTTTGCAGGATATGGACTTACCGAGGCTGCCAATATAGTTACAGGCAACGTTGACACTGACAAGGTTCCGGACTCAGTGGGAAAGGTTTATCCGGGTACGGAGGTGAGAATTGCCGATGGAGAAATTCAGGTGAAGGGTGACGTTGTTATGAAGGGTTATTACAACGACCCTGAGCGAACCAAAGAGGTTTTTACCGAGGATGGCTGGCTTAGAACCGGCGATATTGGCCAGATAGATGATGACGGTTATCTTCATATACTGGGATTGAGAAAAAATCTCATAATCCTTCCTAACGGTGAAAACATATCACCTGATGAGCTTGAGGGCTATTTTATGAGACTTGAGGGTGTCAGGGACTGCATAGTTAAGGAGGACAGTCTTCGCGGCAGACCGATTATAGCAGTGGAAATTAACCCTGATATGGAGTATTATGGTGATATGGACGCAAAGGACATAGAAGCGGACCTTAAATCCAAGGTTAAAGCGTTAAGTGCAGAGCTTCCTTCCTATAAGGCGGTAACAAGAACAATCGTTGAATATGATGAGCTTGACCATACGGTGCGGGACAGGTATTATACGATTGAGTATTAGTAGTTAGTGATAGAAACAGTTTTTAACTGCTCTATATAAATTATATCTTTAAGGAGAGTTTGTAAAATGGATGCAAAGCAGACAGAAATCGCAGAAAAGATCAAAGGAATCCTCGTTGAGAATTTAAGAATTCCGGCAGAGGAGCTTGACTATGAAATTGAACTTTTCGGAGACGGAATCGGACTTGATTCAATCGACTCACTTGAAATCATTGCTGGAATTGATCAGGAATTCGGCGTGCAGATGACAGGTGTTGCTAAGGAAAATTTCTACAACATTGAAGCACTTAGCAAATATGTTATGGAGCATTTGGAGGACTAATGTCCTCCCTGCCCATAGCGGTTTATTGTGTAAACTAATCGATATTAATCGATATAATATATATTTTGCGCATATGCAGAAAACGGTCTGCATGATGTGTTAGGAGGCAAATATGGCAAACAATGAAAAAAGATGTGTTATTACCGGTCTCGGTATGATTAACGCAATCGGTAATACTGTAGAGGAAAGCTGGAACAACTGTATTAACGGTGTTTCGGGAATTAAAGAGGTGCGCTCGATAGATACAAGTCAGTGCTATGCCCATATGGGAGCTGAATCGGCAGAGCATTTTGATGTGGACGCAGGCGAGGATGCAGATAAAATGGACAGAGTTTCACTTTTGTGCGTCAAGGCTGCAAATGAAGCGCTTAATGATTCAGGAATAGTGATAAATGATGACAACGCCGACAGAGTCGGTGTCATTATGGGAAGCTGTGTCGGCGGTGCGGTAAGTATTCAGAAGTTCTTTACCGAAAAAGAAAATGCTGAGGGCAGCGAGGATGCAGCAGACATTATTAAGATGCCTATCGGTGTCATTGCCAATAATGTGGCCAGACTTGCAGGGGCAAAGGGTGTTGTTACCAATGTAGGTAATGCATGTGCCGCAAGTACAATCAGCATTGAATATGCGTGCGACCTTATACGTGCGGGCGTGGGCGATGCATTTATCGTGGGAGGCGCAGATTCGTTTTCAGCACTTGCTTTCGGAGGATTTACAGCCCTTCACGCCCTTGATACAGACCCTTGTTCACCATATAACAAGAGCAAGGGAATTACGCTTGGTGAGGGTGCCGGCGCACTTATTGTTGAGTCATATGAACACGCCAAGGCACGAGGCGCTAAGATTTATTGTGATGTGCTTGGAGGCGGAATAAGCTCGGACGCTCACCATATCACAGCGCCAAGACCTGACAGTGAAGGTCAGATGAATGCTATGAGATGGGCTCTTAAAAACAGTGATATGGAGCCTGAAAGTATTGATTACATTAATGGTCATGCGACAGGAACTCCGCTTAATGATTCCACGGAAATTCAGGCAATGCAGACTATTTTCGGCAACAATGACAATACTGCCGTAGACTCTACCAAATCAATGGTAGGACACTGTCTCGGTGCGGCAGGTGCAGTTGAGGCTATCTATACGGTCAAGGCACTTACAACTAACACTGTGCCGCCTACAATCGGATATTCGGAAGAGGACCTTGTCAACCTTAAGGAGAAGGCAGGAAAACTTGATTTTATGCCTAATGTCAAGAAGGAAAAGGAAATCGAATATGCGATGACCAATAATTTTGCTTTCGGCGGAAATAATGCCAGTGTTATTTTTGCCAAGCATGAAAAGGATATTAAGCCTCTTGAAAATAATAAAGTATATGTTACGGGATTTGGTATTGTAAGTCCTGTGGGCAACAGTATTGATGCGTATATTGATGCCGTTAAAAACGGAGAAACAACAGCAGACGAAAACGGTTTGGTGGCGTCAGTGGGTGCAGATGATTATAAAGAGCATGAGATTAAACTTGCTTTTTATCGCAAGCTTGATAAGCTGAGCCAGATTCAGGTTGTATCCGGACGCTCATGTCTTAAGGATGCCGGAGTTACGGTTAATGCAGATAACGAAACCGATATAGGTATGATTATCGGTACGGCAGACGGTCCGGCGACAGAAATTATCAATTTCCATGAAGGTCTTATTAAGAATGGTCTTCACGCAGGAAGCGCGTTTGTATTCCCTAATACGGTTTACAATGCAGCAGGAGGATATTTATCAATAAATTCGGGAGTTAAGGGTGTTAACGTAACGCTTACCAACGGAATGCAGGCCGGACTTCAGAGTATATGTTATGCATATAATGTAGTTCGTGACGGTGCAGAGAAAATGATGATGGCTTGCGGACTTGATGAAAATACGGAGACAATGAAGCTCCTTTATGATAAGCTGGGATATTTTTCAAAAGACGGAAACACTG
This sequence comes from uncultured Butyrivibrio sp., assembly GCA_964414835.1. Classification (GTDB taxonomy): domain Bacteria; phylum Bacillota; class Clostridia; order Lachnospirales; family Lachnospiraceae; genus Eshraghiella. The sequence continues at coordinate 26,356 of CAYPWY010000019.1, read as the reverse complement.
CGCCTTATGGATTTAACGGCAAAACATTTGTCTTGGGCGAGGGAAGCACATCAATGATGCTTGAAAGCGAAGCTTCGGCTAATGAACGAGGTGCAGTTAAGTATGCTGAGGTTGCAGGTTATGCTATGACCCATGAGTCGGTTTCAATAGGAACGCTTGCAGGCTCTGATGGGGCACTTGATAAAGCTATTATTAAGGCTTGCGAGAATGCGGGAATATCGGTGGATGATATTGACGGAATTGTGGGCTTCGGTAACGGAAATGCAACAGTTGATACCATAGAGATGAATTCATATAATAGAGTATTTTCTGAAGGAAAGGTTAAGCCTGTATTCAGTGTTAAGACGGCAGTGGGAGAAGCAAGAGCAGCGGCAGCAACTCTTCAGGCAGTACATGCTTCATTGATACTTTCAGGAAAGCTTCCTGCTGAGCAGAACGCATATATTTTCAGTGATGGAGCAGTTAATAAAACAACAGTCGACACATCAGATTATAAGTATATGCTTGTCACAAGCTTTGCGACAGGCGGTTCATATACGGCAGTAGTTCTTAAGAAAGTAATGTAAACAAAGGAAGGTTAGGAAAATGAGTAAAGTAGCTATCGTAACAGGTGCTTCAAGAGGAATAGGAAAGGCTTGTGCATTAAGGCTTGCAAAAGACGGGATTGATGTTGTAGTAAATTACAACAGCAATGAGGAAGAGGCAATGAAGGTTGTCAACGCCATCAAGGATATGGGCTGTGATGCAATAGCCGTTAAGGCTAATGTATCCAATCAGAAAGATGTGTCGGCAATGTTCCGTGAAGCATTCAGGCATTTTGGACATATAGATATTCTTGTCAATAATGCCGGAGTTGTTGATGATGCATATCTTCTTATGCTGAACAGTGATTCACTTGACAAAAGTATTGACATTAATCTTAAGGGATATTTTTACTGCTGTCAGCAGGCGGCACTTAAGATGTTCAAACAAAAAAGCGGAAGAATCGTCAATGTATCGTCTGTAAGCTCCAAGCTTGCGCTTGCAGGACAGTCGGTATATGGCGCAACCAAGGGTGCAATCAATTCTATGACGGCAACACTTGCCAAGGAGCTTGCGCCTTACGGAATACAGGTCAATGCGGTGGCACCGGGCTTCATCACAACTGAGATGATAGATGCCATACCACAGGAGAAAAAGGATGAATATCTTAAAAATATTCCTATGGGAAGGCTCGGAAAGGTTGAGGAGGTTGCCGAGGTGGTTAATATGCTTTGCTCAGATGTAAGCTCATATATTACAGGGCAGGTAATTGTAATAGACGGAGGGCTCAGCTTATAATGAATATTATAGAAATCAATAAAAGAATAAAACAAAGACCGCCATTTCAGATGGTTGAGAGAGTTCTTGAGGTAGTTCCGGGAGAATCCGTAAAGACTCTCAAGAATGTGTCTGTCAATGAACCGTATTTTACGGGACATTTCCCTGATTCACCGATTATGCCGGGAGTACTTGTGATTGAGTCTGCGGCTCAGGCATGTTCGCTTGCAATCGAGGCGGACGGTACAGATGAAAGCACAATATATGTGCTTCTTAAAGTAAAAGATTTTAAATTCGTAAAACCGATTATACCGGGCGATACGATGATTATTGACTGCAAGAAGACCATGGGGGCATCGGGACTTTATTCTTTTGCCGTAACCATATCGGTCAATGACAAGGTGAGGGGCAAAGGCGAATTAATGTTTACTGCAGTGGATAAAGAGTCCATTTATGCAGAAGACTAAAGTATTATAGAAAGAAGGCAGCAAAAATGGCGAAAACCGCATTTATTTTTCCGGGACAGGGAGCCCAGTATGTAGGAATGGCAAAGGATTTTTACGATAAGTATCAGGAATGTCGTGACATTATAGATGATGCCGATGAGTTAATGGATTTTGACCTGAAAAAAATAATGTTTCAGGAGAATGACCTTATAAACAAAACGGAGTACACACAGGCGGCAATGCTTGCGGCGGAATGTTGTATTCTTAAAGCAGTAGAGCTGAAGGGAATTAAGGCAGACATAACAGCAGGTTTAAGCCTTGGAGAGTATGCAGCGTTGGTTGCAAGCGGAGCACTTGATTTCAAGGATGCAATGAAGCTTGTGAGAAAGCGTGGAATATATATGGAAAATGAGGTTCCGGCAGGCAAAGGTACTATGGCGGCAGTAATTGCATTGGATACGGAAATTATCGATAATATCTGTGATGAGATTACAAAAGAAAGCGGCAAGGTTGTGTCGGCTGCCAATTATAATTGTCCCGGACAGATTGTTATATCAGGATATAAGGAGTCCGTTGAAGCGGCAGTGCCAAAGCTTAAAGCTGCAGGGGCAAAGCTTGTGACGATTCTCAATGTCAGCGGACCGTTCCATTCACCTATGCTTAAGGGCGCAGGCGATAAGCTGGCGGAAGAGCTTAAAGGCGTTAATTTCAATAAACCTGAAATACCTTACATTAACAATGTTGCTGCCAAGCTTGTAACAGACAATGCCCTTATAAGTGATACACTTGAGCGTCAGGTATATTCTCCTGTAAGATGGCAGCAGACCATGGAGAAAATGATTGCAGACGGAGTTGATACCTTCTATGAAATAGGACCGGGCAAAACCCTTGCAGGTTTTATGAAAAGGATTGACAGAAGCAGGAAGGTTATTACAATAAATACAGTTGAAGATTTGGAGGCTTTGGCATAGTGCGCTGCACCATGTCAGGCAGGAAGAAGGCGTAATCCGATGTGGGATGAAAAATTAGCAGAGCTTGACGCAAGGCGCGAAGCCGCGCATATTGGCGGAGGTCAGGCAAGAATAGACAAACAACATGATAAAGGTAAGCTTACAGCAAGAGAAAGATTGGATATTCTTTTTGATGAAGGAACTTTTGTAGAAATTAATACGCTTATGACCACCAGAACCACGAATTTTGGTATGGACCGTAAGAAAACACCGGGAGACGGAGTTGTGACAGGGTACGGCAGGGTTAACGGCAGAGTTGTTTTTGCTTCATCGCAGGATTTTACTGTGGGCGGCGGTGCCTTGGGTGAGTATCATGCTCTTAAAATCTGTAATGCTATGGATATGGCTATGGATGCCAAAGCTCCTTTTGTGGAAATCAACGACAGCGGCGGAGCCAGAATTGAGGAAGGTATAGACAGTCTTAACGGCTATGCCGGAATGTTCAGGAGACACACCCGGATGTCCGGCGTGGCGCCTCAGATAGCGGTTATTATGGGTCCTTGTGCCGGCGGCGCATGTTATTCTCCGGCACTGTGCGATTTTATTTTTATGACCAGACAGAACGGGCAGATGTATATTACCGGACCGAAGGTAATCAAAGAGGTTACAGGCGAAGTGGTAACGACTGCGGAGCTTGGCGGAGCGGATGTGCATATGAAACAAAGCGGTGTAGCACATTTTGTCTATGATGATGATACGGCATGTCTTATGGGAGTGAGACAGCTTCTGTCATATCTTCCTGAGAACTATCTTGAGAAGCCTCCGGCTGCAGAGCCTGTTAAAAAATACTATCACAAGAGACTTCGTGACATCGTATCTCCTAATATGAAGATGTCATACGATATGTATGAGGTGATAGATGAGCTTGCCGACAAGGATTCTTTTATGGAAATCCAGTCGGGCTTTGCAAAGAATATAATTGTGGGACTTATGCGTCTTGAGGGAAAGACCGTGGGCGTTGTTGCCAATCAGCCGAATTTTCTTGCAGGTTCACTTGATTATAATTCAGGGGACAAGGCAGGCAGATTTATAAGATTTTGTGACTGCTTTAACATTCCTATCTTAACGCTTGTTGATGTTCCGGCATTTTTACCGGGCAAGGGTCAGGAGTACAGCGGAATCATACGGCACGGAGCCAAGATATTGTATGCTTACAGCGAGGCCACTGTTCCGACTGTGACAGTAATCCTTCGTAAAGCATTCGGCGGTGCTTACATTGGAATGGACAGCAAGGGACTTGGAGCAGATTTTGTTTTCTCATGGCCTATTGCGGAAATTGCTGTTATGGGTGCTGAGGGCGCTGTTGGAATAATCGGCAAGAAGAAAATTGATTCGGCGGATGACCCTGAGGCAGAGCGCCAACTGCAGATTAAGGAGTATGAGGACAAATTTATGAATCCTTATATTGCGGCAGAGCGCGGATATATAGATGAGGTAATAAGACCGGAGGAAACTAAAGCACGTGTTGTGGATGCTTTTGCAATGCTTGAGCAGAAATCCAGACAGGTTCCGGACAAAAAACACGGAAACATACCGTTATAAAAACATATGTTGGAAATAGTCGCAGGAAGAATTTTTCCTGCGATTTTTGCAGAATTACATACATAAGGAGTTTTTGCACCGAATCCATACTTTCTGTAATTGCAGGCGCTGTGGAGGAATATTGAACAAATCGGAAATGTTGAAGGATTTTGAAACAAAACTATAATTATTTTGTACATATGTAAAAGGGGAATTTATAAATAAGGGAGGTAAGAATATTGAAAGTTAAGGTTATTATTTTATTTATTACTGCAATGGTGTTGACAGGGTGTGATAATTCGTCTTCTCCGGTGTATATTACGGATAATATTGATACAGAGTCTGCAGCTATAGAACATAAAGCTTATACAGTTGCTTCAGAAGAGAATATTAAAAATGCAAATGTAAGTATTACGGATTATTATGCCGGATGCAGGCAAAAAGTATATAGTGCAATTTTATATGAGTTTACAAAACCGGACTTTAATGTCGTCAACGAACAGCCCCAATTAGATAATTTTGTACAGGATGGCGTGGTATATGTTTCTAAAACGGCATTATATAGCTATTGTCTGTGGGAAGGGCTGGAGCCATCAGAGGAAAATAATCCGGGAACAGAATTTTTCACGGTTCCCATTTTTACAAAAGACAGAAGTCAGGTTTCCACAGTCAGTGTGCAATTGGAGAAGAATGGAGATGTTTTGGTTAGCTTATATGAGAGTTTTAGCTTTGAAGAGGATATCAGAAGTATGCCGGACAAAAGCTTTATAATAATGACCGGACGCAAAGATAATGGCGTGAGTTTTAGTTTTGCACTGTCCGAGGATAATGAAATATTTGATTGGGTTACTAAGGTGAATTACGATATTTCGGTGGAAGGAGACGCATTTCACGCGGCACCATATAATGATATAGCGTTTTCATTCAATGGGCTGATAGATAGCAGTAACCTTGAATGGTTGGAATTTTAGATACATTTTCGCCCCTAAGGAGCAATGCTCCGAAGGGGTTTTACCATGTTGTCGCACCGAAATAGTATCTTCTGTAATTGCAGGCGCTGTGGAGGGATATTGAACAAATCGGAAATGTTGGAGGATTTTGAAACAAATTGGAATCTTTTTGACACTATATATTGTAAGGATATAAAGGAGGTGCAGAATGATAGAAGTTAGGGAGGAACGTGATACACAGATTTTTGTTGAACAATATGAGAAGGTATATAAGGAGCTGTATGAGAAAGCACTGAATATGACAGGCAACGTAGTCCACGCCGAAAATCTGGTTAATGATACAGTGCTTGATGCTTACAGTACATTTGAGCAGCTGCAGGATTTGGGCGATTTTAAGCAATGGATTTTTACCATACTTTCACAACAGCCACAGGAGCCTGTAAAAAAGAAAGAAATGCGTAAACTGCGGAGGGAACTGGAAAGAAGAAAAGAACCGGAGTTTGCAACATTCAGGAAGACCGGACGAGGGGACAGAGTCATTGGCAAGGTTTTGGCATATGTAATTATCGGTCTGGCTGCCGCTGTGATATTTTCCATAGTTACTTTCGCATATTTACTCAAGTGATTTACGGAGATTGTATGATAACAGAACACAATGATATTTTTACGGAACTGTATAAGGGCGTATATATAGATATGTACAAATACGCTTATTATGTGCTGGGAAATGCCGAGGATGCCCAGGACGCAGTGGCAGCGGCGGCAGCAGATGCTTATGCAGGGTTTGCAAGGTTAAGGGATATTGATAAGTTTAAAAACTGGATTTTTGCAATTCTGTCTGTTTACTGTAAGAAAACACTTAAAGTGTATGCCAACAGACACCAATCCTTGGATGAACTTAATGAGCAGGGATTTGAGGCGGCAGATGAAAAAACATATGAAGCAGAACTGTATATGGATGTAAAACAGGCATTTGCCATGTTGACATCCAAGGAACGTCAGATTGTTGCAATGTCTTCAATAGCGGGATATTCAAGCAGTGAGATAGGAAAGCTTATGCATATAAACAGTAATACTGTCAGAACCATATGCAAAAGGGCACTGGAAAAAATGAAAGTATATCTAAACAGAATGTGAAGGAGGGTATTATGGAAGACAGAGAATTGTATGAATTGATAAATAGAACAAAATTGCCTGTCCCTGAAGGCATAAGCCCTGATAAAATCAAGGAAAAGCTTAATGACATTCCGGTGAGGCGTCATAATTATTTTAGAAGAGTTGTATTGGGGTGTGTGATTGCAATGCTTGTGGTGTTGTTGCTGGTGATTTTGCTTACGCTGGTATTATAATACCACAAATTATTGAGAGCAGTATTCAATTTGAATGAGCAGGGATTTGAGGAGCAATTCCTGCAAAATTTTTTGCAAAACAGTCTCGTGTAAAAAACTCTTGCACAAATTTTATAAATATGATATTATATTTTCTGTTGAAAATATAATATTTCATATGCGGGTGTAGTTCAATGGTAGAACACTAGCCTTCCAAGCTAGATACGTGGGTTCGATTCCCATCACCCGCTTTTTATTATGCATTTAACAAGGCATTTATTATTTATGACGTAAGCCGCCGGGTGGACATCTGAAAGGATTGCACACTGCCTGCACGTATGGTACTTATCCCCTCGTAAGCCGCTGGGTGGACATCTGAAAGGATTGTCCGCCCGGCGGCTTCTGTAATAACCGGATGAAACCTGCGAAATATGTCTTATGCGGCTTGTGCAAAATCACCAAAAAAAATAATTTATAAAATTGCAATTGAAAATGTCGCATAAATTATCCAAATATATTAGAATGGTAGTTGTGGAAGTTGTCCAATTAACCAGCAGGATGATTTCTATAATAACAAGTTAACGTTGATTAATCAATACAGGAAATCAGAGTGTAATTCTGTATTGACATCAATGAAAGGAGAGTAGACATAATGAGATTAAAAAAAGGGGTAATAGCATCGCTGCTGAGTGCAGTCATGCTGTTTACTGCAGTGGCATTATTTCATGTGAACAGGGATAATGTGGAAGCTGCAAGTGACGGATTCAAAAATCTGAACCAGTCCGAAATTACCGCCGCATTGGGAGCAGGCTGGAATCTGGGCAATCAGTTGGAATCTGCCAACAATGGAATACCGGGTGAAACCGCCTGGGGTAATCCTGTGATTACGGAGGATTTGATTCTTGCAGTGAAGGATGCAGGATTCCAGTCAATCCGTATTCCTGTTTCATACTTAGGTATGATTGGCAACGATTCAAATTATACCATTCAGTCTGCATGGCTGGATCGTGTACAGGAGGTCGTTGACTACTGTATTGATAATGATTTGTATGTAATTATCAATATGCATGGTGACGGTTATACCACCGTTGCTGGAGGATGGCTTCTTTGCGGAGCCTCCGATCAGACTCAGATTCGGGCAAAATATGAGGCATGCTGGACTCAGATTGCCACCAGATTTAAAGATTATGATGAGCATCTTATTTTTGAATCAATGAACGAAGAGTTTGATGGTTCATATGGAACACCTAGTGCTACAGCTTATGCAAACATTAATGCGTACAACCAGATTTTTGTGGATACGGTACGCCAGACTGGAGGTAATAACGATAAGAGATGGCTTCTTATACCGGGATGGAACACAAATATCGATTATACGGCAGGAGATTACGGTTTTGTAATTCCGACAGATAATTATCTTTCATCATCTGTTCCGGCAGGAGAGAAACGTATAATGATATCTGTCCATTATTATGACCCATGGGAGTTCTGCGGAACGGAATCGGGCGCTGTGACACAATGGGGCGATACCGTAACGGATTATTCCAAGGTCGCAAGCTGGGGCGATGAAGACCATTTGATTTCACAGTTTAAGAAAATTTATGATAAGTTTGTTGCAAACGGTTATCCTGTAGTAATTGGTGAATATGGCTCTATTGACAAATCCAATTATGATTCTGCCAATACTGCAAACCGTAAGGAATTTGCATATAAAGTGTGCTATTATTCCAATCAGTACGGGCTTATTCCTGTATACTGGGACAATGGATATAATGGACAATACGGTTTTGGGCTTTTTGACCGTTATACATATAATGTAACACAGCCGGAAATTATCGCCGGAATTATGGAAGTATACGGCAGCACTGCAGAAGCAACTGCCACAGGTATATCCCTGACTCAGACCGAATTGACTGTTGGTGTGGGAGAAGGCAAGAAAACGCTGACAGCCGTATTATCACCGGAAGGATGTACCGACAGGATTACATGGACATCCAGCAATGAAGACGTTGCAACAGTCAACTCCAAGGGAGAAGTGACAGCGGTAGGTGTAGGTACATGTATAATAACAGCCAAGACACCAAATGGATTTACTGCCCAGTGTCAGGTGACAGTTCCGAAATCATCGGCAATAAAAGCGAAGCTTTACCTTTTGGAGACATCAAGCTGGACCTCTGTAATCAGCGCTGAATCAGTAGATATTAATGCTGGCGGCGGAATTTATTCGCTGACATTGACAGCGACAGACACCCAGCTGCAAAATATAGGTGCATTATACATCCGTGACATCAGTGTAGGAGATGATGAGGCATCAGCATTTGACAAAGCCACTTTAAAGGTTGAATCTTTTGTTTTGAACGGAAAGACATATAATATGAACGATGATACGTTTACCTATGACGTTACTGAAGAGGCTTCGGATGACGGACTGGTAAATCCTATATTCAATTTCTCGTTTATAAATGTGTGGGCAAATACACATGTCAATGATGTAACGGTAGATTCCGGCAATTATAAAGCATATTTCAATAATGCTCCTTATCAGACCATAAACACCTTGACAATGAATTTTTCCGTAACAGATATAAGCGGCTCATCATCAGAAACACCAACGGACCCGGAAATACCGACGGAGCCTGAGACGCCGACGGAGCCTGAGACACCGACAGAGCCTGAGACGCCGACGGAGCCTGAAACACCGACGGAGCCTGAAACACCGACGGAGCCTGAAACACCGACGGAGCCTGAGACACCGACGGAGCCTGAGACATCTGGCGACGGTGCTGAATTATCAGGCACCATTACGATAACAAGCGACTGGGGAAGCGGCGGACTTGGCACTATTGAAATTGTAAATACAACAGGCATAACATTCACCGACGGCTGGACCGTTGAATTTACAGTTGACCGCGAAATTACAAGTATGTGGAGCGGAGACCTTGTAAGCTTGGGAAATGGACGCTATAGGGTATCAAATCCGGGCTGGGATACATATCTGGCTGCGGGAGGTACAATAAAATTAGATTTTGCATTTGGAAGCGGAACAGCAAATCCGACTATTTCAGATATTGTAATTTATTAGTCAGGCAATGATGATTGAACTTGCCGCTGCCATAAGAGCATAAAATTAACGGACAGCTTCTTCAGGATTGAAGAAACTGTCCGTTATTATTTTGAAACATTATCTTGAAAGGAAAGCAATAACCAACAATAAAAAAATAACTGACATCAGAAATCCGATAATGCCGCAGACCATACCGGCTTTGGACTGACTGCAATGTGCATTGCCGTTATTGGTATAATATTTGCAGCTGAATACAATAGCCATAATTGACAGAACAAAACTGCATATAAGCATTCCTACAATTCCGCATATAAGTGAAACTAATGACAAGCGGTCACTTAATGGCATTTCCTTTATAGGCGGATTATAATTGTGCTGAGGAGGAATACCATAGCCATTATTTTCAGGATAATGATAGTTAGGGGTGTACCCATTGTTATTGTTATAGTAATTGCTCATAATACCAACCTTTTAATTACCAGTTATAATAAGTAGTGGAGGATAAGCTGCTTCCTACAAACCCTTCCACAGCAAGCACAACTATAAGAATATAGTAAGCAAGAACAAGGATTGACAGTATAAGACCGACTATACCGCATATAAGTCCGGCTGTTGACTGACCACACGGATTTCCATTATTGCTTTTCTTGAATTTTCCGGAAAGAACAAGTGCAATTATGGCAAGGATGATACCAATGCCCCAGCCGCATGCCAAAACAATACTTAAGATACCGCAGACCATTGAGCCGATTGCGGTGCCGCTGGTGCCGCCGCCGGCAGGAACTGTCTCATAAACGCCTGTATAATTGTATGAAGTCTGATTCTGACTGTAGCCGTTATTGTAATTATAACCGTTGGCCTGATTTTGACTGTAGCCGTTATTATTGTAATTATAACCGTTAGCCTGATTCTGATTATAGCCATTGTTGTAATTATAATCATTAGCCTGCCCCTGATTGTAACCATTATTCTGATAACCGTTGGTATTCTGAGAGTAATTGGCATTCCGGCAGCTGTCAGGAGCCTGATAGCTGTTAGGTTCAGAATAAGTATTAGGTTCAGACTGACCCTGATATTGAGGTGCATTACCGTAATACTGATTGTCAGAACCCTGATATGTATAATTAGTATACTTATCGTCTTCGTTGGTGTTCATATTGTTATCCATTAAATTCCCTCCTGAGATATAATCGGGTATATACCCATCAATAACATATATTATATAAAACCTTCCTGCTATTGTCAAATTATTAGTTGGACATGAAAGCATATTAACAGCACATTTTTCACAATCCAGTTTGTAATAATTATTACAGCGCCTATAACCACATAGCATGTATTCATATGCATACCGCGCAGTCTGTTAAGAGATATATACCTGACTGTCTGGCTGATATAAAAAGCCATAAAAACCAGAAAAGCGTACATAACAAAAGGGTGATATATGATACTCTGAATTATATCGCCGTGAAAAAGCATCCTGAAAGCCCTTGTTCCCCCGCAGCCCGGACAGTAAAGTCCGGTGGCGGTCCTTAATACACATATTTCAGGCAGCGCAACATTGGTATACCGGGTTAAAAGTCCTATTATAAAGTAACTCAATATTACCACAGCTATAATGATAATTCCTATGAGATAAAGTACGGCATCCGAATCCTTTTTTCTTAACAAATCTCTAAATGACAGCTTCTCGTTCATGTTTTTATCTTACACTTAAAAAACTGTTCTTGCAATAGTCAAAATAATCGCTATACTGGTATTAGACATCGACATTCAGCCTATGAAATACCATGATGTATACAAGGTATTTATTAATCAAGGTATCCGCGGAGCTCATTAAGCTTGGCGAGAATAGGTTTTTTCATAATAGAATTAAGCTTTTCCGCTTCGTCAATAAGTCGGTCAATATCGTCAGGACGTCCCATTTTGCGGTACTCATCTGCCAAAAGATAGTACCCGCGGCTTACGTCTGAACCAATGCTTATTCCGTATTCAAGAACGGTAATGGCGTTGTCGCGCATATCGAGGGCAATAAGCCTTGCGCCCCACTTTGCAATTATAGAGGTCAGTGTGTTATAATTGTTGTCGTATTCACCTAATGCTGTCAGATTAGCGGCACCATATTCAAGCTTCAGGTCGGTGTTGCTTATGCCGTTAAGGTTCAGAATACGTTTGTCTGCCAGGCTGCGTATACAATTTTGGTATTCATTAAGCTCATCATCATCAGTTTCGATGAATGGAAGCTTATCAAGGGGGACTTCAATATAGTTAAGAAAAGTAATGTCCTTTTTGCGGACGGAATTGGCTTCTCTTTCCTTGTCCCAGAATTTTTTCTTGGATTCCGCACGCTGCTTATCATCCTTTTTGCGGTGGTAAAATATCTCAAAGCACAGTATAAGCAGACATCCAAGGATTGCCGGACCGAAACGTTTAAGCAGATTCGTACTCAATAAAATTAAAATATTTATCATAGTGACACCTCGATGTTAATATATGAGAAAGGAAACAATTATGTTCAATAAAAAAAACACAAGAATAATAACAATTATCATAGCTGTGGTACTTGTATTGGCAATGGTAATTCCCCTTATAGTATCCTATATGTAAAATATACATTTATAATCGGTTTATGGCAACAAAAATATAAAAAACTTTTTATTGTAGTTGGAATCGGAATATTTATGTGATAAAATATATTGATATATTTATGCGTACATATTGCGCAGTATAGTTTAAGAGGCAGATATGCAAATCGGTAAGATACCCGGCAATATATTAAAAAGAAGTGTGACCAATTTAATCGGAGGCAGCCCGGCATCAGCAAAAGACTGTGCGCAGTTTTCCGATACTGTGGGCGGCAGCATACTTGCCAGTACACAGGTTGGTGTCATAGATAATGTGCTTGCACCAAGGCTTGCAGTGTACAAGGCTGCCAACAATATCTGGACATCGGGAGGAAGTCTTTTAGGCATTCAGTCGGCGTTTCTGCTCAATGAAGATATTGAAGAAACGCAGCTTAAATCACTTACAAGAAGTGTAATCAGAGCGTGTGATGACTGTCATACATTTTTGTCAGGCGGACATACCGAGGTCAGTGATGGTGTCACAAGAAAGCTTGTAACGGTGACAGCCATAGGAAAGCAGATGTCCCATAAGCAGCCGGATATACGCAATGTTTTGTCCGGTGATGATATTGTGGCAAGTAAATGGATAGGACTTGAAGAAACGTCTTGTATCATTAATGATACTGTAAAGCTTGGCAGGCTGCGGCAGAGATTTTCCCAACGTTATCTGGAGCCTGTTATGGACTGTGATAAATGGCTTACGGTTAAGGAAGAGGCAGAAGCGGCATTGGAATTTGGCGTCAAAGCTATGCATGATGTATCCGACGGAGGAATATTCGGAGCATTATGGGAAATGTCGGAGGGAAGCCGCAGAGGAATAGATATTGATTTGAAATCAATTCCGGTACGGCAGGAAATTATTGAAATCAGCGCATATATGGGACTTAATCCATACAGAATGAAATCGTCGGGATGCCTTCTCATGGTTACTTCTGATGGAAAAGGTCTGGAAAAAGCCCTTGAAGCATCCGGTATTCCGGCTTGCGTCATAGGACATTTTACTGATAATAATGATAAAATCATCCGCAATGGAGATGAAAGCAGTTACCTTGAAAAAAATAAAGGAGGCATATAAAATGAGAGAAACAATTTTAGCGATTCTTGAGAAAAACAGCAAAATAGATGTAGCCGATTTGGCGGCGATGTTAGGAGAAACAGAGGCGGCGGTTGCCAATGAAGTGGCCCAGATGGAAAAGGAACACATTATCTGCGGATATCACACGCTTATCAACTGGGATAAGACAAGTGAGGAAAAGGTGACTGCTCTTATTGAGGTGACTGTGGCACCGCAGAGAGGTGATGGCTTTGACGCCATAGCTGAGCGTATATATAATTATTCAGAGGTTCATGCGGTATATCTTATGTCAGGCGGTTTTGATTTGACTGTTATGATAGAGGGAAAAACCCTTAAAGAGGTAGCATATTTTGTTGCCAATAAGCTTGCGACTCTTGAGTCGGTTTTGAGCACTTCAACACATTTTGTACTTAAAAAATATAAAGACCACGGAACAATACTTAATGTTCCTAAGAATGATGAAAGGATGTCGGTAACACCATGAGAAACCCATTGTCAGACAAAATTGTAGGAATACAGCCTTCAGGTATTCGTAAATTTTTTGATATAGTAAGCGAGATGAAAGACGCCATATCACTGGGAGTTGGTGAGCCTGATTTTGATACGCCTTGGAGTATACGAGAGGAAGGCATATACAGCCTTGAAAAAGGAAGAACCTATTATACAAGCAATGCAGGTTTGAGAGACCTGAGAGTGGAGATATGCAATTATCTTAACAGAAGATACGGACTGAGCTATAATCCCGACAGTGAGACATTAGTTACAGTCGGCGGAAGCGAAGCTATAGATTTGGCATTCAGAGCCATGATTAATCCGGGCGACGAGGTAATAATTCCGCAGCCAAGCTATGTGTCTTATATGCCTTGTGCTGTTTTGGCAGATGCGGTTCCTGTGATTATAAATCTTAAGGAAAGCAATGAATTTCGTCTTACCAAGGAGGAGCTTTTGGAAGCTGTCACACCAAAGACGAAAATTCTTGTGCTTCCATTTCCTAATAATCCGACCGGTGCGGTTATGACAAAAGAAAATCTTCAGGATATAGCAGAAGTATGTATGGAAAAAGATATTTTTGTCATATCGGATGAGATATATTCAGAGCTTACATATTGCGGAAAGCACTGTTCAATAGCATCCATTCCGGGAATGGAGGAACGCACCATTGTGATTAACGGTTTTTCCAAATCACACGCAATGACGGGCTGGAGACTGGGATATGCCTGCGGACCGGCTCAAATACTTAAGCAGATGATTAAAGTACATCAATTTGCAATAATGTGTGCGCCTACCAACAGCCAGTATGCAGCAGTTGAGGGACTTAAGCATTGTGATGCCGATGTTGAAAATATGAGAACGGAATATGACCGCAGACGTAAATTTATGCTTTCTAAGCTTCGTGGAATGGGACTTAAATGCTTTGAGCCATTTGGAGCATTTTACATTTTCCCTAATATTGCGGAGTTTGGACTTACATCTGATGAATTTGCAATGAAATTCCTTGATGAACACAGGGTTGCGGTGGTTCCGGGAACGGCGTTTGGTGACAGCGGTGAGGGATTTTTAAGAATGTCATATGCAAGCTCTTTGAGCAATCTTAAGACTGCAATGGAGAGACTTGAAGTATTTATTAATTCTCTTAGAGAAAGATAAAATATTATAAGATATTTAGGGAGATATGGAGGATATACAAGCAAATGAATGCAGAATACATTAATTCGTTTTTGATATCGGCGTCAAGCGTATTGCAGAATGCCTGCGGTATTTCGCTTACATCAGGCAGGCCGTATGTGAAAACAACAGTGTTTGACGGAAATTCGGTAGTAATATGTATAGGAATCACAGGACAGATAGCAGGACAGGTGCTTTTGTCGTTCCGTAAGGAAGTGGCATGTGAAATTGCATCTAAGATGTGTATGATGTCCAAGACAGAGCTTGATGAGCTGGCGTTAAGCGCGCTCAGTGAGCTTGGCAATATGATTATCGGAAATGCAGCAACGGTTCTTTCTACGAAGAATGTGATTATTGATATAACACCGCCTACAATAATTCAGGGTAATTTTACTATGGAGCGTATATATGCCCAAAATATCTGTATTCCGATGACATTTGAAGGAGACAGGCTGATTGAGGTGGATGTGTCTATTGCAGAGGGCTAAATTATGTTGAACATTGTATTACATGAGCCGGAGATGCCTGCAAATACAGGCAATATCGGCAGGACCTGCGTGGCTACCAACACAAGGCTGCATCTTATTGAACCTATGGGCTTTATGATTAACGATAAGATGCTTAAGCGTGCAGGTCTTGATTACTGGGATAAATTAGATGTGATTGTTTATAGGGATTTTGAGGACTTCCTTCAGAGGAATCCCGGTGCACACATATACATGGCAACTACCAAAGCAGCCAAAAGCTATTCCGATGTCAGGTATGAGGATGACTGCTATATAATGTTTGGCAAGGAAAGCGCCGGTATACCGGAAAATATTTTGCAGAAATACGGTGATACCTGTGTGAGAATCCCTATGTGGGGAGAGATACGGTCTCTTAACCTTTCTAACGCAGTGGCCATAGTGCTTTATGAGGCACTGCGTCAGAATGATTTCCTTGGGCTTAAGATGCAGGGAAGCCCAAGAACCTTCCGGTGGGATTAGTCGTCAAAGGAGTTACGCTGCTGCTTTGAGCGGGGAAGCCCGAATATAAATTCTGTTCCTACCCCTTCGGTGCTTATGACGTCTATATATTCCTTGTGGGCAGTGATAATATCCTTGACTATTGAAAGTCCCAGACCGGTTCCCTTCTTGTCTTTACCGCGTGATAAGTCGGTCTTATAAAAGCGTTCCCATATTTTGGAAATGCTGTCTTTAGGTATTCCTATACCGAAATCCTTGATAGAAACCATTATTTTATCGCCCTTCTCATAGGCGGATATAATAATTGAAGAATCATTATTGCTGAATTTGATTGCATTATCCACCAGATTATATATGACCTGCTGGATTTTGCTTTGGTCGGCAGATACCATAAGTGTTTTTTCGGAAAAAACAAGCTTGAACTGAATATGTTTTTTCTCGCATATTCCCTGACAGGTTTCGATGGTCTGTTTTATGATGGTGATTATGTCAAAATCACTTATATCCAGTACGGAGCCTTTGTCGTTAAGATTATTCATAGTCAGCAGATTGTTGGTAAGCTTTGTAAGACGCTCCGTCTCCGATATAACTATATTGAGATATTTGTCCTGCATCTCAGGCGGAATAGTTCCGTCAAGCATGGCTTCCAGATAGCCCTTTATGGATGTCAGCGGGGAACGGAAATCATGGGAAATGTTGGCAATGAATTTTTTCTGGTATTCGTTGAGACTTTCTATTTTCATAGCCATATAATTAAGTGAATCTGACAATCTGCCTATTTCATCATTGCGCTTTAAGTCTGTTTTGATACTGAAATCCCCCTTGGCATACGCTCCGGCGGTATCAGTAAGTTTGCGCAGAGGTTTACTGATGCTTGTAATATATATTACAATTAAAACTGCCGATAATGCTGCGGTTATGAGAAATGATATATAATTATAGTTGAATACTCTGTCTGCGTCGGCTTTTATCTGGGAAACGGGCTTGTTTATGATAATATAGCCCTGGACAATATACCGAAATTCAACAGGGTAAAATACGGTGACTTGTTCCTCATCATAGGTACCGTAAAAATCACTTCTTTTATAATAACGTATTCCGGTGTCCGCAGGGTCAAAATCAGTTACCTCAGTTACTCCCGTTGTACCTGTATCTATCAATACCTGACAGTCGGAGGACAGAAGCATAATGTCACATTCGAGATATGAGTGAAGAACCTGAAGCTGATTCTGAATGTCACTTTCTGTAATCCGCCCGGAAAAGTAACTGTTTCCATATTCTGTGGCAATGCTTGTGGCTTCCTGGTAAAGAGTCTCCGCTTCATTCTTCAGCACATGATTAAATGTAATTTTTGATACTATAAATGATATGGCAAAAAAGCTGAGAAGCATAGCAATTATAAAGCCCACTATAAACTTGCAGATAAGTTTATTTTTCATAGTTACCTCTTCTTATATGTCTCAAATTTATAACCGATTCCCCATACAGTTCCTATACTCCACGCTTCATGGTCATGTATTTTTTCACGGAGGCGCTTTATGTGAACGTCAACAGTACGCGTATCTCCCACATATTCATAACCCCAGATATGGTCCAGAAGCTGCTCTCTTGTAAACACCTGATTAGGTGATGATGCAAGAAAATACAGAAGCTCTAATTCTTTGGGCGGCATGTCAATATTGTGTCCCATATATAATACCGAATAGTTGGTCATATTGATAATAAGGTCAGGATATTCCACATACTGACCGTTTTTATCCGTATTCTCTACTGCGGAGACAGGAGCTGCGGTATAGCGGCGCAGAACCGCTTTGACACGGGCAACAAGCTCCTTGGAGTCAAAGGGCTTAATCATATAGTCGTCAGCGCCAAGCTCAAGACCTAATACCTTGTCAAAAATCTCGCCTTTGGCGGACAGCATGATTATGGGAGTGTTGTGGTTTTTGCGGATTTCCCGGCAAACCTGATAACCATCTATGCCGGGAAGCATCAAATCCAGAAGTATAAGATTGGGCGCAAAGCTTTCAAATGCCAAAAGTGCACTTTCGCCATCGTTGACAATCCTTGTTTCATAACATTCCTTGGTAAGGTAAAGAGATATCAGCTCTGCAATATTCTCATCATCATCTACTATTAGTATACGTTGTTTTTCTGACATATTAATTCCTCTAATCCTTAAATTCTACTATTGTCACGCCATAATCGCCTTCTCCAAATGAACCAAGGCGAAAAGCTTTAACGTGCTTTTGGCGTTTAAGGTAATTGTGAACCGCGTTCCGGAGAATACCTGAGCCCTTGCCGTGTACTATGCGCACAGGCGATATGTGTGACAGGAAAGCGTCATCCAGATATTTATCCAAAGTAAGAATTGCTTCGTCCTGAGTCATTCCTATAAGGTTGATTTCAGGCGAAATGGAAGCGGTCTTGTTCATTTTAAGCCTTCCGATGCCGGAACCCTTTTGTCTGAGCTTTTGTTCAGCTGATGCCTCTTCAATAATCTCCAAATCAGATATATTTACGGTGTAATGAAGAATACCCATTGTTACGTTTAATTCACCCTTTTGATTTGGAAGTGAATGGACAGTTCCGTCAAGATTAAGGCTGTGTACATGAACCTTGTCACCTATATGAAAATCCTTCGCTTCATGTTTTTTGGAAGGGGTGCTTGTCTTAAGACGACGCTCGCCATTGACCTTGTTCAGTTTATCGTTAAGACGGCGGCGTTCCTCCTCAAGCTGTGCCACGCTGATTCCCTTGGCATTAGCTTTATTAAGCTTGCGGATAGTCTCATCAGCGGTTTCCTTGGCATCACGAAGTATTGCGGCAGCCTCTTCACGGGCTTTCATAATTATGTCATCAGAACGCTCATCCAGACGCTCATTTTTAGCTTTAAGTTTTTCCTTAAGTTCTTCAACTTCTTTCTTATATTGTTCAAGTTCAAGCTGTTCACGCTGGATTGTGACCCTGCTTTTTTCCAAATCTGCAATAACATCTTCAAAAGCTTTATCCTCTGTGTCAAGGGATGATTTGGCATCCTCGATAATATATTCAGGCAGCCCCAATTTGCCGGATATTGCAAAAGCGTTGCTTTTGCCGGGAATACCAATCAAAAGCCTGTAAGTAGGTGCAAGTGTTGCTACATCAAATTCACAGCAGGCATTCTGCACACCATCGGTTGAAAGAGCATATATTTTAAGCTCGCTGTAATGTGTGGTGGCAACGGTAGTAACACGCAGTTTGTGTAGACTGGAAAGTATTGATATGGCAAGGGAAGCACCCTCCGTAGGGTCAGTTCCGGCACAAAGCTCGTCAAAAAGCACAAGGGAGCGGTCATCGGCGTGCTGCAGTATCTCAACAATATTGGTCATATGTGATGAGAAGGTGGACAGGCTTTGCTCAATGCTCTGTTCGTCGCCAATATCCGCAAAAATATCGTTAAAAACAGTAAGCTGAGAATTATCTAAAGCAGGGATATGAAGCCCTGACTGCCCCATCAGCGAAAAAAGCCCTATTGTCTTAAGGGTGACGGTTTTGCCGCCGGTGTTGGGACCTGTGATAATCAACTGGCTGTATTCATCTCCCAGATATACATCTATTGGAACGACCTTGCGGCTGTCAATCAACGGATGGCGTCCTTTTCGTATATTGATATATCCCCGGTCGTTCATAACAGGCTCGCTGCCCTTGTAGTCAAAAGAAAGCTTTGCCTTGGCAAAAACAAAGTCGAGATATGAGAGTATTTCGTAGTCTGAAACAATTTCGGCTGTATAGTTGCCTGCCATAGCCGAAAGAGATGCCAGTATGCGGGCGATTTCCTCACTTTCCTTGATTTCGTATTCTCTGATTTCGTTGTTAAGACGGACTACTGACATTGGTTCTATGAAAAAAGTGGAGCCTGCCTTGGACTGGTCATGAACCATGCCGGGAACCTGTGATTTATATTCCGATTTGACAGGAATGCAGTAACGTCCTTCTCTGGTTGTTATAACAGCCTCCTGAAGATATGAGCGTTCGCTTCCGTTAAGCATTTTGGTAAGCTCGGTCTTGATGCGCTCTCCGCAAAGCTTGATTTGGCGGCGGATGTTTTTTAACTCGGCACTGGCATCATCAGCAATTTCCTCTTCGGAGATTATGCATCGGTCAATTTCCCTGTACACATCGGAAAGAGGGGTAAGCCCTGAAAACATATGGCTGAGGCTGTCATTAATACCATTGTCGCCGTCATCAGATACGCCGTAGCGGCGGACTGAGGCTGCGGTTTTAAGGAGCGCACTTATATCAATGAGCTCGCTTATTCCCAGAGTGCTTCCCACTTCAAGGCTTTTAATCTGCGGCCGTATATCTTTGATTCCGCTGAAAGAGACATTGCCGTTCTTAAAAATTCTTGAAACAGCATCGCTTGTTTCGGTCAGTGCTTTTTGAATATCCGAAAGATTGGTCATAGGCACGAGAGATTCACAAAGTGCCTTGCCGGGATTTGAGGCTGCCATATTGGTCAGCCGTTGGATTATTTTATTGTATTCAAGTGTTTTAAGTGCTTTATTATTCATACTTATATAATACATTACTCGCCCGGAAAGTTCAATAAGATAAGTAATTTACATATATGTCATAAAATGTTCATATTTTATCCGTATAATAAAATATGTATATTGGGCGTAATTTAGCACATTAACAGTTTGGAGCGAATTGACAATGGAAGAACCTAAGGATGAAGAAAAAAAATACAATTTATATACTGAACATATTATGCCGGAGAAAGGGAAAAAAATAAAAAGATTTCTCAAAAAAGCGGCATCTGTGATAGCTATGGCTGTGGTTTTCGGACTTGTTGCAGGACTTGTTATGATTATCGTGTACCGAACAGGAGCCCGCTTTTTGAAATCCGAAGATAAGCAGGAAATAACCCTTGATAATTCATATACCACACAGCCCGATACAACCGAGAGCGAGACTGAGCAGGAAACCGGTGAGACAGTAACGATTTCACCTGAGAAGCCGGAACCGCAGGAAACGGATGCGCCTGAAAAGCCTTCAGAGGGTGAAACGGTTGCCGAAATCGGACAGCTGACAGTATATGCGGATGCTCTGAAATCAGCTGCTGACGGAATCAACAAGTCGTCTGCGGCGATTGCAATAACTGCGCCGTCAGCCTCGTGGGTTGAGCAGACAGAAAGAGATTATGGAATAATTGTGTCAAATGATACTTCCGGTTACTATATACTTACGAAATACTCTATAATAATGGGAGCTGACAGCATATCAGCGGAATTTTCCGATGGAGTTATGGCGGAAGCCGTTATGGTGGCAGGCGATGCTGTGTCAGATATGGCGGTAATTAAGGCATCCCGTGATATAAGCGGAGATATTCTTCCTGTAAAGCTTGGAAATTCAGATGAGGTCCAGCAAGGAGATTTATTGATTGCTGTTGGCAATTTATACGGTCTGGGAAGCGCTTTCGGATGGGGAATTGCCACCGGAACTAATGGTATATTATATGATACTGACAGCTGGTACAAAATAATAAATACAGACATAAGCTGCACATCATCGGGGTATGGATTTATCTGTAATCTTGATGGGGAGGTGGTTGCAGTTGCTTTTGGCAGTCAGGGAGAGTCAGCTAATGGCACTATCAGCGGATATGCTGTATCTTCTGTGCGTGCGGTTGTAGAGGATTTGATTAACGGAAGACAGAAGCCGTATTTCGGAATAAAAGGTCAGAATGCTACACAGTCCATAGAGGATAATCTTGGCATACCGAAAGGCGTGTATATAGCAGCTGTTGAGGTAAATTCACCTGCATATGCAGCAGGCATACAGACAGGGGATATCATTACAGGTATGGGCAGTGTGAAGATTGAGGATATGGAGCAGTTTATGAAGCAGCTATCGGCTTCCTCCAGCGGCGATACTGTTACGGTCACGGTCAAAAGAAAAAGCAGAGATTCTTACAAAGAGATTGTGTTCAGGGTGGTTTTGGGTGTAGAATAGATACAGATTAACAAGTTTTAGGAAAAGGATAATTGATGTTATGAGATTTATTGGAACACTCAGAGAAGGTGAAAGAATAGCCGGAATATATTTCTGCAAGTATAAGACAATTCAGGTTGCCAAAAACGGCAAGGAATACGGAAGCGTTGTTTTGCAGGATAAGACAGGCTGTCTGGATGGCAAGATATGGGACTTAGGCTCGGCGGGAATACGTGAGTTTGACAGCATGGATTATGTTGATATTAAAGGGGATGTGACGGTTTTTAACGGTTCATTGCAGCTTAATGTCAAGGAGGCAAGGAAGGCTGATGCGGGAACATATGCGGAAAGTGACTATATGCCTACCTCTGAGCGTGACATAAATGAGATGTACAACGAACTGTCGGCTATTATTGCAAGTATCAAAGAACCTCATCTTGGGGAGCTTGCCCGTAAATTTTTTATTGACGATAAGGAGTTTGTAACTGAATTTAAACGGCACTCGGCTGCCAAAAGGGTTCATCACGGTTTTGTGGGCGGACTGCTTGAGCATACACTTGGAGTGACGAAGCTTTGTGTTACATTGGCGGACAGTTATCCGTATCTTAATAGAGATTTGCTTGTGACGGCAGCCATTTTTCACGACATAGGCAAGATGTATGAATTATCGTCATTCCCTGAGAACGATTACACAGATGACGGACAGCTTTTGGGGCACATTGTGATGGGCTGTGAGATAATAGGAAAAGCTGTCAGTGAAATCAATGGATTTCCGCCTGTTCTGGCACGTGAGCTTAAACATTGTATTTTGGCGCATCACGGTGAATTTGGGTATGGCTCTCCCAAAAAGCCTGCGCTTATTGAAGCATTGGCGCTTTACTATGCTGATGATTTGGATGCCAAGCTTGAAACATTTAAGGAGGCGCTTGACGCTCCTGCAGCGCAGAACGGAGCATGGCTTGGGTTTAATAAGCTGTTGGACAGCAACATAAGAAAGACCTTGTAAAATATACCGCAATGTTGGGATAATTATATGGAAATAATTAAGAATAAAGAGTACGAAATTGTAATTGATGATATAACCTTGAGCGGTGAGGGCGTAGGCAAAATAGATGGCTACGCTCTTTTTGTAAAGGATGCCATTGTAGGCGACAGGATAATAGCAAAGGTTATCAAAACCAAGAAAAACTACGGATACGGCAGACTGATGGAGATAATTACACCGTCCCCCGACAGAGTTGAGCCTGCCTGCCCTGTGTCAAAGGCCTGCGGAGGTTGTACGCTTATGGCTATGTCATATGCGAAACAGTTAGAGTTTAAAACTAACCTTATACGCAGCAACCTGTCACACATCGGCGGCTTGACAGATATAGAGGTGCCGCCGGTAATCGGAATGGAAAATCCGTACAGATACCGCAATAAGGCGCAGTTTCCTGTGGGAACCGACAAAAATGACAGCATAGTCATGGGTTTTTATGCCGGGCGAACCCACTCCATAATTCCTTGTCAGGACTGTCTCATCGGCAGCGATGTCAATGCAGGAATTCTTGCAAAAATAAAAGAGCATATGTTAAGGTACGGTGTTAAGCCTTACAATGAAGAACTTCATAACGGACTTGTACGTCATATACTTATCCGCATAGGTGCATCAACCGGGCAGATTATGGTCTGTCTGGTCATTAACGGAGAGCATATTAAGGCAGAGGAGGAACTTGTTAAAAGCCTTCAAAAAATGGACTTTTCCGGTGAAAGAAAAATTGCAAGCATTATGCTTAATTATAACACAGAACGTACCAACGTAATTTTGGGAAGGGAGTGCCGTCTTCTTGCCGGAACACCGTACATTGAGGATTATATCGGCAGCGTGAAATACAGAATATCACCGTTATCTTTTTATCAGGTCAACCCGGTTCAGACAAAAGTGCTTTATGAGCTGGCACTGGAGTATGCCGGTCTGACAGGAAGTGAAACAGTATGGGATTTATACTGCGGAATAGGAACAATATCACTTTTTCTGGCGCAGAAGGCAAAGCAGGTCTATGGCGTGGAGATAGTGCCTCAGGCAATCGATGATGCTAAAAGCAATGCTGCCATAAACGGCATATCCAATGCCGAATTTTATGTTGGCAGGGCGGAGGACATTCTCCCCGAAAAATATGCAAAGGACGGCATACACGCCGATGTCATAGTGGTGGACCCTCCCCGCAAGGGCTGTGCAGAAACCTTACTTGCCACAATGGTTCAGATGGCGCCGGAGCGAATCGTATACGTCAGCTGCGATTCCGCCACACTTGCAAGGGATTTGAAGTATTTGGCAGCAAACGGATACGAGGTAAGGAAGCTGCAAGGCGTGGACCAGTTTGGACATAGTGGGCATGTGGAGACGGTGTGTCTGATGTCACGAGTGAAGGATTAAGGTGTGAAATAAGCCTTATTTTACGGGCTTTCTCCGATGGTGGATTTTCAAAACATCAGCTACGGCAACTCGACACTTCGGTAAACGGGAACAGGGCGAGAGCAGATTTTTTGAAATCCGTGAAAAATCTGTGATAGTATTGAAACCTCGATTTAGATGTCAGATTTTCGTCAGGGAAGGGTGCCTCCGAAAACGGAAAAAACATCTGTCTCGGCAACTGAACTCTAAGGCGAGTTGCCGATTTAGATATGGGAGTGTTGAAACCCCGATTTAGATGTCGGAAATTTACTGTGGGAACATATCTACGGTATGTATAATAGTAGAGAAGACTTAGGAGCTACATGCGTAAGCATGAGGTCGATAAATGTGGATATGATTGGCAAAGATGTAACGCCATATTCTCCAATGTTTATCTGTCAGACAGATTGCTTTGAAAAGAACAATGGTGAATGGAAAATCACTCATGAGTATACATCCATGCCGAGCGATGGAGATTGAAACTGACAAATACATCTATAAAAGGAATCTGATAAAATGTTTGAAGAGATATTTCACAGGCAAAAACTGAATCCGGATAAGCTGGCTACTTATGGATTTGTTAAAATAGACGGCAGTTGGGTATATAAAACAGAAATTCAAAGTGGTGAATTTCTACTCACCATTCGACTTGATAAACATGGAAACGCTGATACTGATTTGATCGAAAAGGAAAGCGGAGAAGAATACGTACTTTATAAGACGAATGCTTCCGGCACCTATGTGGGCGATATTCGTACAGCAATAAGTGAAGTCCTTGCTGACGTTGTAGCTAATTGTTATGAACCGGCGATATTCAAAGCGCAGCAGGCACAATTGCTGATTGACTATGTCCGAAGCACTTATGGCGATGAACTTGAGTTCCTATGGACGAAGTTTCCGGATAATGCGGTATGGAGGCGTAAGGATAACGAGAAATGGTACGGTGCAATTCTCACTG
Organism: uncultured Butyrivibrio sp.; assembly: GCA_964414835.1. Lineage (GTDB taxonomy): Bacteria > Bacillota > Clostridia > Lachnospirales > Lachnospiraceae > Eshraghiella. The sequence goes on along the minus strand of CAYPWY010000019.1, from coordinate 1,044 downwards.
TCGTTGGCAAGAAGATGGGACTTGATACGGATAAGGTTGTAGAGATCGTCGATCTTCGTATGGCTAAAGAGCAGAAGGAAGAAATTCTTTCACATGACGGTTACTATCCAGGCTGGCATATGAACAAGACCAGCTGGTACACCATAGTGCTTGATAGAAGTGTGCCGGATGATGAATTGATTCGTAGGCTTGATGAGAGCTACGAGCTTGCAGAAAAATAACAAATGAATAAGGCAGATTCCGATTGCAGAGTTGAAAATCCGAATTTAAAAACAAGAGAGAGCAAGCCACCCCGGGATGAACCAGCAGGGCGACTTGCTCTTTTATTCGTTAATGTCCACGCTTACGCCGGACTTGAAGGTCACCGTGAAAAGGTCTTCATGTACGGTGATCTTTTCCACCAGGCGGCGGATGAGGGCTTCATCGAAGTCGGTGATGCAGCCTGGGCGGGTCTTAAGGAAATCGCAGAGCTCCGTGATGCGGCTGATTTTTTCTTTCCTGCGCCGGTTAAGATGCCGTCAGCCTCAAGTCCGGCTGCAATCTTATCCATACTTTTCCCCTCAAGGTATTCGCGGTAAATCCGCTTTACCACCTCTGCCTGCTCCGGGTCGATAACGAGGTTTCCGTCAGCATCCTTTGTGTATCCGAGGAAGTGGTTGTGGTTGATCTGAACCTTGCCCTGCTGGTAGCGGTACTGGAGCCCCAGCTTGATGTTCTGGCTCATGGACTGGCTTTCCTGCTGGGCGAGGGAAGCCATGATCGTGAGTAAAACCTCGCCCTTGGCATTTAAGGTATTTATGGCCTCTTTCTCGAAATAAACGGGGATGTTCTTATCCTTCAGCTGGCGGATGTATTTCAGGCAGTCGAGCGTATTTCTGGCGAATCGGCTGATGGATTTCGTAATAACCATATCGATATTTCCTGCCATGCACTCATCGATCATGCGGTTAAACTCGGCACGGTATTTTGTGTTCGTGCCCGAAATTCCGTCGTCTATGTAAACGCTGTCTTTGATACAACGGAAAAGCACACAAAAAGGGATTT
>CAYPWY010000018.1:0-40828 GCA_964414835.1 uncultured Butyrivibrio sp. | reverse complement strand
CATCCATGGTTTTCATTTTTCTTGCCATTTTAAAGTTTTCCTCCTAAACTATTATATTAACAGTCTTACATGAATAAGTAACATTGACTGATTCATACTTCTAATTATAATACGAAGTTTAAAATACATCAACCTTTTCTAAAGATTTTTTGACGCTCCTCTGACTTTTTATATATATTTTCATAACTTTTTTTCATATTTTTTACATTTTTGCCATATGATTTTTTTCATGTTTCTGTTATACTTTAAATGTGACACAATTTTGGGAGGTTTTGGATTATTATGAAGCATCGCTGTAATCATGTAATTATTGCAGTCAGACGGATAATTCCTGTGTTTTTAGCGTGCGTTATTCTATTTACCGGATGCGCCCAAAATTCTGCCGCAGCAGATAGTCCCAACACATCTATATACGAGAAATTTCTCACTATAGATGTATACGACAGCAACGCCAATTTTGAGGGAATCCAATCCGGTTGGTATGCCCGTCTCATAAAGGATAAATTTAACATCGAGCTTAATATAATAGCTCCCAATACAAGCGGAAATTCCGACAATATTTTTGAAACGCGGTTTGCGGCAGGAAATATCGGAGATTTAATTATATGCACTGCCAATGGCAATAAGCTTCAGCGTCTTGTGGATGCAGGACTTGTTCTGGATATGGAGCGCTATATTCGTGATTCCGACGTGTACAGCAGATATCAAACCCAGATTGAAGCCCTTAACAGACAGCTTGCCGCAGATGGCATCTATGCTATACCAAGCACAATATCCACTATATCTCCCGACACTCCGTCCGAGGCATTGGCGCCTACCTACGGGGCTTATGTGAGATGGGATTATTATGCAGAGCTGGGATATCCTACCATTAACACTTTAGAGGATTTGCTGCCGGTTCTCAAGCAGATGCAGGAGAATCATCCGTACAGCGACAGCGGGGCGGATACATATGCTTTTTCCCTGTTTACAGACTGGGACAATAATATGATGAATGCCATAAAGCAGCCATGCTGTTTTTACGGCTATGATGAATACGGATTTGTATTGTCCAAGGCGGACGGTTCCGACTTTCAGAATATTTTAGATGATGATTCGCTGTATATGAGAGTATTGCGTTTCTATAACAAGGCTTACCAGATGGGGCTTGTTGACCCGGGCTCCATAAATCAGGATTACAATGAATTATCCGACAAATTTTCAGACGGGCAGATTCTTTTTTCCCCATGGCCATGGCTTGCACAGCCTGCATATAACACCAGCGAAAATATGGATAACGGCAAGGGATACATGTTTGTTCCTATTGAGGATGAGCTTATCTATTCCTACGGCTGTAAGACATACGGCAGCTATGATTCGGTTATCGCCATAGGCTCCGAAGCGGAAGACCCTTTTCGCCTTGCTTCATTTATTGACTGGCTTTATTCAACGGAGGGCATTATGGCAAGCTGTGCCAGTTCATATCAGGGAACTGCCGGAATAGAGGGACTGACATGGCAGATGACGGACTCCGGGCCTGCGCTGACTGATTTTGGTATTCAGGCGTTTTATTCTGCAAATACCCGGATGCCTGAAGAATATGGCGGCGGTACTTGGTCCGACGGCATATGCCAGCTTAATTATAACCCGGTTGCCACAGTAGAACGTGCGCCTGAGGGTTTTACATACTACTTTTCTACATGGGATTCTATTATTTCCGTGCAGCAAAGTAATTTGGAAAAGGATTGGTCTGAACATGTCAATGCTATTTCAGTGATGGACTACCTTCTAGACAATGAACAGCTTATTGTATCTCCCGGTGTTACATATTCGGAAACAGGAGATTCAACGGAAATAAATACAATACGTATGCAGTGTGCATCCGTCATAGTATCATATTCATGGAAAATGGTTTTTGCATCCGATGACAGTGAATTTCAGGCACTTTATGATGATTTGTGTACCCGCACTGCTGCCCTGGGATATTCACAGGTCTTGGAATATGATATGCTCAACGCCCATGGCGAGGCTGAAGCCAAATTGGAATTATTAAATACAGACAAATGATTGTTTACACATACACTGGTATTTTATTGGAGGAAATAAGATGAAACCAATTAATTATGACAAAAATAAGGCAGATTACCTTCGCACAATAGACGAAGTAATTGCCAAGGGTCCCTACGATTCAAGCTGGGAATCCCTTACCGGAATGGAAATTCCAAGATGGTTTATAAGGGATAAATTCGGTATATTTATTCATTGGGGACTTTACAGTGTTCCCGCATTCAACAATGAATGGTATTCACGTAACATGTACATTCAGGGAACCCCTGAATTTGAACATCACATTGCCACCTACGGCCCTCATAAGGATTTCGGTTACAAGGATTTCATCCCTATGTTTACTGCACCTGACTTTGACCCGGTGAAGTGGGTTGATTTATTTAAAGAAGCAGGCGCCCGCTACATTGTTCCTGTTGCGGAGCATCATGATGGTTTCCAGATGTATGACAGTGTATTTTCTGAATTTACAAGTGTTAATATGGGTCCAAAACGTGACATAATCGGCGAGCTTAAATCCGAAATCGAGAAGCAGGGCATGACCTTCTGTACATCATCACACAGAGCAGAGCATCTGTGGTTTATGGGCAACGGCAAAGATTTTGACAGTGACATAAAGGAACCATTAGAGATAGGTGATTTCTACTGGCCTTCGCTTCAGGAACAGCCTAATCAGGAGGACATATATGCTACTCCTTATCCTACTGAGGAATTTCTTGAGGACTGGCTTATAAGAACCTGTGAGCTTATTGACAAGTATCAGCCTAAAATATTATATTTTGACTGGTGGATACAACATGAGGGCTACAAGGACACTCTTAAGAAAATAGCTGCTTACTATTATAACAGAGGGCTTGAGTGGGGCTTTGAGACAGCCATTTGTTACAAGCATGAAGCTATGTCCTTCGGCAGCGGTATTGTGGATGTGGAGCGCGGCAAATTTGCCGATGTAAAGCCGTATCATTGGCAGACGGATACCGCTATCGCCAAGAACTCTTGGTGTTACACTACTAATCTTGATTATAAAACAAGTAATGAGATTATTTGCTATCTTATAGACGTAGTCAGCAAAAACGGTAATCTTCTGCTTAATGTGGGACCTAAGGCAGACGGAACAATCCCTGACGAGGATGTATCAATTCTTAAGGATATAGGTGCATGGCTTAAGCTTAACGGAGAAGCCATATATAACAGCAAGGTATGGCGCGCAAGTGCGGAAGGCCCTACCAAAGAGGTTGAAGGCAAGTTCAGTGAAGGCAATGGTTCTGCCTACACCAATGAGGACTTTCGTTTTACCGCCGGAAACGGATGTGTATACGCAATCGCTCTGAATTATGATGGCAGCAAGGATATATGTATTAAGAGTTTGGCAGGCAGCAAGGATGCCAACAGCGCATCATTTCAGGGTATAATTGATAACGTGGAAATATTGGGATATAACGGCACTGCAGACTGGTCACATGAAACGGATGGGCTTCATATCAAAGCAACAGGATATGAAAGCAATTTCCCTGTGGTTATTAAGGTTCATACTTATTAATTAATATTTTTGTGATGCAATATGTGGCATTTTGTTTATTATCAAAAAAGTTGACAAAATGCCGCTATTTTTTTATACTTTTATATATATTCAACAATTATTAAGTTGTATTTTTATGAATTTGTACTATATGGGAGGTACGAATGGAAACTGTATTCATTGCTGATGACGAACAGGTCATACGCGAAGGTCTTAAACGCATAATTGATTGGGAAGCATACGGATTTACCATATGCGGTGATGCCTCTAACGGCGATGATGCGCTTTCTCAGATTATCGCACTGAATCCAAGCCTTGTATTAATCGATATTCGTATGCCTAAAATTCATGGAATTGATGTAATTGAGGCTGCAAGAAAACGCGGCTTTTCCGGCAAAATAGTAATTATCAGCGGATATTCTGATTTTAAATATGCTCAATCTGCAATACGGCATGGTGTTGACTATTATCTTACCAAGCCGGTAGACGAGGACGAGCTTGCTGCTATCATTAAGCAGATTCACGGCAATATTCTTGAGGAGAAAAAAACAACTCAGGCGCTTCATCATTATCGTGAAAAAGCAAGAAAAGAAATACTGGATGACCTTGTGACAGGCAATGCAGACATTGACCTTATCAATACCGCTGAAATGAATCTCAATGCCGAAATATATCAGGTAGTTATTTATGAACAGTATATGCATGAAGCAACCGATATGCCATATCAGTTTTCTGAGCTTTTGAGAGTAACCAACAATGGCAGTTTTACTTTTGAACACTTCCAAAAAAACGGCAAAAATATAATAATTCTTAAAGGCACATATGCCCTTGATAAATTTCAGCGTTTTCTGGACCACTACAATGCTATTCCACAGAAGGACAGCCCATTAGACTCACTATTTCTTGCTTATGGATGCACTGTAAATAATCTTTCGGAAATCAATATATCTTATTTGCAGGCGGAAAAGCTTATAAGCAGACGTTTTTTCTGTACCCACGGACAGCATACCATAGGTTTTGATGCTCTTCCTGACTGCGAGGTTCGCAATCAGACGTTGGATAATTCCAAAATGAACGAATACTGCGTAATATTAACCAATTATATTCAGGCATTTAACCGTAAGATGATTGCCGACACGCTCAACAAAGTTACAGAATATTTATACGGCGTTCAGGAGGACATCAGTGCAGTCAAGCTATTTTTGACCGATATGTTTCTTCAAATTAAGGAAAATATTAATCGCCTTTACAGTACAGTAGAGATACCTTTTCCTACCAATTCCGAAATTATTGAATTTATTGACAAACAGTTTTATTTATATGAAATTATGCAGTATCTGACATCCCAATTTGAATTGGTAATGTCTTCAATCGGAACATCTTCCAGAGACAGTATACTGGACGATATAATATTTTATATAGACCATAATTTTCAGACCAACATTAAACTTGAAACAATTGCGCCTTTATTCGGTTACAATAGTGCTTATCTGGGCAAAATTTTCAGTAAAACCGTTGGTGAGAACTTCAACAATTATGTAGACCATATAAGAATCAAGCACGCCAAGGAGCTTATAATGGAAAATAAGCTTAAAGTATATGAAATATCCGAGCAGGTAGGCTATAAAAACGTTGACTATTTTCATAAAAAATTCAAAAAATACGTTGGCGTATCTCCAGCAGAATACCGCAAATTGTATTGTTCCGAATCGGCATCTTCTGCTGCCGACAAATAACCAAACACTTTTGCTGTTTTCTTGGGGTGTACTCCACAGGCGCTTAGCTTAAATTTAAAAGGTGTCGGGATTTACAAGTCCCGACACCTTTATATTATGTCTGCTCCGATTAATTATTTCTTCTTTTTCTTTGATGAAGCCACAACTATTATAATTATAATAATTACAATCACTGCTGCAACAATTCCAACGATAGCTCCGATTGAAATTGTTCCTGTTTCTCCGGCATCATCCTGAGCTGCTGCGGTTGTTTCTGCTGTTGTAGCATCAGTAGCTGCCTCCGTCTCATCCGGTGCATCTGTTTCCGCCTCTGTCTCTTCCGCTTCCTGAGTAGGTTCTGTTTTTTCTATTTCCTTAGCTGTTATATTGGAAAGCGTAAATGTAACAGAAATTTTCTGTGCATCCTCCAGTCCTGCAAATGTTATATTATAATCGGTTTTATTCCAAATAATATCGTCATCTGATACTACTGAACCATCCCACGCATTAATAGGATCGTTAGTATCAAATATAATGCCAGACTTAAGAGCTGACTTTGCCTCAGTATTAACAATTGTAAGTTCCTTACCATCAACTACAATTGAGTCATATACTATATCACAGCTTGAAACCGGTGACTCGGAAGCCAAGCCATCCATAATATCCTTATCTGTAATGTATATGGAACCAATCTGCGCAATCGCTGTGGCCCCTGCATCTTTAGCCGTATCGGACAAGTCCTTAGAACAGTCAAATTCAACTGTATACTGTCCTTCACCTGTTACATGAACTGCCTCACCGTTTTCTGTTGTTCCCGCAACACCAAATGAATAAATATAAAGTGCAAGATTCATATCAATCTCATCATCCGCTGCTTTAACCTGTGTGCCGACTGCCGGAAGCAAAAGACCGGCTGTCATAAGCAATCCGGCTGCTGCCGCTGCCACCTTACGCAATAATTTTGAACGCATCATTTCTTTTCATCCTCCAAATAATCAATATTTTCGTTTTTGAGAGCCTGCGCCGTTTCACGCTCTATTTCATCGTTATATATATCCTCTTCAGTCTTCTTTTTTATGACTCCGCCTGCTTTCTCAATCTCCCGGAAAAACATTAATGCAAAACCGCTTATAGTGAGAATCATACATGCAGGTCCCACAAGAACGCCTATTATCAACGTAATATATGTGAACCTGAAAAAAATAATATACTCGATTAACAACAGCGCTACAAGAAAAACAGTCCTCCCAAAATATCTCATGGCAATTCTCATAGAGTTTTTAATAGTATTGAAAAGCTTATTGTCATATCTGGCAAGAAGCGGATAAGTGTAAATAATCGCAATACCAAACAAAAAAGCTGAAAGCATTCCCAATATCACAAATCCGATATATTCCTGTCCCAAAGCAAAATCTACATACACGGCTGCCCCAAATATTAATGTTATGGGACCGATTATTATTCCTTGCTTAAAGTTGGCTTTAAATGCTTTAAAAAAGCTTCTGACTATATATCCTTCCTTCTCCTCTACCATCTTGAGCGTAATTGTATAAGCAGCTATTGTGGAAACGCCGATAGTGACAATCGGAATTGAACAGATAAGCCATAGAAAATTCAGCTTAATCATATCCCACAACCGCGTTATAAACTTATATATCCCGCCTTCCGTACTGAAAAACTTCATTGATTGCTCCTTTGTTGCAAAAGGGCTGTCCGGATACGAACAGCCCTATACAAAATGCAAATAATTATAATCAATTACTCTGCTGATGCATCGCTATTTCTGATTTCTTCCTCAAGAGCGTGTCTCTTAGCAGCCTCTTCAAGTGTCCAATCAAGACATTCCTGATAACCATTGCCGTTATCATATGAATTAGCATTTGTAATCATATCATTAATTGCTTTCTCAAACTCAGCATCTGAGTTAGCTTCGATTGCAATCCATGAACCCTGAACGATAGCCTGTGTTACCTGCTCCCAAACAACTGAAAGCTCTTTAGACTTAGCGCCCTCTGCGTAACCTGTTGCAATTGCAACTGAATAAGCCGGTGAGCCGTCTGCTGTAACTCTGTTGTTAAGATATTCATCTGCGGTATCAGCACCTGTTCGCTCTCTCCAATCAGCATCCAGAGAACCTTCTGCCGGCGGAGTCAACTGACTTGCCCAATATTTGTACAAATATCGCTCGCCGCTTTCAGGGTTTGTAGCACTACGTGACCATGTAAGGTTGTTAATCTGCTGCTGTCCGTCTTTGAACTTCTTACCTACATAAAGCTCATACTGAGGATCATCTGAAACAAGAACTGTTGATGTATCTGTTATACATGCATAACCAAGCTCTGTAAAGCAGGTAAGTCCGTTTTCATCATAATACCAGCAAAGTCCTTCAGGACCATACTCTGATGTAAGGAAGCCTGACGGTGTGCAGAGCCAGTTAAGAATCTCCATACACTTCTCAGGATATTTTGTCTTAGAACCGATTGACCAGATTCTTGTACCACCTAAATTACCTAAACCGTATACACAAGGAGTAGCCTCTTCCGGAACAACTGTGTACATAGCCATATTAGCATCAAGATTATCCGCTGTATTAAATGCTGCAGAGCCTGCGTAGTTGAATATTGACCAGAATGTACGTCCTGTCTTAACCTTAGCTACAGCCTCATCATATGTCTGAATATCTGAATCCGGGTCAAGAAGTCCTGCCTGATAAAGTCTGTTGAAGAACTGAAGCATTTCAAGGTATGGACCATATGAACCGTCTTCGTTAATCATAAGTGCATCATAAAGCTCACCTGTATCGTTGTTATAAAGTCCCAAATGGAATTCATCATATCCATAGTAAGCTGTTGCAAGTGACTTTGGATACATTACCATGTTGCCGTCCCAATCAGGCCAAATTGAAACAGCATATGTCTCTTTACCATCAGCATCTGTAGGATGAAGTTCCTTCATTGCCACAAATACATCAAAAAGGTCATCAAGGTCCTTAATCTCAGGATATCCAAGCTCTGCATAATAATCATATCTCAAATCCCATGAATAGAAGAACTCATCATGATCCTGTGAGTTGGTAGCTACGCCATGACCGAAACCATATATAGCACCGGTGTCTCCTGAAATCTTCGCATTGTTCTGAAGAGCAGCCTGCATATTTTCATTAATGTATGGACCATAATCTTCGAGAATGCCATACTGGGTCCAGTCAAGAAGAAGTCCTGCCTGTACGGCTCCCATGTAATTCTCTCCGTTGCTGCCCCAAACAACAAGGTCACCAAGGTTGCCTGATTCCATTCTTGTTGCGTATGTGTTGTCACCTTCTTTAATAATGTTAAGTTCTACACCGAACTTATCTTTGAGGATTGCTCCAAACCAACCCTCCTGCTTTCCCTGATAGTTAGCTAACTGGCTGTAACAATCAAGTGTGATTATATCATCTCCACCTGAACTGGTACCGCCGCACGCAACCAGAGAAGTTGCCGCCATTGCGACCGCAATTAATGCAACGATTACTCGTTTCATCATTTTCATTGTAATTTTCCTCCTTTTTATAAATATTTAACTTATATCAACCGTTCCGGCACATCACCGGAGCAGAATAATACCGTTAACCCTTAACTGCTCCAAGCATAATACCTTCCTCAAAGAATCTCTGCATAAACGGATATACAATAAGTATAGGTATAATTGAAATCATAGACACCGTATACTTAATAACGTTAGCAAACGATGCATTATCCATAGCCTTTCTAACTGTTTCACTGTCCGGATTGCTCATAATCTTACTAAGGTCGGATGCCGAGTCAAGATAGTTATACAGCTTATGCTGCAATGTCTGCAGCTGTGGAGCAGAACCCATCAGCATAAGGGAATCCGTAAATGAGTTCCAGTTGCCAACCGCACCGAAAATAGTGATTGTTGCAAGAATCGGCTTACTCAACGGCCAGATAATCTTACGGAATATTACTGCATATCCTGCACCGTCAATAAATGCACTTTCCTCCATCTCGGCAGGAATGGATTCTATGTAAGTTTTTACAAGAATAATATTATATGGTGCAACTATCGCAGGAATAATATAGGCCATATAGTTATTAGTAAGACCTAATAAAGCCATATTCATATACCAAGGAATAATACCTGCATTGAAGTACATTGTTATAACAAGAAGTCTGTACCACAATTTTCTGTGCCACATTTCCTGTTTTGTAACCAGGTATCCGATTATACCTGAGGCAACTACCATCAATGCTGTAGCAATTACGGTTCTGGAAACTGTTACCAGAAACGCCTGACCAATATCCTTAACCTCAAGAAGTGACTTGTAAGTTTCAAGTGAAAATCCCTGCGGCCAGAAGGTTACCGATTTAGATGTAACCGCTTCAGGTGATGATATTGAGTTGATGAGAATATAATAAAACGGAAATAAACAAGCCAACATAAATACAGTAAATATTGTATAATTGATGACATTAAATATTACATCATTAAAAGTCAGCTTATATATCCTTTTATGCTTTTTATTATATGCTTTCTCAGCCTTAAGCTCTTGTTTCATTTTATCAGACATTTTAGCCATATCATATCACCTCCTACATAATACTCTCGCCACGAATCAGCTTGGAAATACCGTTCGCGGTGAACAGCAAGATGACGCTGACTATGGACTTAGTCATTGAAACAACGGTTGAAAGCGGGATGGAACTGCTTGAACCAAGTCCCAGTCGGTATACATACAAGTCAAGTACCTGGATAACATCCATATTCTTCGCATTGGAGAATACGAGATACTGGTCCATACCATTTGTAAGAATGTTGGCAATTGACATAAGTAACAATACGCAATATGTAGGCATAAGTCCCGGCACTGTAATATGCCACATCTTCTGTGCTCTTCCGGCACCATCAACGGTGGCTGCTTCATAAAGCTCAAGAGGAATACCTGAAATACCTGCTACATAAATAATGGCACTCCAACCTGTTCCTTTCCACATTCCCCATGCAAGCATCTTGAACCATATTCCTGACGAGTTACCGAGGAAGTCGTGGCTTGTGTTAAATAACTGGTTAACGAAACCTTCTGATGAGAAAATAGCAAACGCAAGCGCATACACAAGAACCCAGCTGACAAAGTTAGGAACTGTAGTAAATATCTGCACTGACTTACGGAACCACTTTGTCTTAATTTCGTTAAGCATAATAGCGAAAAGCATTGGTACCCAGCTTGTAGCTATACCAAGTCCGCTCATTACAAGTGTGTTTCTTAATACGTTAATAACATCCTTACGTGTTGCAGGGTCACTTACAAGCCTTGAAAACCATTTCCAGCCTACAAACTGGTCAGGTGATAACGGCGTTCCCGGTGTATAATCAAAGAATGCATACCTCCAACCATAAAGTGGCAAGTATGAGAAAGCAAATACAAGTACAACAAATGGAAGCATACAAAGAAAAAGCTTATACCTTGTCTCAATTGAGCACTTAGATTCTTTCTCAGGTTTTGGAAGTGTAAATATGTTAAGCAATGTAAACACAAATACAACAATCGCAATAATTAGGAATACCCACCTTGCAATAGGCATTGAAGGCAAAAACGGGTCTGACGCCGTTGCTTCATATGGTGATACCGCTTCAACAATCTTATCGTACGGAATATTCATGAAAATCATAGCGACGCCAAGTATTGCCGAGCCTCCTAATGCAAATAAATTACCTCTTACTTTAAGTTTAAGGTTACCTAATGACATACATCCGCCGGCACACATAAGAATAATTCCTACGAGGGCGGCAATTGATATTATCATTATTAATCGGAAAGGTTCGTATGAAATGATTCTTAAATCAAATCCTCTAATACCATCAGTAAGACCTTTCCACGATACGGCAGTTGTGAATAACGATAAGTTGGTACTTACCCGTTCACAAACTCTGCCGGGATTCATGGCAGGCAGGAACATCATTACTGCCGATGCCAGAATACCCAGACGCACAAGCCAATAAAACTTGTCTGCGACTAATTCTCTCTTGGACTTCTGTTCGTTCATCCTTTACCTCCGCTTCATACTACATAGCAAATCCATAGTATTCATTTAGTAATATCATAAAATATTTTTTTGATAAAAACTACAATAAATACTATACATCAAATACAGTAATTTTTAGAAGTTTTTAATATATTTTATATATACTTTTTATATATAATACACAAAAAGAGAGTGAAACACTTGTCTCACTCTCAAAATAAACTTAACTGATAATCAAACACTAATCAGCTTTTTTCTTCTTAGAAGAAGAAACAGCTACGATAATGATAATTATAACTACTACAACCGCTGCAACAATTCCGATGACAGCGCCTGTTGGAAGTCCGCTGTCAGAATCATCTGTCTTGTCCGTATCCGATGTACTGCTGTCAGCCTTTGTCTCATCTGCAGCCTTTGTCTCGTCCGTAGCTTCTGTCTCAACATTTTCATCTTCAGCCTTGTCATAGTTAAAGCCTTCCACTGTGAATGTAATCTCAACTTTGCTTACTTCACCAGGCCATACATCTTCTCCGCCCAATACAGCGTTAGCATCTGTACATGTCTCGGTGTTCCAGATATTAACACCAAGAATATTCATATAAGTACCTGCTTTGATAGCATCAGGATCACAAACGCCTGTGCCATATGTATATGAATATATTGAGCTGTCATTAACCTTGATAGTAACATCCGTAAACTTAACAGATCCGCCATTCTCCGGATCAGCAGATGCAGGTATATTAGTAGAAATGCCTATAAGGTTAAAATTGGTAGCTTCTGTTCCGTCAGCCTTATTGAAATCAGGGTTCTCAAGTGTAAGTGTGTATGTACCGTTTCCTTCAAGCTTAACGTCAGTAAATGTACCCTCATTAACAGTTGCTGTACCTCCCTCAACGTTAGAAAGCTGATCTCCATACTCATATCCTATCGCTGTACCGTAGTCTTTATCTGACCATGGATTTCTAAATACCCATGAGCCGCCAACCTGAATATACATCTGTGCGATGTATTCTGTGCCGTCCGGATCAAAATCGCCCGGTGCAGGAACTTCACCATCTGCCGCAAATGCTGATAAGCTAAGTGCTGAAACAGTCATTATGCCAACAAGAAGTGCTGCAAATAATTTTCTAAGTTTCATTGTCATCCTCCTTTGGTAACATAAGTTACACATTTAAAATATTGATAGATTACTCTACTTTGCCAGTATATAATGGCGTTTATTCTTAGTCAAGTGTTTTTTTAGAGATTAAATACCGCAAATATTAGAGGTAGCCCGCCATTCATAAGGCGCTGCTTTTGCATCGCCTTATTTCATGTCGGGCTTTCGCCCTATAGAAAAAGCCACGCAGCCGGCGCTTTGCGAGTATACTCGCAGTACCGGACTGCATGTCTTTTTCTGCATGGCTCAATGCTTACGCATAAAGAGAACCGGCATAACCGGTTCTCTCATAGTTCACATATTATTCGATAATGAAAAATTATCTCTCAGCTGCGAATTTCTTAACAGAAACTGTTGCTACTACAGCAAGTGCTGCTACTGCAACAAGTACAAGAGCTGTTGATGAGCTGTCGCCTGTAGCTGTATCTCCGCCAAGACCTTCTACTGTGAAAGTAAACTCAAGAGTACTTGTAGCTTCTAAGCTAGCATATGTGTCAGCATCGCATTTTCCGCCTTCACCAACGAAGTCTCCGCCTGACCACTCAGCAAATTTGTCAGAATTTGTAGGACCATAAGCATTGTAGAACTCAATTCTCAAGTTACCCTTTTCCTCTGTGTCACCATACACATAAGAATCAGTTACTAAAGTTCCATCAGCCTTAAGTGAAGCAGAAGTAATCTTAACATCAGAATCATTAATAGAAATGTTATTTCCATCAGCGTCCTTCAAAAGACCATTAATATCAACACAAGCTACCATAATACCAGATACAGTACCTTCTACATCCATAGTAATTGTGTATGTGCCATCGCCTGTAACTGTTGTCTTAACTTCTGTGTCATCACCTGTCCAGTGACCATTGCCCCAGTTTACATCAGCAAAGTTTAATACAGCATCATAAGATGTGTCCGCAGCAAATGCTGCTGTAACCATAGCGCCAAGAACCATTGTGCCTGCAAGAACTGCAGCTAAAACTTTTTTAAATTTTTTCATTGTTCTATTACCTCCTAAGATAATTAATAATATGTTTTCAGTTATGTCCAACTTATGTCCAACTCAGTGGATTGATAACTAGTTATATTCTATAATTTTTTTTTATATTTGAATACGTCAAAAATTATATATTGAGTACATAATAAATTAGACATGCTTTACCTGTCTGTTTTGATGTTTTTATTTTTCCATTTTTTATATAAGACGCCATGTATCATATGATACATGGCGTCCACATATTATTACACTATATATCCTATTGGGATAATATCGATTATTTCTCTGTTACAACTCGTTTTCTTGCAACAACCGCAACACCTGCTGCCAATGCTGCAATTGCAACAAAGAGGATGAGTGCATCACCTGTTGGCGTATCTGTTGTGTCAGACTCAGTCGTAGCCGCAACTTTGCTGATTGTAGCTGAATCAAGCACATAGATAGCTCCGTCATATGTAGGAGCGCCATTCTCAACATAGCAGTCTGTAATGAATTCAATTTTGAACTCCTCGCTTGCTACCGGAATAGTAAGTGTTACTTTGCCATCTACAACAGAGCCGAGCCACTGGTCTCCGTTAACGCCGCCAATGATATCATCAACCTTATCGCCGTCAACATCTTTGTTCCAGCCTACCTGTGCGCCCCCCCACATGTAATAATGAACTCCTTCTGCATCCGTAACTACTATAATATTTCCGCACCAGTCATTCCATGTATCAGCAGCTGATTCAGGAATTGAAACCTCTACGACAACATTCTTAACACCTTCAACGTTTTCAAAATCTTCGTTAGTAATTGTAGCACTTGGGGTAGTTCCGTCTATAGGACCACATTCAGTACCAAGGTCAATTGTCTCACCTGCTTCTACTGCAGGCTCATCTGTCGGCTCATCTGTCGGGTCGTCTGTCGGGTCATTCACAGGGTCATCTGTCGAATCATCTGCCTCAAGGTCACCGCTGATTGTAAAATTCACCTTCATATCTGTAATAGCAAGGTTTCCCAAATCTTTACCGGTACCGTCACCAATATTCTTTGTTGTTGAACCCCACTGATTATAGAAAGCGACATCAATAACACCATCACTGCTTACAGCATCAGTATTAGCTGTCTGCCAATCTGCCGGTACGGTATAACTTGTACCGTTAATTGAAATTGAGTTGATTTTTACTGACAAACCAGCAGCGCTCTTATCTCCTGATGTCTGCTTGAAGTACATTGTTCCCCACTCTCCTGCTGACACCGCATCTCCTGAATAATCAAGTTCATATGTACCGCCAGCTGCAACATCTACTGTGGCAATCGGGTCTGTGGCTCCGACATAAAGTCCAAGCGTTGCAAATGTCTCACCTACAATTGTAAATGAAATTTCTGCTGATGTAATACTAAGGCTTCCCAAATCTTTACCGGTACCGTCACCAATATTCTTTGTTGTTGAGCCCCACTGATTATAGAAAGCAACATCAATAACACCATCACCGTTTACAGCATCAGTATTAGCTGTCTGCCAATCTGTCGGTACGGTGTAATCTGTATTGTTTAATTTAATGGAATTAATTTTGACTGAAGCGCCATCAAAAATAGAGCTTGTACCTATCTCCTTGAAGTACATTGTTCCCCAGTCTCCTGCTGACACTGCATCTCCTGAATAACTGAGAGTATAAGTGCCTGCCGGGCCAACTTCAACCGTTGCAACAGGGGACGATCCGCCAATGTAA
Organism: uncultured Butyrivibrio sp.; assembly: GCA_964414835.1. Lineage (GTDB taxonomy): Bacteria > Bacillota > Clostridia > Lachnospirales > Lachnospiraceae > Eshraghiella. The sequence goes on along the minus strand of CAYPWY010000018.1, from coordinate 25,663 downwards.
AGACCGATTTCTGCTGTTGCAGCACTTACATCTGTCTTCTTGGCAATAAGCAAACCGCTTATTACCATAGCTCCTGCCAATGTAACAGCAAGAACTTTGGAAAAAATAGATTTTTTCATTAATTTACCTCCTGAATTTTATTTTATTATATAGTGTAATACTGTTTTGCTTTATTGTATCACGATAGCGTTTTCCAAAATACGTTCACAATTGCAGGCTGTAAATGGTAAATTTTAGACATGCCATATTCCCCACTGTTACTCCGGCATTTTTTATGAATACTCCTGACCTACATCAGCCGGATACGTGTGGTAACGGTTGTTCCCACACCTTTTTCACTGTCAATTGAAAGACCATATCCATAACCGTAACACAGCTTTATTCTCTGGTTGATATTATACAGACCTATGCCGTAACGCTTGTTTATGTTGCCTTCATCAAGATTCCGCCGCATATTGTTAAGTGTCAGTGTATCCATTCCGCAGCCGTTGTCAGTTATGGCTATTATAAGAGTATTAGGACTGTCAGCGTTCCGATGTATGTCCACATCTATATGTCCTCCTGCCTCCACCTCTTCAAGTCCGTGCAGAATAGCATTTTCCACAATCGGCTGCAAAAGAAGGGGCAGGATTTTTATCTTGTCTAAATGAAGTCCTTCCTCCGTATGCATAGTATAGTTTACTCTTTCTCCAAAGCGCAGTCTCTGTATCTGAAGATATGTCTCAATATGGGACAGCTCTTTTGCCACAGTTGTATATTCCGTTCCCGTATTGTCAAGAACATACCGCATTGACTTCCCCAGAAGCTTAATTGCGGTAGCTGTTTCAACATCATCCGCAGTTATTGCTTTCATTCGTATCATTTCCAACGTATTGTACAGGAAATGAGGGTTTATCTGGCTGGCAAGCATCTGGAATTCCATTTTCTGCTGCTCATTGAGAAGCTTTTGCTCATTAATCTCCTTGGCATACATTCCGGCGTCTTTTTCCATAATTTTATCAACCATTATCTTCAAATCCTTATATGCTGCAGTAAGCTCATAGCATCCGTCAAAATCACCCATCAAATCATAATCGCCCTGACTTGCATTGTACATCTCTTCTCTCATTCTGCTTACCTGACTGCTGAAGTTATTCATAAACAATCTCATGAGAACCGCCGGAAGAATAAGTGCCAATGCTATAATAAGAGCCGTCACCACCACAATCTGCTGCACACTGCTGTAAGCGGAATTATTGATAGTAGCTATAAACATTTTGGAGTCAGACTGCTTCATATTAAGAGTGGATATGCATGTCATATTCATTGTACCGTAATATTCCATGTCACCTTCATATGCAAAGTAATCATCATTCTCATCCACAATCTCAAGCAGGTTTTTCTTGCCCTGATTCTCCCTGTTATTACTGTAAAAAATCTGCTTATCCTCCAGCGCAAGCAGAACGTCATCCTCGTTATCCTCTATTCTGCTTTTCAGATAATTATCGCTGACATTAATTATAAGAATCGCCTCTGCATCCGTGTCGTATAAAGTTATTTTACGCACAAGAGCGAGACTGTAATATTCATTGCCTCCGGCGTCTTCTTTTTCAAGCGTATCCCAGAAGACACTGTACTGGTTGCTTGCCGTTTTATACCAGTTTTCAACAACTATATCATCAGTTATGGTTTTGAAATACCGGTAATCCGCTGCTCCCTTCTGATTGGTATATACCTCAACACTTGCAATTCCGGCATAATTATTTTGGTAATATTCCAGCGAGGTGTTTTTGTCTACCGAAGCCATAAATGCCTGTTCATTAGGGTATTCACTGGAAAGCAGGCTTGTCAGCTGTTCATCAAATGCAATTTCATTTGAAATAGTATGTATCTGGTTTGTTATCTCGTACAGCACTGACCGCACTCTGTTATTATTGGCTTTTAACAGGTCGCTGTGATAGGTGGTCAGACGGTTTACATTGCCGGCTATAAGTATTATTCCTATGATAAAAATCGGCGTAAAAACAGCAGCTAAGTACATTATGACAAGCTGGTTTTTCATTTTAGCATGTTTATAGCGTTCAGCTATTTTTTTTAATGGTTTACTCATATCCGCCTCCCACCGGCTGATTGCTGCATTGCTTAGCAGCTTCCCTGCGCCTGTGTTTCCATCATATTGTATCAGGTATTTCAAAAATATTGTAACAAACTTGTAAGCGTGCCGCAACCGTTTTTGCCGTACATGTCAAGCTGTAAAATTTATGGTAATTATCTAAAAAAACAATGTAGTTTTCTTGGATTTGATACTATATAATAGAATAAAATATTATGCGTAAAGCTAAGTCTGTCCGTTTTCAGGGCGGATAACACTATATTATTATGCAGAACTCTTGTTCGCAAGAAGGAGGATTTATGAAATTTAGTAATGGATGCTGGCTTCAGAAAGAAGGCTGCGAATGTTTCGCACCGCAGGAGGTATATTTTACCACTGTTGAAGACCGCAAGGTTACATTATGCGCACCTACCGTTCCTATACTTAACAGAGGATGTACTTTGGGAAGTATTAACCTTACTCTTATAATTACATCACCTATGCCGGGTGTAATCCGTTTACAGATGGCACATCACCTTGGCAGGCTTCATAAGGGACCTGATTTTGAACTTAATATTGAGAATCAGGTGCTTGATGTTCAGGATTCGGATGAGCTCATTGTCATCACCAGCGGTAGTTTAAGCCTTGAAATCACCAAAAAGCCTTGGTCAATGACATATAAGAGAAATGGTGAAGTTCTTGCTAAAGCGGCAGGCAGAGACCTTGCCCTTATGAAGACCGACTGGAAGGGACTTGCTTATGATAAGGGTGACGACGCTGATACTTATGCCCGTCAGCAGCTTTCCATAGATGTGGGTGAACTTATTTACGGTCTTGGCGAGCATTTTACTCCGTTTGCCAAAAACGGCCAGTCCGTTGAGATTTGGAATGCAGACGGCGGTACAAGCACAGAGCAGTCCTACAAGAACATTCCGTTCTTTATTTCCAATAAGGGCTATGGTGTATTAGTAAATCACCCTGAGAAGGTTGAATTTGAAATCGGTACGGAGATGGTAACGAAAACCGAGTTTTCTGTTCCGGGAGACTGCCTTGATTACTTCCTTTTTGATGGTCCTACAATGAAGGATGTACTTATTAAATATACAGACCTGACAGGAAAGCCTACGCTTCCTGCTCCTTGGACATTCGGTCTGTGGCTTTCAACATCCTTCACCACCAACTACGATGAAGAGACTGTTATGAGCTTTGTGGATGGTATGTTTGAGAGAGGAATACCTCTCAGAACATTCCACTTCGACTGTTTCTGGATGAAGGAATTCCACTGGTCTGATTTCCTGTGGGATGAAAGGGTTTTCCCTGACCCTGAAGGTCTTTTAAAGAGACTTAAGGAAAAAGGACTTAACATCTGTGTATGGATTAATTCATATATCGGACAGGAATCACGTCTTTTCAAAGAGGGATGTGAGAAGGGCTACTTCATCAAGCGTACCAACGGAGATGTATGGCAGTGGGATATGTGGCAGCCGGGAATGGCAATTGTTGACTTCACCAATCCTGAAGCCTGCAAGTGGTATCAGAGCAAGTTAGAGGTTCTTCTTGATATGGGTGTTGACTGCTTCAAGACAGACTTCGGCGAGAGAATCCCAACAGAGAATGTTGTATATTTTGACGGCTCTGACCCTAAGAAAATGCACAATTATTACACATACCTTTATAATAAATGTGTTTATGAGGTTCTTGAAAGAAAAAGAGGCAAAGGCGAGGCGGTTCTTTTTGCACGTTCCGCAACTGTCGGCGGTCAGAAATTCCCTGTTCATTGGGGCGGTGACTGCTGGTCAGACTATGTATCAATGGAGGAAAGCCTCCGAGGCGGACTTTCGCTTTGTATGTCAGGTTTCGGTTACTGGAGCCACGATATAGGCGGATTCGAGCACACCTCAACTCCTGATGTATATAAGAGATGGGCTGCATTCGGTCTTTTGTCATCACATTCAAGACTTCACGGAAGCCAGTCTTACAGAGTACCTTGGGTTTATGATGAAGAGGCTGTCGATGTATTGAGAACGTTTACCAAGTTAAAAGCAGCTCTTATGCCTTATCTTTACAGAAATGCCATATACACTTCACAGACAGGTATTCCTATGATGAGAAGTATGGTACTTGAATTTACAGATGACCGCAACACAGCTTACCTTGATAAGCAGTATATGCTTGGTGATTCACTGCTGGTTGCTCCTATTTTCAATGACAAGAGCATTGCCCAGTTCTATCTCCCTGAAGGAAAGTGGACTAACATCATCAACGGAAAGAGTTACGAAGGCGGCAAGTGGTATAAGGAACAGTGCAGTTATCTTGAGATTCCGCTTCTTGCCCGTGAAAACAGCATTATTGCCGTAAATAATGATGCCAACGGTCCTGATTATGACTATTCGGAAAACCTTACATTCCGTGTATTCGGTCTTACGGGAACTGCCGAGACAACAGTTTATAATATGGACAAGTCTCAGGTGGCTCACATTAAGGTTGTACGTGATGGTAATACTGTCAATATCACAGTTGACACTGCAAAGCCTTGCAAGGTTGAGCTTGTGGGACTTGCAGACACCATAGACATTGCAGGAAGCATGACTTACACAGTTAATCTTTAATTACAGATAATAATTCTAAAACAAAAGCGGGCGGCAATTCCGGCGCTGTCCGCAAGGCTTCCCACTACCATCGGAAGCACTGTCGAGCCGGCACATCCAACAGCAAACATTATCCCTCCCGAAATTCCTTTTCCTTTGATAAACTCGTCCGCATTTTCTGCGTTGACCGGAGATATGGCTGCCATAAAAAGTGCCATAATTATCATTATAGCTACGGCTGCTATGCTTCCTTTGGCAAAAAGCAGTACGCTCAAGCCTGCTGCCAGTCCAATCCATTGAACAATCAATATATTTTCCCGCTTAAATTTTTTCATAAATGCGCCTACAAAAAGCCTTACAAAAATAATTATCAGCCAATATTATCACTTACCTGTGCATTTGGGAAGTTTTTATTTGAGAATGGCTTTATTTTTGGAAGATTTTATTTTACAAAATATCACCGCCACTAATGTACTTATTGTTGTGGCTATCATTCCCGGAATAATAATCGCTGCCGGATTGACACTGCCATATTCGGCACGATAGGCTATTATATTTACGGGGATTAATTGTATTGATGAGATATTAATTATCAGAAACGTACACATTTCATCCGATGCTTTTGTCACATGATAACCTGCCCGTTCATCCTGAAGTGCGGCAAGAGCCTCCATTGCCTTAAGCCCCGCAGGTGTTGCCGCCCATCCGAGTCCGCACAGGTTTGCAATCAGATTCATGGCTATGTATTCCGCCGCAGGGTGTCCCTTGGGAACTCCCGGAAAAAGCCACTTGATTATAGGCGACATTTTTCTCTGTAATGAAGATATAAGACCGCTTTTTCCGGCAATATTCATAAGTCCCGTCCACAACGATACAATGCCCAGCATTGTAATACACAGTGATACCGCTTCGCCGCCGCCCTCAATAAAGCCGTTGCTTACCGACTCAATCCGCCCTGTTACCGTTCCGTAAACCACACCGGCAATAATCATAAAAGCCCACAGATAATTAAGCATACCTATACCACATTTATTTAAAATAATGTGCTATATAATATGCCGCTCAGATAAATTTTATACCTATACAAAAATAACCTCAGCCTATCGTGAACTTATATTAGCAGCCCTCTCGGATAAATTTTATACCTATGCAAAAATAACCGCACCCGGCTTAATAAGCTTATTAGACTTAATAAGTCAGGCGCAGTCATTTATAATATGCATACCTTTTTTCAAAGCCTTCCAGCTGTACCAGTTCCATCATTTCCTTTACCCGGACGGCAATTTCTTTTTTAGGAACTTTCTTCATCTTTAGTCCGTATAAACCATACTTTTACCGCTATACATAATACCACGGCTGTAATCCAGTTCGCTGTATTTGGATGAACCGTCCTCATCACAATTATATGTAACCTGACTTACCAGTTCTTTTCCGCCTCCGTCCGATGCCAGATAAAAATCGGCACTGTCAAAATCCAATATCATTTTAAGCTGCTCCAGCAGCGCCGTTCTCATAACAGTCAAATCCTCTGTAGTATAGATTTTATAGATAATGCTGTTAAGTATCATCCAATCATTGGTTTCCAGCGTTTTCATAGGCGAGCCTCCTTTAGTGCCGTATTTTGATATAAGAAATTATTAAAATTATGCATCCGTATTTTTTATTAGTCAATTTTGTTTTTTCTTAAAATTTTTTTATTTTATTAACCTGCCGGATTATATTGCAAAAAATACACCCACCTGCCGGTCGCCTTTGACCTGCAGAATGGATGTATTTGTATATTTTGCTTGTTGCATATTATTTTTTATAGCCAATCAGTAAAAGTCCTTAATCTGATATGCTTTGCCGTCAACGTAATTGGTGTACACGTAATCACAGCAGAATCCGGTTTCCCTGTCATAGTAGGCATTTTCAAAAAGCATTGAATTTATGTCTCCGATATTTTCATCGGTATAGTTGGACGTGACAACCTCAGTTGAAAGGTCATGGCTTATATAAGAGTATTCTGCGGCGATGTCGCCATTGCTGTCGGCAATACCTGTAATAAACCCAATCTCATCCGTAATGTACGAATATTCATTACCATTGTATTTGAAGCCCTTGAGACGATATATGCCATCCACATCGTCATATGTGTATTCAACAGTGTATTTGTCTGACTTTTCGGATTTCAACACTTGCTGTGCGCCGCTTGGCGGCTGTTCATACTCATAATCTATACGGTATTCATCACCTACATATTTTGCAATTCTGTAACCGTCGTCATTATATACATATCTGTATGTCACTCCGCCGGTAATTATCTTGGCAGGAACCGTAATTACGGGAATTTCAACTGTCCAATCTACAATGTTGATTTTACTGCGGTCATAATACACATAATCGGTAAGGGCCCGCCCTCTGCATTAGGTGTTGTGTTTCCCTCAGCCGGCAGTTCGGTTTCAACAGGTGTTGTGTTTTCCCAAGCACTACCTGTATCAGAATTATCTTTAATATCATCTGTGACAGAGTTATTGCCACAACCCCATAAAAGGAATGATAAAATAATTACAATTAAAACAAAATATCTGTTCATTTCATACTCCCCCTTTTGCCTCTTGCTCCCCTTTACTGCTCTTTATAAAAATTAATAAGGCAGCCTGCAAGAATAATTCTGCGCTCATCATCGGTCAGCTCACCGATTTTAAGCTCAAACTCTTTCATATCCTTATTAACGACATAGGCTTTTACACTTGACGCTTTTTCCCTGATTGCTGTTGCAATGCCGGGAATAAAGATGTAGTCAAGATTACTGAACGGAAGCTCGCCTTCTTCAATAATAAACGGTATCATACCCCAGTTTATAAGGTTGGAGCGGTATCTCTTGGTAGCATATTCATTGGCAATGTTCGCCCAGCCGCCAAGCACCTTCTGACAGGACGCCGCCTGCTCTCTGGCAGAGCCGTCTCCCGGTTTAACCGCAAAAATTGTACTTCCCACGCCTGTATTGTCCTTAGATACATCAAAGGTTTCTTTTACTTTGTGCATAATGTCACGCACTTCAGGAACCGCATCCCCCATACACTGTCCTGCTTCACGGGCTTTCTCAGCTTTCTGAACCTCCTTAGCTCGCTCAACATAAAGCGGGTCCTTTCTTGAAAGCGCAAACTCTGCAAGTCCAAGAGGATTGGAACGGAAGGATGAAGTCTCTCCTGATGGAATAAGCTCATCCGTAGTGGTTACAGGGTCATGTATTTCCGATACACACTTAATGATAAGGTTTTCAGGAAGCGCCACCATCTCAGGCCAGTCCTTAATATTAGGACCAAACTGGATTTCCTGCTTAGGGTCCGCCACCCCATGACTGTCAAATACTCTGTTAGCATATATTGTACTATCAAAATGATATTTAGGTCCTGTATATTCCACATCCACATCTGTTGCCGCTGTAAGATATCCCTTATTGGCTGCTGTTGCCGCAATGGAACGTGCATCCATAAGCGCAACGGATGATATTTGTCCCTTCTGGAGCTTAGAGCCTTCGCGGTTAGGGAAGTTACGTGTGGAGTGTCTGATTGAAAATGCGTTGTTGGCAGGTGTATCTCCCGCACCGAAGCATGGTCCGCAAAATGCTGTTTTAACGATAGCACCTGTTGCCATAAGGTCAGCAAGTCGTCCGTTCTTGGCAAGCTCCATATAAATAGGTGTACTTGCAGGATATACGCTGAGTGTGAATTCATCTGCACCGATTGAGCGTCCGCGAAGGATGTCCGCTGCCGCACAAATATTTTCAAAGCCGCCGCCTGCGCATCCGGCTATAATTCCCTGGTCAACATAAAGTCGCCCATCCTTTATTTTATTGGTAAGCTTAAAATCAACCTGTCCGTCAAGGCTTACAAGCGCCTTCTGCTCACAGTCATGAAGAATATCCTGAAGGTTGGCATTAAGCTCTTCAATTGTGTATGTGTTGCTTGGATGGAAAGGCATCGCAATCATCGGCTTAATCTTGTCAAGCTCTACATAAACTACTCCGTCATAATAAGCAGCATTTCCCGGATTAAGCTCTTTATAAGCTTCACTTCTTCCGTGTATATCATAAAATTCTTTTATTTTATCATCAGTCTTCCAGATTGATGACAGGCAGGTGGTTTCCGTAGTCATAACATCAATACCGATTCGGAAATCAGCACTGAGCTTGTCAACTCCAGGTCCCACAAATTCCATTACTTTATTCTTAACATATCCGTTGCCGAAAACCGCACCGATTATGGCAAGCGCAACGTCCTGAGGACCTACCCCGTTCACCGGTTCTCCTGTGAGATATATTGCCACCACTTCCGGCATATTGATGTCATATGTTTTATTAAGGAGCTGCTTAACAAGCTCAGGTCCTCCCTCTCCTACTGCCATGGTTCCGAGAGCACCGTAACGTGTATGGCTGTCCGAGCCGAGAATCATCTTACCGCCCTCTGCAAGCATCTCTCTTGCAAACTGATGGATAACTGCCTGATGAGGCGGAACATATACTCCGCCGTACTTCTTGGCACATGTAAGTCCAAACATATGGTCATCTTCATTGATTGTTCCGCCCACTGCACACAGACTGTTGTGACAGTTGGTAAGGACATATGGAATAGGGAATTTTTCAAGACCGCTGGCTCTTGCAGTCTGTATAATTCCTACAAATGTTATATCGTGTGATGTAAGCTTATCAAACTTAATCTCAAGCTTTTTGTCATTGCCCGATGTATTATGTGATGTCAAAATATTATATGCAATCGTATTCTTCGCTGCCTCTTCCTTATCAGGCGCACTTCCGAATTTCGCTGTAAGGACATCTGCTGCCTCGGCATTGTCCTCGATAATCTCCGTACCATTGATAAGATAAGCACCTTTCCGGCTTAATTTAACCATTGCGGTCCCTCCTGATGTTATTTTCGTATAATTATACTGATTTTAACCTAAAATAGCAAAAAAAGCAATACACACATATAGGTAAAAAGCATTTACAATTCCCTCCGGATATGAGAAAATTAAACTACACAACAACATTATAAGGAGGTTTGTCATGGCAATTAAAAAAGAATTTGAGTTTCCGTCAAGAGACGGCATAAATACCTGCCATGCTTATTCATGGGCGCCGGAGGATGGTAATATCCGCGCCATATTCCAGATAGTACATGGAATGATAGAATATATGGACAGATATGATTCATTTGCAAGTTTTCTTGCAGAAAATGGATTTCTCGTGGTGGGTGAAGACCATTTGGGACACGGACGTACAGCCTCCACTGAAAAGGACTTGGGATATTTTACCGAGAAAGATGCCGAAACCATTATAGTGCGAAATGTACACCGTCTTAAAAAAATCACACAGGAGGCGCATCCTGGTATTCCTTATTTTATGATGGGACATAGTATGGGGTCCTTCATATTCCGCAAATACCTGACCATGTACGGCAAGGGAATAGACGGTGCCATTGTTATGGGCACAGGGGTTATGCCTGCCGTTGTAACCGGTTTCGGCGTGTTTCTGACTAATGTATTGAAAATTTTCCATGGGGACAGATATGTCAGCAAGCTTATTTATAATATAGCTTTCGGCAAATACAACAAGCGCATCGAGAATCCTTCCGGTGAAAGTGACTGGCTTACAAGGGATACCGATATTATCGAAAAATATACCACTGACAAATACTGCACTTTCCGTTTTTCACTGAACGCATACCGTACGCTTTTTAAAATTCTTGGATTTGTATGCAAGGAAAAAAATCTTCACACCATACCTGAGACGCTTCCTATTTTTGTGGTTGCAGGCAGCGAAGACCCTGTGGGCAGCTACGGAAAAGGTCCTGTTAAAGTATACGAGCAGTATCGCAGACTTGGGATTAAGGATGTGGAGCTTAAACTTTATGACGGGTTCCGCCATGAAATTCTTAACGAAATCGGGCGGGAAGAGGTATACAACGATATTTTGCACTGGGTTCTAAATCATTTGAAATAAATGGATAGCTCCGCCTTTTTTGGGATATAATTCTTATAGAACGCCGATACAGGCGTATAAATTCTTGGAATTATTAAGGAGTTATAGTTATGAATATAGCTTTTTTCAGAACAAAACCTTATGACAGACTATGGTTTGAGCCGCTTAGCAAGGAATATGGGTGCCAGATTCATTTTATTGAAGCCGGGCTGTCACCGGATACTCTTGTACTTGCCAACGGAAGCAATGCCGTCTGTATTTTCGTAAACGACTATGTGACGGAGGAAGTTGCGGAGGGTCTGGCGTCCATGGGAATAAAATTAATTCTGCTGCGGTGCGCCGGTTTTAACAATGTAAATTTGGATGCAACCAAGGCTCTCGGAATAACTGTACTCCGCGTGCCTAACTATTCCCCTGCTGCCGTTGCCGAGTTCTCCATGGCAGCAATACTTACCGTCAACCGACAGCTTCACCGTGCATACACCAGAACCCGTGATTTCAATATGAGCATTAACGGACTTATGGGGCGGGATATGAACGGAAAAACCGCAGGCGTTATCGGTACGGGTAAAATCGGACAATGCATGATAGACATTTTTAACGGTTTTCATATGAAGGTGCTGGCATACGATTTGTACCCTAATGAAAACCTTGATGCCGTATATGTACCTCTTGATGAGCTTTTTGAAAAATCGGATGTGATATCACTGCATTGTCCGCTGACTGCCGACACCTATCATCTTGTGAATGAGCTTTCTATACAGAAAATGAAACCGGGAGTAATTATCTCCAACACATCACGAGGCTCTCTAATTGACTCAACTGCACTGATTGACGGACTTAAAAACGGAAGAATCGGCGGTGTGGCACTTGACGTATACGAAGAAGAGGAAGGTCTTTTCTACGAGGATGTGTCCAACAAAATCATTCACGACGATGTTCTGTCCCGCCTGTGTACTTTCCCAAATGTGCTAATAACTTCCCATATGGGCTTTTTCACAAGGGAAGCAATGCAGGCAATCGCCATTGAAACACTTGAAAATGCTTTTGCCTATGAAAACGGAATGAAGCTTCTGAATATTGTGTAGCTTTCAGTTATCCTATAACAAAGCGGCAATTCCCTTTCAGCGCCTAAGTCCCTCAACCATCGAAGGACTTAGGCGTTTTCATGTCTCAATTATAATTTTCCGTATTATTTGCAGATTACTTTAATATTTTTCTTGCATTGTTTGAAAAGTTATTGTAGAATATTCATTGCAGTGGCGATGCGTGGCTCAGTTTGGTAGAGCGCTGCGTTCGGGACGCAGAGGCCGCAGGTTCGAATCCTGTCGCATCGATTATATTTTAAGGACTTCGATTTTATCGGAGTCTTTTTCTTTTCCGGTTCAAGGCGGAAACTCCGAGTTTCCGCATATTGCTTTTACATACATATTTACTCCTAAAAAATTGCGATACTTTCTAAAGATGTAATAACATGATACTAAAAAGTGAATGTAATTATTCACTAAAAAATCGCGTATATAATAAAATACTTAGCTGATAAAATAATATAGGGTGTGTGGTATAATATATTTAGAGGTTATTTAACAATATGAACACTTTGGATTGTATATAGCATTCAATATATATATTTTTAATACCACAGATTTTATTTCTGTGGTTTTGTTGTTTTACATCTGTGATGAGATACATACCGAAGGCATATCCTGCGTAGTGGTGGTAGCTTTGGATAAAATGAATTTTGCATAAAATCAAACACAATAAAATAGGCATATGCATTATCTATAAGCTTTTGGGTTGAGGATTTTCAAAGGTATTGAAAAAACAATTTCAGGTATATAAATGAATATAAAATAGGGAATGTAGAAAAGTGGGGTACTTAAGGGAAAAAGTTTATGCAGCAGCTATAGAATCATATGAATGTGTTCCATTTTATTTAAACTTAGCACGAAACAAAAATCTTGATGTCAGAAATTCTGCGACTATGCCTATTTCAGTGACCAGTTTTGACAAAAGTAATCTGAGACATATATATTGTTAATCAGGAGGGGAAGTTATGAGAAAATCAGTGATATTTATTCAGATATTGGTGTTGGCATTGTTTTTGTCAGGCTGCAGCAAACGTGAAGCAGATATTGACATAGACGGTCAGGTTGAGTATATGCCTTATGAATCAGTGGAATCGGCACAATTCAGCTTTTATTATGGCATATCAGATGCCACTATGTATATGCCGGAAGTTATTTATAAAGATGAGCATGAGAATGATTTGAAAAAATTGTACAATGTATTAGTCAATTCAACGGATATACCCGATGACGATTATGAGGGCACGTGTATTATTCCGGAAGAAAATTGCAAAGCCTGAGAATCATATTTGAAGTCTTAAAAAAAGATGCTGAAAATGACAAATGGCTGGATGAAACTGAAAGAATTACGATTTGGTGGTATACAGATACAGGAAAACTGGATATATATATGCCATCTTATTATGACACTGAAAATGAGGAATATTACAGAGAAAAATATATTGACAGTCAATCAGCAGATGTATTGGAGGAGATTTTTGTAAAATATTTATCTAAAGCCTCTTAGCGTAACATATTTTTATGGTGAATATGCCAAAAAAATATGCCTTCTGGCACTTAATGTAGGAGACATTCAAGAGAAGCAACTACGAAATATTTTCTTTAATTATAAATAATGGGGGAATGTATATGAAAAAAATATTACTATTTATATTACTTACATTTTTAACTTGTTTATTTACCGGCTGCCAAGCTTCCAAAGGGACCGTATCTCAAACTCTACAGCCTGCTGCAACAGAACCTATTCTCACAGCCACTACATTGGAACCTACTATCACAGAGCCGGAAACCACGGATAAAACACAGGAAATTTATGAATTTCGCCAATCTACGATTGAAAAATATAACGAAAATGGTTTTTTCAATGCATTTACCGGTTCTGCTTTTATTGATGAAAACAACAACAGCTGCCTTAAGCTGACCGATGAGACTGGCGAAATTGAAATTGTCTCTGACCTTATAGCTAAAACAGTAATTACTTATAAAGGTAATTCTCTGGAAATTGATAACGGTTTCTGGGGCGAAATGATTTCAGGGGCGTGGATATATTCAAAAGACCTTAATAACGATGGGATTAAGGAAATATTGCTTGCAAATATAGACACAAGTATGGGATTTACCTCTGTGCCATGTTATATAATTGATTTACAGAAAATGGAATATACCATCTTTAAACCTGATACGGACGTTTCACAACTTACGGATATGTCATGGGCTGATGAAACAGAGCTTGCCGCTAAAGGCATTGATAAATCAGCACTTATTCTTTCCCAAACCTGTAAAATAGCTTACAATGCCGATTCTGATATTGTATATGCCATCGCCGTTGCAGCAATAGAAGCTTCCCCTGAAATAACAGGTGAAATTGTTGCGGAAATTTATCTGCAGATAATTTATGAGAACGGCACATACGGAATAGGAGACATTATTGAGGTTAATTATCGAGGTTAATACGTTGTGTATATCTTAAAAGGGCTGTCGCACCAAGCACTTGGTATGCAAGATATAGTATTAGATGATGGACACTTTCTGCTATATTTTGTATATGCTTTTCTCAGTGCGGACAGCCCCTTAGTCATCAATACTTTTTATATGCCGTCTCCTGCAATTTATTCCCCTGTATTCATCATTGTGCCGATGAATAACGGGATATTTGCTTCACAGTCTATCAACATATACACGAACGGACGATTAAGATACACTTCTTTTTCATCGATTGGAGCTGGAGCACCTTCACCTGACATTTCAACAACGGTTGCCGCTCCTGCCTTTGTGCCTTTTTCCCCTACCGAAATAAAGGTTTTATGCAAAATACGTCCAATATAAATGTTTCCTTCGGAGGATGTGCCAAGCCCGGTAAAATCGGCTGCTGAACCGTTAAAAGCATCCGGCATACCCATTTCCGCAAGCACAGCGGACATTTCAGTGCTATATTCCGTCTCGAACTTTGGAATTGACGTTCTTACAAGCGTAGACTGCCCATTGGAAATCAACTCATTCAAATGCTCTCCCGTCAAAGAGGACACATAATCCGCCATTCCCATATTCTCATTAGGAAGCAATGCCACAAATGCATATTTACGGTCTTTGTAGTATTTAATAAAACCTACTGAGTTTTCATCCTCTAAGTAAGTATTTTCGTTGCTGTACATAAATTCCACGTTATGAGTAGTTCCGTCTTCCCCGGTAAAAACGCCTTCTCTTACCTGCGCATTCTCATAAATACTTTCCCATTCGGCTTCAAAAGCAAGTGCATTTACCAGATACATAACCGCATCAGAAGGAATTTCTTCAATAATTTCAGGAATCATTCCATCTGTCTTTTCTTTTACCCAGCTGTTTATATCGTCCCGCGTTGTCCGGTCAAATGGAGCTCTGTAAATATCAGCATTATAGTAGTCGGCATTAGTCTGCAAAAAGTCATGGTTTACAGTAAAGCATTCATTGTCTGTAAACCAAATTGAGTCTGCAATACTTAGCTTGTATTTGTCATTCTGGGGCAGGCTTGCCATATAACTATACAGATATGAGTTAAGCTCATCACAAGGCATACCCAGAACTTTTTCCATCTGCGCAAGCGTTTCTCCTTCTGCTCCGTTAGCGGTCATAGCCAGCGCACAAAGAACCGAAAAAGGAGATAACAAGGTGTTTTGTCCATCCTCCATGCTTGCCTTAAAAAGCTGAACGGCAAAATCCGATATATATACACTGTCTTTAGTAATATCCTCCACGCCTTCTACCTTATTTGCTTTAATCCCTTTCATAAGGTCTTGTGCCTGTATATCATTTGATGATACTGCTTTTCTTGAACATCCTGCCGTAAAGACAAGTGTTGATACAATCAGTACACTGGCAACAATATTAATGAAACATTTTTTTCTCATACTATTACGCCTCCTTCCGCTTACTCTGCATCGTCTTCTTCCAATGCAATTCTTTCAGCATAAATTACACAATATATGGTTTCCCCGGTGCCTATACTTTCAGGATAGCTCGCCTGTTTAGCAAACCATACACGAACAACACTTCCTACCGTAAAGTCCATACTCGCCGGTACGCCATCCTCGGATTCAGTACCGTCACTTATGGATATTTCCTCTCCGATAGTCTCACCATACAAAACAACAATATCTTCTCCCACCTTAAATGTATCCGTATCAAAGCTTCCGGTAACGGTCCCGAAAAAGCCGTCCTCCTTCCAGCCCTCAATTTTAACCAAAACAGATGGATATTCTGCGGTTTCCCATAGTTCTTTGCCAATTGCATCACTATAATTTTCCTGTACCATAGATATTCCTTCCGGATTTCCGCTCATCTCTCCCTGTTGCTTATTATTGCCTGCTCCTCCCAAAGGCAATATCCCCAGATTATTTGCAGCAAATACTCCTGCAATAATTATGCACAGGCAGGCAGCAATAGCTATTCGGCGCACCCAACGGCTATTAAGCTTCTTTTTTTTAATACGCAGCACATTTACTTCTTCAATTAAATCCTCATCCAACATGTTAAGAGCATCATGAATTTTATCCGGATTCATAAATAAAATCCCTCCTTTTCCAGATACGCCTTCAGTCCGCATCTTGTACGAAACAGCATACTTTTTGCTTTGCTTTCATTCATGCCACAATACCTTGCTGCATCCCGGAGTGAATCAAGGAAATAATACCTTCCTATAAAAAGGTTCCGTGCATCCTTGGACAATGTACGCAGAAAGTCATTGATAGCTCCGGCAAGCAGTTTTGTTTCCAAAGTCTCCTGAGGAGTACCGCCATCAGTGATACAGTCCTCCAGTTCGCTAAGTGAAAGCGCATACTCAGATTCCCTACGCTTATGGCGGTTCTTTTTCCGAAAAATATCAATGGATGCCCGTCTTGTCAGCTTTCCGAGATAAGTAGATAAAATACTTGGTCTGTGTGGTGGCATAGAGTTCCATGCCGCAAGATATGTGTCGTTAACGCTTTCCTTACAGTCCTCTAAATTCGCCAAAATATTATATGCAATTTTTGTAAGATAACGGCTGTATTTATCCTGTGTTGCTTTTATTGCAGATTCATCACGCTGCCAGTAAAGCTCAACGATTTCCTCATCTTGCATGGCAAGTCTCCTTTCTTTTAGTAAGACGTCTTCATATTATATCTCGTCAAATTTGGGATTTGGTTTCAGAAAAATAAGGATAAATCAATGCTTTTTGGCAGCATGATTTATCCTTATTATATACATGGAAATATTTATCTATCATTAAGGTCCACATAATCCACATGGTGTCCTACATACTTATATGCCGGTCTGATTATTTTTCCTTTATTTACCAGCTCCTCAAGGCGATGTGCACTCCATCCTGCGATTCTGGCAATGGCAAAAATAGGTGTGAAAAGTTCATCGGGGATTCCAAGCATTGTATATACCAACCCGCTGTAAAAATCCACATTGGCGCATATCGGCTTCAGGGTTTTACGTGACTCGCTGATAAGCTCTTTTGCAATTTTCTCAACTCTATTATAAATCTCAAATTCTTCCACAAGTCCTTTTTCTTCAGAAAGCTTTCTGGCATATTCTTTGAGAATAACCTCGCGAGGGTCTGACATTGTATAAACAGCATGACCTACACCATAAATAAGTCCTGCCTTATCAAAAACTTCCTTATTAAGTATTCTCTTCAGATAAGCCCTAAGTTCATCCTCATCCTTCAAATCAGATACATTTTCTTTGATGTTGGCAAACATCTGTTTAACCTTAAGATTGGCACCGCCATGCTTCGGTCCTTTAAGGGATGCTACGCAGGCTGCAACTGTGGAATATGTATCCGTTCCTGATGATGTAACTACATGGTTGGTAAATGTAGAGTTATTACCTCCGCCGTGTTCTGCGTGAAGCACAAGTGCAACATCCAGCACCTTTGCTTCAAGTTCAGTATATTTACCATCAGGTCTGAGCATCCTGAGAATGTTTTCGGCAGTTGAACATGCCGGGTCCGGATTACGGATAATCAAAACATCATCTTTCTTAAAATGCATATATGACTGATACGCAAAAACAGATATAACAGGCATCTTGGCAATTAACTGTAAGGACTGCCTAAGCACGTTAGGCACCGATATATCATCTGCCTGTTCATCATATGAGTAAAGTGTGACGATACTTTTCTCCAAAGCATTCATAATATTACTGCTTGGCGCTTTCATAATTACATCACGCACAAAGTGTCCGGAAAGCTCTCTTAGTCCTCCCAGAATATCTATAAACTGGCGAAGCTGTACCTTGGTAGGCAGCGCTCCGAACAAAAGCAGATATGTTGCCTCTTCAAAAGCAAACCTTCTTCTGTCTCCTTTATGTATTAAATCCTGTACATTGTAACCCTGAAAATACAGCCGTCCGTCACAAGGCACCCTGTCCCCGTCAACAATATCAAACGCTACCACATCGGAAATCTCCGTAAGACCTGTAAGAACGCCCTTACCGTTGCTTTCACGCAGACCCCTTTTTACATCATATTCTATATATAAATTGGAATCTATGATTCCCGATGCCATACAGTACTTGACCAACTCATCAAACTGACTATTCAGTTCCGGCTGTAATTCCATCATTTCTTTGTTATTCATGGTGCCTCCTCCTGTCATAAAATTATAACAAAAGCTAATTGCCCTTTATTTTACAACATTCTGTATCATATTGCAAGTGTCCAAAGCCATCCTTCAATTCACGCCGAAACTATCCTTCAATTCACAAATGTTTCCCTAAAGGGAATTATTTCATGTCAATAATAAACTGTGACAGCAGTGCATTAAGTTCCTCAGCCTTGGCAGACAGATTTGCCGCCGCTTTATCAAGGGACTCAATCTCTCCAAGCTGTGATTGTGCATTGGAATATACGGAAGCCGAACCTGCCGCTGTTTCTGCCGATACCGCCGAGATTCCTTCCATGGCGCCAAGCGTCCGCTCACGTGCTTCATCCATATTATTAATATCATTACTTATTGAATCAAGAGATTGAGAAAATTCCGTCATATGTTCCTTAATCTGCTCAAATGCCCTTGAGGTCTGAATTACTACATTTTCCTGTTTATTTACAATTTCTTTTGCCTCACTTGCAATATTGACAACATCCTTTGTGTTGCGTGAAATCTCTTCAATAATTCTTCCGATTTCTTCTCCCGATTCTTTTGATTGCTCGGCAAGCTTGCGGATTTCTTCCGCTACAACTGCAAATCCTTTACCGGCATCTCCTGCTCTTGCTGCTTCAATTGACGCATTCAGTGATAAAAGATTGGTCTGCACCGCTATCGCATTGATTGCTTCTATAATATCACCTATGGTCAGGGATTTCTCTTCCAGAAGCTGTATTGACTGGATAACGCTGCCTGTTATACGGCTGGTGGCCGCAGCACTTTCCATCATGGATGACAGACTATTTTTGCCTTCGTTGACAACAGCTTCTGTTGCATGGGCCTTATTCATTATATTAACTGAACTGCCCTGAACATCGTGTATCTTATGTGATAATGTATCCATCTGAGATAAACATTTCTCCGACTCATTGTCCAAATTGGCTGTTCCGGTCTCAATTTCCTTAATAGAAAGCTGTATCTGGTCAGAGGATTCAAAGAGTGCTCTTGCATTCTCTGTAACAGAAGCAGATGCCGAGGAAAGCTCTCCTGCCATTTCGGTTATTTTTCCCAACAGCGTTCTCATATGCACTGCCATATCATTAACCCCTGATGCCAACAATGCAAACTCATCCCTGCGTCGTGTTGTCACCTGTGCATTGAGATTACCATCCGCTATATTGCGAAGCTGCTTATTAGTGTTATTTATAGCATTGCTTATTCCCCTTGATAATACGGTGGCTATTCCTGCTGCAATTACAACCGCCACAATTACCATAATTATAGTAAGCAGCCTTATATCCGCCGCCTGTTCAGTGAGCAGTGCCTCAGGAATCAGTCCGCATATCATAGCCTGCCTTCCGTCAAGCTTGGAATAGAGGAAAAGATATTTCTCTCCATTGTATTCAACATATTTCTGACCGCTTAATTCTTCGCTATTAACTGCTGCTTCATAAAAATCCTTATCGGTAAATGCAGGTGTTTCCGGATTGGTTCCGTCAGACAGCAGTTCCGTTCCGTCTGAGGTTATTATGGCAGCCAAAGTCCCTTCTCCCACATTCAGGGAAGATACCGCTTCTGTAACCACCTTTTTATCTATGTCCAATATTAAATAGGCATTATAGCCATTCATATGACGCACCAGCCTCAAGCCATAATTATCAGAGCTTGTTGCCATGGCTTCATCCGAATCGGAAACATTTCCAAAGAGAAAATAGCTGTATATATCCGCCTTTGCCTGAGCACCATTCTCGGTTGCCAAATATGCCGAGTAGAGATTCTCCGTATCCGAATCTGTTGTTGTTAAAGAGCTGACATTGTCTGACAGCAGATAAATATTACATACTGTGCTGTCCGTTGTAGTTTTCTGTTTCAATTCGGAAATATATCTTCTGCTAAGTGCAATGGCTTCACTTTCTCCAATCATGTTCTTAAAATATTGGTTAAGCTCATCTACGTTAGTATATTCCTTATATGTAGACTGAACCGTGTCAATGACAAGCCCAAGATATTGCGTCGTCATATCCATAGTCTGCGTCATACTGTCCTCATAGCTGCTTACTATTCCCTTGTATGCCTTAGTATAAGAAGATGTACCTAATACAATAATAAAAATTACGGGTATTATAAATGCAGCCATCATTTTGATTTGAATACGCTGATACCATCTGACCTTTTTAATATTATTTCTGTTTTTCGTCACAGCATTTTTGTCAGTGTTGGCTGCCTTATACACTTTACGGTTCTTAGGTTCCCGGGCAGGCTTTTTAGCCTTAACGGTCTTATTTGTTTTATTTCTCCCGGATACACTTTTATTTGACATAGTAAGTCCTCCTTCCCAAAACACTTATTAAATTATTCATTATCCATGTTCATATATTATTTATATATTATAGCATTTGCGTGTTGGGAAGTAAATTAAATATTTACCGGAAAGTAAAAAAATCGCCATACATTCTTAGTTAAAGCATACGGCGATTGTTATTTTATATTTTTATAAATCCATCATAAATAATATGCACATAGACAAATTCGCATACAATCAAAATATAAACAGACACGAGATACATAAACTTACAGCAAAAAGCACCGCTCCTATTATCCAATCCTTACCCTTAACCGACAGACAAAATATTGTTACATCTTCCTGCTGTACATCCTGAAGCATATTGCTGATTTGATACCTTGCCGGTATGCAGCAGATTAAGATTGCCGCACCAAAAATAATAGCGCCATATACCTCAAAGGCAGCAATAATCATCAAAATAAAAAAGGTTATGCCTGCCAACAATACCGTAAGTATTTTCAGATGGTTATGTATATAGGATTTCTCCTGTTCCCTAAGAAGCTGTTGGTATCCTTTAGCCATAAATGCCACTGCAATTGTCTCCCACAGACTATACAATGCATATGTAAAAAGCCCATATCTCAAACCAATCAATTCATAATGCTTTGTCAAATACATGAGCATAGCCGTAACTGCCATAACCGGAACCGACACCATTTCCAAAATCGACGCAGTTTTCAGAAATATGTTTTCTTTCCTAAAGCTTCTGAACCCCAACATGGAGCATACGCTTCCCCCCAGTAAAAAAATGTACAACGCAATATATGCCGCATCCATTCCGCTCTGGTTTGATTTCAACGCATAATACCTTAACGGAAATGTGGCAATAAGTGCAAGTATTGACACACTGAAGCCTATTCTGATAAGCGTCACACTTGCCCTTGTATTATACCTAAGTACGCGTTTTTCTTCGTCTGTATAACCCAATACCTCATTCTTCATAATTTATACTCTCTTTCTGATGATTTTAATTAAACTACGAAAACCCACGAAAAACATCCTATATTCATTTTAACATAATGTTCCGCAAAAAGGATTGTCGTGCTCAAGAGGTCGCTTTTTTGTACAAACGGCAGTATCGTATAACTGCAGCCCCAATAGTGCCAATATGCAGAAGCTGGTGGGAAACTGCATACTCACGATTATGTATTACCATAGCATTATCTGCCGACGCACAGCATAGCTCTGTTAATCTTTAACATTATTTTATAATCTTCGCCGTTAATGATAATAAACACTATAAATTCTATAATATTAATAGTAAAGGTTTAGGAGGTTATAATTGTGAAAAGCTCCAAGGGCATAAATTTTAAAATTATCGGCAATAACATCCGCACTATTCGTGAGTACAAAGGCTTAACTCAGGACGAATTAGGTCAGTTGGTACATTGTTCCTCCGGCCATATCAAAAATACCGAAAGCGGAACAACGGGCATATCTCTGGACTTATTGATAGACTTGGCAAATGCCCTTGATGTGTCTACCGATTCTATTTTGAACGGAATAATTAATGTACAGGATAAATATTACGATAACCGCATTTATGATATAATTTATGACTGTGACAATAATGAACGGTCATTTCTTATTGAAGTTCTTCAGTCATCCAAGGATAATTTGAGAAAATACAGACAGGACATAAATTGCAAGAAACCTGATTCCGATGACACCAATAAAAAATAAAAACAGCTTTAATCAGGCTGTAACTATCTTCACACAAAAGGGGAAATCATAACGACCTCCCCTTTCTTTGCCTCAATCATAGCGATTGCGGCTTAGCCCTACGTTCCGGAACCACCAACAGTATTCCTTGTACGGCTAATATAAGGGAAATCACAAATACAAACCGGAGCATGTGACAATGATACGATACCACTATGACTGAATTCCAGACAGCGCATAATATAAGCGATATGTTTCTATACTTTTTTATCTGGCGCTCCAACAACGGACGATTGATGCTCCCTACGGGAGCTTTTTTTATTATTAATATACTTCCCACAATTGCACCTGCCGGTGCGCTTATCAGCCCGATGTCTGTTGAAGCTGCCGCATCCGCAATCAGTTCCATTGCAATAAACATAAGCTGCGATGCAATAAAACATCTGAATGGGGAGCTTTCGTGAAAGCCTCCCGCATATCTTCTGATTGGCAGCATACAAACCAAAATCACTAATAAAATATCAGCTTTCTTTAATATCAGTGCAATAATTACGGCTGCAATCATTGAAAACAATTTATTCTTCAATGTGTATAATCCGTACTTGTAGATTTCCCTGTCTTGTTCTTTAATTATGTTATGATTCACCATCATAACCACTAATTTTTCTTCCATAACCTATCCACTATTTTATAAGCTTATATGCCTCATCCGGTGCCTTAGGCTCATATAACCACAGGTAGCATGCAGAGTTTACAGTTGTTATGGCAGAAACGATTGCACAGCTTGATAATACTGTCAATAATTTAGCCGCTATATTTTTCCACATAGACTTCACCTCCTGCTATAAATATATCATCTGATTACATTCATAGTTTTTTATTGTAATGAAAAGCGCTGTTTTTGTCAGATTTTGTCATTTTTTAATCCCTTTCATTATTATTTCACGCTTTGGATTGGTATTCTCATTAAATTATTTGATTTTCCGCATTATATATTGCATAATCAATATATGAGGTGAGCGTAATGATTAAAATTGCCATTGCAGATGATGATTTGACCATCTGTGCAGAAATCGATAAATATCTGAAAACCTTTTTCGTATCTTCCAAATACGAGCTTGACGATTATGCCGATGGAGCAGAACTTATTAATGCCATGAACGAGGGCACATGCTATGATATTATTTTTCTTGACATTGAAATGCGCCGTTACGATGGCATTAAAACTGCGGAGCTTATCCGCCGGACTGACCCTATGGAAAACATATACATTATATATGTATCATCACATGAGGATAATCTGATACCCTTGTTCCGATTTCACCCCTTCGGATTTCTTTCAAAGCCATTATCATATACTGAGTTTAAATCCATTATGAAAAAATTATTGTCAGATATGAACAGCATTAATTTGCGGCTTCCTGTACATATAAAAAGGGACACCATATATCTTCCTCTCAAAGAAATAACCTATATGGAATCCCAAGGCCGTAAACTTATAATTCATCTATTCAATAGCCAGAATACCGTTGAAGCTTATTGTAAGATTAATGAAATTCTTAATGAACTTAATTTATTATCAGATAATTTCTGTCAGCTTCACAGGTCCTACATTGTCAACCAGCAATATATCGACAGGCTAAGTACAAATTATGTTATTGTTCAAGGGACTGAACTGCCTATCAGTTCCAAGTACCGCCACATGCTGATGCACAAACAATATACACAGATTATTCCGCCCGGAGAAAGAGAGGTCAGGTGATGATTATATATCCAATCTATGCTATCTCAAATTTTCTTTATGTATATACTATCATGCTGTTTTTGTCCGACTTTTTGGGGGAAATGCGGCTTGGAAGGCTGTCATATATATTCTATTGCGCTTTCTATATTGTTGATTATGCTATATACCGTACTGCAAATGAGCCAATTATTTTTACTATAAGCAGTACAATTATGTTTTACCTCCTGACTCTTCTCCACTCAAAACCAAAATTTAAAAGTATCTCAGCTACTTTTATCATAAGCATTTTTATTGCCTGTGCAGAATGTCTGGCTTCCGGTATAATTGCTCTATTAAATCAAATTGTGAACAACTTAAACTATACCTACGCAACAGCGGCCGCAATACTTTGCGCCAGGTTAATGTTCTTTCTTATGACAATTGTTTTTAACAGAATATTGCACCGTAAACAATTTTATATACATAATCCAAGCATATACATAACGCCTGTTCTATCGGTAATTTTGTTATGGCTGCTTGTGCTTTTTTCAAACACCTATGCCAAGCCTCTGACCACAACTGGCAACATTCTTTTGTTTGTTCCCGCAATATTACTGATTGCAGTGAACATACTTGTTTTTTACCTTTGGGAAAGACAATCTAAAATCTATATTCTGCAAATCCATAATGATATTCTTAACAACACAATAAACATGCAGCAGCAGCAATATAAATCCGAAAACCAGATAAGAACTTTGTTTCACAAGGAAAAGCATGATTACAAAAATTTAATGATTGGACTTAAATCAGAGCTTGAGAGCGGTAATATTGACAAAGCAATTGCCAAAATAGACGAGCATATCGGCACACTTTCCAAATCGCCTATTTCAAACAGCGGATGCTACCCGCTTGATTCTATAATAAATTACAAGGGCGAATTGGCTGACTCCTATGGAATAACAATAAAAACAAATTTTGAGCTTGAAGAAGAATTGACTGTAAGCGGTGACGATTTATGCGTTCTTTTTGGTATTGCTTTAGACAATGCTATTGAATATTTATCTGCACACAAGGAGCTTTCTCAGACAATACTGATTACCGTAAAAGTCTCCAAAGGCGTTCTTACCTTTGATATAAGCAACAGCGTTGCCGAAAATATTCAGATAAAGGATAACCGGATTCCGTCTTCTAAAAATTCTCCCGAACATGGGTATGGACTGGAATCCGCAAAACATATTCTTAAAAAATACGGCGGAGAATTATTTTTATCCTGCCGCCAAAAGGTTTTTCATTTCGGAGTCAGTATGTGTATGGAAGAAATATAGAATAAATGGCTTCGTTTATAGGATAAAATTCAATACAATATTAACAAAAAAAAGCCTCAAACCAGCGAGAAGCATAGCCTGGGACTTTGAAGTGCGCCTTCAGGGGTTCGAACCCTGGACACCCTGATTAAGAGTCAGGTGCTCTACCAACTGAGCTAAAGGCGCATATACTATTGTGCATTTCAAGCACAATAGTTAATATAGCAGAGGATTCATAACTTGTCAACAATTTTTTATATTTTTATTTTATATTTTATAATTTCGCGGATTGTAAAATGAAGTTGCAATAGTA
>CAYPWY010000017.1:0-45154 GCA_964414835.1 uncultured Butyrivibrio sp. | reverse complement strand
CGTTCAGAAACGAAACATTTTTTCGAGAAATTTCTGAAATTCCGTTGACAGTGCAGTTATGAACTGTTATAATTCTTTTGATAAGTTCAGATATGAACTTACAGAAGGAGGTGCCGTCATGGAACAGGAGAAACGCAAGCGGGGAAGGCCGAGGATCGACACCCATCTCACAGAGGAGCTTGACCTTGGCAGGAGGCAGACGGTGAACAAGGTCTATATGTACGAGGGGATGTATCTCATTACGGAAGCCGCTTCCGAAATTCCAAACGGCGATGTTTTGTGGAATGTAAATCGGGAGGCGCGGACGGTAAAATCCCGCGATGGTATCCTGGAACAGCTTGGTCGGATGGTGATGCAGGACAAGCTGATACACGATGACTGCGTTGCCGTTGCCAATCTTGCAATCAAGGCAGTCATGGGAGGATTCATACGGGCAGGTTCTTTATTGTTTTTATGGAACAAATTTAGTTTGTAAATAACTGTACCCAGTGATTTACACCTTTTTCGTCCTGATAATAGCCTATTCCGATATTTTTAAAATTCTTATTCAGAATATTTGCGCGGTGTCCCTCACTGTTCATCCAAGCGGTGACTACCTGCTCAGGTGATTTTTGTCCCCAAGCGATATTTTCACCGCAGCTTCTGTATGATATTCCCTGCTCTGTCAAGGCAGTGCTGAAGCTTGTTCCGTTAGGTCTTGAATGGGAAAAAAGCTGTTTGATTTCTTTGGCGCGGACATTTGCCGCTGCTGTAACATCCATATCAAGTTTGAGTTCGTCAAGCCCGGCTTTAACTCTTTCCGCATTGACCAGATTCAGAATCTCAATTACGTAAGGGTGTACATTAGTTTCTGATACAGAGGTATCCGGCTGTACAGGAATCGTTGGGGCAGCAGGAGTTTCCGGCTGTGACGGAATTTCCGGGTTCTGATTATCCGGCTGTGACGGAGTTACTGGGCTCTGGTTATCCGGCTGTGACGGAATTTCAGGATTCTGATTATCCGGCTGTGACGGAGTTTCAGGATTCTGATTATCAGGTTGTGTCGTATCATTAATTTCATTGTCATCCGGCTCAGGTGACTGATTATCAGGCTTCTGAGGTGTGCATGAAATTTCAGTGAATAAAATATCGTTGTTTTCCAGATATTCACAAATACCTTTTATGGCCTGCTGAAAGCATTCAATCTTACGGCCTACGAATACGGTATATATTGTATTTGTTTCTTTTTCCTGCGGCTGTACATCTGACCCATAGGATTTGGCGGGTACACTGCATGCCACCAATGCTGAAATCAATGCTGCTGCAAATAATGGTTTTTTCATAGTTGTTACCTCCTTAAAATGTGTCATTTGTATTTTAAAATGTTACAAAATTGTTACAAACAGTATGCTAACAGAAAGTTACAATGATTACTACAAGTAAGTATTTCCAAATGAGTAAATAATTCGGAACAATGGAGAGAAATGTTTTTAAAGCATTGCTAATTATATGAAAGAATGTTATATTTTCAGTATAATATAAAGCAGTATAAGCAAAATGTCATTAAAGAGCAGAAGAAAGTTAAGAGGGCGTAAATATATGAAAAAATTATTGATTGTCGTGGATATGCAGAAGGATTTTGTCTACGGAGCGTTAGGAAGTATGGAGGCTCAGGCTATTGTTCCCAATGTGAAAGCAAAAATTAAAAAATACCAGGAAAAACGAGATTTGATCTATTTTACTCAGGACACACATTACGGAAATTATCTTGATACATTTGAGGGTAAAAATCTGCCGGTAGCCCATTGTATTCGTGATACCGACGGATGGGAAATCATCGACGAATTAAAAGGTATTGCCAAGAGCAGTAAAAAGATTTGCAAAACCACATTCGGTTATGAAGGCTGGTCAGAATTACAATTAGATACCAAGGCTGAAGAAGTTGAATTGTGCGGAGTATGTACGGATATTTGCGTTATAAGCAATGCATTGGCTTTGCGTATGTTTTATCCTGAGATGCCGATTACTGTTTACTCAGATTGCTGCGCCGGTGTAACTCCCGAAAAACATCTGGCAGCACTGGAAGTAATGAAGTCCTGCCAGATTAATGTAATCGGTCAGAGATGAAAAGCTGACCGATATTCTTGAAAGCTACGGCTGCAAAGGTATTTACCCTGTATAATTTTCAATTCTGTGCTGTTCAAACACCTGCTTCCCAATAATGGTAATCGCTTTTTCAGGGCAGATGCTAAAGCAGCGGTAGCACATCGTACACATATTACCGGAAACCGCCTTGCCGTTTTCCGTAATTATGTTTTTTAGCGGGCATATTCTTGCACATCTGCCGCAGCCGGTACATTTGGCGGAATCTATTTTAGGGTTCTGTGTGTAAGCTTTTGTCTTATTTCTGAAATACAGTCTTTGACCGAAAAGACCTGCAATGTGATATATTATGCCAAGCCCCTCCCTTGTGGGATTACCCTCTGAATATGAGATTGCCGCCTTATCCAGCTTGCAGCAGGAGGATTCTATTATTCTATTATTTTCATCAAAGGATTTTTTCAGTGCTTTGACATCTCCGATACAGTCGGGCATCCTTATGTGAAGTCCTCCGGTGATATATGCCCCGTACTTTTTGAACAGCCTTGCTGATACGCCTGCCCCGTCGCCGCTGAAAAGCCCCATAGTTGCTATTACATAAATATTTTTTCCTGTCCACAAGGTTTTGTTTTTTTCTATGAAATCACGGACGATTTTCGGGAGGCTGCTGTAATAAACGGGATAGGCAAATACAACGTGTTCGCTTTGTAATATGGCATCAACAGCCTCGGAGTCCTCAATGGAATACATGGGAATATCACTGCCTGCTTTATACAGAAAATGTGAAAGACAGAATCGGGTATTGCCTGTTCCGCTGAAATAAATTCCTGTAATTTTACCGGTAATCATATTATATCCCTCCTTTATCTGTGACCATTCTCAGTATCATATCAAAGCCGCTTCTGAGAAAGTGTTTTTCCTTTATTTTCAGTCTGCCGGTCAGATACATATGTTTGTTGGCATTCAATGAAATCAGTCCGCAGATGCTGGACCACATAACAAATGTGGCTTGCAAAGGATTTATATCCCTTCTTATGAAACCGTCTGCCTGACCTCGGATTAGAAAACCACAGACAATGTCATTGATTTCTTCACCGACATCAAAAATGGATTTCAGAACCGGAAGTTCCTGCATTTTTGTGGGTTCAATGCTGATATTTCCCAGAATGCACTCAAAATACATGGGATAGTCATTTTTAAATCTTATAAGGGTATTGCACAATGAAAAATATGCTTTCTTATAATCGACTGCACCTGAAAAACAGCTTTTTACGCTATCACGCAGTGCTGTCATATATTCAAGAACAATATGATAATATATATCATCCTTATTTTTAAAATACACATAAATGGTTGCCTTGCTGCATTCTGCGGTACGGGCGATTTCATCAACGGATGTCCCTGAAATGCCATTTGCCTGAAAAAGTTTCTTTGCAGCATCAAGAATGTTGGACTGATTGTATTCAACAAGTTTTTTTCTCATAAATGATTTCCTCTCACCTAAAATTAAACTGACAGTTTAGTTATTATACCATAAGTTTAAATATTGTCAAGATAATGTACAATGCTGCAATAGCACTCAGGGTAAGTAAAAGTTGCTTTTTTCATGGGGATAATGTATAATATAAATAAGTTAGAAGAAGGGGAGAGGGGGGAATAAGCATGAAATGACAGCCGGTTTGAAATCTATATCCCTATATTTGATGCAGGTATTATGTCTGGGTATGGCATAACAGCTATATTAAATCTGAGGATGATTTTCATGCCGGTTTGTTTTTATATTATCTTGTATAATACTCTGAAATAAAATGTCAGGAGAGATTTTTATGAAAAAACGTATTACAGCAGTGACAGTAATCCTGTTATGGTTGTTGTGCAGAACCATGACGGCATATGGAATACCGCAAAACTATATTAGTGAGGACACACAGGACGATACGCGGGATTATGTTAATGCGGATACGCAGGATTATGCACAGGATTTTGTTACATACAGTGATGCATCAGACTGGTATGAAAACGGACAGGTGAAATTTGCCATTGATATATTTGACGACCAATGGAAAGAATTGTACACACAGGAAGAAATGATAAATGCATGTCAGCTTCCTGATGAACTATTAGAAAAACTTACAACAGAGGAACTGCTTAAGCTTACTGAGCAATATCCGCTGTTGGGAAATATGTACGAATTTGGAATAAAAACAGAGGGACTTGAGTATTTGGCGGACTCTTTTAACGGGCTGCGTGAATTGCTTAACAGAGACGATTGTGTGGATGTAGTATATAGCGAGTATTGTAATCTTAAAATACCGGAGAAACAAACCATAGATTATAGCGGATATGAGACAGAGGAGGAGCTTGTTGCATACATTAACACTATAATGAAAGACGAGGATATGCTGAAGACGGCGCTTGATGATTACGATACGGTTGTAATCTGTGATTTGCTTGAACTTATTATGCTGTACAAGACGACGGAAGATAATGTGGATATGCTGTTGGATGCTGTCATGGATAAAGCAGAGGAAAAGAAGAATGCAGAATGTTTTGAATTTGACGACCGTAGTATGTATATTTCGGAGCTGACGGAGGAGTCCGCAGTTGTGAGCTCAATATACAGCACATCGGCAACAAGTGAATTTGAGACTGTGGAGCTTCATCACGGCGGTGTAACCATAGTGGTGCTTCGGAGAATTAATCCTACAAATAATCCAGTAGGTGAAATGTTTAAGCAAGTGTCACCATATATTCCTCAGGGAGCAGAGCTTGTAGAGCTTGGCAGCAATGCATACAACTGCCACTCGTATGCATGGCTGAAGCCAATATACCGGGATACATATAAGCAATATGCATTGAATATTGTACCTGATAAATATATTGAACAATATTATAATAAATATGACTACCCATATGCTGTGGGGGCTATTGCATACAAAGCCCAACATTCAGCTGTTGTTGTTGACCCCACAAATATGAGGTCGGGAAATGGCGCACAGTCACCTAAGGTGTATGACCCGATAGTTATAGCCAAATGGGGAGACGGTCCCGTAGTAAAAGCTCCTATGAGTGTTGGACTGTTTGGTATGTATCATGAGGAAATAGAGAATTATTATTATGTAAAGCATTTTAAATAAAGGGGATAGTATAAGCATGAAAAAAACAATATATTCATTTGCTGCAGTTATTTTGATAGGTGTGATGGTCTGCGGAATGACAGGCTGCGTTAAGAAAAAATCCGTACATGCGCAGATTGATTACAGCCAAAAAGGGGAATATGTCAGTCTTATAGAAAAATATGTAGGCGAACCGGGAGAACCATACAGGGCATATGATGAGATTGTCAAGTGGGATTTTTATTTCGGCACAATAGACTGTATGTATCCCAAGGAGGAATGGATAGATTCAGAAGGAAAGCTCAGTCTGCCATTTGATATTGAAGAGGCAAAAACATTATATGATGGGGAAACATCATATGCGGCTTATTATATTCCTGATGAACTTGCGGTTAATGCATCGACTGGGGAACTGGTGGATATTTGCCTTACTTATTTTGACAGCGGGATAGGTGCATTATCATTGGCGTTTTCTATGGAGGCGGGATTTGAGGCATGGCTTAGAAGAAGCAATGCCCTTGAAGAGTCGTTGCGTAGAGATGATTTTGCACAGGAATATCTTGAAAGGTATCTTGCAACCGATTTTCCTGCATATGTAAGTGGAGATATTCCTAATTATGATTATGAGACGGAGTATGTGGAGGATGACGAATATTCAATGTGTGATGGGCTGTCATGTCAGTTTGAAATAATGGAAGTTGTACTTGCGCAGCCGGAGGCTTGTGAGCAGCTTACTGATGAGCAGAGAACGGCATTTGTGAGAAAGGTTATAGAAGAGGTACATCTGGATGAGCAGGGAGAAATATTCAACGAGGGTAGAAAATCATTTGTAAAATGGCCGTATTTCTTTGAGTTTGTTACGGAAGGAAATGCATGGTATTACGCCATTAATGAGATGGACTTGACGGATGAGGAATGGGCGGTAATAGACAGCTACGTGGAATGGAACCAATAGGAAGGTACATAGGTATAAGCATGAAAAAAAATATATATTTATTTATTGCAGTTATTCTGACAGCGGCTATGGTCTGCGGAATGACAGGCTGCGTTAAGAAAAAATCCGCACATGCACAGATTGATTACAGCAAAAAAGGGGAATATGTCAGCCTTATAGAAAAATATGTAGGCGAACCGGGAGAACCATACAGGGCATATGATGAGATTGTCAAGTGGGATTTTTATTTCGGCACAATAGACTGTATGTATCCCAAGGAGGAATGGATAGATTCAGAAGGAAAGCTCAGTCTGCCATTTGATATTGAAGAGGCAAAAACATTATATGATGGGGAAACATCATATGCGGCTTATTATATTCCTGATGAACTTGCGGTTAATGCATCGACTGGGGAACTGGTGGATATTGCACTGGATTTTTTTGTGGATATGAATATAGGATATTTAAGGCTTGCAGGTAGTTTTGATTATGGATTTGAGTTCTGGCTTAGAAGGAGCAATGCCCTTGAAGAGTCATTGCGTAGAGACGATTTTGCACAGGAATATCTTGAAAGATATTTGGCAGCAGACTTTCCATCAGACATGGAGTCATTTCATCGGTTTAATATAATGGAAGTTGTACTTGCGCAGCCGGAGGCATGTGAGCAGCTTACTGATGAGCAGAGAACGGCATTTGTGAAAAAGGTTATAGATGGTTCTGCGTTGGATGAACAGATTGAACTCTATTATGAACTGGGAATATCATACACTCCATATTTCTTTGAGTTTGTTACGGAAGGAAATGCATGGTATTACGCCATTAATGAGATGGACTTGACGGATGAGGAATGGGCAGTAATAGACAGCTACGTGGAATGGAACCAATAGGAAAAATCAAATAAATGTGCCCCAAGTTATTTTATGACTCGGGGCACATTCTTTGTTTTAAGTTCATCAGGTGAATTCTAATATTCTTTTGGGTCAACAAAAATAAATAAAAAAAATAAAATTATCTATTGACAAATAAAAATTACGAGAATATAATGCTATATAAG
The DNA here is from genome assembly GCA_964414835.1 of uncultured Butyrivibrio sp. Lineage (GTDB taxonomy): Bacteria > Bacillota > Clostridia > Lachnospirales > Lachnospiraceae > Eshraghiella. Next base: position 37,971 of record CAYPWY010000017.1, on the reverse strand, counting down.
TTAATTCCTATAAAGCATACGGAAATACTAGGAATTAACATCGCGAAGGTTATATAGACTGACTGGTAAACCGGAGGTTAAATCAGCTTTGATTTTAAGCTGTTTAACCTTTGGTTTTTTATTTTTATTGTAAGGAGGCAGGATATGTTAACCGTAAAAACACCGCACATATATCTAAATGAGCCCGGAATTATAAAAAGGGCGGGAGAATATGTGGAAAAAGTGGGGAGAAGACCGCTTATAATAGCCGGAAAAACAGCATTTGAGAAAGTGAAGGACGGATTTATACCCAGTCTTGTAAAGGCAGGAGTTGACAGTGAAAATATCTGTATATTCACAGGTTATCCGTCACAGAACCAGTTTGATAAATATGCTGAAATTGCAAAGCGCATAGACGCTGATGTGATTATCGGAATAGGAGGAGGCCGTGTAATTGATACGGCAAAGGCAGCAGCCGATATACTTGGACTTTATGTAATAACGGTTCCGACAATTGCAGCCACATGCGCGGCTTGGGCGGCAGTGACAATACAATATGATGACGAAGGGGCATATGTAGGAGGAAGATGGAATCTCCGTTCACCGTGGCTTGTTATAGCCGATTCGGAAATTATATTCAGCGCACCTGTAAGATACCTTTATTCAGGAGTTGTTGATACATTTGCAAAGCTATATGAAACAAAGCCTACACTTGAAAAATATCCCGAAAATATTACAATGCAGCTTGCCGTATACGGCTCAAAGATAGCATATGACAGACTTGAAGCTAATGTTGAAAAAGCCGTGCGGGAATCAGAGAAGGGAATCTATGGAAATGCGGCAAAGGACACAATAGATGCAATTATATATCTGGCAGGTTTTGCAGGAAGCTTTCAGGAGGGACTGACTCATTACGGATTTGCACATCCTTTTTATCACGTATCCACAAGACTTCCAAATACCAGAATAAAGCTTCATGGTGAAAAGGTGGCTTATGGAATAGTCGCACAGCTTTTTCTTGAGAAAAAATCAGAAGAAGAGATTGCAGAAACCATAAGATTATTTGATAAATATAATGCCGCCTTCAGTCTGGATGAAATAGGAATCCGGGGAAATTTATCAGAGGATATAGATTTTATTGCAAAGGATGTAAAGGAAGCGTTTTCCTATGTAACCTTTGATGAAGAATCGATAAAGAAAGCCCTGCTGGATGCAGACAGACTGACAAGGCAGGTAAGGAAGGGAAGTGAATAATGTGGGACTTAAGCCAAGAAAAGAGATTGATGCCCTCCCGGTATATACTCCGGCAAAAAGCATTGACAGTGTGAAAAGTGAATATGGTTTTGATACTGTGATAAAGCTGGCAGGAAATGAGAATACCCTTGGATTTTCACCATTGGCAAAAGAAGCATTCAAGGACATAACATCATATTATCCCGATGGAGCGGTGGTCAATCTCCGTGAAAAGACTGCCGGGAAATTCGGTGTAAAGCCGGAAAATATAATATTTGGAAATGGCTCATTTGAACTTCTCACCCTTATCGGACTTACATTTATTGAAAAGGATGATGAGACAATAACGGCACAGCCGTCATTCGGATGGTATAAAAATGTCACGCTGATAATGGGAGGAAAAATCGTGGAGGTTCCTTTGGAAGATTACAAGGTAAATCTTGATGCGGTTCACAACGCGGTGACAGACAAAACAAAAATAATATGGCTGTGTAATCCCAACAATCCCACAGGGACAATTTTTACCCACAGACAGCTTACGGAATTTCTGGATAAAATACGGGATGATATAGTTGTTGTTCTAGATGAGGCGTATGTTGACTTTGTCAATGAAGAGGGATATCCTGATTCGGTTTCACTGCTTGGCAGATATAAAAACATTATTATTCTAAGAACATTTTCAAAGCTTGAGGGTCTGGCAAATTTAAGGATAGGTTACGGATTTGCCAATGAAGAACTGATAGGATATCTGAACAAAGTCAGAATGCCAATCAATACCAATGGTGCAGCCCAGCTTGCAGCATATGCGGCACTTGATGATGACGACTTTAAGCAAAAAACATTGAATAATGTACATAAGGGATTAAGGCAATACTATGATGTATTTGAACGATGGAATATACCATATGTAAAATCCAATACCAATTTTGTCTTGTTTGATACCGGAATTGACAGCGAAAAGCTTGTTCAGGAATTTTTGGAGAGAGGAATCCTAATAAGAGGAGGTAAAGAATTCGGGTATCCGACACATATCAGGCTTTCAATAGGTACACCTGACGAGAACAAAAAGGTAATTGAATTGCTGGCACAGTTATTAAATAAAAAATTATAGAAAATTAAAGACGGAGGTTAAATTATGAAAAGAGAATTTGGTAAAAAAATAATGGTATTCGCAGTATTGGCAGCTGCATTGGCATCAGTGCTGACTGCATGTGGAAGCAGTAAAATAGAAAAGCAGGAGGAAGGGTCATATTCACTTGTTTTAGGAACTTCCGGTGATTCGGCGCTTACTAATCCGCTGGTACAGCTTGCAGATGAAAAGGGTTATTTTAAGGATTACGGACTGACCATATCAACAGTAAAGCTTGAGAATGCCGGCGCCGTAATGTACGACTCTCTCAGTATAGGAAAGATAGACGCAGCCTACGCACAGATGATACCGCCTATCAGTTATGGCGCACAGGGGTATGATGTGACGCTTATAGGAGGAGTTCTCTCAGGAGGAATGGTGGCTGTCACAAGACCTGAACTTTATGATGAACTTGTGGATTTGAATAATTGGGAAGGTCACACTATTGGCGTTATACAGATGTCCACATCTGAGATGGTAACGAGATATGTGCTTGAGAATGAATATGGATATGACCTTGACGCTGACCTTACATACACAATGATAGAGGACTATCCAAGTATTTCCCTTGGAGTTGAAAAAGGAAATATAGATATAGGATTTATATCAAGCACATATGTAGAGGGGGCTATTGACGAAGGTCTTGTGGTTCTCACATATCTGGATGATATTATGAAGAATTATGTATGCTGCCGACAGTCCGCATACAGTAAAAATCTTGAAGTAAACCGTGAAGCATATGTTGCATATTTGAAAGGGCAGATAAAAGCCTATAAGGATATTAATGACGATGAAGAAGGAACTACCAAGAGCCTTTCGGTGGCAACAGGTGAGACAGAGGATTATATATATAATTATGTATATGATTATGATGCAAGCGCCCATAGAACCTATAATCCTGACCCGAACTATAACGGATGTAATGCAATATACAAGACGCTGCTGGAATGGAAATATGTGGAATCGGATTTGGAACTCAGCGACTTCTATGATTTATCCGTATATGCAGATGCATTGAAGGAAATCATTGAGGAAAATCCGGATGATGATTTCTATAAAGACATGTGGGAATTTTTTAAGGAAAACAACAACGAATATCCGGATTTTGATTCACTGTACGGTGAAGATTTTATATCTTTTGATTAGAAAGGGGAATTATTATGTCTGATGCAGTAATACAGGTGCAGGATTTATCTCTGACATATGAAACGGAAAAGACAAGATTTCAGGCACTGAAAGATATAAATTTAGAAATTGAAAAAGGAGAATTTGTCTGTCTTATTGGTCCCTCCGGCTGTGGAAAAAGCACACTGCTGAGTGTGCTTGAGGGACTGAACGAAGCCACATCGGGAAGAGTACTGATACATGGAAAAGAAGTTCACGGCTCCGGACCTGAAAGAGCGGTTGTTTTTCAGAATTACTCATTATTTCCATGGATGACTGCCCGCAATAATGTGACATTTGCAATAAGGGAATCACAGAAAAAAGTAAAAAGAATCAGTAAAAAGGAATCAGTTGAAACAGCAATGGAATTTCTGCATAAGGTAGGACTGGATGGATTTGAGGATAAGCTTCCAAGCGAGCTTTCCGGCGGAATGCAGCAAAGAGTTGCAATCGCAAGAGCTTTGGCATGTAAACCGGAAATCCTTCTGATGGATGAACCTTTTGGAGCCATTGATGCAAAGACCAGAGAAGTCCTTCAGCAGCTTTTATTGAAATTGTGGGTTGAAGATGAGGAAAAGAAAACAATAGTATTTGTGACACATGATTTGGATGAAGCCCTATTGCTGGCAGACAGAATTGTTTTTATGGTTCCCAAAGGAATACACAGCATTATTGATGTAAACATTGAAAGACCTAGAAGCAAAGAATCCCTTTTTGACAATGAAGAATACAGAAGGCTTCACGGGGAACTGGTAAAATTATTTTATAAGGAACATGTTTCAAAAGAAATCGGCGGAGAGGAAGTGGTATTATGAATAAATCTTCACTGGTGCGGGAGATTGTTTCTGACGGAAATACTGTAAAGGATAATACAATATCAGAGGAATCAACCGCAGATAATATTACTGATTTGGAGGAAGAGGTACAGGTTGAGAAAATAAGACCTGCCAAGGTACCGCTTTATAAAAGGTTTATAAATATCCCTAATCTGTTATTTGTATTGATATGGGCTGCCTCGTTTCTGGACAGTAAATACAATGAAGAGATGCGGATAGGGCTGCATGATTTCAAAGCTTTTGGCGTCGTTCTTATTTTGATTGAGGTGATATTTCTTGTTAAAAACGGAAACGCCAAAAAACATCAGGCATTAAAGGATATAGTCGGTTTTATATATGCGTTTTTCCTTATATGGGAGGTATTTGTATCAAGACTTAATATGCTGCCTTACATATTCATACCGGCACCGGAAAATGTTTTTTATGTATTTGCGGAAGATACAAAAGCAATATTGGAAGGCTTTAGAAGCTCAATGTTCCTGATAGTTACAGGTGTTATATCGGCGCTTTTCTTTGCAGTAGTTTTGGGAACATTAGTGGGGTGGATACCAAGACTGACCAACGCAGTTTATCCTATTGTAAAAGCAATATCAACGGTACCGCCGCTTATATATATACCTTATGTTGTATTGATTATGCCCACATTCAGACAGGCGTCGCTGTTTGTAGTATTTTTAAGTATTTTCTGGGGAAGCTTTATGGGAAGTATCAATAATACCGCGTTTGTGGAAAAAAGGGTTATCAATTCGGCAAAGGTACTGAATGTGTCCACACTGACGATACTTTTTAAAATAATTATTCCGTTTAATATGCCGCGTATTATTAATAATCTTCCCATAAACTTAGCAACTGCTCTTATGACTCTGACGGCAGCTGAAATGATAGGTGCAGACAGCGGTATGGGTTATTATGTCAGGGTGTCACTCAATTACGCCAACTATACAAAGGCGATAGCAGGCATAATTTTTATAGGTATAGTTGTAACAGGACTTAATGCTTTGATAAACATATTAAAGAAAAAATTTGTCAACTGGGAATACTAGCGTGTCAGCTTCCAAAATGCACGCAAGGTATATTTTCTGTATCCTTTTTATATCCCTGAAGGCTACTGTGTGACAGCCTTCGGGGATTTCCGGGCTTAACACATTTGTAATATTTATTTAGAAGATGAATTTCAAAGTAGCAGCGGAGCTCTAAATATGATATAATTAATTAACGATAATAGGAAGGAGCGTGACAGAATGAGAGGAGGTCCGGGAGGCGGACATGGCGGACCGGGAGGTCCCAGAGGAGGTTTTCACGGAAGACCGGGAGGACCACCGCCGCCACCGCCGTTTCATAGAGGCAGAAGACCGGTAGGATGCTTTGGACCGGGATGTCTTATGCCGATAATTACGGTTTTGTTAATTATCGGTTTGTGTGCAGCCATTATAGGGTGCATATTATAAGAGAATAATTCAGGCGGGGAATTTCCCCGCCTGAATTATGCTTAATCATAATATTATTGGATATTTAAGGAGAAAATGCTTTAATTTTTAAATTTGACACATATCAAAATATGTAATAGTATTAATATATTGTTTAAGGAGAATTGATGTACAATGATACTTTTTTTGACAAGCAGTCCGGGAGGACATATTTGGGAAAACGGACATATTATTCCATGTCCATTGGATTCATCCAACGGATTTTTAGATGAATTAAAAGAGTGCTGGACTGATGATGCCGTATGCCTGCTTATCAGTTCTGACCCTGACAATATTGTAATGAATGACAGTATGCGGGAGAATTTTACAGACGCGTTTTCCATGAGCGGATTGTCTGTATCGGAAATTCATATTTGTGACAGCAGAAACCCGAAGATGGATGCAGAGTATCTTGAACGGTTTGATTTTGTTATTCTGTCAGGCGGACATGTTCCTACAGAAAATACTTTTTTCCGGAAAATCAAATTAAGCGAAGCAATTAAGGGTTATAATGGCGTTGTTATCGGTATAAGCGCAGGGACAATGAATTGTGCAAAAACCGTGTATGCTATGCCGGAGCTTGAGGGAGAGAGCTTAAATCCACATTATCAGCGTTTTATTGCGGGGCTGGGACTGACAGAGTATATGATTATTCCTCATTATCAATATCTTCAGGGCGTTATTTTAGATGGCAAAAAGGCAATAGAAGAAATCGCCTGTCCTGACAGCGAAGGACGGAGTTTTTATGGACTGTATGACGGCAGCTATATAGTCGTCCGTGACGGGAAAACCACACTGCATGGGGAGGTCTGCCTGATTGAGGACGGAGCAATCAAAACGATTTGCGCCCAGGGTGAAATCAAAGAATTATAGGATAACCATATGTGCCGGAGCACAATTACAAGGAGTTTTTGCACAATGAATACAGACATAAATATTGATGAATTTAAAAAGCTTGTTCCCGATGAATATCTTGTGCTTGACATAAGGGATGATATTTCCTATATGCATGGGCATGTTCCGGGAGCGGTAAATTACACAACTGCCGATATTGAGGAGACCGCAGATACAGGTAAAATCGCAGAACTGCGGAGGTTTCTCACTGACAAAATCCTGACAAAATGGAAGGAACAGGACGAGTCCGCCGTAAAGAGACATCCTGTTGTTGTGTGCTGTAAGGCTGGGCTTTCAAGCGGGATTATAGCCGGAATTTTGAGAAATGAGGGCTTTGATGCCCACAGTCTTCAGGGAGGCTATCAGGGCTGGCTTATAGACAAGCTTAATGAGCCTCAGAAGGCAGACAATGATGGCAATAAGGTTTATGTAACTGTTGCGGATGTTGAAAAAAGTATACGCAAGAAGTTTCATAAATCAATCTGGTGCAGATTTACCAAGGCGATTAACGAATATGAGCTTGTCAAACCGGGAGATAAAATTGCGGTATGCATATCCGGCGGCAAGGACTCTATGCTTATGGCAAAGCTTTTTCAGGAGCTTAAGCTTCACAATAAATTTGAGTTTGATGTTACTTTTCTTGTGATGGATCCGGGATATAATGAAGCTAACCGTAAGATAATAGAAGGCAATGCTGAAAGACTGGGGATTCCCATAACAATATTTGAGACGGATATATTTGACTCTGTTTTTCACGTGGAAAAATCCCCCTGCTATCTCTGTGCAAGAATGAGGAGAGGACATCTGTACAATAAAGCAAGAGAGTTGGGATGCAATAAAATAGCGTTAGGGCATCACTATGATGATGTCATAGAGACTATTTTGATGGGAATGCTTTACGGAGCACAGATGCAGACTATGATGCCTAAGCTTCACAGCACAAATTTCCCCGGTATGGAGCTCATAAGACCTATGTACCTTATACGTGAGGATGACATAAAGGCATGGCGGGATTACAATGACTTGTACTTTATACAATGCGCCTGCAAATTTACGGAAACCTGCACAACCTGCGGCGAAAACGGAGCCAATCCATCCAAGCGTCAGGAGGTTAAGGAGCTTATACGTCAAATGAAAAAAAGCAATCCGTTTGTTGAGGGAAATATTTTTAAGAGTGTGGAGAATGTTAATCTTAGTACGGTGATTGCATATAAGGATGATAAGGGAAAACATTATTTTCTTGATACCTATGACCGCCGGATTTGAAAGGAAAAGATATGAGTGAAAATGTTCTTGAACAGATTAAGGAAGGTATATCCGGGTTCAGCAAAAGCAATAAAAAGCTTGCCCATTACATAATTGAAAATACTGACGAGGCGGCTTTTGCAACGGCGGCCCGGTTAGGGCAGAACGTGGGAATCAGTGAGTCCACGGTTGTGCGTTTTGCGGTCAGACTGGGATATAAGGGATTTCCGCAGTTTCAGCAGGCGTTGACTGAGGTGTTGAAAAACCGTCTTAACAGAGTTTCAAGAATTGACATCAAAAACGAAACGCTCAGCCATTCAAAGATTCTTGAATATGTTATGACAGGTGATGCCGGTAAAATAACGGAAACCTATAATAATGTTGATGATAAGGCGTTTGAGGCGGCGGTTGAAACTATACTTGCGGCAAAAAAGATTTATGTTATAGGAGTAAGAAGCAGCGCACCTTTAGCCCAGTTCCTCTCTTTTTATCTCAGGATGGCAGTTGATAATGTTGAATTGGTTACCACCAACAGCTCCAGCGAAATGTTTGAACAGATGATTCATGTATGTGAGCAGGATGCGGTCATAGGCATAAGCTTCCCTAGATATTCGATGAGGACACTTAAGGCAATGGAATTTGCCAACAACCGCAATGCCAAGGTTGTAGCCATAACAGACAGTATTCATTCACCTATGAATCTCTATTCCTCCTGCAATCTTTTTGCAAGGACGGATATGGCAACAATCGTGGACTCGCTTGTGGCTCCCATGTCGCTGATAAATGCGCTTATAGTAGCAGTCTGCATCCGAAATTCAAGGAAGGTGGTTCATAATCTTGAAGAACTGGGTAAAGTATGGGAAGATTATCAGGTGACCAATAATGACGAGATTAATTATCTCGATGAAGAACTTATGAAGGATTTAAAGGAATTAAAATAATGGCAAATGTAGCGGTAATCGGAGGCGGCGCAGCGGGAATGATGGCGGCGGTATCCGCAGCAATGTGCGGACATAATGTGAGCCTTTACGAGAAGAATGAAAAGCTAGGGAAAAAGATATATATAACAGGTAAAGGCAGATGCAATGTGACCAATGCCTGTGATACTGCCGATTTTTTTGAAAATGTGGTGACCAATGCCAAATTTCTGTACAGCTCTGTATACACCTTTGATAACAATATGGTTCAAAATTTTATGGAGGAGTGGGGCTGTCCCCTTAAGGTGGAAAGAGGAAACCGTGTCTTTCCGGTATCTGACAAATCCTATGATGTAATTAATGCACTTCATAGGGCTATGAAGGATTCGGGAGTTATGATAAACCTTAACAGTCATGTGACTGATATAATAGAGGAAGATGGAAGAGCAGCCGGAATAGTTGTCAATGGACGAAGGATAAACTGCCGCAGTGTAATAGTTGCAACAGGGGGATATTCTTATCCATCAACAGGTTCTACGGGAGAAGGACATGCCTTTGCAAAAAAAATGGGTCACACTGTCACAAAATGCGTTCCTGCACTTGTACCTTTTATCGCTAAGGAAGAGTGGGTTCGTACTTTGCAGGGGTTAAGCCTGCGTAACTGCGGTGTGACTGTGTATGACGGAGGTAAGAAGATATATGAGGATTTCGGAGAACTGCTTTTTACACATTTCGGAGTCAGCGGGCCGACGGTTTTAAGCGCCAGCAGCTATGTGGTGGATATAATAAGACAGAGAGAGCTCAGGCTTGTGATTGACTTGAAACCTGCCCTTGACGAAGCCCGGCTTGATGCAAGGATACTGAGAGATTTTGATGAAGCCAAAAATAAAAAATTTATTAATTCTCTCGATAAACTGTTCCCTAAATCCCTTATACCTGTTATTATTAACAGGTCAGGTATAGAACCTGACTGTAAAGTTAATGAGATTAAGAAGGAGCAGCGTACAAAGCTTGTAAGACTTGTGAAAAATTTTGATTTGACTCTCACGGGACTTCGAGGCTTTAATGAGGCAATAATCACTCACGGAGGAATCTGCGTTAAAGAAATCGATGCTGCAACAATGGAATCCAAGCTTATAAAGGGGCTTTATTTTGCAGGAGAGATAATTGATGTGGATGCCGTAACGGGAGGATATAATCTGCAGATAGCATGGTCCACAGGATATCTTGCGGGATTATCACAATGATTTAAGAATATATGGAGGATAACGAAATGGCACACAGTATAGCAATAGACGGACCGGCAGGTGCCGGCAAAAGCACAATAGCTAAGAAAGTAGCAGAAAGGCTTTCATTTACTTATGTTGATACCGGAGCAATGTTCCGCGCCATGGCGGTGTATTTTATTGACAACGGAATTGATTCAGGAGATGAGGCTTCCATAAGGGAGGCATGCGGCAGCATAACCATTGGAATAGAATATACAGATGGCCGTCAGCAGATAATACTGAACGGAACCAATGTTACGGACAGGCTTCGTGCGGAGGAGACCGGCAGGATGGCTTCGGCGATTGCCGTTTATCCGCCTGTGAGAACCAAGCTTTTGCAGCTTCAGAGAGAACTTGCAGCGGCAGCGGACGTAATTATGGATGGAAGAGACATAGGAACCTGTGTTTTACCTGATGCCACATGCAAAATATATCTTACTGCAAGTGTTGCAACCAGAGCCGACAGAAGATACAGAGAGCTGCTTGAAAAAAATATTCCTGCGGACATTAATGATATATCAAAGGATATAGAGGAAAGGGATTACCGTGACATGCACAGAGAAACCGCCCCTCTTAAGCAGGCAGCTGATGCGGTTCTCATTGACTCATCCGATATGAATATAGAGCAGGTGACTGATGCGATAATAGAAGCATACCGTTCCGCCATAAAGGAGTGACTTCCTTGGAGATAATTACAGCGAAAAGCGCAGGCTTTTGTTTTGGTGTAAGGCGTGCTGTGGAGATGGTATATAAGCAGACTGACGGTGATAATGTGTATACATTCGGGCCCATAATCCATAATGAGGAAGTTGTGAAGGATTTGGAAAGCAAAGGCGTCAGGGTGTTAAACACAGCTGATGATATAAAAAAAGCCCCAAAGGGAACAATTATCATCAGAGCCCATGGAGTACCTGAGAATATTTATCAGATAATAGAAGAGTGCGGCCACAGGCTTGTGGATGCCACATGCCCTTTTGTGCTTAAAATTCATCAGATAGTGCGCAAAGCTTCCACTGATGGAATATATGTGGTTATTATAGGAGACCGCAATCATCCCGAAGTACAGGGCATTAAAAGCTGTGCCGGGGAGTGCACTGTTATTGCAGATGCACAGGAGGCTTACAATTTCATACAAAATGAAGGAAAAAACTGTAAAAAGCTATGTATTGTATCCCAAACGACATATAATTTCAATAAGTTTCAAGATTTGGTTGAAATTTTTGAAAAAAACAGTTATGATAGAATTGATGTTTTGAATACTATATGTAATGCTACTGAAGAAAGACAAAGGGAAGCAGCACAGATTGCAGAGAGAGCTGATGCAATGATTGTTATCGGAGGCAGGACAAGCTCTAATACAGGTAAATTGTATGAAATCTGTAAAAACAGATGTGATAGCACATATTTTATTCAGACTGCGGCTGATATAGATTTTGAGGAACTTAAGCAGTTTGACAGAATTGGTATAACAGCAGGGGCATCCACCCCAAACAATATTATAGAGGAGGTTCAAGCGAGATGTCAGATTTGAGTTTTGAACAGTTATTGGAAGAATCATTAAAAACTATACATACAGGGGAGGTTGTCGACGGTAAGGTTATTGCAGTTAAGGAAGATGAAATTATCCTTAACATTGGATATAAAGCTGATGGTATAATTGTACGTAACGAATACACAAGCACGCCGGGTATCGACCTTAGAACTGTTGTAAAGGAAGGAGATATTATCAAGGCTAAGGTTATCAGAGTCAACGATGGCGATGGATATGTATCATTGTCATACAAGAGACTTGCAGCCGAAATTGGTAATAAGAGATTGGAAGAAGCATTTGAGAACAAAGAGGTTCTCAAGGCGAAAGTCAGTCAGGTGCTTGACGGCGGACTGACAGTTGTAGTTGACGAGGCGAAGGTATTTATTCCTGCAAGCCTTGTATCAGATGTATATGAGAAAGACCTGACAAAATATGCAGACCAGGAGATTGAATTTGTGATTACAGAATTCAATCCAAGAAAGAGACGTATAATAGGCGACCGTAAGCAGCTTGTTGCGGCAGAGAAGGCTAAGCTTAAGGAAGAAGCTCTTGCCAGTCTTAAGGAAGAGCAGGTTGTTGAAGGAACAGTTAAGAACGTTACGGATTTCGGCGTATTTATCGACCTTGGCGGTGTAGACGGACTTCTGCACGTGTCTGAGATTTCATGGGGAAGAGTTGAGAATCCTAAGAAGAAATTTAAGGCAGGAGATGTTGTTAAGGCATTCATTAAAGAGATTAACGGAGACAAAATTGCGCTCAGCCTTAAATTCGACAGTGAGAATCCATGGCTTAACGCAGCTGAAAAATATGCAATAGGCAATGTTGTCAAGGGAACAGTTGCCAGAATGACAGATTTTGGTGCCTTTGTTGAGCTTGAAGTCGGCATTGATGCGCTTCTGCATGTTTCACAGATTGCCAGAACACATGTCGATAAGCCATCAGATGTTCTTAAGATTGGACAGGAGATTGAGGCTAAGGTTGTTGACCTTAATGTTGAGGACAGAAAGATAAGCCTTTCAATTAAGGCGCTTATTCCTGATACGGAAGAGACGGCTGAAGACGCAGATATTGTTGATGTTGAAGAAGATACAGCAGCAGACAGCACAGAAGAGTAAAATATCAAGGAAGATTTAAAACTGCCGCCTCGGATGCATTGACTGCGTTGGGGCGGCATATTAATAAGAGAAAGTATGTTTCAGAGGGTGTAGCATGGAAGATGATTACGGCAAATTCAAGTCAGATGTGTATGCACTGACCAAGATAGATTTGAATGCTTACAAAGAGAAGCAGATGAAGCGAAGGATTGATACGCTCATAACAAAACATCATTTTAAAGCTTATAGTGAGTTTGTTACGGCACTTAAGACCAATCCGGCACTTTTTGAAGAGTTTGTTAATTATTTGACAATCAATGTCTCGGAGTTTTACAGAAATCCTGAGCAGTGGAAATACCTTGAAGAAAAGGTTATACCTGATTTAATAGCGAAATTCGGACATGGCATCAGAATATGGAGTGCTGCCTGCTCGACAGGCGACGAGCCATATTCACTTGTAATGCTTTTGTCAAAATTTTTACCGCTTAATCAAATCAAGATACTTGCCACTGACATTGATGAGCAGGTTATTTCCAAGGCAAAGACGGGACTCTATAAATCGGCAAGTCTTAATTCACTGCCTGATGAGTTTAAACAGAAATATTTTAACGAGATAACGCCGGGTACATTTCAGATTTCGGAGGATATTAAGAAATGTGTAGAGTTTAAGAAGCACAACCTTCTTAAAGATGATTATCCAAGAGATTATCATATGATTGTATGTCGTAATGTTCTTATATATTTTACGGATGATGCGAAGCAGGATATTTATAAGAAATTTAATGCCACATTAGTTCGTGAAGGAATGCTTTTTGTTGGCAGCACTGAGCAGATAACCAATTATCGTGAGATTAATTTTACATCTCCTAAATCATTCTTTTATCAAAAGAATTAATGACGGGACAATCATAAAAGACAGACTAATCAATAAAGCAGATTGCGGATGAGCCGGAGAGGTTCATCCGTTTTAATTTACTCATCCGAATAGCTGACAGAGAAATTCTTAAGGCTTGTCTGGCAGACTGATACCTCCTGTTATTGCTACTGTTAATGGCGCAAGCTTCATCCTTAAGGCTTGTCTGCCGGAATGATACTGCGGTAAGCCGAAAAACACCTTTGCAGGTTCTTGAGTTTATTTAAGTCCCAGAAGTATGCAGAAAATATGATTGGCATAATCCATAATAAGCTGCGGATTACCGTTAAAATCAGGTGTGTATTCAAAATATGTAATCTTATCATAGTAATCAATTTTGAAATATGGTGAGACTACCTCATCATATTGGGGAAGAAATACGCCGGTTTTCTTGCTGTAACAGTTGGCAGCCTTGGCGCGGGTACGGTAATTCTTGTCCACATAGAATGCCACGCTTTTATGAATTGAACGGTCTTCTTCCGGTAGATAGTAATAATCCCTGTAATTAGGATAAAAGTATTTCAGTTCATCGGTATGAGCCGTCACACATATTCTTGCAGTAGTGCCGAAAACCGTAAAATAATAGTGTTCATTGCCATATGATACGCGGACAGGAACTGAGGCGTCAAGTATAAGCGATATGATAACCTCTTTGCGCGGGGCTCCGGCAGGAGAAGCACAATCTCTAAGTTCTATTGAATCAAAAACATAATTCCTGTTAATTATACATGAATAATTAAGCATGGATACTATGCCTGCCATACCCAAAACATCATCATGATTATGACATAGAAGCAGAGAAAGCAGAGCTTTGTCACGGGTGTGGAGATAGTTATTGTATATACTGATAAGCTCGCCTCCGCTGTATTTATCCTCCCTGACAATGCCCATGAACTGTTCTATTGATTTCTGTTTCAAATTCTCAAGCTTGAATAGCAGCTTGAGAGGAAGTATTGATTTGTATATGTCGACACTTTGTATGCCTGAAAAATCACATGGAATACCAAGGATACTGCATTTTTTGATGATGTACGGAATATCAAATCCGTTGCCGTTGTAATGGACAAGAGCCTTGTATCCGGAAAGAAAATTGAAAAATGCCGTAAGAAGCTCTTTTTCATGGGCTTCATCATCCAGAAACCACTGGGTTATGTAATAGCCGTCCTCTTTTTTGTATATGCATCCGATAAGATACAAAAGTGTGCCGGCAGGGGAGAAACCGGTGGTCTCAATATCAAAATAAAGAACTTCATCTTCGGAATAGTTGCTCATAGGAACTTTAATGGTATCAAGCTCTGTCCGGGTTGTGTATTCTTTCATTTGTCCTCCTGTGATTTGCATAAACTTTTTTGAAATTTATATAATAATTATACATAATTATCTAAAAATTTGTAGCTTTTTTTGTTAAAAAGTTATACAATATTTACAGATAATCTTTATCACTTAAATACATAACAGAAAGAAGTGAAAATAGTGCGGTTATTAACTTTTAGGGGTGGAGCGCATCCTTATGACGGTAAAGACCTTTCAAGGGATGCTGCCATTGAGGAGCTTAAGCCCGGAGCAGAACTTGTATTTCCGCTGTCACAGCACATCGGTGCGCCTGCCAGACCGATTGTAGCAGTTGGGGAGCATGTACTTGCAGGACAAAAAATTGCGGAGAAAGGCGGTTTTATATCGGCAAACATTCACAGCTCGGTGTCGGGAACCGTAAAGAAGATAGAACCGAGACTTGTGGCAACCGGAGGAATGGTTAATTCAATTATTATCGAAAATGATAATCAGTATGAGATGGCGCCGGTTCTCCATAATAAAGACCCGGAGAATATGACTGCTGATGAAATCAGGGCGGTCATTGAAGATGCAGGCATTGTGGGAATGGGCGGAGCAGGATTCCCTACCAATGTTAAGCTTACACCGAAGAATCCCGAGAAAATTGACACAATTATTGTCAATGGAGCCGAGTGTGAGCCTTATCTCACATCTGATTACAGAAGAATGATTGAGCATCCTGATGAACTTGTTAAGGGACTTAAGGTGGTACTAAGTCTTTTTCCCGGCGCTAAGGGTTATTTCGGAATCGAGGCAAATAAACCTGAGGCAATCAGTATTTTGTCAGAGAAAACAGTCAATGAGCCGGATATACAGGTTATGAAGCTTAAGACCAAATACCCTCAGGGCGGTGAGCGCTGTATGATTAAGGCG
The DNA here is from genome assembly GCA_964414835.1 of uncultured Butyrivibrio sp. Lineage (GTDB taxonomy): Bacteria > Bacillota > Clostridia > Lachnospirales > Lachnospiraceae > Eshraghiella. The sequence goes on along the minus strand of CAYPWY010000017.1, from coordinate 22,097 downwards.
ATTACCGGAAGGGAGATTAATTCCAAGATGCTTCCTGCAGATGCAGGCTGTATCGTACATAACATTGATACCATAGTATCTATTTATCAGGCAGTATATGAAGGCAGACCGCTGACCAGAAGAATCGTTACAGTTACAGGTGACGCAGTCAGCACAACTCATAATTATTATGTATACGTCGGTACTAATCTGAGAGAGCTTGTTGATGCGGCAGGCGGATTCAAATGTGAGCCGGAGAAGATAATAGCAGGCGGGCCAATGATGGGATTTTCTTTTTTTAATCTTGATGTGCCGGTAATCAAAGGTTCATCATCAGTGCTTGCCTTTGCAAAGGATGATGTGTCTGCCGTGAAAGAGTCGCCGTGTATTCGCTGCGGAAGATGTGCGTCGGCATGTCCGGAACATCTTCTTCCCATGAAGCTGGCTGTCATGGCAAAGCATGGAGATATGGAAGGTTTTAAAAAGCTATACGGTATGGAATGTGTAGAGTGCGGCTGTTGCTCATATGTGTGCCCTGCCAAAAGACAGGTTACACAGTCAGTAAGGTCTATGAAAAAAATGGTTATGGCAGAAGCGCGCAAGAAACAGGAGGCGAAGAAATAATGGATAATACGAAATTGTTAAATGTTTCCTCATCTCCGCATGTGCGTGACAAATCCTCAACAAACAGAATTATGCTTGATGTGTGCATTGCTCTTTTGCCGGCATGTGCCTTTGGAATATATAATTTCGGAATGAGGGCGCTGGCAGTGCTGGCGGTTGCGGTAATAAGCTGTGTGCTTTCAGAGTATCTATTTGAATATTTCATGCATAAACCAATCAGTATCGGTGATTTGAGTGCAGTCGTCACAGGTCTTTTGCTTGGAATGAACATGCCTCACACAATACCTCTATGGATGGTATTGCTTGGCAGTGTTTTTGCAATTATTATAGTAAAGCAGCTGTTCGGAGGCTTGGGACAGAATTTTATGAATCCCGCACTTGCTGCCAGATGCTTTTTGTTAATATCTTTTGCGGGTAAAATGACAAGCTTTACATATGACGGGGTGACAGGCGCTACGCCGCTTGCACTGCTGAAGGCTGGTGAGAGCGTTGATGTGCTTAAGATGTTTTTGGGAACCACAGGCGGTGTCATAGGAGAAACTTCTTCTGCTGCAATACTTGTCGGAGCCGTATATCTGCTTGTCCGTAAGGTCATTGCACCCACAATCCCTCTTGTGTATATCGGAGTGTTTTCGGTGTTCATCCTGATATTCGGAGGACATGGATTTGATATGGCATTTCTTGCTGCTGAGATTTGCGGCGGAGGACTTATGCTTGGAGCGTTTTTTATGGCAACCGACTATGTTACATCACCTGTGAACACATTGGGCAAGGTGGTTTACGGAGCGGTGCTGGGAATACTGACGGGGCTTTTCAGAATATTCGGAAATTCTGCGGAAGGTGTATCGTATGCCATAATTTTCGGCAACATTATGGTTCCGCTGATTGAGAAGATAACTGTACCGAAGGCTTTCGGTATAGTTAAAGAGAAAAAGGCAAAGGAGGTATCTTAATGAAAAAGATTGTTAAAGACGCCCTTGTGCTTTTTCTTATAACGCTTGTGTCCGGACTTCTGCTTGGTATAGTGTATAAAATTACCAAGGAACCTATAGAAGAACAGAATGAGAAAACCAAAATAGCGGCATATAACAGTGTATTCAATGAACTGGATACATACGAGGACATTACAGATATTGCCGTTGCAGAAGCACAGCCGAAAGTCGACGACGCCGGATATACGGCAGTCACTATTAATGAAGTTGTTAAGGCTTACGATAAGGACGGCAATGAGCTTGGAACCATTATCACCGTCACTGATTCTGAAGGCTATGGCGGTAATATCAAGATGACAATTGGAGTTGATGTGGAGGGCACAATTACCGGACTTGAGATATTGGACATCAGTGAGACGGCAGGACTTGGAATGAAGGCAAAAGAGGAAGACTTCCGCAGTCAGTTTGCAGGTATTAATGCGGACGAAGTGGTTTATACCAAGAATGGTAAATCGGCAGATAACGAAATTGACGCAATAAGCAGTGCAACCATTACAACTAGGGCTGTTACAGCGGGCGTTAATGGCGCATTGGCTGCATACAGGGCGTTAGGAGGTGTTGTCAGTGAATAAATGTGTTGAACGTTTATATAACGGAATCATCAAAGAAAATCCCACGTTGGTACTTACGCTTGGCATGTGTCCCACACTTGCGGTGACAACCTCTGCCGTTAACGGTGCGGGAATGGGGCTGGCATCAACTGTGGTGCTGGCACTCAGTAACCTTATCATTTCAATGCTGCGCAATGTGATACCTGACAGGGTAAGAATGCCGGCATATATTGTAATTGTGGCATCATTTGTCACAATGGTGCAGTTTTTGATGCAGGGCTTCGTTCCGGATTTGTATTCATCACTGGGAATATATATACCTCTCATTGTTGTTAACTGTATAATATTGGGAAGAGCGGAAAGCTATGCTTCCAAAAATAAACCCATACCATCACTGTTTGACGGAATAGGAATGGGACTTGGATTTACGTTGTCGCTTACTGTTCTTGGTGCGTTCAGAGAGATATTGGGTGCGGGAACTGTATTTGGACACAGCTTTGTGCCTGCCGACAATCCTACAAGCTTTGAGCCTGTAAGCATTTTTGTTATGGCACCCGGTGCGTTTTTTGTGCTTGCAATGCTTGTGGCTGTTATGAACAGGGTAAAGACCAGAAAAGGAAAGCCTATCATTGATATGTGTCGGGATGATGGCTGTGCGGGCTGCACTAATTTTGCCTGCACCGGAAGGAAAACGGCAAAGGAGGGTGAAGAACAATGAAAACACTTTTATTGATAGCAGTAAGTTCAGCGCTTGTTAATAATGTGGTTTTAAGTCAGTTTTTGGGACTTTGCCCGTTTTTGGGAGTATCCAAGAAAATCAAGACGGCTTCGGGAATGGGAGAGGCGGTTATTTTTGTCATTACAATATCCTCGCTGCTGGCTGCCATAATATACAAATATGTTCTCACGCCGCTTAACCTTACATATTTGAATACTATTGTGTTCATACTTGTTATAGCTGCACTTGTACAGTTTGTGGAGATGGTTCTGAAAAAGGTAAGCCCGTCGCTTTATCAGGCGCTTGGTGTATATCTTCCGCTTATTACCACCAATTGTGCGGTTCTCGGTGTGGCTTTGACTAATGTGTCCAAGGAATATGATATACTTACATCAGTGATTAATGGTTTTGGCACCGCAGTGGGATTTACTATAGCAATAGTGATACTTGCGGGAATCCGTGAGCGCAATGAACATAACGACATACCTGAAAGCTTCAGAGGAATGCCTATTACCCTTATAACTGCCGGGCTTATGGCTATTGCTTTTATAGGGTTCTCAGGTATTATATAGAGCTTAGGAATATCGGGAAAGGCTGGTAATAAGGTATGACAGATATGATTATAGCCGCCGTCAGCGGCGGTGTTGGAATTATTATAGCTGCTGCCATAGTAGGCGGTGTCGGAATATTAATCGGATTGTTTCTCGGAATTGCAGGAGAGAAGCTTAAAGTTAATGTGGACGAGAAAGAGGTTGCCGTAAGGGCAGAGCTGCCCGGTAATAATTGCGGCGGATGCGGATATGCCGGCTGTGACGGACTTGCGGCTGCCATAGCCAAGGGTGAAGCTCCTGTAAGCGGCTGTCCGGTAGGCGGTGCCGCTGCGGCTGCCAAGATAGCAGCTATTATGGGAGTAGAGGCGGATGAAGGTGTCAGAAAGGCGGCATTTGTCAAGTGCTCCGGTAATTGTGATGTGACAAAGGATGATTACATATACTCAGGTGTGAGAGATTGTAAAATGGCTGCGCTTGTCCCTAACGGCGGAGCTAAAGCATGTGACTATGGCTGCCTTGGATTCGGTTCATGTGTGGCTGCCTGCGGATTTAATGCAATACATGTCTTAAATGGTGTTGCAGTGGTTGACCGGGATGAATGCAAGGCATGCGGCAAGTGCGTTGATGCCTGTCCTAAACAGCTTATAGAGCTCAGACCTGTAACAGGAACCGCCAATGTAGTATGTTCCTCCCACAACAAAGGCAAGGCAGTTATGGATGCCTGTAGTGTGGGCTGTATTGGATGTACCCTCTGTCAGAAGCAGTGTGAGTCAGAAGCAATTACTATGGACAACAATATTCCTGTAATTGATTATAATAAATGTACTGGATGTGGAAAATGTGCAGAAAAATGTCCTAAAAAAATTATTTACGTCTCATAAATTTGATTTTTTACTGGGTGCAGTGCTGCTGTTGGCGGCACTGTGCCTGTTTGTGGTTTTTAAGAATACCAAGAAAAACGGCGGAATGGTGGAGGTAAAACAGGGAAATAAGGTAATAGGAAATTATTCTCTGTCAGAGGACGGAGAATATGAGATTGCCACTTTTTACGGCAGCAATACGCTTGTCATTAAGGATGGACAGGCTTATATGTCAGAGTCTTCCTGTAACGACCATCTGTGTGAGAAAATGGGCAAAATATCCAAAGTCGGAGAGACTATAATATGCCTGCCTAATGAAGTGTTTGTAAAAGTGATTTCAGGGGAGGAGGGATATGATGCTGTTGTCAGATAACAAAAAGTTTATGGAAAGCAATGTGGCGCTGTATGGAATGTTTATTAGTGTGGCATTGGTTTTAAGTTATATTGAGGCAATTATCCCGGTTAATCCGCCCGTTCCCGGAATGAAGATTGGTCTTGCAAATATAGTAATAATATGGGTTTTGTATGCCATGGGAGTTAAACCGGCAGCGATAATAAGTGTACTTCGTGTACTTTTGGCAGGATTTTTGTTTGGCAATTTATACAGCATAATTTTCAGTATGGCAGGTGCCGTAGTCAGCCTTGTTGTGATGTATTTTCTTAAAAAAGTCAGGTTTTTTACGGTTGCCGGCGTCAGCATAGCAGGAGGCGTAACACACAATCTGGCGCAGATTGCAGTGTCCATGATTGTGCTTGAAAATGTCAGAATGGTGTATTATCTTCCGGCGCTTGTCATAAGCGGTGTGATTGCCGGTATTGTAATAGGAATCCTTGGAGGTATCCTATATAAGAAAATAAAAATATTGCAGCCCGGTAAAAGAACGTGATAGAATGTTTTAGGAAATTATATGATAATGACAAATGATTATGATTAAAGGTGTATTATATGATAACATACATAAAGGGTGAATTAAGCGAAATATATGATAATAATATAGTTGTTGAGGCATGCGGCATCGGTTATGAAATAATGGTGCCGTCATCACTTATGGGAGCACTTCCCATGACAGGTTCACAGGTTAAAATATATACATATCAGTATGTTAAGGAGGATGCCCTTGATTTATATGGATTTATGAGCAGGGATGATTTGACGGTATTTAAGCTTCTCATAACTGTCAATGGAATAGGTCCGAAGGGCGCTCTCAATATACTATCGGTGATTACGCCTGATGAATTGAGACTTGCAGTGCTGTCAGATGATGTGAAACGTATTCAGGCAGCGCCGGGAATCGGCGGTAAAACGGCACAAAAGCTTATTATAGAACTCAAGGACAAGCTTTCGCTTGAGGATGTTCTTACCAAGGGAATAGATATTAATGATGTGCAGCCGGGGACAAGTGCGCCAAGGGATGAAGCTATAGAAGCGCTGGTGGCATTGGGATATTCCCAGTCAGAGGCGGCAGGTGCAGTCAGAAACATTGATATAACTGATGATATGGATGGCGAGTATATTCTTAAACAGGCACTTAAACAGCTTGCATTTATGTAGAGGATTTTTATGAACAGACGAGTTATTAACACGGAATTTACTGCGGAGGATGCAGGAATTGAGAACAATCTCAGACCTGATACTTTGGAGGATTACATAGGACAGGAAAAAATCAAAAACAACCTGAAGATTTTTATCGAGGCCGCCAAAACCAGAGGGGAGGCACTTGACCATTGTCTTTTCTATGGTCCTCCGGGACTTGGAAAGACAACACTTGCAGGAATTATTGCTACGGAGATGGGAGTAAATATTAAAATCACATCAGGCCCGGCTATTGAAAAACCGGGAGATATGGCTGCGATACTTAACAATCTGTCTGAGGGGGACGTTCTTTTTGTGGATGAAATCCACAGACTTAACAGACAGGTGGAGGAGGTGCTTTACCCGGCAATGGAGGACTATGCAATCGACATAATGATAGGCAAGGGGCAGACGGCACGTTCCATAAGGCTGGGACTTCCGCATTTTACATTAATCGGCGCAACAACCAGAGCCGGACTTCTTACGGCACCGCTGAGAGACAGGTTCGGAGTGGTCAACAGGCTTGAGTATTATACGGTTGAGGAACTGAGAAAAATAATAATCCGTTCAGCAATGGTGCTTGGTGCAGATATAGATACGGAGGGAGCCACAGAGCTTGCAAGGCGTTCAAGAGGAACTCCAAGGCTTGCCAACCGTATGTTAAAACGTGTTCGTGATTTTGCCCAGGTAAAATTCGGCGGCAGCATAACCAAACAGGTGGCTGAGTACGCCCTTGATTTGTTAGAGGTTGACAGGGAAGGACTTGACAAGAATGACCGCAATATTCTTTTTACCATTATGGAGAAATACGGCGGTGGTCCTGTGGGGCTTGATACTCTTGCGGCATCACTTGGAGAGGATGCGGGAACTCTTGAGGATGTGTATGAGCCATATCTTATTTTCAACGGATTCATAAACAGGACGCCAAGGGGGAGAATGGCAACGGAGCACTGTTATAAGCATTTCGGATTGGAGATGCCGCAGGCGAGGTGAGTTTTTGACATGAACAGCTAATTATGTTACAATATATACATCTTTAATTTAAGATAAGGGATGAAAACATTTAATAATAAATAACAATTCATGTAAATAAGCGTAAAACATAAAATACAAAAGAAATGCGGGAATATTAGTATTTTAAATTATAATGTATACTGTGATTTAACTGTATATGTTATATAAATGGAGTATGTATAAAAATAAGGAGGGATTTTATGAAAAAACTTAGACTTATCGTGTTGTTGTCAATTGTTTTAGCGGCCGCAGCATTGACTGGGTGCAGCAAGAAAACCGGAAACACCGGTTTTGTTATAGAGGACGGGATTTTGACGGAGTATACAGGTGATGAAGATGAAATTGCGGTTCCGGATGGAGTAACTGAGCTTTCCGCAGATTTGAATCTGGAAAATATCAAAAAAATAACAATTCCCGGAAGCGTCAAAAAGGTAGGAGCGAATGCTTTTATAAGCGGAAAGAATATTGAAATCATTGTATTTTCCGAGGGCGTGGAGGAGATAGAGAATTATGCGTTTTCAGGGCTCTGTAATTTAAAACATGTATATATACCATCATCGGTGACGGATATAGGAAGCGAGTATGAAATAACTAAGGATGAAACCTTTGTACCGCATGCGATTGTTGTCCATTGCGCAGAGGATAAGGAGGATTTTCTTACCGGAGAACTGGCTGATAACGGTTTTACAATAATACCGGATTATGAGGAGCAGAAAGAGAAAGGATTTGCCGGATACACAGCTGATGAAGAATATATAATTATTAATGATGTGTTTTATCTGTATAACGGAAATAGTGAAACGATAATCATTCCTGACGGAGTTACGGCTATTTCTCAATCATATATAGAGTTAAATGCCGCAAAAATAATTATTCCGGGAACAGTCCAAAAACTGGAACCGGCAGCTCTCAGCGGATGTTCCTTTGAAGTTGTTGCCTTTGAAGAGGGAGTTGAAGAATTGGGGATTATCTGTTTGGATATACGGATAATTTGAAAGATTTATATATACCTTCGACGGTTACACAAATAGGTGAAGGTATACTTGTATCTGACGAAAGTAATATTTCACCGCTGACAATACACTGTGATGAAAATATGACTGAATGGCTTCATGAACAGTTTGATTGTTACGATGGGTATCCTGTAATTCCGGACTATGCTGAACAGGCTTCACAAGACTTTGCCGGATATGGTCAGGATGAAGAATATATTATCATAAATGATATATTATACCAGTATAACGGAAGTGATGAGAAAGTTGTGATTCCTGATAATGTTAAAAAGATTGAAAAGTTTGCTGTGGGATATACCACAGAAGAAGACCTTAATCCTTTTAGTGACGGATATCACGTAAAGTCATTGTATATTCCGGATTCCGCAGAAATAATAGCGGAAGGTGCATTTTGTTACTGGCCTGTGGAAATTAAGATTGAATCAGGTAGAAAAGACTTTAATTCGGATTGGTTCGGAAGTATGCCATCAGGTGTTTACACATGTGATATATACATACCGGAAAGTGTAACGGAATTTGAAACAGATTCGTTATACGGAAGTGAGAATCTGGTTGTTCATTGTAAAAAAGGCAGTGCCGCCGATAGCGCATTTGGTGATGCATCATATGTGTACGATTATGATATAGAATAAAATATACAACTGCAGCGTATACAGAGCTGCAGTATTTTTTGACACATCTTCATTTCTGTGGTACAATTTTTATATACAACGGATAATTGATTAAAGGAGTGAAAACATTGTCTGCAAAAAATGAAACAGAAGTAGTAATCGGTGGAAGAACTTACACCTTAAGCGGCTATGAAAGTGAGGAATATCTTCAGAAAGTAGCTGCCTATATTAACGGAAAGATTTCTGATTTTAAGAAGTCTGATGTGTACAGAAGACAAACCTTGGATATGCAGGCAGTGATGATAGAGCTTAACATTGCCGATGATTATTTTAAGGCAAAGAAGACTGCCGATGGTCTTGAGACAGATATGGACGGCAGGGATAAGGAGATATATGACCTTAAGCATGAGCTTATATCAGCACAGCTTAAGTTGGATGCAGCTAATCAGGAAATAGAACAGCTTAAGGCTGAGATTGCCGAGAACCAAAGGTCAATAGTGCGCCTTGAGACTGAGCTTGATAATCTTAAGTAGAGCTTATTATGATGAACAGGAATTTGACGGCTGAGGTGCTTGCGCCTGCAGGAAATTATGAGACCTTTAAGGCTGTGATTAATGCAGGTGCCGACGCAGTATATCTTGGCGGCGGACTTTATGGTGCCAGAGCCTACGCGGGAAATCTTAATACAGAGGAATTGCTCAAAGCTATTGACTATGCCCACATTCATAACCGTAAGATTTATCTTACGGTTAATACATTGCTTAAAAATAAAGAGATATGCGGCCTGTATGATTACATCAGACCGTTTTACGAGGCAGGTCTTGATGCGGTTATTGTACAGGATTTCGGTGTTATGAAATTTGTCAATGACAATTTCCCCGGACTGGATATTCATGCCAGCACACAGATGACCATAACAGAGCCTGAGTATATTGATTTCCTCGAAAAGTATAATGTAACAAGAATTGTTCCGGCAAGAGAGCTGGGACTTTCGGATATACAAAGACTGTACGAATATGCTAACAAGCCGGAGAGAATAAGACCCATGGAGCTTGAATGTTTTGTTCATGGTGCGCTTTGCTACGCATATTCGGGACAGTGTTTTATGAGCAGCTTTTTTGGGGGAAGAAGCGGCAACAGGGGAAGATGTGCGGGGACCTGCAGACTTGAATATGAGAAAAACAGGCGCAGATATCCTTTTTTGAGCCTTAAAGACTTGTGTACCTTAAAGCTTTTGCCTGATATTTTAGCAGCCGGAGTATACTCGCTAAAAATAGAGGGCAGAATGAAAAGTGCTCAATATGCAGCAGGCGTCACTTCAATATACAGGCATTATGTTGATATGCTTTGCAGTGATTGGGAAAACTACAGGGTTGACCGCAGTCATACAGATAAGCTTCTAATGTTTTTTGACAGAGGCGGGATGACCGACGGATATTACAATCGTCACAATGGTGCCGGGATGATTGCAGACATTAGTAAATCCAATAAATCACAGACCGAACGGACCAAACTTGAAGCTGTAATAAAATCGCAATATATTGATAATGACATTAAAGAAAATCTTAATATATTTGTAAAACTTTTGAAAAATAATAGTGCTATACTTACAATTGAATCCCAGGGGGTGTCCGTCACCGTAACAGGAGATATGGTTACTGAGGCGCAGAACCGTCCTATGAACAGGGAGGACATTGTCAAGCAATTAACAAAGCTTGGAACAACACCATTTGAAGCCGGAACCGTTGATGTGGATATGGATGAGGGTATTTTTATACCCAACAGAAGTCTTAACGAGTTGAGACGCAAGGCGGTGGAGCTGCTTCTTGACCGGATTTTTCTGCCATATCGGAGAACCGCTTTTGTACCGGAGGACCTAGATAAGAAGAATGTGAAGTCAAAAGAAGCCTGTCATTCGCCGCTTGTAACAATCAGAGTAATGACCTATGAGCAGGCTGCTGCGGCAACGGAGGAGAATATACACAGGATATATCTTGAAAGCGAAATTATGACACCGGAGGAGATGCGGGAAGTCAGGAAAAAATGCATTGACAGACATATTCAGTGTTATTTTGCTATGCCAAGAGTTTTCAGAAGAGGATATAACGGACTTACGGAGGAGAATTTATTGGACAGTCTGCTGGAGCTTGATTTTGACGGGGTTCTTATACGCAATATGGCTGAGTATGAATATATCAGACACAGGGGATTTCAGGGAAAATATGTGGCAGACTATACGGTTTACGCATATAATAATCAGGCGGCAGATGTGCTTTATTCAGAAGGCTTTGATGATATTGTGTATCCCGTTGAGCTTAACATGGGCGAACTGCGGCATCTTGACATAAAAAGCGGCGAACTGTTGGTTTATGGTAAAATACCGCTTATGGTTACTGCTAACTGTATTGACAGGACATGTGCCAAATGCCATAAACCTGATTCGTCATTCGGAACGTTTAAAGACAGGAAAAACACAAATATGACATATCTGGCATGCTGCCGTCATTGTTATAATGTGATATATAACAGCGTTCCGCTGTGTCTTATAGACAGAGAGAACGATATTAACGGTATTTCGCCGGAATATATAAGCTTTGCTTTTTGTGATGAAAGCAGTAGCACTGTAAGGGAGATTATAAGCTCCGGAAATACTGCTGTCAGTGCGGAGTTTACAAGAGGGCATTTTACAAGAGGAGTTGAGTGATAATGGCAACGATACTTATCAATCTGTCCAAATATATATTGATTTTTTTGATGCTGTTTTACACCTATATGTGTTTCAGCATAGCCAAAACACATGATATGGTCAGATTAAAGCGCAGGTGTATTACCCAGAATGTACTGATGTTTATAATTTTTACAATATGTTCCGTAATATGTATGTGCTTCAGATGGTCGGTAAATACGCTGGTATTCTTTTTGCTGGAATTTATATATCTGCTGTTGTTTATCGTGTTGTATCGTCTTATATATCCTGACAGTTCAAGGCAGATTGTCAATAATATGGCAATGCTGATGATGCTGGGATTTGTTATGGTAGAGCGGCTTGCGCCATCCAGCGCATTTAAGCAGTTTTTGATTGTTCTTGTGGGTACAGTCGTGGGATTTTTTGTGCCGCGGCTTATGCGGAAAAGGCGGCTGCTTATCAAGCTAAGATATGTCTATGCGGTAATCGGAATCATGCTGTTGGCAGTAACTCTTGTGCTGGGCAAAACAACATGGGGAGCCAATATATCCATTGATATAGCAGGTTTTTCATTTCAGCCCTCAGAGTTTGTAAAATTGATATATGTGCTGTTTGCTGCGGCTGCGCTGTGGAAAGCCAAAGAATTTAAGAATGTAGTAATATCGGCGGTGATAGCGGCAGTTCATGTGCTTATACTTGTAGCTTCCAATGACTTGGGTACTGCACTTATATTTTTTATGGTATATGTAGTTATGATTTATGTGGGAACAGGTAAAATCCGTTATCTTCTGGCAGGACTTTTATGCGGAAGCGGAGCGGCGGTGTTTGCCTACAAGACATTTTCCCATGTGCGTGTCAGGGTTTCGGCATGGCTTGACCCGTGGAGCATTATAGACGGCGGAGGCTACCAGATTACGCAGTCACTTTTTGCCATAGGAACAGGCGGGCTGTTTGGAATGGGACTTTATCAGGGGCTTCCCGAAAAAATACCGGTTGCCGTCAAGGATTTTGTTTTTGCGGCCATATCGGAAGAGTTCGGCATGGTGTTTGCTATCTGTGTAATACTTGTGTGTTTCAGCTGTTTTATGGCTATGATGCGTGTTGCAACAAGAAGCAGGGATATTTTTTATAAGCTGGTTGCCGTGGGATTTGCCACATTGTATATATTCCAATGTTTTCTTACTATCGGAGGAGTAACCAAATTTATACCGTCAACAGGAGTAACACTTCCGTTTGTAAGCTACGGAGGAAGTTCGATTTTGTGCTCGATACTTATGTTTGCCATAGTACAGGCAGTGTTCATACTTGTAAAGGAGAATGAAGGCGATGAGACAGAAGACAGAAGTGCCGGAGAAGACAGACATGCCAAAGAAAACGCGAAAAAAGCGTAATCCTGCCAACAGAAGTATATTGGTGTCAACCTATATTTTCCTTGGAGTTTTTCTGGGGCTGATAGGCTATATGATATATTTTAATGTGGTTAAGGCTGATGAGGTTATAAACAACTCCTATAATAAAAGACAGAGCATTCTTGCCGAGAAAATTACGAGAGGTTCGGTTATAAGCGCCGATGGCAATGTTATAGCCACAACCATAACAGATGAAGAGGGAAACGACGTAAGATATTATCCTTACAATAATCTTTTTGCACATATTGTCGGTTATATAAATAACGGCGGATATGGTCTTGAAGCCAATGCCGGTTACTATATGCTTACCACCAACCAGAATTTTTTTGAACAGATTACCAATGATTTGTCAGGACAGAAAAATCAGGGAGATAATGTTATAACAACACTTGATGCAGGACTTCAGCAGGCTGCATATGATGCGCTGGGAAGTGACAGAGGTGCAGTCATAGTGACGGAACCGTCAACAGGCAAAATACTTGCAATGGTCAGTAAGCCTGATTTTAATCCTAATACCCTTGAGGCGCAGTGGAGTGAAATTACAGGAGAAAACAGTGATTCCGTTCTTGTAAACAGGGCTACCCAGGGCTTGTATCCGCCGGGGTCAACCTTTAAAATAGTTACATTGCTTGAGTATATAAGGGAGAATCCTGACAGCTACAAGGATTATTCTTATGAGTGTACCAGCAGCATTGATGTTGCAGGCAAATCCATAAGCTGTTCACATCAGGTTGCCCACGGAGTGCAGGATACTTTGATGTCCTTTGCCAATTCATGCAATACTTCCTTCATCAATATGGGGCTGTCTCTTAATATTGGCAGTTACAGGAAAACGGCTGAGGATTTGTTGTTTAATTCAGAACTGCCGCTCTCTATGGAATATAACAAAAGTCAGTTTGTACTTGATGAACAGAGCAGTGAATGGGATATTGCCCAGACAGCATTCGGTCAGGGACAGACGCTGATAACGCCCATGCATCTTGCCATGATTGGTAATGCCGTTGCCAACGATGGAGTTTTGATGGTTCCTTATTTAATGAATAAGGTAGAAAGCGTCAATGGCGTGACCATAAAAAGCTTCAAGACGGAAGAGTACGGCAGTCTCATGACACAGGAAGAGGCGGCTGTGCTTAAAGAGAATATGGCGGCTGTAGTGACCACAAGCTTTGACTGGCTTTTTGACGGTGAGACTTATCAGGTGGCGGGCAAATCGGGAACTGCACAGTACGGAACCCAAGGGTATGAGCATTCATTTTTTGTGAGCTTTTCTCCGGTGGAAGAGCCTGAGATATCAGTGACGGTGCTTATTGAAGGCGGAGACCAGAGAACCCAGAGCGGAGCCGAAGCCGCCAAAAAGATTTACGATTATTATTATTCCAGATAAAATTTATTTGCTATATTTTATGATTGGTTGTATACTATTTTTAAGTCAATTATGACACACCGGACAGGAGGCTTTGCAATGATTGAGGCAACGAGCTGTGGCGGTGTGGTAATTTTTCGAGGGAAAATACTTCTTCTTTATAAGAATTATAAGAATAAGTATGAAGGATGGGTATTGCCAAAGGGAACCGTTGAATCCGGTGAGGAATACAAGGAAACTGCATTACGCGAAGTAAGAGAGGAAGCAGGTGTCAATCCGGCAATAATAAAGTATATTGGCAAAAGCCAGTACACTTTCAACGTTCCTGATGATGTGGTGGACAAAGAGGTGCATTGGTATTTGATGATGGCTGACAGCTATTACAGCAAGCCACAGCGTGAGGAATTTTTTGAGGACTCAGGATATTACAAATATCACGAGGCGTTTCATCTTCTGAAGTTTACCAATGAAAGGCAGATTTTGGAAAAAGCATACGGTGAATACCTTGATTTGAAGAAGCAGAACCTGTGGGGCAATAAAAAATACTATTGACCATACGGTGAATACCACAATACAGGAAATTTTGACAGCACAGAACAAGGCGGACAAGTCCGCATTAACTTTTAAGTCCCTTAATCCCTGAGGGACTTGTTCTGTATAATTAATGAAAAGTATGGATATGATTAATTTTTTTCTGCCGGGCTTTTACGAAAATTTCCGGCTGCTGACGCTTCTGGCCGATATAATGAAAGAAGAGTCGGATTTATTTTATGAAAATATAAGAATAGGCGCTGTTTATGGCTGTTTTCCCGGCAGTATCTGGAATGGAGGAAGAGTAATTCTCGGAAGCTGTACAAAACGGGAAATGGAATATGTCATTGAAGAATATAACAGACGCAATATTGCCGTGCGCTATACATTTACCAATCCGTTATTGGAGAAGGTTCATTTGCTGGATACATATTGTAATCTATGCATGGAGATGGGAGATAACGGTCGGAATGAAGTTATTGTAAATTCTCCTTTGATAGAAGATTTTATAAGGCGGGTTTACCCCGGATATTCACTGATATCATCCACAACCAAATGTCTTAATGATTTAAATTCAGTAAATCAGGAGCTTGAAAAGGATTATAAGCTGGTGGTACTGGATTCTGCAATGAATAATACTGACATATTATTCGGAATGAATCACAAGAAGAAGATAGAATTGATAGCGAATCATTATTGTGCGGACAATTGCCCCAGAAGAAAAGCCCATTATGAGGCGGTGGGCAGATGCCAGTTGGAATTTTCTGAACTGGACTTTGAAAAATGCAGCAATATACGACGTGATTTCTATCAGATTGCGGAAAATCGTTCTTTTATTTCTGCTGACGATTTATACGGAAGGTATTATGATGCAGGCTTCTGCAATTACAAATTGGACGGCAGAGGTTTTGATAAATATAAAGTTATTGAAAGCTTCGTATATTATCTTGTAAAACCTGACCACAGGGATAAGGTACGCCTGTTGCTTCTGAGAGGATAATATCCTGTTGTTCTGACAAAAAAAGCCTTGGAAACCAAGGCTTTTTTAATATAATGCGGATGGCGGGACTTGAACCCGCACGATGTCACCACCGGCAGATTTTGAGTCTGCTGCGTCTGCCATTCCGCCACATCCGCGTACCGTAGTATAATAACACATCTCCTATACAAAATCAAGAAAAAATATTTCGTTAACATAAAAAAATATGTGTTATATATGGCTGTCGAAAAAAGTCAAAACACGAATGTTTTTGCGGTGACATTATATTGCAGAAAATACCACTTTTGTATATAATTACCCTATAAAATCAGCAAAGTATTATTAATAGGAGGTTATTTTATATGGGGAAATTGACATGCGCAATTGCCGATGATAATGACAGAATTTTACAGCTGCTTGACGATATTCTTCATACAGACGATGAGATTCAGGTGGTGGGCAAAGCCCGCAATGGGGAGGAAATACTTGGTGTCATTAAGGAAAAGGAACCGGATGTTGTCCTTTTGGACATTATAATGCCGAAATTGGACGGACTCACAGTAATGGAAAAAGCTAATCAGGATACCGAAATCAGAAAGAAGCCGGCATTTATAGTTATAACGGCGGTAGGACAGGAAGGCATCACAGAGGATGCCTTTAATCTTGGGGCGAATTATTATATAATGAAGCCTTTTGATAATAATACTCTTCTCAACAGAATAAAATATGTCCGTACCAATATGGGAAGACATCCGGCAGTCAACAAAAACGTTAAAAACAGTACACGCAGCAAGCAGGAGGATGTTAAAATCAGCCTTGAGTCGGATGTCACAGAGATAATTCATGATATAGGGATTCCGGCTCACATTAAAGGATATCAGTACCTTAGGGATGCCATAATGATGGCAGTGGAGGATATGGATATGCTTAACTGCATAACTAAAGTTCTTTATCCTACAATAGCCAAGAAATACCAGACTACGTCAAGCCGTGTGGAACGTGCAATACGACACGCCATTGAGGTAGCATGGAGCAGAGGTAAGATAGACACTATAGATTCCCTTTTCGGGTATACTGTAAGCAACGGGAAAGGGAAGCCTACCAATTCGGAATTTATTGCGTTGATTGCTGATAAAATCAGGTTAGAGTACAAGCTACGCTGAAAATACCGATTCATTGTAAATTTATACAAAAATATGTTTTATTTATCTGGAAAATATGTTATTATATACATATATATTTTGCCATGGAGGTAGGTCAGATGAAGAACGTATTATTTATTGCTTCTGAAGCAGTACCATTTATTAAGACAGGGGGCCTGGCAGACGTAGCGGGAACTTTACCTAAGTACTTTGACAAGAGTAAGTATGATGTAAGGGTTATGATTCCTAACTATAAGTGTATTCCGCAGAAATACAAAGAACAGATGCGTTTTATAACCAGTTTTTACATGGACTTGGCATGGAGAAGCCAGTATGTAGGAATACTTGAGATGGAATATGATGGCGTTCATTTCTATTTTATTGATAATGAGTATTATTTTAATGGATTTAAGCCATATGGATATATTCATGAGGATATTGAGAAGTTTGCGTTTTTCAGTAAAGCATCGTTGTCAGCATTGCCGCTTATTAATTTCAGACCGGATATTATTCATTGCCATGACTGGCAGACAGGATTGATTCCTGTATACATGAAAGAAAGATTCCACGAGGGAGAATTTTTCAGGGATATGAAGTCTATTATTACTATTCATAATCTTAAGTTCCAAGGCATATGGGACTTGAAATCGGTTAAGGATATAACAGGACTTCCTGATTCATATTTTACCGCTGATAAGCTTGAGGCATTCGGTGATGCCAACTATCTTAAGGGTGGAATTGTGTATGCGGACAAGGTGACAACCGTAAGTTCAAGTTATGCGGAGGAGATTAAGACAGGCTTCTACGGTGAGAAACTGGATGGGCTTATGCGAGCCCGCTCCAATGATTTGTGGGGAATTGTTAACGGAATTGATTATGATGAATTTAATCCGGAGACAGATACAAGAATCGTACAGAACTATAATCAGGTAACTTTCCGTAAGGAGAAGGTTAAAAATAAGCTTGCGCTTCAGAAGGAGCTTGGTCTTGACGTTGATGCTAAGAGGTTTATGATTGGTATTGTCTCAAGACTTACGGACCAGAAAGGCTTTGACCTTATAGCATATGTTATGGATGAGCTGTGTGCAGAGGATGTACAGCTTGTGGTGCTTGGAACAGGTGAGGAGCGCTACGAAAATATGTTCAGGCATTTTGACTGGAAGTACAATAACAGAGTGTCCGCCAATATATATTATTCGGAGGATATGTCCCATAAGGTATATGCGTCCTGTGATGCATTCCTTATGCCATCCCTGTTTGAGCCTTGCGGTTTGAGCCAGCTTATGAGCCTTAGATACGGAACCGTACCGATTGTAAGAGAAACAGGCGGTCTTAAGGACACAGTGCAGCCGTACAATGAGTATGAGGGAACGGGAACAGGATTCTCTTTTGCCAATTACAATGCACATGAGATGCTTGGTATTGTCAATTATGCCAAAAATATTTTCTATAATAAGAAAAGAGAATGGAATAAAATAGTTGACAGAGGTATGCTTACAGACTTCTCATGGGGAAGTTCGGCATCTAAGTACGAAGAGCTTTATAATAGTTTATAAGATGTAATTTTTCATAATTTTTTATCCTTTCATTAAGAAAACCCCGAAACGGTAATGTTTTGGGGTTTTCGCATTTATTAAATCTGAATATGCATTATTATGTTATGGAAACAAAGCTGCCTCGGCGTTACGGCAATTCCTTAAGATTTGCTGATGGAGCAATATTCATGGAATAATTAGTATGATATATTACAAATCCTGGAGCGGCGCCGGTGACTTTTTTAAGATGCTTGCGCTGTACATAATCTATTTCAACTTTTTCCTGAGAACGTCCCTTGGAGTAGTATGCTGCCAATGCGGCAGCTTCTTCATAGGTGATGTCAGTAAGCTGACGGTTGTCGCATTTTACAATTACATGGGAGCCGGGCATTTCCTTGGCGTGAAACCACCAGTCATTTCCGGAAGCAAACTTAAAGGTAAGTTCTTCGTTTTGAAGGTTATTTTTACCGACGTATATGTGGAAGCCGTCAGAAGAAAGATAATGCCAAGGCTTGCTTTTGGAACGCTCAGGGCGGCCTTTTTTACCTGTATAGTGAGACTTGATAAAGCCGTAACTGACCAGTTCTTCTTTTATCTGAAGTAAATCATCATATGAAGCGGCAATATCTATGGCGGTTGCCACCGATTCCAGATGCGCAATCTCATTGCGTGTTTCGATTATGAGAGAGGACAATGCTTCATATGTTCTTTTCAGTTTGTTGTATTTGGAAAAATATTTGTTGCTGTTTTCTCTGACAGACAGTTCACTGTCCAGAGGTATTGTAACGGTTTGGTTGTCGTAATAGTTAAGTGCTTCAAAGGATTCGGCGCCATCGGGAATATTGTAGCCGTAAGTATTTAAGAGTTCTCCGTATATGCGGTATTTGTCCTGCTTTTCGGTGTCCTTAAGCTGTTTAAGCTGCAGGTCATATTTTTTATAATTGCGCTCAAGAGCAGTGGATACAACCTGACGCAAATCAGCGGAGCGCTGGTGAATACGTGTAACAAGATTCTTGTCGGCGTAATATTTTTCAAGCATTGTACTTGGACTTTCAAATGAAGCAATATCCATGCCGGTATACATTGATGGCTTTATGACCATAAACTCCTTTGGGATATTATTGTCATATATAATATTGAAATCATATTGGTTATTTCTGATGTCATCCATCATGTTAACAAATGTTCCGGCAAGATGAAACTGCTCGGCTTCATTAAGACTTGTTGCTGAAAGTGCTGAGTCAATGCCTGCTTCGTGGCATACTTCCTCAGCAAACTGCGGACTGATGCCTGTGTAGCTTGTATAAACCGCCTTGGCAGCGGCATAAGGAGACGAGCACACTTTTTCAATAAACTGCGCCCTGTCCGCTTCAAGTGGGTCTGATTTATTACCGGTGTTAGGTATGAAATATTCGTACCCCGGCAAAACTTCCCTGACCGAGCTTACACCTGCATTGATTCTCTTTATACTGTCGATAATCCGGCTGTTATTATCAACAAAAATAATATTGCTGTGTTTTCCCATAAGTTCAACAATAAGGTGCTTTGTGCACAAATCGCCCAATTCATCGAGATGTTCAATTTTAAAATCAATTATACGCTCAAGCCCCGGCTGTGAAATGTCAACAATTCGCCCATTATTGATATGCTTACGCAAAAGCATACAAAATCCCGGCGCAGTAAGCGGTGCCTGTTTATTGGTATCAGTAAGATACACCAGCGGAAGGCTTGGATTAGCGCATATAAGCAGCTTGTACTGACCTCCGGGTGATTTTACGGTTATAAAAAGCTCGTCTTTTTCTGTCTGGGCAATCTTATTTATTCTTCCGCCGATAAGCTTTGTTTTAAGTTCATAGGTAAGAGCATGTATGGTTATTCCGTCAAAAGCCATAGTAAAGTCCGCCTTTAGATAAAATCTTTTAATTTTATGTCATTGTATCATAAACAGTGGGAAAAGGCTAGTTTTTCATAAAATGTTGGTACCTTGACATTTTTTGAAAGGTAAAATATAATATCAAGGTACCATAATATTTTATAAGGAGTATCGGTATGAAAAAACATAGAGAATATGAACTGCATAAAGCTCTGTGCGATGCCTACAATAATGCTGTTGACATCAATGATAAACTTATAATCAATTTGAGGGACTTGAGTCATACAATGCGTACTTTATACGAAGGCAGAGGCAGCCAGAGCCGCATACTGATTATCATTAATCAGACAGGAAGTATAACACAAAGGGAACTTACAAAGCGGCTGGGGATCCAGCCCGGCTCAGCCAGCGAGGTCATAGCAAAATTGGAAAACGCCGGATTCATAACACGTATGCCCAGTGAAAAAGACCACAGAACAACGGATATAAAGCTTACGGAGGAAGGGAAAATTCTGGCAGAGGAAGCCGCAGGACAGCGTAACATACGACATCAGAAAATGTTTTCCTGTCTTTCAGAGGATGACAAGGATATGCTGCTGACATTGCTTGAAAGGCTTAATGTGGACTGGGCGGCTAACTATGGAAATGTCAGGGAAAAACACGGACCGTGTGAACATCATAAGTATAAACATCATATTAAATAATACAGCTTTAATAATACATAATTGGAGGAAAATACATTTATGTGGAAATACATAAAACCATATTTACATCTTGCCATTATCGCCGCACTGTTTATGATAGGCGAGGTACTGATGGACTTAATCCAGCCGGGAATGATGAGTACAATTGTGGATGACGGTGTCCTTGGTATCAGCAATAACGGAATAGGTAACTTAAATTTAATCTGGCAAATGGGAATCCGTATGATAGGTCTTGTTATTTTCGGTGGTTTGTGTGGCTCGTTAAACAATGTGTTCGTGCATATGTCATCACAGAACATCGGAAATGAAATACGTAAGGATTGTTTCCGTAATATAATGACTTTTTCTTTTCCCCAGATTGACAAATTCGGAACGGGTTCTCTGGTTACAAGAGTTACAAACGATATTACACAGGTACAGAACTTTGTGGCCCAGTTTGTACGTGGTATGATACGAACCAGTCTGCTTACCTTCGGAAGTATGTTCTGTATGTTCAGGCTGAACCGTGATTTCGGCTTGGTTGTGTTGTGTGCTTTTCCGTTTATTGTGGGATGTCTTGCATTCTGTCTTGCAAAGGCGGGTCCTTTGTTCTCTAAATTACAGGAGCGGCTTGATTCAATCAACGAAATTATGCAGGAAGATATATCCGGTATACGAATAATCAAGGCATGTGTTCGTGAAATATATGAAAAGGTGCGTTTCGGAAAAGCAAACGGTGAACTTATTAAAACACAGCTCAAGGTACTTATAATTTTTGCTTTTATGAATCCTGTTGTCAATGGACAACTGGTGGCATTACGTGGGAGGTAGTTGTTGGGAGTTATTCCCGCCGTCATTTTATTACACCCATACAGAGGAGGAAATAGAGCGCATTACGGCAGAAACAAGGGAAAGAATACAGAAATTGATAGATGAATTGAAACTAAAAAGTGAATAGCGCACATTGCTATAAATAATCTAAGAAAATTTGCCGATAAATATATAAAATATTAAGATAATTATTTAAGGAGGACAATTCTATGAAGAAAAAACTATCTTTGCTTTTGGTACTTACCTTATTGTGTACTATGTTTGCAATGCCTGTATCGGCAGCGGAGGCATCTTCACAGGCTGGTCAGGAAGCAGTAATCACAGCCACAAGTGGAACGAGTTACTTTAGCAAAATTACTACGAAGCTTAACTCTTTGACAGGGAAAAAGGCAACTTCATCTCTATCTTCCGGCTCTTGTCTCGGTTCTACACAGAGTATTACATCTGTGACTGTCTATTGCAGAGTAAGTAGTGGAAGTGATTCCTTTACACTCTATGTTACATCACCAACGGGAACTACAAAAACAGTTTCTTGTAGCACTTCAAGTCAAACGTATACCATTACGGGATTTAATGGAG